>NZ_JAUOQH010000013.1 GCF_030547075.1 Alteromonas sp. 1_MG-2023 | reverse complement strand
AAAGAAAGGCGCTCATTAGAGCGCCTTTTTTGTGTCTTGCGTTTATGTTTTGAGAGGGAGTCGCCCCCATCAAAAACACGGCGTAAACCCGTCCATGGGGCCTCTGCCACAGCATCCATGCTGTGGAAGGTTTCTGATGGGGGCGTCTTCCTCTCTTATAAACGCTGACGTGTACCATGAGGTAGTGCAGCGTGAATCCATCCATGGAGCCTCCGCAGCAGCATCCATGCTGCTGAGGGTTTCACATGGGCTTCCACTACCGCCTCTGTCACCAAACCAGACTGTTTATTGATAGAGTAGAAGGAACCGCGTAACCCCATCCATGGGGCCTTGGCTACAGCATCCATGCTGTAGAGAGTTTCCGAGGCGCACAAAGCCCTTCCTTAACAGACGATTAAGGCTCACCGTTGAATATTAATAATAGTCGGCAGTAGAAGCCCACGTGAGCTTCTACTACCGCCTCTTTCAACCGACCAGACTGTTTGTCGGAAAAGTAAAAGGTTCGGAGAGAATCCATCCATGGTGCCTCTGCCACGGCATTCATTTTCTGGATAGTTACCTAGACGCAGTAAACCTTACTCAACAATGGAAAGCTTGATACGAAACCTAATGTGAACTCAGAAGGTTGGCTCACTTTGTCCATAACATTCTGAACCCATCTCTTATTACTAAGTCTACTGCTTAGTTTTTATTTGCTAGCAAAGGCTAACTTTGCTGTGCTTTACTTTAAATTACATAGACCGCTGCAAGTGCTTTGGTTTAACTGTTTCGATTTAGCAGGGGCGGTGGCTTACATAAAAACAAAGGTATTTGGCATAGTGAATAGCTTATAAATGTTATAGTGTAACAATAGTGTGTGATGATAGATGTAGACAGTATTTGGTTTAATTGGGTACACGTTAATCAAGTGCGTAAGTATCAGTACAAAAGAGAAATAATAATGATTAATAGAAGGCAGTTTTTTAAAGGGGCGGGTACCTTGGCATTTGCTGGGTTGGCATCAAGTGCGCTGGGTAAGGCGAGTGCGGGTGTGTTAACACCAACAACCAAAGGTTATGGGCCACTGGTGCCTGATCCTAAGAAACTTCTCGATTTACCTCAGGGTTTTAGTTACCAGGTTATTTCTGAACTGGGTGACGCCATGAGTGATGGGTTGCATGTTCCCGATCGTGCTGATGGTATGGGGTGCTTCGCGCTAGGTAATAATAAGGTTGCCTTAATACGTAATCATGAATTACAGGCCGCTCACTTATCTATTCAGCCGGAATCTATTCAAGCTCATACTACTGATTTAGCTTACGATAAATTTGAAAACGGTGTTGCGCTACCAGGTGGCACCACAACGCTGGTTTATAATCTTGATACCAAGGTTGTTGAAAAAGAGTTTGTTAGCTTAGTCGGTACTATTCGTAATTGTGCTGGTGGCATTACGCCTTGGGGTACGTGGTTAACTTGCGAGGAATCCGTTGATAAGCCTAACGGTGTTATTGCTAAAGAGCACGGTTATATCTTTGAAGTACCTGCTGATGCCGATAAGTTAGTTGCAGCTAAACCGCTTAAAGAAATGGGGCGATTTAACCATGAAGCGGCCTGCGTAGATCCAGAAACCGGTATTGTTTACTTAACGGAAGACAGAGGCGATAGCTTGTTTTACCGCTTTATTCCTAATGTTAAAGGGCAACTAGATAAAGGCGGTAAGTTGCAGGCTTTGCGTATACAAGATGTGCCTCAGTTCGATTCTCGTAATTGGGATAAAGCGCGTATGAATCTTGGGGAATGGTTAAATGTAGATTGGGTTGATTTACATACGCCAGAAAGCCCTAACGATGACTTGCGCGTTCAAGGTTACCAAGCAGGGGCAACACTGTTTGCTCGTGGTGAAGGTCTGCATTGGGGTAACAATGAGCTTTATTTTTGTTGTACCAACGGCGGAGCTAAGCAATTAGGTCAGATAATGCGTTATCAGCCACAAAGCTCTCAATCACAAAGCTCTCAACTACAAGGCGCTAAAGCCGATTCTGCTTCAAAGCCTGAGGCTTTAGGTGGCAGGTTGCAATTATTCGTTGAAAGTGATGATGCTAGCTTATTTAACTTTGGCGATAATCTAACAGTTAGCCCTAATGGCCATTTAATTGTATGTGAAGATCAGTACACCGATTTAGTAGATAACCACCTACGAGGTGTAACGCCAGAGGGTGATATTTATAACGTTGCTAAGCTTCACGCGCAAACTGAGCTTGCCGGCGCTTGCTTCACGAACGATGGCAGCGTGTTATTCGTGAATATGTATTCTCCTAGTAAGACATTGGCTATTACAGGCCCTTGGATGGCGCTCTAACCAGCATTCTAATTGATTAATTCATCGGCTATGTGTTTTCATTTCTCTTTGCTCGATTGTTCACTTCATTGTGAACCGAGTAAAGAGAAGTCGATAAAGAGCATTGCCGCTTTCTAGTTAATAAGCTCGTATGCTCGCCTTAATAAAATGTTATTACAGGCAAACAACTTTAATCATTACTAATCTACCGAACCATAAGTCTAAGCCCCATTACTCTAATCTGCTTATCAAATTAGAGGCTAATCACCCCCCAGTTTTAGCAATCTAAAATCTCAATCATTTTTCTATTCTTTAGTCACATCTATAAATTCAATTAACTTAATCAGTTTATGTCATTTTAATAGTTTCCGTAGAACGGTAATAATCCTCGCATCTAACAAGGAGAGCAGTTGTGAGCACAATTCTAAGAAAACTTACACCGCACAAATTCGTTGCTAAACCAGCGCAATCGGTTTGCAACTATGCGAATAACTATTATGGCGACCAAATTTGTGTCGCTCAGAAAAACCCGACCACTAAAACTCGTATTTCAGGAGCAGCATAAATGAAACGATCGTTTACCCGTAGTATTATAAGTTGTGTAACCGTAGGTATGTTAAGCATGGGCTTAAGTGCTCAAGCAGATACCCTTACTCGTCAAAACGGCGCACCAGTTGGAGACAATCAAAACTCTCAAACTGCTGGCCCATGGGGTCCTGTGCTTTTACAAGACTCTCACCTAATTGAAAAGCTAGCGGCATTTGACCGTGAGCGTATTCCAGAGCGTGTAGTTCACGCCCGTGGTGTTGGTATTCATGGTTACTATGAAAACTACGAAGATTTATCTGATGATACCGTAGCTGCACCTTTCCAAGGTAAAGGCAAGAAAACGGAAGTGTTTGCACGTTTTTCATCGGTAGTACACGGTCACCTTTCGCCTGAAACGCTTCGCGACCCCCGTGGTTTCGCTGTGAAGTTTTACACCGAGCAAGGAAACTGGGATTTAGTTGGTAACAATTTCCCTGTGTTCTTTATCCGTGATGCAATTAAATTCCCAGATATGGTTCACGCATTTAAACCATCTCCGGTAACGAACAAGCAAGATGCAAAGCGTGTATTCGACTTCTTCTCGCATGTTCCAGAATCTACACACACATTAACCATGTTGTTCTCTGACTATGGTACGCCTGCAAGCTACCTAAATATGGATGGTTCAGGTGTTCACGCTTTCAAATTTGTTGACGATGAAGGCAACGTTAAATACGTAAAATTCACGTGGAAAGCGAACCAACCTATTAAAAACTTCACTGCTGAAGAAGCAATGAAACAACAAGGTATGGATTTCCAGCCACACACCACTGACGTTTACACTCGCATTGGTGAGAAAGGCGAAACCGCTTCATGGGATTTGTATTTACAAGAACTTGAGCCTGAGCAGTTGGACGACTTTGATTTCAACCCGTTAGATACGACTAAGATCTGGCCTGAGAAATTAGTGTCTTCACGTAAAATTGGTCGTATGGTGCTAAACCGTGTACCTGACAACTTCTTTGAAGAAACTGAGCAAGCTGCATTTGCACCAAGCAACTTAATTCCTGGTATCGAGCCGTCAGAAGACAGAATGCTACAAGGTCGTTTGTTCTCGTATGCTGATACCCAGCGCTACCGTTTAGGTGTTAACGCTTACCGTATTCCAATTAATGCGCCTAAAAATGTTGAGATTAACAACCACGAGCAACATGGTCAGCTTCGTACTACATCATCTAACCGTGATGTTAACTACCAGCCTAGCCGTCGCTTAGACTTGAATGAAGATCCAGCATACCGTTACTCAAGCAAACCGCTTGCAGGTATGACACAGCAAATTCCTTTCTACAAGGAACAGAACTTCAAACAAGCGGGTGAGTTTTACCGCAACCTTGATAAACAAGGCCGTAAGAACTTAATCAACAACATGGGTGGTGCATTGGCATCGGTACCTGAAGAAGAGATTCGCGTTATCATCAGTGCTTTCATGTACAACGCTGATAAAGAATATGGTACTGGCGTCGCTAAGCTAGCCAAGGTTTCTATCTCGCAAGTACGTGCAGAAGCAAAAGCCTTAATGGACGAGCAAGCAGCCCGCGCTGCAAAAGCTAAGAAAGTAGCGGAAAGCTTAACTGCTCTTATGCAATAAGTAACACTAACTACGAACTCGCCCTACCGATTTAGGTAGGGCAGTTTTAGTTATCAAAAATTATCAAAGACTTCGTTTGAACAACCCGATTTACCTAGTAGCCTTTTATCATATCAACTACTCATATCTATCATTACCAACGTCAACAATAGGAGCCCCACAATGCACATCGTTAAACGCACACTACTGGTTTTTACTTTACTGCTGAGTGTGAGCCTATGTCATGCACAAACTAGTGTTGATGACCTTAAAGCACGCTATTTCGACGCTGCCCGCGAGGGAAATGTTGAATTGCTTCAAGCCTTTTATCAGGCGGGTCTTGATGGGAACGTAGCTGATGAGAAAGGTTATACCGCCCTTATTTTAGCGGCTTACCATGGTCATAATGATGCGGTTTCATATTTACTTGGCAAAGACAGTATTAATGCATGCCAAGAAGATAATAAAGGTAATACTGCATTAATGGGCGCTATCTTCAAAGGGCATTTGAGTGTGGCAAGAAAACTCATGTTTGCCGAGTGCAATATTGATGAAACCAACTCTCAGGGGCAAACTGCTTTAATGTTTGCCAGTTTGTTCGACAGGCAGTCTTTAGTGAGTGAGCTAATTGAGAAAGGCGCTAACCCACAGCATAAAGATTTAGCAGGTAACTCAGTAGCGGATATTGCATTGTCGCAAGGCAATTACAATTTGGCCAAATCGCTGAATGAGTCAAACGCTAAGTTGGAAGAGCAGGTAAATGAATAATGGAATATGTTGGAAAATAAATAAGCCAATCAACAGGCAATACGAATAAATCAGATGGGGCTTATGCCCCTTTTTTTGTAGTACGCCCACGACAGTAGTTAAGGTGTCAGTTGCATCCAATACTGAAAGTGCTTCTGTAAGCTGATCGCCAATGTATGCGTCAGCAAGAGTGTGTGCCGCTGGGCTTGCGAGCATGGCCGCAGCTAAGGTCGATAGGGCAAACTTTTTCATTATTCTCTCCAATATTAAGCTGCGTTAGTGTGGATATAAACCGTAATAAAGACTGTCATCTTCTTCAGGTATCCTTTTGCAGCAAGGTGCGCCCTTATAATGTCCGTTTGTTTTTTGTTCGAACATAGGGGTTTCACCCTATATGTGCGAGCCGTTGAATTCAGTGATGGTTACTTAGTGCCAATAAGTGCAAAACGGATTTTAAGATTCAGGCTATATAGCGGGTTTTAGACTATCTTCAAAATACATGATCTCGGTAGGCGCAGTTTTCTTGCGTAGTTTCTTGTACAGCTCTCTCGCGGGAGGCATCTTATGAGACATTTTTTCAGGAGCGTTATTAATAATGAAGTTTGACTCTATAAAATCTAGGCTAGTGTTAATGACACTGGTCTGCGTTATCGGAATGGGAATGCTGGTTGTCAGCCAACACTATTTCACGCAGCGGCTGATTGAATTAAATCAGCAGCGGGATTTATTGCTTCGAATGGGGCAAGATTTACTGCAAATGCGGCGTCATGAAAAAGATTTCCTCATGCGCCATGAGCAAGAATACTTTCAATTATTTGTTGAGCGCTCAGAGAGTTTTAGTGCACGCTTAGACCAGCTTTCGCCACTAATCAGCGATTACGAAATACCAATGTCGCAGGTAGGAAGCTTGGAAGAAGGATTGGAAAAGTATCATCAATTATTTCAACAACTGGTTGGGTTACAAACAAAGTTGGGTCTTACGCCGACCTCTGGATTACTTGGGCAAATGGTTGAAATTGAAAGCAGGCTGTTGAATCAAGCATACTTTGCCGAAGGCTCAAACGCCTTAGTTCAATTAGATGAAATAAGACTAGCCATTCGAGACTTCCAGTTAACTAATAATAACTCTTATGCCTCAAATGCGCTGCAAAACATAGAACGTTTAACCGAAGACTATAAGGCTGCAGGCCATAGCGGGGTTGAATATGAGCAGGTTGAAATGCGCCTCGGATTTTATCGCGAGGTGTTAACTTCACTCACTATTGCACAACAAGACTTAGGTCTTTCACATAATGAAGGTTTGATGGGCCGTTTTCGTCAGCAGGCACATTACGTTGAGCAGCAATTGACACATATCGACCAAGCGTTGCAGCCTGTTATTCAACATCAAGAACACAAGGTGAAAGTGTACAGTATTAGTATTGCTGTGCTGACCTCGGTGTTATTAATTCTGTTGTTGGTGAAGAGCTTTGCCACATTTCATCGTGCTTTTTCTAATTTTGTGATGTTTTTCTACCGGTGTAAGCGCCAATATCAGCGAATGGATCCGAGGAAACTCGGTTTTGCTGAGTTCAAATCGTTGGCTGAACTTGCCAATGAAATGGTAGAGTCTCGTCAAGCAATTGAAGAACGACTCGCTGTTGTGGAAGCAGAACTAGCTCAACAGCAGAGAAAATCAAAGACACGTTGAAGGTAGGTGAAACTAGATATGCAATTTAACAAATTAGGCGGTAGCGACTTATCGGTATCGGATATTTGCCTTGGAACCATGACTTGGGGTATTCAAAATACTCAACAAGACGCGGATGAGCAGTTAGCAATGGCAATTAGTCATGGTGTAAATTTTATCGATACCGCCGAAATGTACCCTGTACCGCCTAACGACAAAACTTATGGCGACACAGAGCGTATTTTAGGGAACTGGTTATCAAGAAACCAAGCGGCCCGAGACTCTCTTGTTATCATGACAAAAGTTGCAGGAAGCGGATTAAGCTACATCAGAGAAGGCGGGCCTATTACGGCAAGCGCTGTTGAATCTGCGTTGAACGATTCGTTGAGTCGCTTAAATACCGATTACGTTGATGTCTATCAGTTGCATTGGCCTAATCGCGTTACTCCGCACTTTGGCAAGCATTGGCCTGATCGCACTAACCCTACCAAAATCAATAAACAGCAAGAAATTGATGGTATGCGAGATATTTTAACCGGTATTAAAAAGGCTTTAGACTCTGGCAAAATTCGCCATTGGGGATTATCTGATGACACACCTTGGGGTATCCACACCTTTTTGACCTTGTGCAAAGAGATGAATATTCCTCAACCGGTTTCCATTCAAAACGAGTTTAGCTTACTGCATTTGAAAGACTGGCCGTATCTTATCGAAATGTGCGCGCTTGAGAACATTGCCTACCTACCTTGGTCGCCGCTTGCTACAGGTATGCTAAGTGGTAAGTACATGAACGGAGATAGACCCAAAGGTTCTAGATGGACACTGGTTCAGCGCCAAGGATTATTCAGAGACAAAGAGCCCGCTCGTGAAGCCACCGCTCGTTATGTTGAAATTGCCAAGCGAGCAAAGATTACCCCGTCGCAATTGGCTTTAGCATGGTGTAAACAAGTGCCAGGTGTGACTTCTACCATTATTGGCGCTACTACCACTAATCAGTTGGCTGAAAACTTATCTGCGTTTTCACTTAACCTTGATGAAAGCACATTGAAGCAAATAGGTGAGGTGGTTCGCTGCCATCCGCTAGGTTATTAGATACTGGTAACAAAAGGTGTAAACGTTAGAGCGAAAGTTTCTAATATTACGGGCCAAGTCATAACGACTTGGTGCCAGCCCTAAACACAGCCTGTCTTACCCAAGAATTGCAGTAAGGTTATAAATTGCGGTGATTTTATACTGTCGACGTTGGTCATTTATCTGTCACAACTTCGTCATAGTATGAATTCACTGTTATTTATTGACTGTCATTTCCTATGTCTCTATCAGATTCGCCTCTTGTTTGTGAAACCGAAACCCAGCATGGTAACTGGCGCCGTTGGCTACTGCTTATTGGCCTAGTGTATTTAATGTTGTTGGCCGTCAGCATGATAGGAAGCGGCTTCAAACTTGCCGCAGGCGATCAAGCTAAAACACTATTCACGTTTGCTAGTAACCCCATCATGGGGTTGATTATTGGCATGGTGGCTACCGCGCTCATTCAATCTTCAAGTACGGTCACCTCTATTATTGTCGGCATGGTAGCGGGTGGCTTACCCATTACCATTGCCGTGCCTATGATGATGGGAGCGAATATTGGTACCAGCATCACCAATACGTTAGTTAGCCTTGGGCATGTCGCCAGAAAGGATGAATTCCAACGGGCATTTAACGCCGCCACTATTCACGACTTTTTTAACGTGATGTCAGTGTTTATATTCCTGCCTCTTGAAATGGCGTTTGGCATTTTAGAACACACCAGTGCGTTTGTTGTATCTATGCTAAATGCGGGGGGCACAATGGGGATTGATGGGTTTAATCCAATTAAGGCAATCACCCAACCTGCGCTTAATATCGTAACAGGCATGGTAAGCGGTTTACCTTCTGTCTACCCCGGTATCGCTAAAATCATCCTTGGTATTGGGCTTATTGTTACTTCAATTACCTACATGGGGAAAATTATGAAATCTCTCATGGTGGGTAAGGCAAAAGATATTTTGCATAAAAGTATCGGAAAGGGGCCTATTTCGGGAATTTCATCAGGCGCGCTAATGACAGTGTTAGTGCAGTCTTCTTCTACCACCACTTCGCTGGTGGTGCCATTGGTGGGCAGCGGAATATTAAAAGCAAAAGATATTTATCCGTTTACCCTTGGCGCAAATGTTGGCACCTGCATTACCGCGTTAATTGCGGCGCTGGGTGTGGTGGGTGTGAATGCAGGTGTTGCATTACAAATTGCCATTGTGCATTTGCTGTATAACGTTTTTAGCGTAGCGTTAATTTACGGTACGCCTATGTTACGCAACATACCGTTAGATTTGTCTTACAAACTATCGGTAATTGTGGCCGAGAAAAAGTTTTACGGTGTCGCTTATATCGGTGGGTTATTTTTCTGTATGCCGCTAGGCATCATATTTATATCGGTTTAGATAGTTAGCCTTTTTCCCGAAAAGCCTATCAAACTAAAGCGCATTCGACATTAAAAAGCCCGGGTAGTGGGGTTCACCCAATTACCCGGGAAACTACGTCGCATTTAGGCCGCAATTAATATAAAGTTTGGCAGATATACACTAGAACGCGTATTTTGCAGAAACCTGTAGACGGTTCATGTCACCTTCCAATCCTTCTTCAATTTCGCGATGTGCAAATGCATACTCCGCGCCGAAGGTCAGGGCTTTGGTGGGGGAATACAGCAAATTCGCACGAGCACTATAGCTACTTTCGGTCACACTAAGGCCGGTAAGGGTTGTGTCGTTATCGATATCTAATGCTGAGAACATAAAGCTGCTTCGCATTCTGTCGTTCCAAAGATGACGGTAAGCAATGGCGTAGCCCGTTGAATCTATGGCTTCTAAATCACCATCAGCGGTTATCACTGCACCATTTGAAGCATTCAATGCGGTATATCTTCCTAAGCCTTGACCTGTATTCACCATGAAGCGAATATCGTCACCGTTCGATAGTTTATACTTTCCTGACAACGCTACCCCATAACTGGTCTCATCGGCATCTATGCCGCTTCCGTCATCATAAGAAAGTTGGCGCACTAGGCCTGCAATTTTCACGTAGCCCCAATCCTGGTTACTCGTATAGGCTGCTACAAAGTCAGGAACCGCGTTATCGTCAGCCACAATGCGGCTACCACCACCATTAGGTGTAACTGTGGTTTCAGGATTTTCTAAGGCTAACTGCAAGCCTCCATTGGTGTATCGCACCATCACTTGTCTGCCAAATGAAATACCATCGGTAACACCGATGAAGTCTAGCGACTCGGGAAGTGAACCCACATCCATAAATGTGGTCCAAGTTTGGCCAACTAACCACTCTTTATATTGAATGTAGGCATGTCGAACACGGGGCGTATATGAGTTACTAATACGTTCATCGCCACCGCTGGTGACAATAAAGTCTAATTCCAGCACACCTTTTATCTCATCGCCTTCTGCTGTGGGTGTGTTCGTGCTGAACCTAAATCGAGACTGGCGAATATGTGAATCGAATTGGGTGCCTTCATCGCCCCCCGATACAGGGGTAAGTGAAGGGATGTAAAAATCTCGTCCAATACTACCGGACCCTAGGGTGCCTTCTGAGTAGTTGCTAACCATAGCATCGGCTTTTATATAGCCAGTAAATTTAACACTGGTGTCGCCTATGGCTGCGGCGCTAGCAAGTGTTGCATTAGTCGCTGCAAGTGCTAACGAAACCGCTAGCATCGAGTTTTTTATTGTGGCTTTCATTTTATTTGCCCTAATATGTGGTTAAATAAATGTAAATTCAAAGTTAACTTTCATAGATTTGCCGACATTGATGCAAATTGGAATAAGCGAATGGTCGCATAAGACTATAGTCGTATTATGCGAAGAGTTGAATTCCTAAGACTAAAGTCCATTATTCGTAAGACCAAAGTCTCATTTTACTTTATAGTCTAATCATTACAGTGTTTAGTCTATAAAAGCATTTCACATTATTGATATTGGAGGCAATTTTTTATGACTGCCAGTAAGGTTTTCTCTGTACCTGACGCGATTAAAAGTACAACCCATTTAACGGATGCTCAGTACGCTGAGATGTATGCTAACTCTGTTGCGCACCCTGAGGCTTTTTGGGCTGAACACGCAAGCTCTTTAGAATGGTTCAAGAAACCGACCAAAGTGAAGAATACCCATTTTGGTGATAACGATGTGTCGATAAAGTGGTTTGAAGATGGTGAGTTGAATGCAAGCTACAACTGCATCGATCGCCATCTCGCAACTAACGCCGATAAAGTGGCCATTCACTGGGAAGGTGACTCGCCTGAAAACAGCCAAGATATTACCTTCCAAGAAGTGCATGATGAAGTATGTAAATTAGCCAACGCACTTAAATCTCTTGGTGTGACGAAAGGCGATAGAGTAGCTATTTATATGCCTATGGTGCCCGACGCTGCCTACGCCATGTTAGCGTGCGCTCGAATTGGCGCTATTCACTCAGTTATTTTTGGTGGTTTCTCGCCTAATGCTATTGCTGATCGCATTAACGACAGTGATGCAAAGGTGGTTATTACCTCCGATGAAGGCCGCCGCGCTGGTCGTTCTGTTCCATTAAAAGCGAATGTAGACAAGGCATTAACGAATAATGCGTGTCCTTCAATTACTCACGTCATCGTGAAAAAAGTGACAGGCGAAGATGTTGCTTGGAACGACAACCACGATGTGTGGTGGGACGAGTTGGTTGCTGACTGCGCCACTGAATGTGAGCCGGAAGTGATGAATGCGGAAGACCCGCTGTTTATTTTATATACCTCTGGTTCAACTGGTACCCCGAAGGGTGTGGTGCATACTACCGGTGGTTACTTGCTTTATACCGCCATGACCTTTAAATATGCTTTCGATTATCAAGAAGATGATATCTACTGGTGTACTGCCGATGTAGGTTGGATTACAGGGCATAGCTACATGGTGTATGGCCCAATGATCAATGGCGCATCGCAGGTGTTTTTCGAAGGCGTTCCTACTTATCCTGATGTGCGACGCATCGCGCAGGTGGTAGAGAAATATAAGGTGAACAGCCTTTATACAGCACCTACCGCCATTCGTGCCCTTATGGCCCATGGTGACAAGCCTGCAGAAGGCTGTGACCTATCATCGTTGCGCTTACTTGGAACCGTGGGTGAGCCTATTAATCCTGAAGCGTGGGAATGGTATCACCGTGTAATTGGTCAAGGCCGTTGCCCTATCATGGATACGTGGTGGCAAACAGAAACTGGCGGTCACATGATTACGCCTTTACCTGGTGCTACGGCATTGAAGCCGGGTTCTGCCACCCGTCCATTCTTTGGAATTCAGCCCGCGCTTTTTGATGCTGAAGGCAACGAACTAGAAGGTGCCGCTGAAGGTAACTTGGTGATTAAAGATAGCTGGCCAAGCCAAGCTAGAACCGTATATGGCGATCATCAACGTTTCATCAGCACCTACTTCAGTGCGTACAAAGGCGTGTACTTCACGGGTGATGGGGCAAGACGTGATGAAGACGGTTACTACTGGATCACAGGGCGGGTGGACGACGTATTAAACGTATCAGGCCATCGCTTGGGAACTGCTGAAATTGAAAGTGCGTTAGTGGCTCACCCTAAAGTGGCTGAGGCTGCAGTTGTTGGTTTCCCTCACGATATTAAAGGGCAGGGTATCTATGTTTATGTTTCACCTATCGATGGTGTAGAGGTGAATGATGCGCTTACCACAGAGCTTAGAAATTGGGTTAGACAAGAGCTAAGCCCCATTGCGACGCCGGATAAAATTCAATGGTCGACAGGCTTACCTAAAACTCGTTCCGGTAAGATTATGCGACGTATTTTGCGTAAAATTGCGGCGAACGAACATGAGCAACTTGGTGATATATCTACATTGGCGGATCCGTCAGTTGTTGATACACTCATTGAGGAGCGATTGAACAAATCATAAAGGATAATGCAATGACAACCCTGTTGATTGCCGATGATCATCCGTTGTATCGGGATGCCTTAAGAGGCGCTTTGTCATTGTCTTTACCAGCGCTGACGTTAACTGAAGCGGGCGATTTAACATCTACAGTCGATATCCTCAATAGTGAGGATATCGACTTGTTGCTGCTTGATTTGCACATGCCTGGTAGCAATGACCTTTTCGGGTTAATTCACATTCGTAAGCTATTTCCTGATGTGCCGGTGGCAGTGGTGTCTGGCACTGAAGATACGCAGCTAATTTCCAAGATCATGAGCGCAGGCGCTTTAGGTTTTATACCTAAAACCGCCAGTTCTGGTGATATCGCGAATGCAGTTCAGGCAATTTTAGATGGGGATGTATGGCTGCCACCTAATTTGAGCGACAGTGTGGACGAAATTGACGAGGAGTTTTCTGAGCTTGCAGATAATGTGGCTTCGCTAACGCCCTCTCAATACAAAGTATTGTGTTTTATGCGTGATGGATTGCTGAATAAGCAAATCGGCTATAACTTGGATATTGCAGAAGCCACCGTGAAGGCGCATGTTACGGCTATATTCAAAAAGCTGGGGATAAACAACCGTACTCAAGCAGTATTAATAGCGTCGCAGTTAGAGCTAGAGCCGCCCGCTACAAGTGATCATTAGTTCTCTTTAAATGGTTCTGAGTCACCAGTAAGTGCATCTAGTTTGAAATAAGTAAGGTAGCGGCTTAATGCTACTTTACTATGCTCACTTAAGAGTGGATTGTTAAGTTCAACAATTGTTCGTCCACGCATTAATGACATACTTTCTTCATAAACAGGCTGGGACATTAAGATTTTCTGAAACTCCCCCGATTCAAGTAAAATAGTTAAGCCTTCAGCAATTCGGTTGGCTAATCCCTCTTGATCCGATGCAACAAAATAAAACAACGGGCTTGGGTAGGATATCAATAGATTGGGTTCAATCTTTAGCTCACTATCTGCTGGTTGATTTTCTAACTCATGTTGTATTTCCATCACACTGCGGGGAAACATGTCCGCAAACCCTTCTGAAACAATTCGAAATGAAGCTTTGTATGTGGTTTCCAATACTGGGATTTTATTATGCCTAAAAATACGCGTGTCGGGCCAATCGTAACCTTGTACTGCCCTCATTAATTTTAGCTTTTCGAGTGACAAGGGCTCATCAAAACGGTTGTCGTTGGCCCTAATAATCATAATTCGCTTGCCAAACAAACCGGCCATTATGGGGATCGGAACAGCCCGGTGCTGTTTTTCTCTATCGGCAGAAGAAACGCTCCAAGTAATATCTAACATATCATGTTCAAGGCTTCTAAGTTGCCGCTCTTGCGCTGCTTCTTGATGGCTTACTTGCAAATCAAAAGTGCCGTATTTGCCTTGTGTCACAGTCAGCGCTTTTGCTAGAAGTGTTTTAGCATAAGCGTAAACAGGATCTCTACCTGGGTGAACATTGGGAAGTCGGAAGGTTTTATGGGGGAGTGTTTTTTGAGCCGAGGTGTCTAAAGACAAGCCGTTAACCCCAGAAGCTTTCGCCAAAGGCTTTATCGCCAAAGCTTCTATCGCCGAAACATCTGAAGGTGGTGCTTCCATTTTGGGGGCGCTAATAAGATCTGAATTTTGGTAAAACGTATTTTTACTATGTTGAGGTGTAGCAGGAGAGAATAATGACTCTCCAGCTACATTCAAAGGGGCGTATAGCGCACTGACTAATAAAGATAACAACACGAGTATGCTTCGGCTATCCATTTTACTTATCATTGTTTCTGCTATCAGTCCTTTCCAGTTAGTAAAAAATCGTGCTCGGGGTCAACCAAGAAATGACCACTCATGGCCTCTCTGCCAAGTAGCATTAAGTATGTCATTTCAGAGCGGTCGGTTAGGGTTAACTGAATATCCCACTGCACACTATCCATAACTATAGGCGTAATTATTACATAGCGCTTCTCTCTGGTAGCAGTAGAGCTTTTAACTCGCTTTTTTCCTTCGACTTTTACTTCTCTCTTAACTACGCGATCAACATTATGAATGTCAGGGTGTATATCGAAACGGATCCAAAGTTCGTCATCTACTTCAAACTCTTCAATATTATCTACATGTAAAGAAGAGGTAGCTGCTCCGGTATCTACCCGAACATTTAAGTCGGTAATCGTAAATGCAGGAAGGTCGCATAACTCAACCACACCCACTACTTTTTTATGTGTCATTTATTTACCTTCAATCAAGTATACTCCGTTTCACCTGGTAGCAGATTGTCCTGTAATAACTCAACATGTTCTGCCACTGTATCGGGTTGTGAGAAATAGGCTATGTGATACACCGCTTCGCCTTCTTGGGTAAGGGGAATATTTTGCTTGCCCACTACCACACCTTCAGCCGGACTTTCGATACTGGCTAAATAGCCGCCAAAGGGGTCGGCAATAGTCGCCAGTTTATCTCCCTTGTTTACGTGATCGCCTAATTGCGCCAAGTGGGTTACAAAGCCACTTTCTGTGGCCCGTATCCAGCCACTTTGGCGGGCAATAAAACGTTCAATACTATGACCCTTACTACGACTTTTATTCAGCATGCCTAAATGACGCATGGTATTAATAATACCGCGAAGGCCTGCGCGAATAGAGAATTCATCGTATCGAAGCGCTTGGCCTGCTTCATAGAGCAAAATTTTAACGCCGCTCTCGCTGGCGGTTTCACGTAACGAACCTTCACGTAGCTCAGCGTTTAGCAACACAGGTACACCAAAGGCTTTGGCCATTTCGAGTACTTCTGGGTCGTCTAAGTCGGCACGAATTTGCGGTAAATTACTGCGATGGATTGCACCGGTATGCAGGTCTATGCCTACATCGCACTTTTGCACAATTTCTTTTAAGAACAAGTTGGCTAGTCGACCGGCCAGCGAGCCTTTCTTACTGCCAGGAAAGCTGCGGTTTAGGTCGCGGCGGTCCGGCAAATAACGCGACTGGTTCAACACGCCGTACACGTTAACCATGGGTACCGCGATAAGCGTACCTCTTAGCCGCTCAATCGCTCGTGAGCGTATTAGCCGGCCTACAATCTCAATACCATTAAGCTCATCACCGTGAATCGCGGCACTCACAAACATAGTAGGACCAGGGCGTTTACCTCGGGTTACGTAAACAGGAATACTCATGTTCGTCGCGGTGTATAACGGGGGCATCTCCAGTTCTATCTTTACTGATTCGCCTGGCGCAATACTCTGCCCACCGATAACTAAATTATCTACTGCCACTTAGCCTTTACCTCGAGTCTTAGTTTTGTGCGGCTCTGCACTTTTTTCAATAAATTCAATGATCATACCGGCCACATCTTTGTTGGTAGCCTTTTCAATGCCTTCTAGTCCGGGCGATGAATTTACTTCCATCACCACAGGCCCGTTGTTTGAACGTAAAATATCTACACCACAGCAATTTAAGCCCATGGTCTTGGCCGCATCTACCGCTGTTTTTCGCTCCGCGGGGCTGAGTCTTACTAAGCTGGCTTGGCCGCCTCTATGAAGGTTTGAGCGAAACTCACCCGGTGCCGCTTGGCGCTTCATCGCCGCAACCACTTTACCGCCAACTACGAAGCAGCGAATATCAGAACCGCCCGCTTCTTTAATGAACTCTTGCACCAAGATACTGGCGTTTAATCCCATAAAAGCTTCAATAATTGATTCTGCCGCTTTATGGGTATCGGCCAATACCACACCAATACCCTGGGTACCTTCAAGCAGTTTAATGACCACAGGTGCGCCGCCCACGGTTTTGATTACGTCTTCTATTTTGTCTGGGTGATGGGCAAAGCCAGTACGCGGCATGCCAATGCCTTTGCGCGATAACAATTGCAAAGAACGCAACTTGTCTCTTGAACGGCTAATCGCCACAGATTCGTTAACGCTGTACGTGCCCATCATTTCAAACTGGCGTACTACCGAGGTGCCGTAGAAAGTGACAGAAGCGCCAATACGAGGAATAACTGCATCGTAGTAAGGTAGCCGCTTTCCTTTGTAACGTACCGAAGGACGAGAGCTGGTTATATCCATATAGCAATGCATGGTATCGATAACATCGACTTCGTGGCCGCGAGCGCGACCAGCCTCTACTAAGCGAGAGGTAGAATAGAGGCGAGGGTTTCGAGATAAAATCGCTATGCGCATTGTAAATTGCCTGTTCGTTATTAAGTGGGTAAAAAGGTGCTGTCTAATCATTAGCATCTTTTTAAGTGCATAGCCAGATTAGTCGGTGTTCAGCAAATTGGCGCGCATCATAAAGCAGGTTTTATTAATGGTCTTACGAAATATTATTGTGGTGGCGACAGTAATATCTGGATGAACTTGAAAACGTTACGCGATAGCATGGGGTAACATGAGGATATTATGAGTCTTTTACTATGATGCAGTGGTGGCAGGAGGTAGTGGTTTGGCTTACAGCCTATCAATCAAACCTTATTTGGAGTGGGTTGGTTTTACTGTTTTATTTAGCAGCATCAAGAAAAATTCTACCCAAGCTTGAAACCAATATCGAAAAAACCAAATTAAAGTCTACTAGTGCGATTAAAGGATTATTTGCTGCGCGAGTTATTGTGGCAACAGTGTCATTGGCCTTATTGCTTCTTGCGTGGGGAATAGACTTCTCTGGCCTGTTGGTATTATCAACATCCATTATTACGGTAACCGGGGTAGCGCTGTTCGCCAGTTGGTCATTAATAAGCAATATTACCGCTTATTTTATACTGTTAACTAACGTGGCGTATCGTCGCGGTAACTTTATTCGCATTCTCGATGGCGATAACTTTATAGAAGGGTATATCGCCGACTTAGGGCCTTTTAGCACCCGTTTGGTGACCTCTGAACGTGAAACATTGATGTACCCTAACAACCTTATTTTAACGCGTCCTGTGCTTATTAACCCTAAATCAGCGTGGGGCACTATGGGTAAAGTAACGCCAACGGCTGCTACCTCTAAAGCCGATGAAAAAGCGGATAAGCCTAATAAAAAGGGCAGCCCACAAAAAATCCAATAAGCTACTCGTTATCCGTATAATGTGACTCGCGAATATGGCGAGTCATGCTTTGTAATAGCGCCCTGAGTTTTGCGGGTTTTAGCGGTTTAGATAAATAGTTCACCCCTTGCTCCTTACACTTAACCACCAAGTCTTCATCCGGCGTGGCTGTGATTAGCGCGGCGGGTAAAATGGCATCAAGTTGGAATCGAATTTTATCGATTAAGGCTAAGCCATTTTGGGCTTCATCGTTGCTGAGTTGGTAGTCCATTAATAATATATGGGGTGTTGTTTCTTCAATAAGCGCTAGCGCTTCATCCCACGAACCAGACAACATTACCTTAATTCCCCAGCGGGTTAATAGGGTTTGCATTGCATCTAGGTTTTCTCGTTGGTCATCAACACAAAGTACCTGTAGGCCAGTGAAAGTCGTGGTTTTGGGCTTAGCAGTGATGTTTTCCGCCGAACCCGCTTGGGCTTTTGGCAGGGTGAAGGTAAAGCAACTGCCTTTTTGCGGCGAGGACGATACCGAAATATCGCTGCCTAATTGCTGGCTTAACCTACGTACTACACCAAGCCCTAGCCCGATGCCGTGTTCGCTACTTTGATTAATGCGATAAAAATCACTGAAAATATTGACTACTTTATCTTCCGATATGCCAATCCCCGTATCGTAAACACGAAACGAAACCCTAGTGTCGATTGGTTTTATTACCAGTAAGACTTTACCGGTTTGGGTATATTTCACTGCATTTGACAGCAAATTTTGCATGATTCGGTACAAATAGGTTTTATCTGCCATCACCCAAACCGGTTTTACCCATACTCGCAGTAATAAGCCTTTTTCCAATGCCCGCATTCTTATATCGTCAATAAGCGGGCTTAGTAGTGCTTGCACATCAACTTGCTCAATATCAGGTTTCATTTCGCCTTGATCTAGGCGGGAAATGTCTAACAGTGTACCGATAAGCGCTTCACTTGAGGTCACGGAATGATGCAATTTTTGAATGATTTCATGAACACTAGTAGATAACTCTTGCTCCTCTAGTGCCGAAATATATAACTTGGCGGCATTAAGAGGCTGAAGTACATCGTGGCTGGCCAGCGCAAGAAAGCGGGTTTTACTGGCATTGGCATCTTCAGCAGCCTTTCGTGCTCGTATTAGTTCAGTTTCCGCGCCAGAACGCCGCTCTATTTCCAGCCTTAATTCGGCGTTAATAGTATGCACTTCTTCGGTACGCCGTTTAATTCTGGCTTCTAAGTCTATGTTGGACTCTTCAAGAGCTTGTTGAATTTCAATATGGTCAGTGATGTCATTAAAACTGGTTACAAACCCGCCTCCGGGTAAGGGATTACCCACCATCTCTATCACTCGGCCATCTTTGCGCTGGCGTTTAAACCTATGCGGTGTACCTGAGCGTAAATGTTCAAGGCGTTTTTCTACTTCCGCTTCTACATCCAACTTGCCAAATTCTCCCTGCGATGCATTAAAACGGATAAGTTTCTCTATGGGTATGCCTACCGCAAGAAAGTCTTCAGGGTAGGTGTATAGCGCTGCGTATCGTTTGTTCCATGCCACTAAATTTAAGTGCTTATCGACTACGCTAATACCTTGGTCCATGTTTTCCAGCGAGGTCAGAAGCGCCGTCATATTAAATTGCATTGCTTGGGTGGTGTCGTCGAAAAAGTTAATCACTTCCGTGAAATCCATTTTCTTGCCGCGTAGTGCGCTGTCTAATAACACTTTAGCGCTAGATGCACCTATAACACCGCCCAGTGCACGTTCACAAAATGTAAGGAAGTCTTCATCTGGAGAGGCTTGATGGTCAAGAGAGCAGCTATTGTGATGTTGGTATTGCTCGATAAGTTGTTCGCAGCGCCCTGTGCCCATGAACGTGGTAAGCAGCGTGATAAGGTCTGATACGGTTACGTTACTACTCGCGCCTTTTATCACGTTATTTTTGACCACGGCTGGCGAGACAAAGGCTTCTGCTTGCATTCTATCGATAAGCCTCTGCGGGGCAAACCACGAGAAAATTATGTAAACCACCGTATTTGCACCAAGGCTTATCATCGCGCCTTGGCTGATAAGTTCGTTATTGGCAAATTGTGATGTTTGCTTTCCTACCAACGGGAATACCAACCACAATACCCAAAGTATTATTCCCACTAACAAGCCCGCGTAAACGCCATGGGCATGCGCACGTTTCCAATATAAGCCACCCAGAATAGCCGGCATTAACTGAATTACTAATGAAAATGCAATCAGCCCAATAGAGTGTAACGAACGGCTACTGGTCATTTGTTGGTGATACAGAAACGCCATCAGTAGTATGAAACCAATAACAATGCGCCGTATAAGGCGTATTTGTGCGGAGAAATCTTTCTTCTCAGAGGGGTTACCACGAAACGCTAAGTAGCGAGGCAAAATTACATCGTTAGTTAACATGGTGCTAAGGGTGAGGGTCGCCACAATTATCATCGCGGTAGCGGCAGATAACCCGCCCACAAACACAATAACCTGCAGTAATGCTGAACCCGAGAACATAGCAAGAGAGAGTACGTAAGAGTCTGGCTCAACACTGGCACCTGAGAAAATAGCTTTGCCAGCAATCGCGATGATAGGGATAACCGCAGAAATCACAGCAAGATAAAGCGGGAATAACCAGCGGGCTGTTTTTAAATGGGAAAGACTCAGGTTATCGATAACCGCCACGTGGAATTGGCGAGGCAGGCACACAATCGCAGCTGCGGCCATGATGGTTTGGGCAATAAAGTTGAAAGAGCTAAATTGCGACAGGGCGGCGCTATTTATAAAGGTTTCTAAAAAGGGGCCGGTTTCAGTTTGTCGCCACGCGCTATACCCCACGAAAGCGACTAACACCAATGCTAACAATTTAATTATAGATTCAAAGGCGATAGCCAGCATCAGGCCGCGGCGGTATTCCGTTACATCGGCATGCTTAGTACCAAAATAAATCGCAAATATTGCTATAAATGTAGTGGCGGCAATAACAATAAAGTTGCTGTCTGGCTGCTGAGTAAGTAACTGAAAGGTTGAGCCTATCGCTTTAAGCTGAAGAGCAATGTAAGGGATGGTGGCTAGCAGCGCTATGACCGTTACTAACAAGGCTACGGTTTGGCGCTTCCCATATCGAGACGCGATAAAATCGGAAATAGTGGTGATGTGTTGCTTCTTGCTCACCAAGGTCATTTTATAAATGAAGCGATACCCAAGCACGTATACCAGAATGGGACCTAACATGATGGGCAGGTAAATCCATGTGTCGCGACTAGCTTGACCTACCATGCCGAAAAAAGTCCACGCCGTACAATAAATAGCGAGTGCCAGTGAATATACTGCTGGGTGCGAGGTTAACGCCCGTGCTTTAGGTGAGTTTTTATCTCCCCAACTCGCCAAAGAAAAAAGTAAAAATAAATACAGTACCGCCAGCGTAACCCAACCGAACGTCATGAACTTCCTCTAACAAAATATTAACAAATGTGTGTGTATTATAATCATTTCGACCATGGTCTACCTACGACCATGGTCTCATTTGGAATTTTTAAAGTGAGGTCTAGAGTATATGTCATGCTCCTAAGTGCTTTAATTTTGCCGCTTTAAGGCCGGTTCGGTCTGAATGTAAAGCTTGGCGAAAATGTTAGCAAAGCCGGGCGTTAGGAAAATGTAAAAATAAAACAACTGATTAACCTGACATGAGGACGGAACAATGGCATTTAGAAATGATGACGATAAAAAAGCATATTGGAAGGAGAACTTGTCTCTTCTTGCCAAGCTTTTATTCGTTTGGTTTGTGGTGTCGTTTGGCGCCGGCATAATTTTTGTCGATGCGTTAGACACTATCCACTTCTTTGGCTTTAAATTGGGCTTCTGGTTTGCGCAACAAGGTTCCATTTATGTATTCGTCGCTCTAATTTTTGTTTATATGTCAAAGATGAAAGCGATGGATAAACGTTATGGCGTAAACGAGGAGTAATACCATGGACGTTCAACTACTTACATTTATAATTGTAGGCGCAACATTTGCGCTATATATCGCCATAGCCATTTGGGCTAGAGCGGGTTCCACCAACGACTTCTATGTTGCCGGTGGCGGTGTGCCTCCCGTACTAAACGGTATGGCTACAGCTGCAGATTGGATGTCGGCAGCATCATTTATTTCAATGGCTGGCCTCATTTCCTTTATGGGATATGATGGCGCGGTTTACCTAATGGGATGGACCGGCGGCTATGTACTACTCGCCTTATGCCTAGCACCCTACCTACGTAAATTCGGTAAATTTACTGTACCGGATTTTATTGGTGATCGCTACTACTCACAAACCGCGAGAACCGTCGCCGTTTTCTGTGCCATCTTCGTTTGCTTTACCTATGTAGCAGGGCAAATGCGAGGTGTTGGTGTGGTGTTTAGTCGCTTCTTAGAAGTGGATATTGTTACTGGCGTGGTTATCGGCATGGTTATCGTGTTTTTCTACACGGTACTTGGCGGAATGAAAGGCATTACCTACACCCAAGTTGCGCAATTTTGTGTAATGATTTTTGCTTATATTGTACCTGCGGTATTTATATCTATCATGGTAACCGGCCACATTCTTCCCCAGACAGGATTTGGCGCAACGCTCGCCGATGGATCGGGCATGCATTTGCTGCAGAAACTCGACAATCTCTCGGTGGAACTCGGCTTTCATGAATATACCTCCGGGAGCAAAAGTACCATCGATATGTTCTTCATTACCTTTGCCTTAATGGTAGGTACTGCAGGGCTACCTCACGTTATCGTTCGCTTCTTTACGGTACCGAAAGTACATGATGCACGTAAGTCGGCTGGTTATGCCCTCGCGTTTATCGCTATCTTATATACCACGGCGCCTTCGCTAGCTGCTTTTGCTCGGGTAAACATGATTGAAACCATTAACGGGCCTGAATTAACCGGAACGAGTTATGCCGAAGCACCATCGTGGATTAAAAACTGGGAGCAAACTGGGCTTATCGAATTTACCGATAAAAACGGTGATGGTGTTATGTTTTACTCTGGTGATGAGCGCAACGAAATGAAAGTTGACCGTGACATCATGGTATTAGCTAACCCAGAGATAGCAAATCTACCTGCTTGGGTAATCGCATTGGTAGCCGCAGGTGGGGTTGCTGCAGCATTATCTACGTCAGCTGGCTTATTGTTAGTTATCTCAACATCGGTTTCACACGATTTATTAAAACGAAACTTTATGCCGAATATTACTGACAAGTCAGAGCTATTTTTCGCACGGCTTGCGGCTGGGGTAGCCATTGTAATTGCCGGTTACTTTGGGATAAATCCACCGGGCTTTGTAGCGCAGGTGGTCGCCTTCGCGTTCGGTCTGGCGGCATCCAGCTTCTTCCCCGCCATCATTATGGGTATATTTAGTAAGCGAATGAATGATAAAGGCGCTATATCGGGCATGATTGCTGGTATTGCTTTCACCGCAGCCTACATTATTTACTTTAAGTTTATAAACCCTGCTGCGAATGTACCTGAAAACTGGTGGTTTGGTATTTCTCCAGAAGGTATTGGTACCTTGGGTATGATGGTTAACTTCCTTGTAGCGTTCTTAGTCTTTAAATCTACAGATGAAGCACCGGAAGAAATTCAAGAGTTGGTAGAAAGTATTCGTTATCCAAAAGGCGCTGGCGAGGCATCCGCTCACTAGTCGCTAGGTTAAGTGCGAATGACTAATGGTAAGTGTCAAAGCTTGCCTGTCAGCTAACCCGCATGACCTATATTAAACCAATCCGCTCAAAGAGGAGACTCTAAACAGCGGGTTGGTTTTTATCATTTTAGGAGCATAATCTATGACAGTTGTTGCCCAACAAGTTGCCGATTTTGTTACCGCTTCAGCCCCCTTCGATACCCTTGATATTGATTCTCTTACTAATTTATTGAGTTCTGCAGAACTGCTCTATGTGACACAAGAAAACCTAAACACGCTAATTGGGCCCCAAATTGGACAGTCCCGCCGTGTTTATCTCATTCAAAGCGGTCAGTTTTCGGTAAGTGTGGGGCAAGAAAGTCAGCGGTATGTAAGTGAAGGCGATTATTTCGGTTTTCAGAGTGTTTTAGACGAACGAGATTATTCTTTATCGGTCACAGTAGAAAACCCTGGGCTTATATATAGTTTTGAGGCTGGCGCCTTTAAGGCACTGCTTAGCCACCAAAGCATAGCGGGTTTTTTCCATGGTTTGCGACACGATGTACTGCAAAACCAAGCTATCACCGACTCTAAGTCAATGTGGTTATATAAACCGCTTAATGAAGTCACGGAAAAACAACCTATTAGCGCTGATGGGAATACGTCTATTCAGCAAGCCGCTCAGTTAATGACAGATAATAGAGTGTCTTCGCTTTTAATTACACAGGCGGGGCAGTTGGTTGGTATTGTTACCGATAGGGATCTTCGCTCTCGTGTGGTTGCGGCGGGCATTGCATTATCTAACCCTGTTAGCAGTGTAATGACCCCATCGCCGGCACACGTTGCCAATAACTTAACTTTGTTTGATGCCATGGCTTTAATGACGGAAAAAAATATTCATCATTTGCCTATATTAGATAAAGAAAGTCATGAACCTGTAGGCATGGTAACGGCCAGCGACATTGTTCGGCATCAACGAGGTAGTGTACTTTTTATTATTGGTGAGTTGTCGAAAGCCGATAGCTTATATGCGTTAACGCGTTTAGCGTGGCAGATACCTCATTACTTCTCCGCCCACGCTAAACATGCTGGTGACTATGATATTGCGGGCAAAGTGCTTTCCCAAGCCACCGATATTATGACGAGAAAGCTGATTGGGTTCTTTCAAAAAGAACATGGTAAGGCCGACATGATGTTTTCGTGGTTAGTGTATGGTTCACAAGCAAGAGAAGATCAAACGATGGGATCGGATCAAGACAACGCTTTGTTATTAGCCGAGCCGCCCACTAAAGCGCAAGCCGCCTACTTTGCTGCCATGGCCGACTATGTCTGCAAAGGATTAGGGATGTGCGGTATTAAGCTATGCAGTGGCAATATTATGGCGAGTAACCCTGAACTTCGTCTTTCGCTGACACAAGCCGTAAAACAAGCTCAGCAATGGGTAAATGCGCCAACCAAAGATGCCATTATGCACTTTAATATTTTTCTTGATGTACGTTGCGCCGCGGGTGATGTGGGATTGTTCAAAAGCCTGCAACGCCAACGTATGCCTTTGCTCAAACAAAGTTTGTTTCTGGCAGCATTGTCTCGCCATGCTAATGAAGTGTCTGTCCCGCTTTCTTTGTTTCAAAAGTTCACTTATGAAAAGGGAGGCAAACAGAAAGATACCATCGACTTGAAAGTAAGAGCCGTTGCATTAATTAACAATATTGCTCGTATTTATGCTCTTGCAAGTGGCGTAACGGCACCAGGCACCCTCGCTCGATTATCTTTGCTGCCGGATAACTCGGAGCTTTCAACCAAAGATGCAGCAAATTTACGGGATATTTGGATATTCTTAAATCGCTTACGTTGGCGTCATCAGCTTCAAAATAACGTGGCTGATAACAGTATTTCAGTTTCATCGTTATCATCTATTGAAAAACATCAACTTAAAGCCTCGTTTCAAGCTATCGAAAGAGCGCAGAAAGCTATAGTCATGAATTTTTCTGGTGGTATGGCTTGATGGTATTGCAGTGGCTACGGGCATTCCTAAGTAATGGGTTTTTTAGGCCCGGGCATAGTGCCTTGAAACGGTTTAAGGGTGCGACGATCAAAGACACCACACTCATGTCTATTGATTTAGAGCTTACCTCGTTAGATGCCAGTAAAGCTGAAATCACCTCTTTTGGCTGGGTGTGTGGACGCAATAGCAATATAGCCTTAGAAAGTAGTGCCTATAGTGTAGTGAAAACGAAGGCAACTTTAGGGCAAAGTCCCGTTATTCATGGGCTAACTCAAGATAATATTTCAAAAGGCGCGATGATAGAGGATGTACTGCACAAATTTATCAAACAGTTACCAGATCGCGTGTTGGTTATTCATAATGCAACGCTAGATTTAGCGGTGCTAGATGCAGTATTTAAGCGGTTGAACCTGCCCGCCCAAGAGGTGTTTTACATAGATACCTTACAGCTTGCACTCTATCAACTTAAAAAAGAACACGAAGTGGTACCTAGAAACAGCGCGACGTTAGGGGCATGTTTGCAAAGGGCTGGCTTGCCAGAGGCACCTCAACATAATGCGTTAGAAGATGCCATGGCTGCGCTATTGCTGTGTTATGCACAATTAGCAGCTTTAGGGTTAACACCACAAAGTTGTTTAGCAGATTTATCACATACACTGGCACTTGGAAGAAAAACTTTAGGGGAAAGGAAAGACTAAGGCTCACCTTTGAATGTAGACTCTAGATCTCTGTTTCCAATACCTCGTGAGCCGTTTCATCACTGGCAACAACACAGTTTCTTCCTTTTGCTTTTGCTGAATACAAACTTTTGTCAGCCTGTAACATAACAAAGTCGATAGTTTTATTGTCGTTAGGCTTTTTCGTAGCAACGCCAGCACTAATGGTTATTCTGGAAAGTTCTGAAGCGGCATGGGTAATATCTAATTCGTACACCGTTTTTAATAGCCGTTCGGCAACAATAGCCGCTCCTCTTTCGTCGGTACTAGGTAAGATAACTAGGAATTCTTCACCACCCACACGAACTAATTTGTCCATCGGGCGCAATAAACTTACGTTAATCGACTCGCTAAGTTTCCATAAGCAGCTATCGCCTTCCAAATGACCATATAGATCGTTGTAGCGTTTGAAAAAATCAATGTCGAATAATATTAGTGAAAGGGGAGACTTATCTCGCTCACTATTTCGCACACAACGAGGAAGGTAGTCTTCCAAATAATGTCTATTGTAAGCCCCTGTTAATCTATCTATATAAATGAGCTTCTCTAACAAATCGTTTTTGAGTTTATGGTTTAGGTGAGCTTTTACTCGGTTTTGCAACGTGCAGGCATTAATAGGTTTGGTAACAAAGTCCACGCAGCCAGAATTCCAGCATTTTAACTGGGCTTCATCTGTGGTTGTTGCGGTAACAAAAATAATAGGGATATCAGATTTGCTGGGGTTTTCACGTAAGGTCTTTGCAAGTTGATGACCGTCCATGCCAGGCATATGAACGTCCATTAGGATTAAGTCGGGTGTATTATCTTCGCAATATAATAGCGCCGCTTCACCAGATGAAACGGTAGTACAAGTGACCATCTCTTCAAGGAGTCCTTCAAGAATCATTCGAGAACTTGCTTGATCATCCACAATTAATAGATGGCAGTCGGATAATGTTCGTCTATTTGCTTGCTCAATAAACATGAGAGTCCTTTACCTACAGCGCAGCCAATTTCTACTATGTTCTAACACTGCAACCAGACTAACGTGATAAGGGCAAGAAGTGCATTAAACAAAAGTTTAATAATCAGTAAATTTACTTCGTCAAATTATCGATATAAATAGATAAACAAACAATAATAGGTTGGAGAGTAGCCCAATCATGTAAAAATAAGATCTTGGACTAGGGTTACTTTCAGTTGCCACTGCATAATACAACGCCATGTGAAAAATTCTGCACAGCGCATAAACCCAGATGAATACAGCAAGGTAAAATGGGGATACGCCAATAAACATACAAAGTATCGCTGGGATAACAAATTGAACAACGTTTTCGAGCGAGTTGTGGAAGGTTCTATGACTTCTAAATACAAAGCTATCGTGACTCAAGTTGTCAGCCACTTTCCCAGGTATATATGATGATTGTTTACGATGTGCCACAGCAGCGACAATATTTTGAACCAATACTGTGAACATTATTATCGCAAGTCCTGCAATAGAATAGGTATAAACAGTAAACATAGCGCCTCCTTGTTATGGCTGAATGTTATACGGTCTAAGAGGAAGTTATGGATCTGATGATTAGGATTGGATAGTTACAAGTGGGTGGATATAAGGTGGGCGGGTAGAAGATGAACAGGTAGAAGGTAAGCAGCGAAACCCGCCACTTACCCAAAAAAAAATACTATAAGGCTTCTTTAACTTCAGCTGGAAGCAATACGGTATCGATAACGTGAATAACACCGTTAGTTGTTTTAACATCGGCTTTAATCACAGTGGCATCATTAATCATCACTTTACCCATAGCGGTAACTACCTTTACATCACTGCCCTCAACGGTAGTCGCACTCGTTAGAGACATAACATCTTCAGCCATGACCTCGCCCGATACTACGTGGTAGGTAAGCACCTGAGTTAATAGTGACTTATTTTCGGGCTTCAATAGCATCTCTACGGTACCTTCGGGTAACTTAGAAAAAGCTTTATTGGTTGGAGCGAATACCGTGAAAGGACCATCGCCTTTTAAGGTATCAACCAATTCGGCCGCTTTTACAGCTGCAACCAAGGTTGAAAACATCTCTTTACCTGCCGCAGTATCAACAATATCTGATTTCTCTGACTCCATATGATGCCCAGCAAATGCTGAAAGGCTAATTAAACTCATCATTACTAACGGGATCAACTTGCGCATAATTTCTTCCTTTAATTGTGATTGAAAAATGAATAGATGTAACAGGAATAGTTACGCTGGTATTGCAGATTGGATGATTAAGTTTACGTAATAGAAGGGCAGGGTTAAATAATAAATGTAAAAATAATGTTAAATTTAAGTGTTTCAGCTATACTCCGGCAAGGTGTTGGTAGGGGAGGGCTGTATCATGTTACTTCGACATCTTGTTTCTGCACTTATCGTTCTATCCTGTTTAGGCATACTAGGTTGTGCTAGTACTACGCCTGTTGTTATCGACAATCCTTATCCTGCGTTACACGACGATCTATTTCCTAGCTACGCGTCATTTTCGGTTGAGACCGAAGAGGAAGTTTTTAGATTGGAAGAAGATGCGCAGTTGTTTGTAGATGAGGCTATTTCGCAAGTCGGTGAAAAGAAAACCAATGTAAAAGCACTGATTTCTTCCATTTTCGATCACGCAGAAATGGGCCTACTGTATCGCAGTAACGCGAATTCAGTGGCCAGCGATACGTTTTACAACCGCTCAGCAAATTGCCTGTCGTTGTCAATAATGACATACGCCATGGCAAAGCACGCGGGCTACGATGCTACTTTCTATGAAGTAGATATACCTGAATATTGGACACGGCGTGAAGGATTCAGTTTCCTAAATGGCCATGTTAATTTAACC
The DNA here is from genome assembly GCF_030547075.1 of Alteromonas sp. 1_MG-2023. Taxonomy (GTDB): domain Bacteria; phylum Pseudomonadota; class Gammaproteobacteria; order Enterobacterales; family Alteromonadaceae; genus Alteromonas. The sequence continues at coordinate 111,928 of NZ_JAUOQH010000013.1, read as the reverse complement.
ATAAATGTCCCTAGAGACCCTTTAATTGCTAACGTTGGGCCCAGTAGCGCTGATGTGGATTTTGATCCGCAGATGATTCGAACTCACTTTCCACGAATTGCTGTCACTAAACGTCTTATCTTATCTATGTTCTACAACAACAAAGGGGCGGATGCACTTATTGCGAACAGTTACACGCGGGCGTACAGTTACTTTAGAGCCGCTGCTGTGTTATCACCAGAGTTGCAACAAAGTTGGGTCAACTTAGGTGTGCTATACCGTATGGTCGACGCATTTGAAGCCGCGGAGCAAAGTTATCAATTTGCGTTAAATCTGGATGAGAACAATCTGACTGCGTGGGATAACTTATCGATTCTGTACTATCACCAGGGGCGTTATGATAAGTCTGCAGAAATTAAAGCACGGGTGGAAACACAAAGAAAAGAAAACCCCTTCTATCACTTTATTCTAGGGGAGCAGGCCCTTGAAGGTGGTGAGTTAGCCGATGCGCTAAAACATTATCAACGTGCGCTACGGTTAGATAATACAAGACATGAAGTGCTATTTGGATTGGCAAAACTGTATTACGAATTAGGTGACATCACCAATGCTCAACATTACATAAAAAGAGCAATTCAGTTTGCGCCAAATTCTCAAGATGAGAACCGGTATGTGAATAAGCTTTCAACCATTGCTCGTAGCTATTAACTAGCACGCACAAAAAAGCCACGCTTAGAGCGTGGCTTTTCTTCGAGCGTTACTGCTCACTAGATAACACCTAGTTCTCTTAAACGCTCTTGCAAATATGTACCTGCAGTATGACGCTCAGAAAGCTTCACATCTGGACGAGGGTGCAAGAACAATGGCAATGAAATACGTGACTTGGTCATGTCTGCGCCATCTGGATTCACAACACGGTGAGTCGTAGATGGGAAGTAATGACCCGATGCTTCTTGAAGCATATCGCCGATATTCACAATCAAGCTACCAAAATCGCAAGGTACGTCTAACCAACTGCCATCTTGCGCTTTTACTTGTAATCCTGGTTCGTTAGAAGCTGGAAGGATAGTAATAAGATTAATATCTTCATGAGCTGCCGCGCGAATAGCATCTACTTCTTCTTCGCCACTTAATGGTGGGTAATGAAGTACACGTAATAGGGTTTGATCTGAATCTTTGATCATGTCGCCTAACGGTTGGCTGTACTTGTCGCTTACTTCCTCTGGAGAGTGTTTCTCAATCCAGCCTAAAAGCTCAGAAGCAAGCGTGTTGGCTTCTGAATAGTACTGTGACAGCAAAGGACGAAGTTCGTCAGGACATTGACCCCAAGGGTAGTAATGAAAATATTCTTTAATATCTTTTTTGGTGAAGCCTTTGGCTACCTCAGAAACACTTTGAGGAAAGAAACCATCTTGCTTACCTTTGTTGTAAAGGTAGTCATTTTTTTCTTCACTATCGAAAAAGCCCTGCCAGCTATCGTAAATGCCTTGTACGAGTGACTGTTGAATAGGGTGGTTTTTCAATACCCCAAAGCCCGTCTCACGTAGTGACTTAACGAATTCTTCTTGGGCGTTTTCCGCCGTGTAATCAACAGCAACTAATTGCATAACTTTATCCCGTTTATTTTGATTGCGGCATTATAAAGGTATACGGGCCGCCAAAAAAGCTGTGGTGATTGACCTAAATCAATCAACGTCATCTAAGATGCCTAATGTAATCAATGTAGACCATTTAGTCTACATTTGGGCAATAACTTAACCGAATAACCTAGTAACTTAAGTCTAGTAACCTAATCTATTAAATTAGCCTAGTGTTAAGTAAAAGCCAGCGAGCGCTGCGCTCATTAAGTTTGATAGCGTTGCTGCGATAACTGCTTTTAGGCCTAATTGCGCAATTTCTTTTCTACGTGTAGGTGCCATAGCACCAATACCACCCATCAAAATAGCGATAGAAGACAAGTTTGCAAAACCGCAAAGCGCAAAAGTGACAATAGCTTGCGTTGATTCAGATAACTCTGACCGTACATCAAGGTAATTAAGGTAAGCCACGAATTCGTTAACTACCATTTTCTGACCTATAAAGCTTCCTGCTATCTGTGCTTCCTCCCATGGAACGCCAATTGCCCATGCTAGAGGTTGAAGTATGTAACCCATGATCCCTTCAAAGGTAACGTTTTCATACCCTAATAAACCACCTGTCCAACCGATTAAGCCGTTGAACATGGCAATTAATGCAATGAACGCAAGTAGCATAGCGCCCACGTTTAATGCGAGTGTCATCCCTGATGCTGCGCCGCTAGCCGCCGCATCGAAGACATTGGCGTAGCCAGTATCTTCCGCATCTATTTCGCTTAAGCCATCTTTGGGTTCTTCCGTTTCTGGCAAAATAATCTTTGCCATTAACATGCCGCCTGGGGCGGCCATAAAGCTTGCAGCAAGTAAGTATTTTAAATCTACGCCCATACCTGCATAACCGGCCATCACTGACCCAGCAATTGAAGCAAGACCACCTACCATCACGGCAAATAGCTCAGAACGCGTCATATGCGGTATAAAGGGGCGAACTACCAATGGGGCTTCTGTTTGCCCTACAAATATATTTGCGGCCGCTGACATGGACTCAGGGCGGCTAGTTCTCAATACCTTCTGTAGGAAACCACCAATCACTTTAATAATTAAGCCCATCACTTTTAAGTGATATAGCACAGCAATGAGTGATGAGAAGAACACGATGACAGGTAAAACATTGAAAGCAAAAATAAAGGCAATAGATTTATCGCCGATAGGGCCAAACAGGAAGTTAATACCGTCTTGGCTGTAGTCAATGATGTTAGCAACAAATCCTGTAGCCACTAACAGCACATCTTTGCCTGGCTCTGAATACAGAACAAATGCACCTATTAACGCTTGCATAGCAAATGCACCGCCCACGGTACGCAAACTAATGCTGCGTTTCGCCGACGAGAGTGCGAATGCAATACCTAACAGAACTGCAATGCCCAGTAAACTCACCATAATATCAATCCTTTATAAAAGCGCTTGCTGAATGTGAGATTTAATCACATCTAATGCAATTTGGTTTTTACCACCTTGTGTAACTACTACATCAGCAGTGAACCGGCTTGGCTCGATAAATTGGTGATACATAGGTTTTACCGTTTCTTCGTACTGCTTAGCGACAGAATCAATAGTACGTCCACGCTCTTTTATATCTCTCATCATGCGGCGCATGAGGCAAATATCTAATGGCGTGTCGACAAAGATCTTAACGTCGTAAAGAGGGAGTAGATCGGCACGGGCAAGCAGCATTATTCCTTCTAGAATAATAACAGGTGCGGGGTTTAATCTTTCAGTGTCTGGCAGGCGGGTATGCGTTTTAAAGCAGTAGTGAGGATAGTCAATAGGTTGACCTTCTCTAAGTGCCTGCAAATGTGCTTTAAGCAATTCATGCTCAAATGCATTGGGGTGATCGTAGTTGTTTTTTTCTCGTGCTTCCATGGGCAAGTGATCTTGGGCGCGATAGTAATGATCTTCGCGAAGCACTTGCACAGGCCTTCCTTGAGCAGAGAAGCCGTTAAACAAATTTTCGGTAAACAGTGACTTTCCAGAGCCTGAAGCTCCAGAAATGGCAATAATTAAAGGCGATTGCATAATTCTAGAAAGCTGATTTTATTGGAGCAAAGATACGCGTTTCGCCTCTACGAATCAATGTTATATTCATACCAATTGGTCAAATGGATCGTTATTTGCTAACTGAATCAATAAGATTCACACAATTTAAGTGCGTTTCACGTCTTTATTTATTGTGCATATCTCTGTAACGATTGATTAAAAAATAACTAGTTCCCTATAATTTCTATGTCATCGACAGATAAAGTGGTAAGTGCATAAGAATGTTGCTTGGAACGAGAGCCTTCACCCTGTGCTCTAGGCGGGTAGTATCGTTCTTTTTCCTCGCTATACAGTGCAAACACTTCATCTAATGATGCCCTTATTTCGCTTAGCGTCTTATCTAGGTTCGCATTGAAGTCTGGCCTTTTACGTTTTGTATGACCAAGTTCAATTAAGCGAGCAAAAGCTTTATTGGCTAAGGTAATTAACTCCAAAGGAACGTCTTTGTGCGGGGGAAGAGGCTGACTTGGGTTTTCGGTACAATATTTTACTAATGCGGTATAAAAACAAAGTGGCTTATTCTGCAAAATGACAACGGTGTCGTTAACACTATTGCCTAGTGTTTTATCTCTTAAGTTAATTACTAACTTAGGTTTAGGTGGAGGCGCTAACTCTTCACTTACCGACAATGCTGCTCTGCGCTGCCTAGGAAGGGCAAATGCAGGGGCTAACAGCAACGAGGCTAATACCGCCCACCAACTAATGGTTAAGTTTTGATACATGGGCAGCGATTGCATTGTTAATGTAATTTGCTGTTCAGCATTTTCGAATTTAAGGGTATGGGATAGGGTAAAGTCGGGGTAGGCCAATTCACTACTTACGCCTTGAATGGATTCCACTCTAAACGGGTATTCTTGCGCTGCCAAATCTTCATTAATGCTCGCTATATATTGGCTTACTGCATAGTTATTTACCGGGGTATTAAGTGTAGCGTTACCCACATCTAAAAATGCGCTGTCTAAAATAACCCTTCTTTCTACATTATCTTTTGCGTTATGACGTGCAGATTGAATACCGATAACCTGCCCAAAGGTACTCAGTCCCTGAAGTACGATAAAGAGTACAAGTGCACAAATTAAGGTAAATGGACGTATGGTTGATTTAATACTATTCATCGTCACTGCATCCATTAACCAATACCAATGTTTTGTAATACGGGCGAGAGTGCGAATTAGCGATGTCTTTTACCACAGACTGCATCGCGCAAAGTAAATCTGTATTCTGCGTCTGCATTTTCAAAAACCATTGCATACCGCTTACATCTTGAAGTAACGGAGTCGCATAGTTCTTCGAGAGGATTTGTTCATCATCTTGTGCCCAATACGATGAGATTATATCGACTTCCCCAGCAAGTAATGCCCTTCGCAAGTCTTTGTGAGAGTTAAAGTACACAATATCTACATTGTTCTCGGTTAAGCCAAGGTTCTGTAATATGGTTTTTGGGACAATGTGACCAGAGCGGCTAGAGGGATAATCTAATAAACCTATACGTTTGCCTAGTAGATACTCTTTTTCCAATAATGGCTTTTCACGTTGGGATATAAAGAATGCACTATAGTTCGGGTGAGAAGCAATTAGGGTTAAACCATATATTTGGTCAGCGCCAAATGCATCAACCACATTACGTTTTATTAGCGCTAAATCTACCACGCCATGGTTTATATACCTGAACGTATCATAATCACTTTGGCCCACAATCACTCTTACTTGACCAAACTGTCGCTTAATAATTTTGTTTTCACATAATCGTTCTAACGCCATATTGGCGATAGAGCCATCGGTGACATACACTGAAAAGATATCGAGATTATTTTGAAGGGTTGTCTCACAGGTCAAAGTTCGACCAGTTTGAGGCGCGACGGATGTAAATTCTATTTTCTTAGAAAAATAGCCGGCGCTACCGCAAATGAGAGCGGCAATTAGGAGTAACATCCACCTTCCGGTAGCAACAATTCTGACTTTTGGCAAAAAAATAACCAAATGAGTTAGTGATTTATGGACTGATTTCATCAGCTAAGGTTATTTATTGCAATAGGTAAATTTATTTTAAATAGTTATCTGTATGAGAAATAAGGGTTTTTTACAAAACATACTGAATTTTGTTAAACGCTGTTTATTAGTCCATTATATGTCATCAATAGAAACCATAAAAATAAGTCAAACGACCAACGGTTCGATAAGTAAAATAACTTGACCAAATGGTCAAGTGTGTGATGCAAAAATTGTGATGAATTGCTGTCAAGGAATTGACTAAATATGTAAAGTTGTAATAAATATGACATGAAGGTCTATAACAATTCCATCCATTCAAAGAAGTCTTTTAGTCAATATCAGAGGTCGTAGACGGGAAAAATAATTCCTGCTACGCCAAAAAAGAATTTTAAACAAAAAGGGAAACACACATGTACTCATCAGCTAAGCTCAGCCGTGTTGCTGCAGCGGTTGCATTAACAGTGGGTCTATCCACGACTGCAATGGCTCAAGTAACGTCATCAGATATGAACGGTCAAATAGTCGGTCCTAATGGCAACCCTGCCGCTGGAACCGTGGTTAAAGTCACTCACGTACCTACTGGTGCAGTTAAATCAGTTACTGTTAACAGTGCAGGTACATTTAACCTTCGCGGTTTACGTGTAGGTGGTCCTTACACAGTTGAAATCGACTCAGATGAATTTGCAGATCAAACTATAAGCGACATTTACTTAGAGCTTGGTGAATCAGCAACAATTGAAAGAACGTTAGAGTCTGCAGCTGATTACGAAAACATTGTTGTAACGGCATCTCAAGTTGGCAGTTTAGCATTCGGTCAAACTGGCCCATCAGCTAACTTCGACCTAGCAACGCTTCAAGAAGCGCCAGCTATTAACCGTGATATTACAGATATCGTACGTATCGACCCTCGTGTATACGTAGATGAAGGTGGCAGCGGTGGTATTCAGTGTGTTGGTAAGAGTCCACGTTTCAACAGCTTAACTGTTGATGGTGTTCGCATGAACGACCTTTTCGGTCTTAACTCGAACGGCTACCCTACAGAAAGAATGCCTTTCTCTTACGATGCAATTGAAGGTGTTTCAGTTGAAATCGCACCTTTCGATGTTATCTACGGCGGCTTCTCTGCGTGTAACATCAGTGCAGTAAGTAAAACAGGTACTAACGAAGTTCACGGTAGTGCGTTCTACGATTACGGAAGTGACAGCTTAAGAGGCGACTCTCTTGAAGGCTCAGATATCACTCTAGGCTCTTACACTGAGAAACGTTACGGTTTCACCATTGGTGCACCATTAATTAAAGATACTTTGTTTATCTTTGCTGCCTACGAAAAACTAGATGGCGCTAACACTTTCGACCGTGGTGCAATTGGTTCAGGTGCGGTAAACGAAGTTAACATTACTGCTGATCAAATCGCTCAAATAACTGCGATTTCTCAAGATGTTTATAACTTCGATCCGGGCACAACACCTTTAAGTGAGCCAAATGAAGATGAAAAGCTTCTTGTTAAATTAGACTGGAACATCAACGACGCTCACCGCTTTGCGTTAACGTACAACTACAATGACGGCAACAACATTGCTCAGTCAGATGGCGATTCAGATGAGTTCGAGTTTACCAGCCACTTATATGAGCGCGGTGCAGAACTAGAATCTTTCATCGGTGTTCTTTACTCAGATTGGACTGATAAGTTCTCTACTGAAATTCGTGTTTCTCGTACAGAACTAGATAACCGTCAGAACTCTTTCTACAGTGACGGTACTGTTGGCGGTAACGATTTTGGTGAAATTAAACTTTACCTTGACGACATTACGGTTTACCTAGGTTCTGACGATAGCCGTCAAGCTAACGGTCTGAACTGGGATGGTACCAGCCTAATGTTCCGTGGTAACTACTACTTCGATAACGGACATGCCCTTACTTTCGGTTACGAGAGTGACAAGCTAGACATCTACAACATGTTCGTACAGCATTCAGAAACATCAATTTCATTTGGTAGTATTGATGACTTCCAAAACGGAACGAATGCAGAAATAGAATATTCTTATGCTTACTCTGGTGATTTGAACGACCGTGCTGCAGAATGGGGTTTCACTTCTCACTCTACTTATGCACAAGACGAGTTCTACTTAACGGATGACTTGAAAATTATCGCTGGTCTTCGTTACGATTGGATAACAACATCTGACCGCCCTGTAGAAAACACTGATTTCACAGCATCTTACGGCTATAGCAATACCGCTAACCTAGATGGTATTAGCTTGCTTCAACCACGTGTTGGCTTTAACTACACAGTGAGTGATAGCACTGAACTTCGTGGTGGATTCGGTCTGTTTTCTGGTGGTAACCCGAACGTATGGATGACTAACAACTATCAGAACACAAACGTAACTGGTGGTGAAGTTGAAGGTGCATACGCCAACTTGTTCGATGGCAGTGTTACATGGGTTAACACTGAAGATGGCGCACCTGTAGGTCCTGGTTATTCTGTACCATCTGACCTAGACGCGCTTATTGACGCTGGCGAGGGTGAAAACTTTGAAAGTAATAACCTAGACCCAGACTTTGATATGCCTAGCGAGTGGAAATTCTCTGCTGGTATGACGCACATTACTGACGATGACTTTATTTTCAATGTAGATCTTCTTGTAAGCGTTACTCAAAACCAAGCAATGGTTAAGTACAAAGGTATTGAAGCTGTTGGTTTAACTGACGAAGGTTATATCGACTACGATTATACTGGCTACGGTTCACTTGAGTTAACAAACTCAGACGAAAGCTCAACGTCTTACTCAATCACTGGTACGTTAAATAAAAGCTGGGACAACGGAATTTCATTAACAACGGGCTATAACTACAGCCACGCTGAAGATGTTCAACCAATGACAAGTTCTGTTGCTTTCTCTAACTTCCAGTACCGTGCGTTTACTAATCCAAACGAAGAAGTATCTTCTTTGTCTGATTGGAATATCGAACACCGCTTTACTGCTGACCTTCGTTACACAACTGAGCTGATTGATGGTTACAGAACTATCTTCTCTGCTTATGCGTTAGCACAGTCAGGTAGACCATACAGCTTTACATTGTCGCAAGGCGATTCTAACGGCGTATTTGGTTACACTCCTTACCTAGACAGCAACAGCGTGTTGCCTATGGGTTCTGAGCGTAACGAAGAAACTAGTAGCTGGTGGGCAAAAGTTGACGTAGCAATTATTCAAGAAATTCCTGCGTTCAGCGAAGATCACACTGCTAAAGTAAGATTGACTATCAACAACTTCACTAACATGTTGAGTGATGAGTGGGGAATCTTACGTGAAGTTTCTTACAACACGTCTACTGTAGGTACTCAGTACCCAGAAAGTCGTCAAGGTGATGCGTCACTTTGGGAAATGCGTGTAGGTATCGACTACCGCTTCTAAGCAACAGTTAAAAAACAGTTGTAGTGTTAAATGCCACTTTCCTTTTTTGGAAGTGGCATTTTTTTTATCTTGTAAATCAACTTCTCCTAATGTTTCTCACCGCATTCCCCGCCTTTTTCTGATCTAACTATTGCCGCCATACGAACGAATAACCAAATGAATTGTTCACATGGAGAACTTATGTCTAAGCATATATTGATGGTAATGACCTCACACGAACTATTAGGTGATACGGGTAAGAAAACGGGAATGTGGCTAGAAGAATTTGCCTCGCCTTACTATGCGTTCAAAGATGCTGGATATACCCTCACCTTAGCGTCGCCTATGGGCGGCCAAGTGCCAATCGACCCGAACAGCTTGGCAGAAGACGCTATGACTGACGACGCGGTTCGCTATACAAAAGATGAAGTGGCTAGAAGCGCAATGTCTTCAACCATTGTGTTAGAAGATGTAAGAGCAGATGAATTTGATGCTGTATTCTATCCGGGCGGCCATGGCCCTCTGTGGGACTTATCTGACAATACCCACTCCACGATGCTAATTGAAGATATGATTAAAGCACAGAAGCCTGTAGGCGCTGTTTGCCATGCTCCTATTGTATTGAAAGACGTGAAACGTGCTGATGGCGAATCTTTTATTAACGGAAAATCGGTAACGGGTTTTTCAAATAGCGAAGAAGAAGCGATGGGATTAACTGACGTAGTGCCTTACTTAGTGGAAGATGCGCTTATTAGTAAGGGCGGAAAATACGAAAGTACTGAAGATTTCGGGGTTAAAGTATGTACCGACGGCTTATTAGTGACAGGACAAAACCCTGCATCATCGGCCCCTGCTGCTGAAGCGCTCATCAAAATGCTTTCATAGCTAATATTTTATAGCTAATAGTACGTGTTGGTGGCCTAGGGTGCCGACATAGATTAATTAGTTATAAACCCATATATCGTAAAGAATTACGTCACAAACAAAGACGCCGCCGACTTTGCGTTAACTCTTTACTGTGAAGTAAGAGGTAAATCAAAGTTCGAGCGGCGTTTTATTTACTAAGACTTAGAAGCTAGCTTGAACGTTAAAGCTCATAGTACGACCTAATGGATCGTAAAGTGAGTCGTCATAACCGCGCCATTCACCTGGAGCGTATTCTTCCAACTCATCAGTGAGATTCGCAATGCCGGCTGAAACCTTCACGTTGTCAGTTACATGGTAAGAAACTGTTACGTTATGCTTAAAATAGTTATCAGCGTAGTCGTAGTAATCGTAATAAGTATCACCGTTAGACCCGATAAACAGTGTACGCCACGAAGCTGTCCATTTGTCGCCGTCAGTCCAATCAACGGTTAAGTTCGCACGGTTGTCTGGGTAAAACAATTCTCCCGCCCACTCAATACCTTCTTCTTCGTAACTAAATACGTGCGAATACTCTAGGTTTACACCGAAATCACCAATTGAGGTAGGAAGATGATAGTTAGCGGTTATATCTAGGCCACTTGTGAAAACCTCAGCATAGTTAGTGTAGCCAGAGGTAATAGACGTTATTTTACCATCTGAATCACGAGCAATATTCGATGAAGTGCCATCTAAATCAGCGGCAATTAAATCATCAACATCGATATCTTCAATTTTGTTTTCGTAATCGTACTGGTAATAAGATACTTCAAGAGATAAGTCTTCAGTAACATCATAAACCACGCCTAATGTAAGCGACTCTGAATTCTCAGGGCTTAAATCTGGGTTGCCGCCGTAATAAGTAAGATGCTGCTGACCTGATGAGCAATAAGAATCATCCGCGCCAGGGTTATCTAAAGTATCACAGTAGTAGGTATCGTAAGCGCTTGGGAAGCTGTAAGAAATGGTTGAGAACATCTCGCTCATAGTAGGCGTGCGGAATGCTTCACCCCAACTTGCGCGAAGTAACAACGACTCAGTAGGACGCCAGCTAATACCTAATTTAGGTACCGTATCTGAAAATTCAGCGCTAGAGATAGCATCGCCTGTATCACCTTCAAGTTCATAGCCGTCGTAACGAAGGGCTGCAGACACTTCTACTTCATGAGGTAATTCAATGGCAAATTCAGTGTAGTAAGACTGACGTTCGCGAGTTGCATATACGTCGTCACCACCTGAACCACCTGAAATAATACCTAAACCTGATTCAGGATCAGAGATTTGCTCAAAGTCTAAGTATGAGTACTCTGCACCAAATACAGCACTAACGGTCATGAAGTTGTTAGAGAACACTTCACCAGAAATACTACCGTCGATAATGTCGCGCTTCTGAGTAGACTGGTAGGTACCTGTATGATCGGCATTGGCTAGAAGTTCAGAATTGTAAGATGCCCAATCGTCAGTGCTTAAGCCCTGTACGTTGAATAAATCTAGTTGCTCAGTGTCTATCAAATCTTGTACAACGGTGTCATTAACCAAGTTGTAGTTGAACACTTCTTCTTTCGCCAAAGTGCGCTGATAATACACTTGCCAGTCCCACTCGTTACCGCCAATGTCGGTATAGCCTTCAAGGCCAGCAACCAATTCAACAGTTGTTTTTTCAGTAGTGGTATCACGAGTCCCTAAGCTAGCAGTACGGAAATAGACACTACCGTCTGTACCATAAGGGTTCATTGCGTTATCAGCATCGATAGTGAGTGAAGACGTAGACACTGGTGTAGCGGCATAACGTGAGTCAGTAGAAGTTTGAAGTGCTGAGAATCGGCTTATTAGCTGAAGGTTCTCGGCCAGTTCATACTCTATTTTGGTCATCAAAGAGTTTTTCTCAGTTGCGCCATACAACCAAGTCGAGTTTCCGTAGTAATATCCACAGCGGTCAGACTCAATAGAAGTATCGGCAACATCGCCACACAAGTCTTCGTTGTAAAGGAATTCGCCAGCATCTGCATCATAGAAGTTTGCAACAGGACTATAGGTTGAATAGCTATCTGTGGCGTAGTCACCTGATACTGCGTTGTCGGTCACTTCCTGACTATTTTGATGTTCAGCAATAAATACAATGCTGCCTTTGTCACTAGTCACACCTGCAGAAAAGTTATATTTGCTTGAATTACCGCCATCAGCGCCTGGATCTTCAAAGCTATAGCCTACATTAATGCCGTCGAACTGTTTCTTGGTAATAATGTTGATTACACCCGCTACGGCATCTGAACCGTAGATAGCAGATGCGCCGTCACGAAGAATTTCAATTCGTTCAACAATAGACATAGGGATCATCGACATATCCGATGATGAACCACCGTCGTATCCAAGCCCTGGAAGACGACGACCGTCCATAAGTACTAGCGTAGCACCTGCACCTAAACCACGAAGGTTTACTTCGCTTGAAGCCGATGCACCGCTACCATAACCAGATTGGCCACGAAAAGAACCGAAGGTATTAACAGAAGAGTTACGTAATACCTCAGCTACCGTGGTATCACCTGAAAGGGCGATAGATTCAGCAGTGATAACCGTTACTGGTGACACAGACTCTAAGTCCACTCGCTTAATCCGTGAGCCAGTAACTTGGATTTTTTCTACAGGTTCAGCTGTACTTTCGTCATCTGATTGGGCCAATGCCATTGGAGCAGCGAACAAGCTAGCAGAACCTGCTAACAATATTCCACGCTTAACAGCAGTGCTAAGTTTATTTGAGTTGAACATTTTAAATTCCCCTTGTCGAAGGTGATTACAAGTTGTAATTACAAAGACTTTATTAGTTTTTATTTTGTACAGATGTTTTCTGTCTATTGAATTAAGCACTTCGTCGTGGTGTTTGGCAATTTACAATGGATATAATTTGTTCTATTTCGCGTTTATTTACTTGAATTATACGTGAGGTGATGAAACCTTTACGAAACTATACGTTCGTAAATATTTTAGTTTTATGAAGTATTTAAAATTTACTCAATTTAAGTTTAAATTTTGAGCTAGGTAAGTGTTCAGCTTTTATACAGGTGGAATATAAAAATGTGGAGTATTAGTGCAGTGACCGTGCAAAACCTGTGCAGCCTTTATAGCTAAAGGTTGTGGCCTTCATGGGGAAAGTTAAAAGCACGTGTGAACCTGAACATAATAAACATGAAGCGAGAAAGGTAGTAGAGTTAGAAATTTTAAAACTGACATTTATTTAGTTATCATAAATTCATAAGAATATGTAAGTCGGTGTGAAAAACGCACAATTAATTTTTAATTGATGGTTTTTTTTGAGACCTGATTTATATTGTTAGTTAATTTTTTAAATGATAATTAATTTATGAAAACTTTTGATGCGAAGGTTATATTTTTTAAATTTATTCTAAGTTTAATTATTAATTAAGTTTATTTTATAAGTGTTTTTAATTGATGTGATTTTAAATTTTCGCTTTTCGAATTCTTTACCTTTCTTTTCTTACTACTGCTAAAGTCTATGGTAATTTAAATACACAGCTACCAAGTTGTTTTGTATCTCCCTGGTACAAATTCTTTACCGCCATACTTTTATGGCGGTTTTTTTTGCTCGTAAGAAAGTTCGCTCAGAAAACTACTGTGCTTGATGCTAGCCGATGATCGACTTTCAGTAGTTTATGCGACGGTAAATAGAGGAAAATAGAAAGGGGCGGGCTATACGTTCTCGAATAAATCTTCTACGCGTTGACGCAACTCTTCAATAAGTGTCACATCGGCAGGGGCGATAAAAATAGTGTCGTCACCAGCAATGGTTCCTAACACACCATCTTTTTTGCTTAATGAGTCAAGTAAGCGGGCGATAAGTTGTGCTGCACCTGGGCTGGTGCGAATAATCACCATTACATTATTATGCACAATATCGAGCACAAGCTGCTTTAATGGGCTTTTGGCGGTGGGCATACCTAATTCAGGTGGTAAACAGTACACCATGTCGCCACGGGCGTTACGGGTGCGCACCGCGCCAAATTTGCTTAGCATGCGAGAAATTTTAGATTGGCTAATGTTGTCATGACCTTGAGTTTTTAAGGCATCGACAATTTCACCTTGTGAGCCATAGCTTTCCGCTTTTAAAATCTCTTTAAAGGCTTTAATCAATTGCTCTTGTTTTGCGTTGGCCATAGCGTCCTGCATATCAGTTAGCGATAAGAAGTTAAATAATCATATATCACATATTGTGCCTTACAGGTGACCTTTGCGCAATTTAATTGCATAATCATGCATGATAATGAATATCGACTTGAAATTGATTGAAATGGCCGTATTAAGACCATCAGACGATTGAGTTTTCCCCCGCGTTGCATTAGTGTGACGTTCCGTTTAAATACTGAGTAATCCCATAGGAGAAATGGTATGAAAGTAGCCGTGTTAGGTGCTGCCGGTGGTATTGGCCAAGCGCTGTCTTTGTTGTTAAAAACACAATTGCCAGCTGGTTCTGAGTTGGCGCTTTATGATGTAGCGCCAGTTGTTCCTGGTGTAGCTGTAGATTTGAGCCACATCCCAACTGCAGTAAAAGTAACCGGTCACGGTAAAGATGACCTAGCTGGTGCATTAACAGGTACAGACGTAGTGCTTATCCCTGCTGGTGTTCCGCGTAAGCCAGGCATGGATCGTTCAGACTTGTTCAACATTAATGCTGGTATCGTTAAGAATCTTATCGAAGGTGTTGCTGAAAACTGCCCAGACGCTTGTGTTGGTATCATTACTAACCCAGTTAACACAACAGTGGCAATTGCTGCTGAAACGCTTAAAGCGAAAGGTGTTTATAACAAGAACAAATTGTTCGGTGTTACTACATTAGATGTTATTCGCGCAGAAACGTTTGTTGCTGATCTTAAAGGTGTTGATGTTGCTTCTGTACACGTACCGGTAATCGGTGGTCACTCAGGCACAACTATTCTTCCTTTGCTTTCGCAAGTTGAAGGTGTTGATTTCTCTGATGATGAAGTTTCAAGCCTAACTACTCGTATCCAAAACGCGGGTACTGAAGTTGTTGAAGCTAAAGCTGGCGGCGGTTCTGCAACCCTATCTATGGGTCAAGCAGCTGCACGTTTCTGCTTGTCACTAGTTGCAGCAATGCAAGGTGAGAACGTAGTTGAATACACTTACGTTCAAACTGATGACAGCGACGATGCTGCATTCTTCGCACACCCTGTTCGCCTTGGTGCAAACGGTGTTGAAGAAATCTTGCCATACGGCGAGCTAAGCGCATTTGAAGAAAAAGCGAAAAACGACATGCTTGAAGGCCTTCGCGGCGATATCAAGCTAGGCGTAGATTTCGTAACTGGCTAAGGACGTATTAGGCCCGGCACCCGATTTGAAATCAAATCGTAGCCACGCCGTAAATACGTCCATGTAGGCTCCGCCACCGCATCCATGCGGTGGAGGGGCTACTATTTAATTCCAAACCGTATACCTACCAATATACTTACCGCACCCAGTAAATTTCCTTTTTTGTAAGACAGCATCCATGCTGCTGACAGTTTGTTGCAAGCTTACTAATCCTGCCTTTTTGTTTGTGGCATCTGAGTAATAACCACGCCGTAAATACGTTCATGTAGGCTCCGCCACCGCATCCTTAGCAAAAGAGGGGCTACTATTTAATTCCAAACCGTATACCTACCAACATACTTACCGCACCCAGTAAATTTCCTTTTTTGTAAGACAGCATCCATGCTGCTGACAGTTTGTTACGAGCTCACTAGCCCTGCCTCTTCATTTGTGGCATCTGCGTAATAACCACGCCGTAAATACGTTCATGTAGGCTCCGCCACCGCATCCTTAGCAAAAGAGGGTCTACTATTTAATTCCAAACCGTATACCTACCAACATACTTACCGCACCCAGTAAATTTCCTTTTTTGTAAGACAGCATCCATGCTGCTGACAGTTTGTTGCGAGCTTACTAATCCTGCCTTTTTATTTGTAGCATCTGCATAATCGCCACGCCGTAAATACGTTCATGTAGGCTCCGCCACCTCATCCTTAGCAAAAGAGGGGCTACTATTTAATTTCAAAACGAATATCGACCCCGACTCCACATGTTTCGCACGCTGCTATTCCAGTGGGGCGTGGTACGGCGTACGGCGTTTAATTGCGAATTCGATATAGGGTAAATGTCATATTTTCTAGTGGTTGGTCTTTATAAACTGAATAAGCATAGCCGTTTAATACATCTGACACTGGGATGGTAAATAATAGTGAGTTAGCGAAGGTGGGGTGTGATGTCTTGACGGTATATACGCTTCCTTCCTTATGAATATCTTCAGGTTTGAAACTCGTTTGATTTGTATAACTGCTACCATTTATAAACCGCACTAACCGGCCTTCTTGTTTTGGGTAAATCTCAATACTTATGAGCTCATCTTTATCATCAATTCGCATGATACCTACCCACAACCCATAGATGTCTCCAGTCGCAGTATTAGCTAATGCTATTATTGAGTTTCGGTATTCGTCCATGAAATTTCGCACAGAAGATTGGTTATTCTGTTTGTCTAATTGATAGGTGCTACTTAAGATAGGTTTATTGTTTTTATCGGTAGTCGATTCTAATACTTTGTAATGGGTATCTATGGAGGGAGACAAAATTAAGTGTTTATCGTGTCCATCTTCATAATTTTGAAGCGTTATTTCGCAATTTAGCGCACTACATTCAATATCTCCGTTACCAAATGGAATGCGTCGGATATGGCGAAATCCATTGCCTATACCTGCTTCAAACAGGAAGTGCTCCCCGTTTTCATTTATCTGAAGTAATTTGTAGCTATAGTCAGACTCACTGACGCCTTCCCATAAGCCCGGCGGTAAAGTCTTTGTCCCACAACACGCAGAAACGGGCATTAGTGCGCATACAAGCATTAGCGTTATGGATACGAGTAATTTGGTCAAAATAGACTCCTTGTCCTAGTTTTGTATTTTTAGTGACCACATATTAGATTCTACGGTAAATTCTTAAGCTTTCAAAAAAACGAGATAAAAGACATAGAAAATTCATAAATCTTAGCTACGCTTTCTTTAGGTAATTCTGGGTGAACATGAATACGAATAGGTTCTGTAACTACCTGTTATTAAGATATTAGATTTACTTAATGCTAATCGTAAAACCTATTCGTCATCATCTAAAAAACTCACTGTAGTAACAGCCATCTAATAACTAGAATGAAACAATACTAATCAATAGGTTGTATTGATGAAGTCCTTTGTCGAACAGCAAGAGGTAACAAATATGAGTAACGCTAAGCTAGGCGATGTAAATGATTCAGAAAGAAAATGTCCCGTCATGCACGGCGGCCTTACGGCTACTGGTAGCACGAACATGGATTGGTGGCCAGAAGCACTAAATCTAGACATTTTACATCAGCACGACACGAAAACGAATCCAATGGGTGATGACTTCGATTACCGCGAAGCAGTGAAAACCCTTGATTTTGATGAATTGAAAAAAGATATGATAGCGCTAATGACTGACTCTCAGTCATGGTGGCCGGCAGATTGGGGTCACTACGGTGGTTTGATGATTCGAATGTCTTGGCACGCAGCGGGCTCTTACCGTATTGCTGATGGTCGTGGTGGTGCGTCTACGGGCAACCAACGTTTCGCGCCGCTAAACTCTTGGCCGGACAATGTTAACCTTGATAAAGCACGCCGTTTATTGTGGCCAATTAAGAAAAAGTACGGCAACAAATTAAGTTGGGCTGATCTTCTTGTGCTAGCGGGTACTGTTGCATATGAAAGTATGGGGCTTAAAACCTATGGCTTTGCGTTTGGTCGTGAAGACATTTGGAATCCTGAAAAAGACACTTACTGGGGCGCTGAGAAAGAATGGCTAGCACCGAGTGACGAGCGTTATGATGACGTTGAAACGCCAGAAACAATGGAGAACCCACTAGCAGCGGTTCAAATGGGGCTTATTTATGTTAACCCTGAAGGGGTGAACGGTAAACCTGATCCACTTAAAACCGCATTACACGTTCGTGAAACTTTCGCCCGTATGGCGATGAACGATGAGGAAACTGTTGCACTTACAGCCGGTGGTCACACCGTGGGTAAATGTCATGGTAACGGAAGTGCAGAACGTTTAGGACCAGATCCAGAAGGCGCTGATATTGCTGAGCAGGGTTTGGGTTGGATGAACCACGAATCACGTGGGATAGGCCGTGATACGGTTTCAAGCGGTATTGAAGGTGCGTGGACGACTAATCCAACTCAGTGGGATAACGGTTACTTTGAATTGCTACTTAACTACGACTGGGAATTGAAAAAATCACCAGCAGGTGCAGAGCAGTGGGAACCTATCGACATTAAAGAGGAAGACAAACCTGTTGATGTTGAAGACCCATCAAAACGCTACAACCCTATTATGACTGATGCAGATATGGCCATGAAAATGGACCCAATCTACCGTGAGATTTCTGAGAAATTTTACAATAACCCAGACTACTTCAGTGAAGTATTCGCTAAAGCGTGGTTCAAACTAACGCACAGAGATTTAGGTCCTAAAGTTCGCTATATCGGTCCTGAAGTGCCACAAGAGACACTTATCTGGCAAGATCCTGTACCTGCGGGCAGTACGTCTTACGATGTGGATGCATTAAAAGCGAGTATTGCGGATTCTGGCCTAAGTATTGGTGAAATGGTATCTACGGCGTGGGACAGTGCTCGCACCTTCCGCGGTTCAGATTTACGTGGTGGTGCTAATGGTGCCCGCATTCAATTAGCGCCTCAGAAAGACTGGGAAGCGAACGAGCCGGAAAAACTAGCTAAAGTATTGTCAGTGTTAAAACCACTTGCTGAGGCTGCCGGTGCAAGTCTTGCCGATACCATTGTATTGGCAGGTAATGTAGGTGTAGAAAAAGCGATTGAAGCAGCTGGTTTCAGTGCTGAGGTTCCTTTTGCTGCAGGCCGCGGAGACGCTACTGATGAGATGACGGATGCTGATTCTTTTGCTCCGCTAGAGCCGCAGGCCGATGGCTTCAGAAACTACTTACCAAAAGATTATGTAGTTAAACCAGAAGAGCTGTTATTAGACAAGGCACAGTTGCTTGGGTTAACTGCTGCAGAAATGACTGTGTTAGTAGGTGGTATGAGAACCTTGGGAACGAATTACCAAGATACCGCACACGGTGCATTCACGGGTAGTGTAGGTTCACTAACTAATGATTTCTTTACTACCATTACTGATATGCAATACACGTGGAAGCCTACAGGTAAAAGCACTTACGGTATTGTAGATAGAGTTTCAGGTGAGCAGGTTTATTCAGCCACTCGTGTTGACTTAGTCTTCGGTTCAAACTCTATATTACGTTCTTATGCAGAAGTTTATGCGCAAGACGATAATAAAGAAAAATTTGTAAAAGACTTTGTGAAAGCATGGACTAAAGTGATGAATGCTGATCGCTTCGAATTGTAGGCATAAACTGTAATTCGTAAAAGATAGCCATTAAAAAGCCCGCTTCAAGCGGGCTTTTTTACATCAGCTATTTTTTGAAATAGCTAAAAATCAGCGATTAACCAGTGTTTCGCATACCGGTTGCGATACCTGTAATAGTTACCATCATGGCACGCTCCAAATCAGGATTATGTACATCATCTCCTGCTTTACGAATTCGTTCTAGCAACTCAATTTGTAAATAGTGAAGCGGTTGCAAATAAGCGGCGCGAATTTCCATCGATTCTTTGCCCAGCGGATCAGCCTTCATGATGTCGTTTTCGCCAGTGAGTTCAAGCAATGAAGCGATACTCTCTTTAAGTTCCTCTCGAAGGGCTGCACCAAAATGCTTAAGCTCTTCTGGAACCAGACGCTCATCATAGGCTTCACTAATACGCGGATCAGCTTTATGAAATACCATGTCCAGCATTGAAAGGCGCGAACGATAAAATGGCCACTCGGCAAACATTTCATTAACGACCTTTTCATTCTCGGCATTTTTCACGCTGTCGATAGCGCGCATTACGCCCAACCATGACGGCAATACAAGACGCGTTTGTGCCCATGCAAATATCCAAGGGATAGCACGAAGACTTTCAATACCACCTTGCGGCTTACGCTTCGATGGACGACTGCCTAATGGCAACTTGCCAAGTTCCTGCTCTGGCGTAGCCACGCGGAAGTAAGGCACGAAATCTTCATCATGACGCACTGTCGCGCGATAATTATCACGACCTTGTGCAGCCATAGTCGTGATGAGTTCTCGCCATTCTTCTTTTGGCGCCGGGGGCGGGAACAACATTGCTTCAATGATTGCGCTGGCATAAATGCCTAAGCTTCGTTTAGCCAGTTTTGGCATACCGAACTTATAACGAATGGTTTCGCCTTGCTCAGTAACACGGAAACCACCTTCTAGCGAGCCCGGAGGTTGCGAGTAAATAGCAGCATGGGCAGGTAACCCACCGCGACCAATTGTACCGCCACGGCCGTGGAACAAGGTCAGTGAGCAGTTAAACTCTTCAGCAATAGCAACCAGTGCTTCTTGAGACTGATACTGAGCCCAACCAGCAGCTAGTGCGCCAGCATCTTTGGCTGAATCTGAATAACCAATCATCACGAACTGGCGGCCTTTTACATAGCCACGATACCAGTCGATAGAAAGCAATTTACGCATAACACTTGGCGAGTTATTAAGGTCGTCCAGTGTTTCGAACAATGGCGCTACTGGCATTGGCCAATCAACACCGCTTTCTTTAAGCAGTAATTGCACGGCAAGCACATCTGATGGCTCACTCGCCATTGAGATAATGTAAATACCAAAACCGTGCTTGCTATGCTTAGCTACCACTTTACAAGTCTCAAGTACTTCTTTCACATCTTCCGATGCGCCCCATTGAGCTGGAAATAGCGGGCGTTTTGAGCCAAGTTCACGTAGTAAGAAGGCTTGCTTGTCTTCCTCACTCCACTGTGAGTAATCGCCTAAACCAAGGTAGCGAGTAAGTTCGCTAAATACATCAGCATGGCGTTCTGAATCTTGGCGTATATCTAAGCGAAGTAGGTGAATTCCGAAGACGCGGGCACGGCGAATAGTATCTAGTAATAGACCCTTTGCAACCACATCCATGCCGCAGTCGATGAGTGACTGGTGGCAAAGCAACAAGGCTTCTAAGAGTTCGTCGTTGCTTTCAATCCAGTTTGATGAATCTGGATTTTTACCTGCCAAGTAGTCGGCAATGCCATCTCTTGTGGCCACAAAGCGGTCTAGTAGCGGGCGAAGTAGGGCGCGGTAAGGCTCGTTTGCATCGCCAACTTTTTCGCGCAATGCATCGTTACAGTCGTACATCGACAGCTCAACTTGCAAACGGTCTAAATCTAAAGCGAAAAGCTTAGATGCGCGTTTACGAGCCAGTAATAAAACTTGTTCAGTTACTTTTGAGGTAACGAAGGGGTTACCGTCACGGTCACCACCCATCCAAGAGCTAAACTGTACCGGCGACGCATCTAGCGGAAGCGATACATTATAGTCTTCTTGCAAACGGCCATCTAATTCACGTAAGAAATCAGGAACGGCTTCCCACAGTGAATTCTCAATAACTGAAAATCCCCAGCGAGCTTCATCAACAGGGGTAGGGCGAACAGAGCGAATTTCTTCTGTATGCCAAGCCTGACTAATTAAATCAGCAACACGGGTTTCAACTTTACTTCTGTCTGCGCCAGTGAGCGATTCTTGATGAACCTCTTGTAAGCAGTCTGCTAATTCTTTGTGTTTATGAATAAGGGTGCGACGTGTTACTTCGGTAGGATGTGCGGTTAACACTAGGTCGATATTTAATTTGCCTACTGCCTCTTGCACTTTATCAGCCGTGAGTTCGGCCTTATCTAGGTGCTTAAACAATGCATCAATAGACGCATCAACGTTCATTGCACTGTTATATTCTTGCTCAGCAATATTACCTAGATTTAGAAACTGTGCAAAAGCACGACCTACCGTCAGCAAGTCGCTGTCGTTCATCGTTTTGAAAGTTTCTTTCAGTTCGTCACTGCAATTAGTGTCGCCTTGATAAGACGCCCTACCGTCTTTTCGAATCTTCTCAATGCGATCAAGCCACTCTTGGCCTAATTGGTTTTTGATGGTTTCACCTAGCGTTTTGCCAAGGTATCTAACTGTATCTTTTAGTTCAGCATCGTAATGAGTGTGCATGCTATCCTCCCAATTATATGGCCTTCACCATACTAAGTACTTAACAAGTTGTAAAACCACTTTGCGTTATAATTTACAATAATTCGTTCCAAATGCATCCATCTATTTAATGCTCAAAGCAAGATAAATTCTGGTGTGCTACACTCTGGCACCGGAAAATGCAGAAACATATTCGTGAAACGCGGTTTGTTTGAAATTTGTACTGCATTTGTAATTTAATTTCAGGAGTTCTTGTGACTGATACATTCAATACAGTAGAAACCCAAGCAAGTTACGGCATTGGTTTTCAAATGGGTCAACAATTACAATCTAATCCTTTTGAAGGTATGGCGATTGACGCAGTAGTGGCAGGTTTAAAAGATGCTTTCGCGGGTCAAGCTCCGCAGGTTGATAACGACGCACTACGTGATGCATTCGGTGAAATTCATAAGCGTATGCAAGCTGAGAAAGAAGAAGCTAGCAAAGCGGTTATCGAAGAAGGCGTTAAGTTCTTAGAAGAAAACGCAAAGCGTGAAGAAGTTCAAGTGACTGAATCTGGCCTACAGTACGAAGTACTGGCTGAAGGCGATGGCGAAACGCCAACTGCAGATAGCACGGTTCGCGTTCACTACCACGGTACACTTACCTCAGGTGACGTTTTTGACAGCTCTTACGATCGCGGTCAACCTGCTGAATTCCCAGTGGGCGGCGTGATCAGAGGCTGGACTGAAGCATTACAGCTTATGAAAGTTGGTGCTAAGTTGCGTTTGTACGTACCTCACGACCTTGCGTACGGTGAGCAAGGTGCTGGTGCAGCAATTGCACCATACAGCACGTTAATTTTTGATGTTGAATTGCTTGATATCTTAGGCTAGTTCACAAAAAGGTGAGCTCTTGTGGGGGCTCACCTTTTTACCTTGCGTTTTAGCGCATCAGTCGCTAATCACTTTTGTTTTCATATACATTCCATAGCTTTCCACTATATTCTTACAAAGATACGCTTCTAAAACAGTTGTCAAAATAAATACTAATTTGTACATGTGCATCTTTTTTGAACATTAAGGTGTTCGTTGCTTATATAAGTGTCATCTGCTCCGAGTTGTTATAAGCCTTCGCACGTTTACAATAGGCGCACGCATAAAAAAGGAAAATGATTATGGTTATCAAGCCTAAAGTGAGAGGCTTTATCTGCACAAACGCACATCCTGTGGGTTGTGAAAAATCAGTAGAACAACAAATTGCCTTTATTGAAAAGAAAGGCGACTTAGGCGATGGCCCTAAAAACGTGCTAGTCATTGGCAGTTCAACCGGTTACGGGTTGGCATCACGTATTACTTCTGCATTTGGTTATGGTGCAAAAACCCTCGGCGTTTGCTTCGAAAAAGCGCCAACAGAACGTAAAACCGGTACAGCGGGTTGGTACAATACTGCAGCCTTCCATCAGCAGGCGTCTAAAAAAGGGCTTTATGCTGACACTATCAATGGTGATGCGTTTTCTGATGAAATTAAAGCGCAAACGATAGATAAGATTAAAGCCAACATGGGCAAAGTTGATTTAGTTATTTATAGCTTGGCGTCACCGCGCAGAACTGACCCAGATACGGGTGTGGTATACAAATCTACCCTTAAGCCAGTAGGGCGTGAGTACACTACTAAAACTTATGATACCGATAAAGACAAAGTACACGATGTTACGTTAGAAGCGGCAAACGACGATGAAATCTTAAACACCATTAAAGTAATGGGCGGGGAAGATTGGGAGCGTTGGATGGATAAGCTTGCCGAAGCTGGTGTATTGGCTGAAGGCTGCAAAACCACCGCTTATACCTACATAGGTAAAGCGCTAACTTGGCCTATCTATGGTCAAGCGACTATCGGCAAAGCGAAAGAAGATTTAGACAGAGCGGCCGCGGCTATTATTGGTAAAAATAGCGAGTTGTTAGTTGAAGCGAACGTAAGTTCGTTAAAAGCATTGGTTACACAAGCCAGCTCAGCTATTCCAGTTATGCCGTTGTATATCTCGTTAATGCAAGAAGTCATGAAACGTGATGGCACCCATGAAGGCTGCATAGAACAAATTCATGGTTTATTCTCAACGTGCTTATTTGGTGACACACCTACGTTGGACGAAGCGAACCGTTATCGCATGGATGGAATTGAGACCAACGATGCTACACAAGCAAAAATTCAAGCGTTGTGGGATAAAGTGACCCAAGAAAACTTCCATGAATTAAGTGACTACGCGGGCTATCATCATGAATTTTTGAAGCTGTTTGGTTTCGATATTGAAGGTGTTGATTACGAACAGGATATTGACCCACTCGTTAATTGGTAAGGGTTGGCTATACTAAAGTATGCTTTGGTAGCGCTTCAAGCCGTCGAATAGGGCGGCTTTTTCGTTGTTTAGTTACCACATAAACGTAAATAGGGTTTACATTAAATTATAGAAAAGTTGCTCTTTATCTATGATTTGCGTGGCACAAACCGCTCGGTTAATGCTAAAATCCCGAAATTAAGTAGGGGTCTATTCTACTCCTACTCAACAACAGCGTTGATTGCACTAATACAACAACAAAAATATGTGTGAATTTTCACTGTTGGTCTATATAAGAAAAGACGTATTACGTCACTTGTACATTTGGAATGTAAGTTACGGCTTCAAAACAGGCTGACCGTGACAGTAAGTAAATTCCGTCAATCTAAATATTAAAGGTATTACACCTTAAAAATAGTACGCTTTTGCATGCTGATAAGCAGGATTTACTGCGGTCATGCAAAAGAGTATTTCTATTAGAGTAGTGCGATTACATATGATAAAAATCAAGAAAGGTCTCGACCTCCCAATAGAGGGAGCGCCGAAGCAGGAGATCGATGAAGGATCTGCCGTTTCACGCGTTGCCATTCTGGGAGAAGAATATGTGGGTATGCGACCTACCATGCACGTGCAAGTTGGCGATGTAGTGAAAAAAGGCCAGATGCTTTTTGAAGATAAAAAGAATCCTGGCGTTAAGTTCACTGCTCCTGCAGCAGGTGAAGTGGTAGAAGTAAACCGTGGTGCAAGACGTGTTTTGCAATCAGTTGTAGTGAAAGTAAATGGCAATGATGCTGTTAGCTTTGACAAAATCGCTGCTGAGCAAATTGCGAATACAACACGGGAGCAACTCCAGTCAATCTTAGTAGAGTCAGGCATGTGGACAGCGTTACGCACACGTCCATTTAGCAAATCTCCAGCCCTTGACTCGGTACCAAATTCAATCTTTGTTACAGCAATGGACACCAACCCGCTAGCAGCGGACCCAGCGGTGATTATTGCTGAGCGTAACGATGACTTCGTTAACGGTCTTAAAGCGTTAACCCAGTTAAGCGGCGGCAAAGTTTACGTTTGTAAGGCAGCAGGCTCTTCAGTCGCAACGGGTGACGCTGCGGTAGACGTAGAAGAATTCGGTGGCCCACATCCTGCGGGACTAGCTGGTACACATATCCATTATTTGGATTCTGCTGGTTTGAACAAAACGGTTTGGCACATTAGCTATCAAGATGTAATGGCCTTTGGCGCATTACTTACTACTGGTGAGCTAGACACTCGTCGTGTTATTGCTATCGGTGGACCATCTGCTAAAAACCCTCGCTTAGTTCGTACCTCTTTAGGTGCCGATTTAGGTGAGTTGCTAGCAAACGAACAACAAGATGGTGATGTACGCGTGGTTTCAGGCTCCGTGTTAAACGGTGTAACTGCAAATGGTGTTCACGGCTTTTTAGGTCGTTTCCACTCACAAGTATCATTGCTTAAAGAAGGTCGCGAGAAGAAGTTTCTTGGTTGGATCACCCCTGGTTCAGACAAGCACTCGGTTACGCGCGCTTACCTTGGTCACTTAGGTGGCGGTAAGAAATTTGATATGACAACAACAACCAATGGCTCTGAGCGCTCTATGGTGCCAATTGGTAACTACGAACGCGTTATGCCCCTAGATATCATTCCTACGCTTTTGCTTAGAGATCTGATTTCTGGTGATTGTGACAGTGCTCAAACGTTGGGTTGTTTAGAGTTGGACGAAGAAGATTTAGCCTTGTGTACTTACGTATGCCCAGGCAAATACAACTACGGCCCAATTTTACGCGACTGTTTGACCACTATTGAGAAAGAGGGTTAGTCATGGGTTTAAAAGCGTATTTAGAAAAAATTGAACCAAACTTTGAACCAGGTGGAAAGCACGAAAAATGGTATGCATTGTATGAAGCAGCGGCAACTATTTTCTATACACCAGGTAAAGTAAACAAAGCTAACACGCACGTGCGTGACAGCATTGACCTTAAACGCATCATGATTTTGGTGTGGTTAGCAACATTCCCAGCAATGTTCTTCGGTATGTACAACATTGGTTTCCAAGCGCAAGATGCTATTGCTGCTGGTGCCGGTACACTTCCTGATACATGGCAAGCAGGACTATTCACTGCGTTAGGCGGAGACTTAGCTAATTCTGGAATTTTAGGGCTGTTCTTCTACGGTGCCTGCTTCTGGTTACCTATCTATGCAGTCACCTTCATTGTAGGTGGCTTCTGGGAAGTATTGTTTGCGTCAGTGCGTAAGCATGAAGTTAACGAAGGTTTCTTCGTTACCTCAGTACTTTTCGCATTAACATTACCGGCAACTATCCCGCTTTGGCAGGTTGCATTAGGTATTACCTTTGGTGTGGTTATCGCTAAAGAAGTATTCGGTGGAACTGGCCGTAACTTCCTTAACCCTGCACTATCTGGTCGTGCGTTCTTATACTTCGCATACCCGGCACAAATCTCTGGCGACCAAGTTTGGGTTGCTGCCGATGGTTACTCAGGTGCAACGTCATTAAGCCAAGCAGCTTCAGGCGCGCTTGATTACACTAACATGGACCTTTGGTTTGACAGCTTCTTCGGTACTATCGCAGGTTCTGCGGGTGAAGTATCTGCATTGGCCATCTTAATTGGTGGTTTGTTCATTATGTATATGCGTATTGCAAGCTGGCGAATTGTTGCTGGTGTAGCAATCGGTGTAGCCGTGTTTGCCACCTTGCTGAATATGATTGGTAGCGATACCAACTATATGTTTGCAATGCCTGCCTATTGGCACTTCGTTATTGGTGGTCTTGCCTTTGGTATGTTCTTTATGGCGACAGACCCAGTGTCTGCATCGTTTACCAACCAAGGTAAGTGGGCATACGGTATTTTCATCGGCTTTATGACAGTACTTGTTCGTGTGCTAAACCCAGCCTTCCCAGAAGGTGTAATGTTGGCCATTCTTTTTGCCAACCTTTGGGCGCCACTGTTCGACTATTTCGTCGCACAAAGTAATATCAAGCGGAGGGTAGCTCGTGTCGGCTAAAAAAGAATCTTTAGGAAAAACGATTGGCGTTGTAGTCGCCGTTTGTCTTGTGTGTTCAATTGTTGTATCTGGCGCGGCAGTAGGCTTACGCTCGCTACAACAAACCAATGCGTCGCTTGATAAAAAGAGCAACATTTTGAACGCAGCCGGGCTTTACGAAACAGGTATGACAGGTAAAGCAATCGAAAGTACATATAGCGAAAAGATTGAATCTCGCTATGTTGATTTGGAAAGCGGTGAGTTTGTAGAAGCACCTGAGCCAGATTACGATATGTATAAAGCCGCGAAGCAAACTGAGTACAGCACAAAGGTAACTAACAGCAACGTTGGCTTCCAACGTCGCCCGAATGTTGCCAGTGTTTATTTGGTACGTGACGAAGCTGGCGATGTATCTCGCATTATCTTGCCTGTGCACGGTAGTGGTCTATGGGATCTTATGTACGGTTTTCTTGCCCTTGACGCCGATGGCGAAACAGTTCGTGAGTTGATTTACTATCAACAAAAAGAAACACCAGGACTTGGTGGCGAAGTGCAAAATCCAGCGTGGCAGGACAAATGGGATGGAAAGAAACTATTTGAAGATGGCGATGTGGCTATCCGCGTAGTTAAAAATGCAAACCCAAGCAATCCACACACTATTGATGCGCTTTCAGGTGCTACCCTAACCAGTAAAGGTGTTGAAAACACCATTCAATACTGGGTAGGCGAGCAAGGCTTCGGCCAGTTCCTGAAGACTCAGGCATGGCGTTCATAAGGGGAGTCTCATGGCAGATACTAAAGAAATGAAAAAGGCCCTCTTTGGGCCAATTATGGACAACAACCCAATTGCCTTGCAGGTACTTGGTATTTGTTCTGCACTGGCTATTACCACTAAGCTTGAAACAGCCTTGGTAATGTCTTTGGCGCTAACCACGGTTGTTGCGTTCTCGAACTTGTTTATTTCAATGATTCGTAACCAGATCCCATCAAGCGTTCGTATCATCATCCAAATGACTATCATTGCGTCTTTGGTAATCGTAGTTGACCAAATACTGAAAGCTTATTCGTATGAAATTTCGAAGCAGCTGTCCGTATTCGTTGGTTTGATTATTACTAACTGTATCGTAATGGGTCGTGCTGAAGCCTATGCAATGAAGAGCCCACCTCTGATGAGCTTTTTAGATGGTATTGGTAACGGTTTGGGTTACTCATTCGTATTGATTGTTATTGGTACAATCAAAGAGCTATTCGGTTTCGGTACAATTTTAGGTTTCGAAATTCTTCCTTTAGTTCAAAACGGTGGTTGGTATCAGGGTAATGGTTTGTTAATCCTACCATTTAGCTCATTCTTCTTAATCGGCGGTATGATTTGGGTTATCCGTACCCTTCGTCCCGAGCAAGTAGAGCCTAAGGAGTAAGTCATGGAACATTATTTGTCGTTATTTGTTCGCTCAATTTTTGTTGAGAACATGGCGTTATCACTTTTCTTAGGTATGTGTACCTTCTTGGCGGTATCGAAGAAAGTTAAAACTGCTATGGGTCTTGGTGTTGCGGTAATCGTAGTACTGGGTATTTCTGTACCGGTTAACCAAATCATTTATGTGAACATCCTTGCACCAGGTGCACTAGCGTGGGCTGGTTTCCCTGATGCAGATTTAAGCTTCCTAAACTTCCTAACCTTTATCGGCGTTATCGCGGCATTGGTTCAAATTTTGGAAATGAGCTTAGACAAGTTTTTCCCTGCGCTTTATAACGCGCTTGGTATCTTCCTTCCGCTAATTACGGTTAACTGCGCTATCTTCGGTGGTGTGGCATTCGCGGTACAACGTGAATACAACTTGACCGAAAGTGTCGTTTACGGCGTAGGAAGTGGTATGGGCTGGGCAATAGCTATTGTGTTATTGGCCGCTGTACGTGAAAAGCTTAAATATGCCGATATGCCTGATGGTATTCGTGGTCTGGGCTCTGTGTTCATGATTGCGGGTCTTATGGCACTTGGCTTCCAGTCATTCACTGGTATTCAGCTGTAATCGAGCTCGGGAGCATATAAATGAATCAAGTAGAAATTTTCCTAGGCGTCGGCATGTTTATTGCCATTGTATTGGCGCTAGTATTTATCATCATGTTTGCCAAGTCGAAGCTGGTACCAAGCGGTGATGTAACCATCACTATTAATGGTGACCCAGACAAAGCAATTAAAACTGAGCCAGGCGGCAAGCTTCTTGGCGCACTAGCAGATGCAGGATACTTCGTATCTTCAGCATGTGGTGGTGGTGGTTCTTGTGGTCAGTGTCGTGTAGACGTGCATTCAGGTGGTGGTGAAATCCTTCCAACTGAACTTGATCACATCACTAAAGGTGAAGCTCGTGAAGGCTGCCGTTTATCATGTCAGGTTGCGATTAAGCAAGACATGGAAATCGAGCTTGAAGAGTCGGTATTTGGTGTTAAGAAGTGGGATTGTGAAGTTATTTCTAACGATAACAAAGCTACTTTCATCAAAGAACTTAAGCTTCAAATTCCTAACGGTGAAAGCGTACCTTTCCGTGCTGGTGGTTACATTCAAATTGAAGCCCCTGCGCACCACGTTAAGTACAAAGAGTTTGAAATCCCTGATGAGTATCGCGGTGATTGGGAACGTTTTGGCTTCTTCGATATCGAATCTAAAGTAGATGAAGAAACCATTCGTGCTTATTCAATGGCTAACTACCCAGAAGAAGAAGGCATTATTATGTTGAACGTGCGTATCGCTACGCCGCCACCTAATAACCTAAGCCTACCTGCTGGTAAAATGTCATCGTACATTTGGAGCCTGACTGAGGGTGACAAAGCCACGATTTCTGGTCCATTCGGTGAGTTTTTCGCGAAAGAAACCGAGAACGAAATGGTATTCGTTGGTGGTGGTGCTGGTATGGCGCCAATGCGCTCACATATCTTCGACCAACTTCGTCGCTTAAAATCTGATCGTAAGATGAGCTTCTGGTACGGTGCACGTTCACTTCGTGAAATGTTCTATACAGAAGATTTCGATGAGTTAGCAGCAGAAAATGATAACTTTAAATGGCATGTTGCCCTTTCAGATCCTCAACCAGAGGACAACTGGGAAGGTTACACAGGGTTCATTCACCAAGTTCTTCTTGAGAACTATTTGAAAGACCACCCTGCGCCAGAAGATTGTGAGTTCTACATGTGTGGACCTCCTATGATGAACGCAGCCGTTATCAACATGTTGAAAGAACTAGGTGTTGAAGACGAAAATATAATGCTTGATGACTTCGGTGGTTAATCCGAAATCAATTAGGTAAGAAAGGGGGCGAGAGCCCCCTTTTTGTTTAGTGAAAGGACCATAAACGTGATTCGATTTTTTGCACGTATAGCGTTGGCAATTATGGCTATCAGTATTTTACTGATAGCAAGTTGCAGCGACAAACCGCTTGCAGTAGCGCATCTGCAAGGCCAAACCATGGGCACGACTTATAATGTTAAGTATGTGCTTGGTGAAGGTGAAAAAGAAGTTGAAGGCTTGCAGGAAGAAATTGATGCAAAGCTAGTAAATATTAACAAATTGATGTCAACTTACGACACCACGTCTGAGCTATCACGATTTAACCAATATCGTTATTCGGATAACTTTGCGGTATCGCAAGAGACTCTGACAGTAGTTAATGAAGCATTGCGCTTGGCCCGTTTGAGTGATGGGGTGCTAGATGTTACGGTAGGTCCCTTAGTCAATCTGTGGGGATTTGGACCTAACAAACGCCCAGAGAAAGTGCCAACCCAAGCGGATATTGATGCCGTACGGGATTATGTAGGTTATGAGAAATTATCTACTACGCCAACCGGTCTTATGAAAGCAAACCCTATGCTTTACGTTGATTTATCGACCATTGCTAAGGGGTACGGCGTAGATGAAGTTGCGGCCATTTTAGATTCCCATGATTTACAAAATTATCTTGTAGAGATTGGCGGCGAAATGCGAGTGAAAGGCGAACGTGGCGATGGCAGTGAGTGGCTAATTGCAATTGAAAAGCCGGTGACTACACAGCGCGCAGTACAAAAGGTAGTGTCTATCGGGACTAACGCCATAGCGACATCGGGCGACTATCGTAACTATTACGAAGAAGACGGCAAACGCTATTCTCATTTGATTGACCCGAACACTGGCGCGCCTATCACTCATGATTTGGTGTCGGTTACGGTAGTCAACCCATCTTCAATGATTGCTGATGGCCTAGCTACTGCGTTTAACGTGATGGGATGGGAACGGGCTATTGAACTTGCAGAGCAAGAACAACTTGCTGTATTCCTCATTCGTCGCACGGCAGACGGATTTGAAGAGTATGCCACGCCAGAATTTGATAAACTGGTAGAAGTAAATAATTAAGGAGTAGGCTATGTCTACGTTTATTTTAGCATTCGGTTTCTTCCTCACCATGGTACTTGCTATGGCTGTAGGCTACTTAGTACAGCGCAAGACCATTGCTGGTAGCTGCGGTGGACTAGGCGCATTGGGTATTGCCAAAGCGTGCGATTGCCCCGAACCTTGCGATAGAAAAAAATCTCGCATGGAAAAAGAAGAGGCGAGAGAAAAGAAACTGAATGAGTGGAAACAGAATCAGATCCTTTAATCTGATCTTGTCGCTTTTTGGCTAAGATAGAAACAATACGCAAAACAGCTACTATGTATGAATATAGATGCGCGGTAAGTTAAAAGCTTACCGCGCTTTTTTGTATGCTTCATTTATTACTTGCTCACTATTGATCTCGTTCGCTGGTAAGGTGAATTAATATGCTCTAGAATACTGTCTTTCTATACAGTTTTTTGTAAAGCGGTTCAATTCGTTTGGCAGTTTAGGGGGCAATACGGCATGCGAAAGATCATCCATGTAGATATGGACTGCTTTTATGCTGCGGTTGAAATGCGTGACAACCCTGCGTTACGTAATATCCCTATTGCTATTGGTGGTAGCTCACAGCACCGTGGCGTCATCTCTACCTGTAATTATCCTGCCCGTAAATATGGCGTACGTTCCGCCATGGCCACCGCATACGCATTCAAGCTTTGCCCAAATCTTACCTTAGTGAAAGGGCGTATGGAGGCTTATGTCAAAGAGTCTCAACGAATTCGCGAAATCTTCGCCGACTATACCGATTTAATCGAGCCACTTTCCTTAGATGAAGCTTACCTCGATGTCACCAATAGCCAGTATTGCGGAGGGAGTGCTACATTAATTGCCGAAGAAATTAGAAGCCGAATTGAAGCTGAATTGGGGTTAACCGCGTCGGCGGGTGTTGCTTCCTGTAAATTTGTGGCCAAAGTGGCTAGCGATGAAAATAAACCCAACGGTATTTGTGTTATTACCCCCGACAAACTAGACAGTTTTGTTAGCGCCATGCCCCTTAAGAAAATTCCAGGCGTGGGCAAAGTCACAATGCAAAAGCTGCAACGACTAGGTTTAGCCACCTGTAACGACGTTCGTTCCTACCCCTTTGAGCGTATACAAAAGGAACTGGGCAAGTTTGGTGCGGTATTGTGGGAGCGTGCGCATGGTATTGATGACAGAGAACTTTCGGTATCACGAGAACGCAAGTCTATAGGCGTAGAACGCACCCTAAGCAACGATATTCACTCATTGGAAGAATGTCAGGCTTTCATGCCCCATTTAATGGAGAAGCTTGAAGAGCGCATAGAGGCCCATGAAAAGCGTACTGGTAAACCTGTTCGTATTCGCACTCAGGGCGTTAAACTTAAATTTCAAGATTTCCAATTGACCACCGTTGAACATCGATGCCCTTCGTTAAATGCCCATTACTTTGATACCCTATTGCAAGAAGCTTACGAGCGCGCCAAAGGCCGCGGTATACGATTAGTTGGGCTGCACATTGGCCTAGGTGAGGCGCAAACTATACATCAACTTCCTTTGCCCTTAGAAGGTGAGTAGGGGGGGGCAATAAAGTGAATAAAAGTGAATATAAAGCGACCAGCAGGAGCCATCATGACTACACCAGAATCTAAAATCCCAGAGTCTAAAATCTCAGAACCTGAAACCCCAGAAACTAAAACCCCCGAACTTAGGACCCCAGGTCGTTACCGCCATTACAAAGGCAGCGATTACGATGTTTACGAAGTGGCGACGCATTCAGAAGATGAATCTTCCTTAGTAGTATATCGTCCATGTTATGGTGAAAAAGCCTTGTGGGTTCGTCCATTAAGTATGTTTCAAGAAGAGGTGATGGTAGAAGGCAAATCTGTTCCGCGATTTGCTTATATTGGTGACATCCCAGATGATGATAAAATGATCTGAAGTGCAATCTAGTTCATAGTGTATGTAGTCTTAATAAATAATAAGCACCTCCTGAGGAAACCAAAATGGCGCAATCACTTACCCGAAGTTTGCTACTTGCTGCAAGTTTAGTATCAACCACCTTCATTCCAGCCGCTTTTTCGCAAGACCGTTTTGAAAAAGTTGAAATAGAAGCAACAGCACTTAAAGGCTCTGTGCATATGTTAACGGGGATGGGCGGCAATATCGGCGTTTCTGCAGGCGATGATGGCATTCTTATTATTGATGATCAGTTTGCTCCGCTTGCAGAGAAAATAGCTGCCGCGCTAGGGGAGCTGGGTAGTGATAAGCCAAAGTATGTAATTAACACTCACTACCATGGCGACCATACCGGTTCTAATGCTTTTTTTCACAGTCATAAAGGCGCAACTATTTTAGCCCATGACAACGTGCGTGTTCGATTGGCTAATGATGAAAAAGTCTCTCCTGATGCGCTACCTGCTATTACCTATGAAAACGGTATCAAGCTACATTTTAACGGTGAAACCATTCACATTATGCACTTTGCATCGGGGCATACCGACGGCGATAGTATTGTGTGGTTCGAGGAGCCAAATGTAGTTCACACTGGCGACTTGTATTTTAGTGGGTTATTTCCATTTATTGATTTAAATTCTGGTGGCAGTGTTAAAGGCTACATAGAATCAGTTAAACAGGTGATGGCAAAAATAGACGACGATACGGTACTTATTCCAGGCCATGGGGAGCTTAGCAACAAAGCGGAGTACACAACGTTTCTTGCCATGATTGAAGAGACCTTTGCCTTTGTAAAAGCGCAGAAAGCAAAAGGTATGAACCTTGAAGCCATTACTCAAGCAGGGCTCGATAGTAAATGGGATAAGTGGGCGTGGAGCTTCATCTCCGAAGAGAAGTGGATTGCTACGCTTTACGAAGAGGCCTAAGGCTTTCAAGCAAGATTTAGCTTTTTAGTAACGTCGTATGTAAACCGTTAGGAGCGGAACATCACTGCTCCTAAACGGATCTTTTTTATTACGATTAATCTGGATTTACTGCGAGCTTCGACTTCGGCCTTTATGTTATGAGCGAGTCGTAAACCCGAACTTACCGACCCTATTGTTTTGAGCTATATGGTAGCGTCAGGTTTATTCGTCACTGGTTCCGATATCAATATATCCTTAGCATTTTCGCTGATACTAGAGTTAGTTTCCGATTTGACTGCTGTATTAGTAACCGTCTTAGGTTTACGCGGTGTTTTGTATAGCGGCCAAACGAGTTGCTCTACCCAGTTAGCGTAAAACATACCTTCAATACCGTATTGGGCTGGGTATCTTCGCGTGATTTTGGCAGTTCCAAATAACACGTCCCAGAAAAACAATAGATTTCCGTAATTACCTTTATAATTGGTGATGCCATCGTCAGCCTTTAGGCCGTGGTGTGCGCTATGGGTAGATGGTGTCGATATTGTCCTTTCCACAATCCACGCTAGCTTGTTAAGAAACGGCGTTTGGTACAAAAATCTGTCCCATTTCCATTCGGCATGCGCACCGGTAATCACACTTAGTTTCACCACAAGGTAGAACGCATAGGTCCAACCTAATCCTAAATAGATAAGCGCGCCTGAAAACCACAGCGACGGCATCAACAAATAGTAGAACACGTTATTACGATAGATAATCCGCACGCTCATGTACTTGCCGTTGTGATGTGCACGGTGCAAGTTGTACAGGAAACGGGTGGAGTGAGACAGGCGATGCCACCAATATTGCATCATGTCGTCGAATATCAACAGCAATGCAATATGCAGTAAAATAGATGAGTTGCCCAATGCCCCTTGATTTAGCGCCCCTTGGTACTGGGGCACAATAAGTAACATTAACGCCCCGGCACTAAACAGCACCAAAGGCTGGGTAATGACAAACAACACTAAGGTGCCAATGAGTTCGACTTTTCCATCATCGCTCACTTCTGCGCTTTTCTTTAAAAGCTTCCCCTGCTTTGCTTCCAGTAAGGCAAATAATAGAAAAATACCGATAATCGCAATTTGATAGTTCATAGTTCTCTCCACGTATTGCAGTGAGATTAACACTCTATTAACATGGCAAATATATAGAAGTATAGATTTGGTGAAAATGTGTCTTATGTAAAAGCGCCTAATCAGGTCGTAATGCCAGAATCTTTGCTTGAGATGTGCACGCATTTGGGTACGCCAACCGAGTACGATAAGGGCGCTATGATTCACAATCGAGGGGATTTTAAACCAGGGCTGTCTATCGTGGTGTCTGGCCAAGTGAAGGTGGGCAACTATGGCATGGACGGTAATTATCAACTTACTACAGTGCTAGAACGGGGCGACACTTTTGGTGAATTCACTTTATATGCATCGTTAGCCAGAACCCACCATGCGCAAGCAATGTCCGACTGCACCGTGCTGCAAATTAATGAAAATCGCTTTCGGCAACTCGAAGCTGCCCACCCTGAAGTTGGTGTGTTTTTAACGCGCAATCTTGCCATAAAGCTTCACGCTACCTTAGAGCGGTTAGATGACATTTTACGCTTACCGACTCATGTGCAGTTGGCAAAATTGATTTACCAAACCAGCGTTGCGCAAGCTAACTCAGTTGAAACTAACACCTTTCAAGCTGACTCTTTTCAAGCTAGCTCAGGCCAAACTAGCACTGCAGTAGCGCTTAGGCAAAGCGACTATGCTGAGCGGTTAGGAGTAACTGTGCTAACCGCCCACAAAGCCCTAAATAAGTTGGTATCCCTTTCACTAATTCGAAAGCAATATGGAAAAGTAGAGATTGTTGATATGCAAGCAATGTCGAAATGGCTAAATGACAATGTATCTTTGTTACCTGTCTGAGGCGTGATCACTCATTTAAATCTCTGCTTTATCCAACCATTTCAATTGCGCGAGGGGATAGCCTAAAAAGAACTTTTCTCTGGATAGAATAATTCGATTTTCAATGCGCTTAATACCAAGCTCTTCTCTGTCACTTAACAATGTGCAGGCGTCATTGAGTTTAGCGATATTCGCAAAACAGCTGAAAGACACATAGTCAACTTTCCCCGTTATTTGCATGCAATCCATGAACTCAGGTATTTCTTGAATAGCGGCAATGAAGCGCCGTTTGAAAGGGGCACTGTTGTCATGCAAGGTAAATTCAACATACGCAAAAACATGTTCGCACATAGCTTCAATATTCACGTCTGCATGAAAGGTACGAAAGTAGCCGGCTTCTTTTAGTGCCTTTACCCGCTGGAAGCAGGCACTAGGGGAAAGATTAACGCGACCCGCTAACTCCACGTTGGTAAGGTCTGCTTGCAAATGTAATATGGCCAATATCTTTTGATTATAGCTATCTAAATGAATAATTTTTTTCATAAGGTGATTTCTTTTGCCTCAAACACACGTATTGCCACATTTATGATGGTCTTGCGCGCCGAATGTTATTACTCAGCTACACCAAATTGCACCTAGGTAGGAGATAAAGCATCTTGTATATGTGAAATAATATTTTTAGGAAATAGTAATAAGTTCGTGATTATCGGTGATTTCAGTACTCAGGTTATCAAAAGTTAGCAATTAACAAAATATTATTTTGTGGAAAGTTTGCACAATAGTGTTAGCCGTTTAAATAGGATGTGTATAGCGATTAATGTCTCGTTTAACGTGTGCGTTCTTTATACGTCAGCCAAATAAATTCAAACCAAAAATGCGGGAAAGCGTAAGCTGTTTTGCCTAAAAACTAAAAACTAAAAACTAAAAACTAAAAACTAAAAACTAAAAACTAAAAACTAAAACCTAAAACCTAAAACCTAAAACCGCAAACCTTAACAGGGATAACCAAAAGATGACGTCTGAAAGTACAACAGATACCAACGACTATGCCCTAGAACCTGTGCCTGAAAGCGCACAAACAAGCGGTGTGGCGGTAGGTATGATCAACGGGGCATTGGCTTTTGCGGTACCTGGACTAATTACGGGTATAGAAATAGGCGAAGCGCTGGGCTTTTGGGAAAGCCTCGCTGCTTTTCTGATAGGCGGCTTAATTTTAGCGTTCTTTGGCACGGTGACTGCGCTGGTAGGGCATGCTAACCGGCTAACATCGTTTGTCACCATACGGCATGTGTTTGGCGTGTGGGGCGCAAAGCTGGTGTCTTTTTGTTTTGTACTGTCGTTACTCGGCTGGTACGGCGTTAACCTCGACTTGTTCGCGCTGGCCACTAATGGTTTGTTGGTTGATTACTTGGGCATAACCTTTAACACCAACGCTATCGAGTGGGGTGTTAGTGCGGTGATTGTTATCACTACCTTGTACGGCTTTCAGCGGATGGAAAAATTATCCACTTGGCTGGTGCCCATAATGGGAGTGGTCACATTATTCCTATTAATAAAAAGCGCCATGGCGATAGAGCCCTCAGGCGGCTTGGCGGTGGTAAAGCCTACAATGAGTTTTGGTACGGCGGTATCGGCGGTGGTAGGAAGTTTTATTGTGTCTATTGTTTTACTGCCTGACTTAGCCCGCTTTTGTCGAACAAAACGAGATGCATGGTCAGCGTCTTTCATTCCTTTCTTTCTATTAAGTACGTTTGTATACATTGCTGCCTCTTTAGCCGCCAATGTATTCGGCAGTGACGATATTCTTGCGCTTATGGTAAAAGTGGGGCTAGGACTAGCTGCCTTCATACTACTTATATGTTCAAGTTGGCTCACCAATGTGTTGAATCTATATAGCGCCTCTTTGGGGGCTGCGGCAGTCATTAATGGCGGTAAACAAAAGGTATTGATCATAGCCATGGGTGTGATGGGAGCGGTAGCGTCATCCCTTAATTTGCTTGATAGTTTTTCTGAGTTTTTATTCTCGTTGTCCATCATGTTTACCCCGGTTGCCGCTATCTACTGCGCTGATTTTTTCATTCTAAGAAAGCAAGCTGTGTACCGGGCGCATGACTTTATTCCCTCTTTTAATATTAGCGCCATAGCAGCATGGATAACCGGCATCCTGTTTAGCTTTACAAGCGCTGAAACAGGGCTTTTCATCACGCCTATTGAAGCAATAGACGCTTTGATTGTGTCGTTATTCAGCTACCTCATTTTATCTTATATAACTCGCGTTTTCGGAACTAACATAACTATTAGAGCCAGCAATACAAGCAGCGCCACGGTTAGTACTAGGAGCAGCATCGATAGCAATACAGATAGCAGAGCCGACAGCCCTATCAAGAACAGTACAAAGAGAGAAAACCCATGAAAGAGTTAAGCTTTCAAGATATGAAAGATATTTTGCTTGGCTGCACTGTGCTAGGCACAGGAGGCGGTGGCGAAATGAGTGAAGGCCTAGCACTTGTTGATGAGGTAATCGAAAAAGGCTTGCCAATGCGCCTTGTAGGGCTTGATGAAGCGCCTGATGATGCATGGATATGTACGCCTTATTTACTCGGTGCGCTAGATTTAAGTGCCAAAGAGGCCGACGAATACAAAGCGCTACCTAGAAATACCGAGCCAGCAATTTGCAGCGCGTATAGTCGCATAGAATCTTATTTTGATAGGAAATTTTATGGCACCGTGTGCTGTGAAATGGGCGGTTCTAATACGGCAGTGGCATTTTATACCGCGGCGTTGAATAACGGTGTGGTGATTGATGCTGACCCTGCTGGGCGGGCAGTGCCAGAAATTACCCATTCAACCTATTATTTAAACGGCCTTGATGCCGCGCCTGTTATTGCCGCTAATAGCTTTTGCGAAACCTTTGTGTGTGAAGGATTGCGTGACGATCAAAGAGCTGAGCATGTTATGCGGGCTCTTTGCCAAGTGAGTGCCAACGACATTGCGGCTATCGACCATGCTATGCCTGTAAAAGACATTCGCCACGCCTTAATTGGCGGAACGATTTCTAAGGCATGGGCACTAGGTAAAGCGGTGTCGGCTGCCATGGTGCAAGGCGGTGATGTTGCCAAAGTGATTGCAGACGTGGGTAATGGCTTTGTTGCCTTTAGAGGCAAAGTGACCGCCTTTGAATTTGATACGGTAGGTGGTTTTTCTGTTGGAACCGTCGATTTAGCTGGCACCGCTGATGACGAAGGCCATACCTATCAGTTAGGGGTTAAGAACGAAAACTTAGTCAGTTATTACGACGGTGAAGTGGACGTGACTATCCCAGATTTAATCTGCGTGATAGATGATAATACGGGGGAGCCCGTGACCAATCCGCATTATGAAATTGGCCAATCGTTGGCGGTTATTATCTTACCTGCCCCTGATGCGTTTTTGACCCAGAAGGGTTTAGACACCTTTGGCCCAGCCTATGTGGGTGTGGATGCACCTTATCGCCCTGCTAGCTTGCAAAATAGGCATAATAAATAGGTGTAAATTAGACGTATTGCGCGTTGCTTAGCGCGCCAAGCTTGTTTATGCTCAATGCCTGCTAATATTTACGTTCTATAAAGGGTATATCGTGTGTGAACTGCTTGGCATGAGTGCCAATACGCCAACTGATTTGTGTTTTAGCTTTACCGGCCTCACCCGACGCGGTGGCGAAACAGGCCCGCACAAAGACGGCTGGGGTATGGCATTTTATGAAGGCAAGGGCATACGCCTTTTTCACGACCCCGAACCCTGTGCTACCTCTCAAATTGCAGAGTTTGTTTCCCATCTGCCGATTAAAAGCGAAACGGCTATTTGTCATATTCGCCAAGCCAATGTCGGCAATATTAATCTTGCCAATACCCACCCCTTTACCCGAGAAATGTGGGGTAAGTATTGGGTGTTTGCACATAATGGGCAGCTACCTAACTTTGTGCCTCGTGAAGGCATGTATGAAGCGGTAGGAGATACCGACAGCGAAGCCATGTTCTGCGATTTAATGAATCAAGTGCGGGAAAACCTGCCTCGTGATGCTATGCCGCAACAATTGGCCGATACGCTGGTAAATATCGCCAAAGGCTACGCAGAGCAAGGTGTATTTAATTGCTTGCTAAGCAATGGCGAATGGTTGTTTTCATTTTGCAGCACGAAAATGGCCAGTATTACCCGCCGCGCGCCGTTTGGCCCAGCTTGCTTAAGTGACGTGGAAGTAGAAATTGATTTTGCCGCTGAAACTACACCCAATGACGTGGTGAGCATTATTGCCACCGCGCCGCTTACTCATGACGAACAGTGGGATATATACGAACGTGGTGAATGGAAGCTATGGCAGCAAGGCGAAGTAATTGCCAGCGGCAAAGTAGATGTCCCGGTTCATAAATCTGAAGCCGCTATGACCAGCCCCGATCCCGATTTGAGTGCTCAACAAGCAAGTTGAGCTAGCATCGCGTGTGACTAATCTAATTAATTTAGCTACTTTCGAGCGTTTCAACAATTAGCGACTGAATTTTTTGATAGCGAAGCGGTAGCGAGCGGTGAGGTGTTTTCACAAAATACAGCGGCTCCGTTACATCGTGCTTCGCGGGGTAAATGGTTAAGCTGCTTGCCGCGTTACTAAAGCTATCAAGCACCTTAATAGGCAGTACGGTGAAGCCTAACCCTTTGCTTATCGGCAATAAAATTTGAGATAGTTGGTTGATGTAACCACGCTTTGGCAACCTGCGTGGGTCTAATTGCATCAGAGCCTGCTCGCCACTGTGACTAAAGTAAAGCTTTAAGTAATGCATGGCGTCTGGGTGATTTATCAATCCAAGGTCGAGCAATGTATCGTCTATCGCACCATAAGGCGTACCCTTAGGTAAAATAAGCCCCAGTGATTCATGGCCTATCTTTTCAGATGAAAACAATTCCTCGTCAGGCTGCTGGGTAACTATGCCTAGTTCAAGGCTAGACGCTTGAATGTTGTTCAATATGGTGCGGTTTGGGGCAACTTCTAAATGTATGCTCAAGCGAGGATGGGTGACTTGTAGCTCAACTAACACAGGGTACAAACGCTGGGCTAATGCACCAGAACACCCAATGACGCACTTACCTTCATAGGGTGCATCAAACTTTAAACTCTCTATCAGCGCTTGCTCATGCTTACTCAAGCTTAGCGCATAGTCGTAAACTCGCTGGCCTTGTTCGGTCAGTTCAACCCCTTTACCCAAGCGAATAAGTAGCGCACAGCCACAGGCCTCTTCAAGCTTCTTAATATGCTGGCTCACGCCTGGCTGGGTCATAAACCGCTGTTCTGCGGTGCGGGTAAAATTACCAGTTTCAACTAACATCTTAAAGGTGTCGAGCCACAAAGGGTTTAGCATGCTATAAATTTATATTATGGATTTAAGAAATAATCATAATTTCTAGTAGTGGGTTTGTCTAGTTAATATACGTGCATACTTTACATCGAGGAGATAAAGATGACTGAAGCAGTTAAAACCCCTTATCCACGTACGTTTTCACATATTGGTATTTCGGTTCCAGACCTTGATGCCGCCGTTAAGTTTTACACTGAAGTACTAGGCTGGTACTTAATCATGAAGCCAACTGAAATTGTTGAAGATGACTCACCAATTGGTGAAATGTGTACTGATGTATTTGGTGCAGGTTGGGATAAATTCCGTATTGCTCACCTTTCAACGGGCGACCGTGTAGGTGTTGAAATATTTGAATTTAAAAATCAGGAAAACCCTGAGAACAACTTCGAATACTGGAAAACGGGTGTATTCCATTTCTGTGTTCAAGACCCTGATGTTGAAGGCTTGGCAGAAAAGATTGTAGAAGCGGGTGGTAAGAAACGCATGAAAGCCCCGCGTTACTACTACCCAGGTGAAAAGCCTTACCGCATGATTTACATGGAAGACCCGTTTGGTAACATCCTTGAAATTTATAGCCACAGCTATGAACTTCATTATGCGAGCGGTGCCTACCAATAAGTAAAGAAGGCAGTAGGTAAAGGCGAGTGGCTCACTCGCCTTTTTTAATGGGCAGAAAAAATATTCTATTGGCTGTTTTTATTAGCTCTTATTATTGCTACTTAACCCCATTGTGATGCAACGTAAGGGTTACTGGCTTTCTCTTTTGCTACCGTGGTGGTAGGGCCATGACCAGGATAAATCACCATATCGTCAGGTAGTGTTAAAATATTCGCGTTTATTGAATCGAGTAGCTGTTGATGATTTCCCTGAGGGAAATCAGTGCGCCCAATTGAACCAGCAAAAATCACATCACCCACAATAACCTTGTTACTTATTCGCTCCACAAGGACCACATGGCCAGGGGTATGCCCCGGGCAGTGCAACACCTCAAGCGTTAGCGCGCCAACTGAAATGGTATCCTTGTCGTTTAACCATTGGTTAGGTAAAAAGGGCGTGGCAGGTGGAAAGCCAAACATTTGGCTTTGCTGCATAAGAGCATCTAGCCAGAATTTGTCACCTAGGTGTGGCCCAACAATCGGCACATCGTAGTGTTTAGCCAGTTCGACGGTGCCGCCTACATGGTCTAAATGACCGTGGGTAAGAATGATTTTTTCAATAGTTACCTGATTATCTGACACCGCGCGGATGAGTTTCTGTATATCTCCGCCAGGGTCAACAAATGCCCCTTGCTTGCTACCTGCGTCCCAAATAAGCGAACAGTTTTGAGCAAATGGCGTCACCGGTATAATAATAATTTCCAATGTGCTTCCTCCTAACAGCGGCTATTTCGAAAACACTTTTTTGCCTGCTATGTAGGTAGCATGCACTTGGGTTTTCCAAATATCCTTTTTATCTACGGTAAAGATATCTTGATCAACCAGTATAAAATCCGCCCATTTGCCCGGCGTAAGGGTGCCAAGTGTATCTTCCATATGACCCGCGTAAGCAGCATCTAAGGTAAAGCCTTTAAAGGCTTGCTTAATCGTAAGCGCCTCGTGGGCGTACCAGCCTTCAACGGGTTGGTTTTCTCTGTCTTGGCGAGTTACCGCAGCGTGTAATCCATAGAAAGGGTTAGCTAACTCTACTGGGAAGTCTGAACCAAGAGGCAAAGGAATACCTGATTCAAGTAAAGTTTGCCAAGCATAAGCGCCTTCCATTCTGTCTTTGCCAATACGATCTTCAGCCATGTTTTTGTCGCTGGTGGCATGTGTTGGTTGCATGGATGGCAGTACATCTAACTCGGCAAATCGAGCGAGATCTTCAGGCGCGATAACTTGCGCATGTTCTATTCGGTTACGCAATTCACTACCGCCAATAGCGGTAAATGTTTTTTCAAATTCATTAAGCGCAACATGATTCGCTTTATCGCCAATGGCATGATAATTCAATTGGAAACCAGCACCGATTACCGAGGTAAATAACGGCGTCATATCCTCAGGCTGTGTGAGTAATAAACCATGCTGGTGAGGAGCGTCAGAGTAGGGGGCTAATAAGGCCGCGCCTCTGCTGCCAA
This sequence comes from Alteromonas sp. 1_MG-2023, assembly GCF_030547075.1. Classification (GTDB taxonomy): domain Bacteria; phylum Pseudomonadota; class Gammaproteobacteria; order Enterobacterales; family Alteromonadaceae; genus Alteromonas. The sequence continues at coordinate 67,855 of NZ_JAUOQH010000013.1, read as the reverse complement.
GCGCACCATCGCCATAGGCTTTGACTGAACGAATATATAAATAATCGTTAGCGTCGCGAATGGGCCCTTTTCCTAATAGTTTACTTAAGTCGGGGTCAGTGGCGCTTATCATGGCGTATATTCGAATGGGTAGTTCAGCTTGAACTGCTTGTTTAATATAAAAGTCGTATACACTACGATCGATACCTGCATCGTGCATCGACGTAATACCATTTGATAGTAAGTGCTTACCTGCTGCATTAAGTTGGCGTTTGTATACCCCATTACTTTGCGTCGGCAAATAGGGTTCGACTAACGCCATAGCATTGTCGATTAATACCCCCGTTGGTTTACCATTAGCATCTTTTACAATTTCACCACCAACCGGCGTGGGTGTGTCTTTGGTGATGCCGGCCAAGGTGAGGGTTTTGGTATTTGCCCAACCCGCATGGCCATCTACTCGGGTTAGCCAAACAGGACGGTCAGATACTTTTTTGTCTAAATCAGAACTGGTGGGAAAGGCTCTGTCAGACCATAACTCTTGGTTCCAACCACGGCCAGTAATCCATGGTTGCGTACTATTTGCCAGTGCATATTCCGCTACGCTATCTGCGGCGTTGGCAGCACTGCTGCTTTCTCGCAAATCCACTTCAAGTAGGTTTGCTCCTAAGCCTAATAAATGCCCGTGAGCATCAATTAGACCCGGCAGCATAACGCGGCCATCACCATCAATAGTTTCTGTTATCGACACGTCATCAGCCATGCCTGCTTCAGTGTCTTTTGCACTGACGTTTAGTGATACCACCTTACCGTTATCAATAAGGATATTTGAGAAGGTCACCAACTCAGCATCATCATTCAGCGTGTAACCTTTTACGTTGGTAAAAAGTGTTGCTGCACAAGCGATACTGGATAGTGTGGTTATAGCAAGTGCACCACCGAATTTAAGAATGGAGCGTTTTATGACGCGGCTGTTATTTTGACTAGGGGTAATTTTACTTACTATTTCTGTCGTATTAACGTGCATTTTTAGCATGCTTATTCTTCCGTGTTAATAATAGGGGGTTGAAGCAAAAAGTCTCGCTCCCAGATTGCGGCCATAGAGGCTTGGCTAATATTGCCGCCAGACAGCATAACCAATGCTGTTTGCCCCGGTGGTGTGTTAGCAGCCCATGCCGCAACCGCCGCCATACTCATGGCGCAAGTGGGTTCTATGTGAAGTTTCAATAGGTGCTGCAGCCACTGCGTCCAGTAGGCTATTTGCAATTCGTCCACTTCGTAAAAATCATCAAGCTCTTGTAATAGAGGAAAGGTCACATTACCCACTGAGGGCGTTGCAGCGCCGTCGGCAAGGGTCACCGGCGGTGCATCGAGGGCAACAATCTCACCTTGCTGCAGTGACTGGGATGCATCGTTGGCGGCAAGTGGTTCAGCCCCAATCACTAACGCATCGGGTTGTAACGCTCGAGCAGTAAGTAACGTGCCCGATAGCAAGCCACCACCGCCACAAGGGGCAAAAATCGCATCTACCTTGCCTACATCTTCTAACGCTTCCATGGCAGCAGTACCTTGGCCAGCTACAATATCAGGGTGGTTGAAGGGTGGTATCCATACCGTACCTGCTTCTTCAGCCGCATTAGCCACGGCAATATCGGCTTCTTGGCGGGTAGGGAAGCGCTTCAACTGCGCCCCATAGCTTTCAGTGGCTGCTGCTTTAATAGGGGAAATGGTTTCGCTAGCGAAAATAGTCGCGGGAATACCATATTTTGCAGCAGCATAAGCCACAGCTTGCGCATGATTACCTGAACTATTAGCCACCACTTTTTGAGGTAGTTCACCTCGTTCATCTAAATGCGCCAAGAAGTTTAATGCACCACGCAGCTTAAACGCCCCAATAGTTTGCAAGCACTCGGCTTTAAACAAAATGCGATGTCCCATCCACTTATTTAACAGGCTCGACTCCATAATAGGCGTGCGCTTTACGTGGTCTTTAATTCTGCCGTAGGCTTGAGTTACAGATGAGTATGAGAGTTCCGTGTCACTTGGTTGCATGAGTAACGCCTTGTATCTTCATTGAAAACACGTTTTATCTACGTGGCTATTTTAATAAAAGTATACCCTACCATTTAAATACGAAAAGGCTAATTCATAAGCTGGTGTATAAGTGTAAGCTAATGTATAAATGCACTCATAAGCTAATCTAAAGCGTGGTGGCAGGCTTGTACCATGAACCACATATGCAAAGTGGGCACGTGGAGAATTGAAAAATTATTCGCAGGCCAAATGATCATGCTACAGTATTGGCGTTTAAAAATAGAGCACATAACGTGCTGAGCGAGCAAGGCTCGTATTTGTTGAGGAGAATAAAATGGGGCTATTTGATACCTTACTAGGTAATGCGAGTGAAACCAGCGCAGAAGCAGTACAAGAAGAACTGTCACCCATACTGGCTGACAACGAAACGGTTACCGCAGCATTTAAACTAGTAAGAGATTTAAGCGTATTTACCAATAAGCGTTTGATTCTTATTGATAAGCAAGGACTAACAGGCAGAAAGGTGAACTACCACTCCATTCCTTATAAATCGATTACGCAGTTTGTAGTAGAAACTGCAGGTCACTTCGATACTGATGCAGAACTAAAAATATGGTTATCAGGTAAAAGTGATGCTATCGAAATTGAGTTAAGTAAAGCGTCGGCGCAAGATGTGCAGAAGAACTTAGCCAATCAGATGTTTGCCTAACGCTATATTTTGCTTATTGCCGGCCTAGGTTTAACGGCGGGTTAAAATAGAAAAAGTGAAGTACAAATAGAAACGGCGATGCTCAAGAGCACCGCCGTTTTTTTGTTAAAACCTTTTATCAAAGCCTAAAAATCTAAAACCTTATTGCTCAGGCGTTAAATTTCTGTCGAAGAAGTTAGTAATGGTTTTGTACAAATGGATACCCGTTTGCTTACCACGAATACTGTGCTTCTTGCCTGGGTAATCCATAGTTTCAAATGGAATAGCCAAATCCTGAAGGTGCTTATACAGCATGGTAGAGTGGGTGAACAACACGTTGTCGTCAGCCATTCCGTGATAAATAAGCAAGTCACCCTTTAAGTCTTTTGCGTAGGGGAATACGGAAGAGGCTGTGTACGCATCGTCATCGGTTTTAGGGTTGCCCATATAGCGTTCGGTGTAATGGGTGTCGTATAAGCGCCAGTCGGTAACCGGTGCACCCGATACGCCTGCTTGAAAGTAGTCGCCCGCTTTAAACATGGTCATTAGGGTCATGTAACCGCCATAACTGTGGCCATGAACACCAATACGCTTAGCATCTACGTACGGTAGGGTACGTAAAAACTCAACACCTGCTACTTGGTCGTCAACTTCGATAAAGCCCATTTTTTTGTAGATGGGATCTTCAAACGCTTTACCACGGTAGTTAGAGCCGCGGTTATCAAGGGTAAACACTACATAGCCTTTATCTACCCAATGCTGCATCAGTAACCCTCGGTTACCTGCCCAACTATTCGTCACAACTTGCGCGTGTGGACCGCCGTAAAGATACACAATCACAGGGTGTTTCTTCTCAAGGTTTTCAGGCTTGTAAATACGATACTTTAAGGTTGCGCCGTCATTAGTGGTAATGTCACCGAATTCAGGTTTAGTCCAAGTATCCATGTAAGGATAAAGCGGGTGGCCTTCTTCAACTTTATTTTCTTCAAGCCATGTAATCCGTTTACCAGAAGCATCATTAAGGCTTACTTGGGCAGGCGAATTAATAGTAGAGAATCGGTCAATAAAGATAGACGCATCGTCACTAAACGACACGCTATGATAAGCGCCTTCGGCAGTAATGCGGGTTATATCGCCGCCGTCTAGCGAAACTGAATACGCGTGGCTTTCAAGCGGTGTATCTTTACGACCTGCGAAGTAAATTCGGTTGTGCTTAGCGTCGACCGCCTCAATATTATCAACCACCCAATCGCCTTGGGTTAGCTGACGCACTAACTTACCGCTGTTCTCGTAAAGGTAAAGGTGCTTGAAGCCATCTCGTTCAGAAGCCCAGATAAACTGGTCTGAGTCAGACAAAAAGTACAAGTCGTTATGCAAGTTAACCCACGTATTACTGGTTTCACTTAACAATACGCTCTGCTTTTCTGTTGGAACGTTATACGCTCTAAGCTCAAGAGTTTGTTGGTCTCGTGTTTGCCATTGGTACGTGAAGGTTTTGCTGTCAGGCATCCATTTGCCGCGAGCGAGGTAAATGTCTTTATCTTCACCTAAGTCTACCCATCTGCGTGCACCGTTATTTATATTTTGAACAGCTAATTCAACAAGTACGTTATTGGTGCCTGCTTTAGGGTATTTTTGTTCAATGGTTTTAATATCGTCGGCATAAATTTCAGAACGGGAAATTACATCAACTGGGCTTTCATCTACTTTAGTGAATGCAATGAAGCTTTCATCAGGTGACCACCAGTAACCAGTCATTCTGCCCATTTCTTCTTGAGCAACAAACTCGGCCATACCGAATTTGATGTTACCGCCGCCTTCTTTCGTAATGGCAGTTTCTTTGCCCGACTCAATATGTTTTACATACAAGTTTTGGTCGCGAATAAAAGAAATATAATTTCCTTTAGGAGAAAGCTTAATATCAGTTTCAAAAACATCGGTATCAAGGAGTTGCTTTGCGCCTTTCTCGCCGAGCTTGTGGTAATACACGTCGCCACCTAATGGGAAAAGAAGGGCTTTTCCATCGGCAGACCATTGATAGCTTACAATGCCGCTACCCGATAAGCGCATACGTTCACGGCGTGCTTTTTCTTCGTCACTTAAGACTTCTTCACCACTTTGAAGATCATTCGAGTCGAATAAAACGCGAGTTTCACCACTGTCTATATGGTATTCCCATAAATCGAGACGTTCATAATCGGTCTGTTTTCCTTTAAGAAACGTAACTCTTTCTCCATCTGGCGAAACTTTTAGTGCGCGCGGAGCATTGCCATCAAGGGAAGGAGAAGCGAAAATACGCTCGATATCGAGCGGTGCAGCCTGTACAGCGGTAGAGAGCATAGCGGCTCCTATTAAAAGGGCTTTTTTCATTTTTATCTGCATATTATTAACTGTCGAATAGTTGATTGTAGAGAAACTGTCTTAGGATACAAGGTACTACGTATGAAAACCGCATTGGTGCTAGGAGCGACCGGATTAGTGGGACGAACGTTGGTAAATATACTTTTACAAGACCGTCGCTATAGCGAAGTAATCTGTTTAGTAAGAAAGCCACTGCAGTCTAAGTTGTTTGCCGATCCCCACGACAAGCTAAAGCCCGTGGTGGTCGATTTCGACAGCCTGCAAGATTATCAAGGATATTTTGGTGTCGATCACGTTTATTGCTGCTTGGGCACCACGATAAAGCAAGCAGGTTCAAAAGCTGCGTTCAGGCGTGTTGACTTCGAATATGTACATATTGCGGCGCAATTAACCCGAGCCCAGCGAGCAGGCAGCTTTGTATGGATATCTTCAGTGGGCGCCGATGCCCATAGCGGTAACTTCTATTTGCGCGTAAAAGGCGAGTTAGAAAATGCAATTATGCGCATGACACAACTGCCTCATGCTGCGGCCGTTCGCCCCTCTTTATTGCTTGGCGAGCGCAACGAATCGCGCACATTGGAAGATATTGCACAAAAAACAGCCCCAGTGTGGAAACTGTTAATGCAGGGGCCGTTAAAGAAATATCGACCCGTGCATGCGGTTGATGTGGCTAGAAACATGATGGCCAGACAAAAGTGGTAAGCATTGGACGGTGTTTAACCGAAACCGTTGTTTTGGGAGCGTTTCACTGTCCTCAAAAAACGGTTAGAACGAAGGATCAGTATGTTTCGCTGTAAGCAATTTGTAGTTCACCAACATAACTGCGCCATGAAAGTGAACACAGATAGCCTCATCTTAGGCAGTTGGTTAGACGCAACACAAAGTAAGGTCAGTCTAGATATAGGTACGGGCACTGGCATTTTGGCGCTTATGTTGGCGCAAAAAACATCAACGTCTGCTCGTATTCAAGCTATCGATATTGATGAGGGCGCAGTACGCCAAGCATCAGAAAATGTGGCCGAGTCTACATGGGCGAATAAAGTGTCGGTAGCGCACTGTGACCTCTCTCAATTTTCTCCCTCAGGCGTTCTTGAACCAATCAATCCAATCGAGCCTACCCAGCATAATGATATTTTCGATCTTATCGTGTGTAACCCCCCTTACTTTGAGCAGGTACAGGGTGAAAGTCGAGGGTTTAGCACTCAATCCGCTCAGCGTAAAATAGCAAGACAGACTATTTCGCTTAACCCGAATACGCTTTTTACTTTTGCTGCACAGCATTTACGTAGCGATGGAACCCTTTATGTTGTTTACCCGTACTCCAGAGAGAAAGAGATTATTGCTTATGCAGTAGAAAGTGGATTACATCTGCATAAGATATTAAGGGTAAGACACAATGCACAACGTGACTTATACCTAAGCGCTTTTTGTTTTGGTAAACAAACATCCGCAACACATCAAATGAGCGAGCTTATCATTAGAGATGAGGCGGGGGCTTACTCCAGTGCGTTTAAGGAGCTTTGTCGTGACTTCTATATCCATTTTTAATTAAAGGATTTAATTATGTCGTATGTCGCAGAAGGATTTGGCGCGCTCGCGGTAGTGTTTAACTTTGTAGGCTATAAACAAAACAAGGTAGACCGCTACCTATTCATTTCGGCGTTTGGCTTGCTGTGTTTAAGTACCCATTTCTTCATGCTCGATGCAATGGCGGCTGGGGTCGGCACCTTGCTCGCAGGGCTTCGTAACTTCATTGCCATTAAAAATCGTAGTGTTTTCGTTCTTATTGGTTTTTTAGCAGCAAATATAGGCTTCATGCTGTACGAATGGTTTGTGCTACAACACAGTTGGATCATTTTTATCGCCTATGCTTCAGCACTTATTTTCACCGTGGGCTCTGTAGTATTGCGAGAAACTAAAAGTATTCGGCGTTATTTCTTGCTTGCCGAGACACTCGGGCTGATTTACGCGATATTGGTGGGCAGTATTTTCGGTACTATTTTTAATATCAGTAACATAGTCAGCATTCTCACCAAAATACATAGCGAAAAGAAAAAAACATAGTCGTTAGTCTATGTTGCTAAAGTCTGTTTTATAAAAAGCCCATATTATCAATGGTTTGCGCCTACATCTTTTCGCTAATAGGCGAAAGTTGAATTTAATCACATCCCCCAATTGGGTATAAATAACCATCAGGGTGTATTGGCCCAGTGATTTTCCCTCTGTAAGAGTATTTGTAAACTCTTGTGCAGTCATGAGGAGTGATGTGAATTATGAGTGTTGTCAATTTTCAGCAAAATACAGCGTTACCGCTAAAGCACGAAAGGTCTACTGAGCCTTCAGAGCCTAGTGCCTACCTCATTGGCGTTCAGTCAAAAGAAGATACTGAAAGGTTATGGAAAAAACGCCTTAATCTTTACCTTAATGCCGAGCAAAATCTACTCAAAGTGGGCCGTGTGCGCAACATTACTAGTATTGTTGCGACGTTGAGTGTATCGCTATTATTATTCTCTTTGTATATGTCTCCAACACTTACGCCATTGCTATTTTTCACCTTATCGATAGTGAGTGCTTTAGGTATCGCGATTTATCCAGTGTGTGTGTTGATCAGCAATGAGTGTCAAAAAAAGCGTGATAATATCTCTAGAATGTTCTATCAAAGCAACCACGAGCTTGAAATAGTCGATGGCAAAGTTACGCTAATTAATAGATCAAACTACACTAACGTTACGCACGTTCACATTTTGGATCGCTATAGTGGACAATTCGCCACCTAAAAAACATTACACAAGTCAGTACATTGTGGTGTTGCTAATAGCATCAACGCTGCTAGCGTTACTATTATTAGCACCAATGGATGCCGCAGGGCAGTTAATATCCTCTGCCGTTATTCTAACGGTAATCGCCCTTTGTAGCCGTGAAGCCAGCTTTACTCAAAAGTTTCAGTATTTTTTTAGGACCCTAGCGCTAGTGCTGGCTATCGCCATTACGCTTAGGTATCTAATTTGGCGTGGGCTATATACCTTATCAGCTGTCGACGTATTCTCATTTATTGCCATGTGGTTGCTATTTCTAGCCGAAATATACGCTGGTATTACGTCAATTTTAGGCTGTATCGTTAATGTATTCCCATTAAATCGCCCTACGTTGTCCTTAGATGATATAGACGGTGCTGCTATTCCTACCGTTGATATCATGATCCCCAGCTATAACGAATCTGAAGATATATTAGAGACCACCATCCGCGCAGCAAAAATCATGGATTATCCAGCCGACAAAATGCGTATTCATTTGTTGGATGATGGCGGTACTGACCAAAAAGTTAATCAAGAAAATAAAGTAGCCGGAAAAGCTGCACTTGCACGGCGCGTCGAGCTTACTGCTATGTGTGAAAGGCTAGGCATCACTTACCATACAAGAGAGAAAAATCTCTACGCCAAAGCGGGTAATGTGAACAGTGCTATTCAAAACACAACGGGTGAGTTAATTGTTATTCTTGACGCCGACCACGTACCTACCAGTGATTTTTTAAGTAGAACCGTGCCCTGGATGGTGAAAAAAGACAACGTCTTTTTGGTGCAAACCCCCCATTTTATGGCCAACCCAGACCCTGTAGAGCGTAACTACTTTTCTGCTTTTACACGTATGCCTTCCGAGAACGATATGTTCTACGGCACAATACAAAAAGGACTAGATTATTGGTCTAGTTCATTTTTCTGTGGTTCAGCAGCGCTAATGCGCAGGGCGCACCTTGATTTAGTTGGCGGAATATCTGGTGATTCAATTACTGAAGATGCAGAAACTGCCCTAGATTTACACAAAATGGGTTATGAGTCGGTATATGTCGATCGCCCCATGGTGAGTGGGTTAGCCCCAGAAACCTTCGACGCCTTTATTCAACAGCGTATGCGTTGGGCGCAAGGTATGACCCAAATATTGCTGTTAAAAAAGCCCTATAAAACCGAAGGGCTATCTTGGTATCAGCGGGTAGGCTACATGAGCTCCATCATGTTTTGGCTTTTCCCCTTTGCCCGCGTCATCTTTATGCTGATGCCATTGGCGTATTTGTTGTTCGGATTACAGGTTTACCATGCCTCAATGTTAGAAATTTTGGCGTTCACGCTTCCTCACGTTATTGCGACCTACATGATATCCACCATGTTATTTGGGCGAACGCGATGGCCTCTGGTGTCAGAGCTGTATGAAATATTGCAGTGCGCATTCACTTTCATGGCGTTAATTAAAGTATTTATAAAACCGCGAGCACCCTCTTTCGTTGTTACCCCTAAAGGCGAAAGTTTAGATAAAGATTTCGTTTCCCCCCTTTCCAATGTGTTTTATTGGGCTAGCGCCTTGCTAACGGTTGCTATGGTTGCGGGTATTTATAAATTTATTAATCAGCCTATAACCCGTGAACTTACCATGGTGGTTTTACTCTGGAACGGGTTCAACCTGCTGCTATTACTAAGCGCGATGAGCGTGCTACTAGAGCGCAAGCAAGTAAGGAATCAGTCTCGCTTGCCGGCCACCGACAGTGTGGTAATAAAAGCCGGGGAAGGGAATGCTTGGGTAGGTGAGCTTATCGACTTGTCTATGGGGGGAGCCAAAATACGATTAAAAGGAGATAGTTCGCTAATTCCTACTAATGTTGTATTAACGTCTTGGGCAGAAGCGTTAAAATCAAACGTAGATTTAAATATAAAAATTGTCGAATTTAATAGCGATAATAATATGTTACGCGTGAGGTTTAATCCTCAAACTGATGTGGAACGAAATCAAGTTGTCGCCTATTGTTTATGTGATAGTCGGCGTTGGCAATCGTTTCAGCGGCGTCGAACTCGTCCTATTTCATACTGGTTTGGTATGCGCCATGTATTAAAAGTAGGTTTGAAGCCGATTACCGTTCACGGCACTTTTCTATTCAAAAAGCTGTTCACGCAATTAGGAACCTACTTTAGGTTTGTAAGGGAAAAAGAATGATTCGACTGTATTTTTCACTTCTGCTTTGTTGCTTGTTTTCAAGTAGCAGTTTCGCCGATACAAAAACGTACCGGTTAAGTGATTTTTTTGAAGGCGACAGCATTGTTCGATTGAAAGGAAAGTCGAACAGTATCGATATTTCAATTCCATTGAGTTCAGTGAGTGAAGTAGGTGACGGTTCGCTCAGACTAGAGGTGGTAAGTTCTCAAGCCCTTATCGAAAAACGCTCTTTCATGTATGTGCGCTTTAATAATGCCACTATTGGCCAAATCGCTTTTGATCCTCGTCGTCCTAGCCTTATTTCAAATATTGAAATACCTCAACAGCTATGGCGCGCTGGTTTTAATCGCTTAACACTAGCCGTAAGCCAGCATTATGCCGAAATGTGTGTAGATGGCAGTGCCCCTGAGCTTTGGAGTGAAGTTAACGTTTATAATTCTACCTTAACCCTAGATTCAACGGTTGCGGTAGATGATTTTAATCTTGATGATCTTGCGGGCTTTTTCAATCCAGGCATTGGCGGACAGCGAGATGTACAGCTTTTAACTGTACAAAATTCAGAAGGCTCTGTGGTAGATAAAACACTTCCATTGGTTGCGCAAGCACTCGCGCTTAGAAATCAATATCAGCCGCTTAGTGTGTCGCACGACTATATTCCAGATATGTATCAGTTACCCGAGGTAGAAACCGAAAACCCGCAGTCGTTTTGGAATGAAAGCCGAATAGATAGATTTGAAAACACCGCTTGGTATCTAGGGGCAGGAAAAACTCAGCAAGTGCATGTTTTAGTGGGCACTGAAAAGTCTCTTTCTCCTTTGTTATCCGATGCAGTGATAAACGAGATCAGTGGTCCGTATTTAAAGGCTGAGCGCACGCCTGCTTTCTTAGCAGCAGATAAAACCTGGGTGCCAGCGTCTTACCGTTTAATTGTAAGTGGTGAGAGCGTAGAAGATGTATATACCGCAGCAAAAGCCTTGGCGGTAATGGATGACGTGCTGAACCCAGTGTCGAGTATTGTAGTGCGTTCACAATCGCAAATGGGTGCAGAGATGCTACAACAAACACCCGTATTGCAGCCGGGTGAGCGTTACAGTTTTAGTGATTTAGGTGTGGGAACGGAACAATTTAAAGATGAGGGAAGTTTTGTTAAAGCGCTAACGGTAAGATTACCTGCTGACTTTTACGTTCCGGAGAACGCCAGTGTTCAGTTTTTATTAGATTTTGCTTATGGCGCGGGTGTTGGTCCTGGCTCTAATATGAACGTAAATGTAAATGGAGAATTAGTTCATGGATTGTATTTAGGCGATGAAAACGGCGAGTCTTTCAGAGATTACCAATTAAAAATTCCAGCGAGATTTTTTAAAGGTGGCATCAACAGTATTGAATTCCAACCGACGATGCGCGCGCCTTTAGCGGGTGTACCATGTAGCAACGTATTCGGCTCACACTTACTATTTCAATTGAATGATTCATCTAGCATAGAATTGCCTGAGGCTGGCCATGTTGCCGTGCAACCCGACTTAAACTTGTTTAGTGAAACCGCGTACCCCTTTGCGCGCTACAGCACTGCGCCACCAAGTAGTATTTATATCTCTTCCGACGAATATTTAGATAGTGCCTTAACCCTGGCTGGCAAATTAGGCCAAGTAGCACAAAGCCCCTTGCTTAATTTAGCAATCACCCGTGATGCGAATTCAAATAAGGGGTCGTTAATCGTGCTTGGTACGCCTGACGCGTTAAGTGATATTGACCAAGATAGCTTGGTATCAGCCGTGGGGAATACTAAAAGCTGGCCCTACCGTGCACAGAATATGTTGTATAACCGCGTTAGGGATATCGCCAACGATAAGTCGTATCGTAAAATGCGTACCAGTGGCGTTACGGTGCAAGAGAGCGATTTAGGCGAGCAAGCCGTACTTATTGCTGAACGTCATCCAAACAATAGCGCTACCGATACCTTATTTTTGCTGGTGGCTCAAACCCCAGAACTGTTGAACAGTAGAATTAACGACTTAACCAGCTTGTCCCTTTGGGGGCAAATGGCCGGTGACTTCTTCGTTTGGGATGATAATTTAACGCCATTACTTGTCATGCAAGTGAGTGAAAAGTTCGAAGTGGGTGATGCAGACAATTTCTGGCTAACAACTCGGTTATGGTTATCTAATAACCCTTGGTACTGGCTTATCAGCTTTATGTTGCTGGTATTTTTAGTAAGCCTATTGATTTATCTATTGCTAAGACGCCGAAATAAACAAGTACAAGACTCATGGTAACGTATCTTAGAAGGCTACTCTGCGTAGTAGTATTGGGAGGGCTGGTAACGTCATGTTCTAGCCCAGACAATCGTGATATTCAAAAGGCTTTTCAAGCCTATCAAGCCCTGTTTATTGATAATGGTCGTATAGTCGACACGGGCAATCAGAATGTGTCGCACAGCGAAGGGCAAGGGTATGGCTTGTTGTTCGCGGTAGCAGCTGATGATAAAGCTACTTTTGATAGGGTATGGGCTTGGACAAAAACCGTAATGCAACGGGAAGATAAGCTATTCCACTGGCGCTATCGCCCTTGTGTTTCTAAAGACAAAAACTGTATTGATGACCCTAATAATGCCTCTGATGGCGACCTGCTTATTGCATGGGCATTGTTACGAGCGTCAGAAAAGTGGGGCGATGGGCATTATCGCGAAGAATCTGCCGATATCATGCAGGCTATGGAGTCGAGTTTATTTTTTGAAACTGAAAAGTACTTGGTGATGCTGCCTGGTGAGTACGGGTTTGTAGAGGACGCCTCGGTACAAACTAATCTATCTTATTGGGTTTTCCCTGCTATTGATGCAATGGCGAAAGAATCGAAAACCCCACACCGCTGGCGATCGCTGCACGAAAGCGGTACATCACTTATTTATCAGGCAAAATTTTCAAAGCAAAACCTTCCCCCCGATTGGTTGCGTATTTCATCAGGCACATTATCGTTGGAAAACACCGTATCTCAAGAATATGGCTTTAATGCGTGCCGTATTCCGCTTCATTTGGTATGGGCCGGTATTGACGACGATGCCTTTTTTACAGATATTAAACAATGGTGGGATGGAGATAATACGCCTGCGACCATGAATTTAATTACCGAAGAGCAAGCAGAATATTCGATGACTCCCGGTATGCAGGCGGTTGAATCGGCTGTTCGACATATCCTTGATAACGAACCTTTAGTTCTACCTACTATCGATAGAAATATGGATTACTATTCTGCTAGTTTAACGCTGCTTTCGATGGTTGCGGTTATGGATACTACCCATTAATGTCTCAGTTACTTTCGCCTTACTGGCAACGTTCTAAGATAAACGTGGCAATAATTGCAGCGTGTGTTGCAACGCCCTTATCAACTATTGTTAGTATCAATGCTAGCGCTCAGGTAACCACTACCTACAAAGAACAGCAAGAGAAGTTACAGCCATTAGCGCGTTTAGATAAGCCAGATGTCACTGGCTTGTGGTATCACATCAATGAAAAACAAACAGTCTTAGCGAATCAAGAATTAGGCAGGCTTAAATACGAATTTCCTAATTGGGTCGTTCCCGACGATATTCAGCAGGCTATAAAAACGCTGAATGCACCTTCTGCTGCGCAATCTACGCCCGAGCCAGTTATCGCAACCCAGCCTGCACCTGATGAGGTATCGCTACCTACACAAGAGCCTTCAAAAGAGCCATCAAAAGATGCGCCATTGCGAAGGCTTGCTAGCCAATCACAATCACAGAGAGCAGGCATCACGCAGAACCACTTTAATCGCCTATCTCGGCTTGCCGATAGCTTAGAGCGCTACGATTATCATATGCTACTAGGTTGGACAGCTATTGATAAAAGCTTGTTACCTGAAGCCAAGCACCATTTTGCGCGAGCAGATAGGTTGCATACTACGGTTATCGAGAAAAAAGGGGCGGTTGAAGGGCTACAGGCTGTGATCAACAGCCGCATAGAGCTAGCCTTGAAGGAGGGTATTAGCATTGGTGGCGGTGACGGTAGCTCTGATGGTAGCTCTGATGGCACTCGTAATACTAAGCTCCTGGCGCTTTTACAAGAAGCTTCAACCGATGCAAGTCAGTTGGCCCAAGTAAAGGCTGCGCTTAGCGGAGCGGCTTGGGAGCAGTACGATAAAGAGCAGTACGATAAAGCGTTAAATCTATTTACTTTGCTAGATGATAGTGAGGGGATGTGGTTAAGTTTGCATGCACAAGGGCTCACCACAGAAGCGGCAGAGTTTGCGTGCGACCGCGCCGATTCCCAGGTTTTCTTAACCCGTTGTGCCGATTTTTTAGCGACAGAACAAGTTCGTTACTATGAAGAAAGTGCCTTTGCGAAAAGTGTTGAGGCTGGCCTTTCATTAAAAAGTATTCGTCGATTACGCGTAGGTGAACAAGCACTTCTGGGGTGGGCTGCGTCAAAATCCTTAGATGCTTCCCAACATCATGCTGACATTGCAAAAGCGGCTTTTAGCGAAACGTTAAAAGCACAACCTGACAACCAAGATATTGCTAATGCGTTAATAAATTTAGAGGAAGACAACTCAGCGCAATTGAAACAATTAGCGAACGAGTTCCCTCTTATTGCTCTAATTCAGCAGCGTAAATTAGTCACCAATGCGTGGCCTAGAAAACAATTTATTTTAGCGTTCAACAATAATGATAGTAGGGCTACCGAGGCACAGACGAAAGATGCCTACACAGCAGTGGCGGGGTTAACCACCCGTTCACGGAGTGGTCAAGAAGGGTTAGGCAACTTTGATGAGTTGATTAGTTATGTTGGGGTAGGCGGTATGGTAGCTGACTGGCGCTGGCAAGTTGCATTGGATTATAAGCAACTTTATAGCGGTAAACCGGCAGAAGGAAGTTGGTTTGCCAATGGCGAAACGACAAGTAGCTTTTTAGGTATATCTGGATTTGAAGATAAAGAAATGCGGGCTGAAGTTGAATATCAGCAAGAAGCATTTAACTTTTATGCAAATGCAGAATATAGCTTATTTGATCAACCCGAAAATGCCACCCTTACCGGGCAAATCTCGGCCACCTGGTTTTTACCCAAAGTCACCTTAGCGACCACATTATTTCGTTTACCTAAACAAGATAGCTTATTAAGCCAAACAGGTACGTTAAATAGCGAACACACTGACTCTTGGGGTTATGTATTAGCTGATGGCGTCTCTGTCTTAGCGGCACACAGTTTTAGACCTCAATGGTCTATTGCAGGCACATTTTCGTGGGCTAAGCTTTCTGGTGAACGGGTAGACGAAAACCAATCTCTTTCTCTGCGCGCTGATATTGGTTACGACTTAGCGCCCATCGTTTCAGAGAGGCTCGATTATTGGCGAGTGGGTCACTTTGCAAGTTACTTGGGCTATGAAAAGAATTTAAGCGGCTTCACTTATGGAAATGGTGGCTATTTCAGCCCAGATTACTTAGTGAGTATTGGCGGTTACTCAGAACTCTTAACGATGGAAGCGCATCGCTGGCAGTTTAAACTAAGTGCATCTTTAGGATTATCTATATTGCAAGAGTCGGATGACTTAAGGTTTCCACTGCTATCAACAACAGATCCTTCCTATGCGGACGTTGGTGATAAAAGGCTGCCATATAATAGTAGTACTGGCTTAAGTGGTAATGCTATGTTTGAGGGGCAGTACAGGCTGTCTGAGCAATGGATAGTCGCGGGGTATATTGGGAAGGCATTTGCTGTTGAATATCAGTCATTCGAAGCTGGTGTTCAAATTCGTTGGCGGCCCGGCAAAGGAATCGGTGTAACCAGTGACGAGCTAATGCGCTCGTCACCTCGATTATCAGGCTTTGCGCTGTAATTTACGACGTACAAATAGCATGGCTAACGCAGGAAGTAGCATAAGTACCGAACCTGGTGCTGATACCTGAGTAATGCCGAAGGCATAGTTATTAACCTGTCCGGTTGGCGCCAAGTAGGTTACTCCTTGGCTGTCCGTTAAATACACTTCAGGGGTATATACGCTGCTGGCTATTAGGTTTCCGTCTATGTGACCATTATAAAAAGCGACATCTGCGTATGGTGCAAGTATGCTGCCTTTAATCCCTACCGATTCCAGTGTCACCTCAGTAGCGTCAACAAAGTTAAACAAAATATTGTTGGTGTAAGTACCATCGTGTCGATAATCGGCATTTTGATCGTTATCTAAATATTGGCCATCAAACGCCGTGTTGAAAAAGCCAGTGTTAAATAGTGATACAGCATCGCCCACAACATTAATTATGTTGTAGCTGGTGGTCGAAAAGTCGTAAGTAATACTTTTATTACCGACCGAAAACCACTCGGCATCTATGGTGAAGATATTAATATCGTCATCTTCACCAGAAAAAACAATTCCATCAATACTGCTGCTGTCGGTACAGCCGGTAGCGCCTTGGCAGTAGAATGTGGTTTCTCCATTCACTGTCATATTGGCAAAGTCTGAAGACTGCGCTTTAACTTCACTCTCTATGGCAGCAAAATCAATATTGTCTACTTGTACTGTTGAAACTGCTTCAATACTGGCGTCATCACTTATCGATGAGTTTGCATCGGAAGAAATACTGTTGCCAGCTGTTGCACTGCCAGCACTTACTTCAGAGTTTGTCAGCGATATGCTATCAACAGCATTGATGTTTCCATTTTCAATTTGGCTGTTAATCAGTGATATATCGGTGGCATTAACACTGCCATTATTTACTTCAGCATTCTGCGCTATAAAAGTTTCCCCAGCATTCACATCACCATTGGTGACGGCAGTTTCACTAATACTAATGTCTCCGCCCGCATTTACCGTATCTTCAAACTCGACGTTATTAGCAACAATATCCCCACTCACCGTGGTTTCGCCATTGCGAATCTTTCCATTGGTATAGGAAACATCACCGCCCACATAAAATGAGCTTGCAGTTAAATCGGGGGAAAGTTGAAGGCCGATATCAAAATCGTTAACCGTAACATTGCCACCTACGGCAAGAGAGCCCTCTACATCGGAGTAGTATCCGGTATAGTCTTCAAAAATGAAGGCGTTATAATCGAAGGCTTCGCTAAGAGTTATTTGGGCCGCATGCAGGGGCATTGTTGCTAAAAATGACAAAGCAACTGCACGTGTTACACCAGTAATACTGTTTTTAATCTTGTAACTTGAATTTGAATTACGCATAAATTTCTCCAGTGACATCGAAGACTGGAATCTATTTTTCAACATGGATCACCAGGCACACCGAATAGTACGATCTGAACAAATTTCATGCATTAGCACAAGAGATACTTTGGTATACCCCTAGATACAAAAAAACCGCCTAGAAGGCGGTTTTTCTAAAGTTGAAGGGCGTTAGCCTTTCTTAACAAGTACCGAAACTTTATCGATACCAGCTACTTTAACCTGGTTCATTACTTCTACCACTGTACCGTGTTCAGTATCTTCATCAGCTTGGATTGCTGCTGAATCAGTGTTGTTTTCCGCTAAATAAGTTTGCGTGTTTGCAACAACGCGGCGGATGTCAACTTCACGGCCACCCATCATGATAGTGCCATCAGCAGCTATACGAATAGATAGGGCTTTAGAAGGCTGATCGTTCTTAGCCTGATTGTCTTCTGGGCGGTTTGTATCTAACCCTTTTTCTTTCACGAACGAGGTCGTTACGATGAAGAAAATCAACATGATGAACACGATGTCCAACATGGGGGTCATATCAATCTGAGCCTCGTCTTCGGCCGAGGTATGCTTTTTTCTTTTCATCTCGTCTTCTTTTTTCTGTTACGTTCGAGCGCTTTAGTATACTGCCTGTAACAAAAATAAACAGGGTTTTGTACAAAACAGCGTGCTCGTTAACACTTATTGCTGAAAAATTGCTCAGTTTCCATCGTAAAACAACAAACTTAAGATTGTTTGTGGGAAATGGCGACGCCTAATTGGTAAAAATACAACATCAACGACTCATTGAGCGCTATACGCAAATTACCATGAGGATAAATGCCAAGTCTAGCCTCTGTTGATCTTTTTGTGCCTTGAACTAAGAATGCATTTTTGATCGTATGGTCTTGAACGCAGGCCTCAAAGGCCCTAGCGGCCATTTCTTGGGGCATTGCGTAGTAATAGATTTTTAATGCGCGATCCGCTTCTACAGATCGCACAAAATAATCGTTAGGCCGATTATTGTTGTCTAAAAACAACGAAGAGAAGCATTTACTCAGTTTTTCATTGAGCGGATGGGGGTTAAGGGGGGCATTATCTAGCCATGCTTGAGAGGCGAAGCTGCCTACATCTACATCGGCAAACATTTTAGGCGCGATATAATGATCAAACGCATGAAACCACTCATGGGCTAATGCCCCTGCACCAGCATTCTTGGCTAATGCGAGTTGTCTTCGTGCACTATTATAATGAGCACTAGCGCCTTTTTGACCGCCACTGCCAAAAGCCAACGACAATGTGCCATTTAAAGATAGCACTTGTTCGTTAACGTTTAAAATGGTGGCCAAATCATACAAGGCGTCGAAGAATAGATTCGCCGCTATTTGCTGCTCATCAGCCGTTACCCATTTTCCAATGGTGATACTCGAAAAATTAAACAGTTTGCGAATATCTTGAAAAGTGACGTCGGCACCATCTCTATGGCTAGGACCATTACGATAGAATTCTTGGTGTATGCGCCCTTGGCTCACAGTTAACCCGCTAGCGACATAAGCAGTTGCTCACACCATGTAGCAATACGTTCTTCTGATTTGTCGTATTGGTTTTCGTCGTCTAATGAGAGCCCTAAAAACTGTGACTTATCTTCCGTTAATGCTTTGGACGCTGTGAACTCATAGCCCTCGTTGGGCCAATAACCAATGATAGTGCAGTTGGAAGGGGCGATAGCATCGTGCAGCATCCCCAAGGCATCTTGAAACCAATCAGCATAACCAAGTTGGTCGCCCATGCCATACAAGGCTACAGTTTTACCTTCCAAATTAAGCTGGTGGGCTTCTTCCCAGTGCGACTCCCAGTCTTCTTGAAGTTCACCAAAGTCCCAGGTAGAAATACCGAAGATAATAACGTCGTAGTCGGCGGTTCTAGCCAAACTAACATCTTTAATGTTGTGAACATCTACAATGTCTTCGTCGAATAAGCTGTTCAATTGTGCCTGAATTTTCTCCGCTGCCATTTCCGTATAACAGGTTGTTGAACCGTAGAACAAGCCAATCGACAGCGCATTATCACTCATGAAAACCTCTTTCGTACAAACTAATCATCTTTTAAGGGCGGGAATTCTACCTCTTTACCGTTGCTCAACAAAGCTTTGCAGCCAACAACTGTACTATTTTGTCAAATTTGTAATATACCAATGGCGCAGCCGTTATAAAGCTCACCGTATCTTGATGATGCTTTAGCGGTCATTGATATATTTCTATGCCGTTCCTTCGTGTGCCATCTAATTCTCGTCGTCCGTAGCTAGCACGCCTTTTACAAAGTGTGAAAGTCATGTTGCATGGCTTCAATAGATGAAACTTTAATGCTCCCCTCCCTTGACCTATGTGCAGCACATAGGTTTATTATTGAGGTGTTGAAATCACATGGAGCTAAATTATGTATGTAAAACAATTAGCTAAATTAATGGATGTGACGCCTGATACCGTTCGTCACTACACTCGAATGGGCCTTTTGAACCCCGTACGCAGTGAAGGCAATGGGTACCAGCAATATACGAACGCAGATAAACAACGTTTACAGTTTATTAAAAGCGCTCGCCAACTTGGATTTTCTTTAAAAGATGTGCAACGTATTATCTCTGAATCAGAGAAAGGGAATTGTCCTTGCCCACTTACGCGTGAGCTTATAGCTAAACGTTTAAAAGAAACTGAAACGCTTTTTCAAGAAACGCTTAAATTACGTACGCGCATGCAATCTGCATTGAAACAGTGGGAAGCATTTGATGATGGCGCTGTTTCAAGTGATATATGTAGTTTAATAGAAACATTTTCCGATCCTATTCCTAAGCCCGTAACTAATGAGGTGCGTGATGAATAGTAGTAAAAGTACCGAGCTGAATTTTATAATTGAAGGCGCTAATTGTAGCAGCTGCGTAGCCAAAATAGAAAAAGCCTTAAAGAACGTGCAAGGTACAAATAATGCAGAAATGAACTTTGCAGAGCGCACTGTGCGAGTAGAGGGAAGCGCTGAGCAAAACATGCTAGTAAAAGCGGTTGAAGACATAGGCTATGGCGCAAAACCTATGGGCAATAAATCTGATCAAGACGCCCTTGACGAAAAAGCTAAATCGGATAATGCGCATTACAAAAAACTCATACGAAATATGATGCTTGCCTTAGGTGTAGGCGTACCTTTAATGGTTTACGGCCTTATTTTTGATATGAGTGTAACGACAACAACACAACGCATAGCATGGTTTGCTGTGGGAATTGTTACCTTGGTCGTGATGACGGTATCGGGTAAGCATTTTTATAACGGTGCATGGCAGGGGTTTAAGAATCATTCTGCAAATATGGATACGCTAATAGCTCTCGGTACAGGCACTGCGTGGCTATATTCAATGTTTGTCGTCATAGCGCCCAGTTTATTACCTGAGGTGGCAAGGCACGTTTATTTTGAAGCATCTTCGATGATTATAGGTTTAATAAGTTTAGGCCTTGCCTTTGAGATTAAAGCCCGTGGGCGTACTTCACAAGCAATTAAGCGCTTAATTGGCTTGCAGGCTAAAACAGCGCGAGTTGTACGCCAGGGGCAAGAGCAAGATATTGATATAAGCGATGTACAAATAAACGATAACGTACGTGTACGGCCTGGCGAAAAAATACCGGTAGATGGCAATGTACTTGAAGGTAGTAGCCGTGTTGACGAGTCAATGCTCACAGGTGAACCGATGCCGGTAAGCAAACAAGCTGGTGATAAAGTTGTTGCTGGCAGCATAAATAAAAGTGGCACTTTATTATTTGAAGCCACACATGTTGGGCATGAAACCACCCTTGCTAATATTATTAATATGGTTAAGCGGGCACAAAACTCCAAGCCTTCGATAGGGCGCTTAGCTGATGTTGTATCAGGTATATTTGTACCTACAGTGATGATTATTGCCGTACTGGCTGCGCTCGCATGGCTTAATTTTGGCCCAGAGCCTTCAATTGCTTATGCTGTGGTCGCACTTACCACTGTGCTTATTATTGCGTGCCCCTGTGCACTAGGTTTAGCAACGCCTATGTCGGTAATGGTGGGGGTTGGTAAAGCCGCTGAATCAGGTATTTTAATTCGCAATGGCGAGTCCCTGCAAACCACCTCTAAAATCACAACAATGATTTTAGATAAAACCGGCACCATCACTCAAGGTAAACCACAAGTAACAGACGTTGTTACGTTTAATAACGCGGATGAAAGTAACGTAATGCTGCTAGTGGCAAGCTTAGAGAGTGGCTCTGAGCACCCTCTAGCAGACGCTATTACGCAGTACGCTGAGAAACAAAGCCTGAAGTTAAGTAAAGTTACCGACTTTGAAGCCATTACAGGTAAAGGTGTAAGCGGTACGGTGAACGAGCAAACTCTGTTATTTGGTAATAAAGCGCTTATGGATAAATACGAGATTGCCGTTGACGAAGCCGCTGAGCGAGCACAAGGCTTTGCAAAAGATGCTAAAACGCCCATGTATCTTGCTTCTAATAACCAGCTAACAGCGTTAATTGCGGTGGCCGATCCAATAAAAGAAGACTCAGCTGAGGCAATTAAGCGTCTGCAAAATAAAGGCATTCATATTGTAATGCTAACTGGTGATAACCAAGCAACCGCGCACGCTGTAGCTAAAAAAGTCGGTATTAATGATTTTATCGCAGAAGTGCTGCCAGAGGATAAAGTAAACGAAGTCACTAAACGTCAACAGCAAGGCGAGGTTGTAGGTATGACCGGGGATGGTATTAACGATGCTCCTGCGCTTGCCACGGCGGATGTAGGTTTTGCAATTGGAACAGGCACAGATGTAGCTATTGAAAGTGCCGATGTCACATTAATGCGAGGTTCACTCCACGGTTTAGCTGATGCAATAGCGATAAGTAGCGCGACTATTGGTAACATTAAGCAAAACCTGTTCGGTGCCTTTATTTATAACGTAGCGGGTATTCCTCTTGCAGCAGGCGTGCTCTATCCATTTTTTGGCTTGTTATTAAACCCTGTTGTTGCGGGAGCCGCTATGGCGCTTTCATCGTTAACGGTTGTTACTAACGCTAACCGCTTACGCTTTTTTAAGCCCAATAAATCTTAGGGAGTAGATTATGTTGATGATTAATATACTCGGCGCTGTTCTAATAACGGCAATCATTTACTGGTTTTGGTTGTACAAACCAAAGCAAATTGAAACTGATAATAATACAGCCACTATAGTGGTAGATAACGGCGTGTATCAGCCTGCCAATATCAAAGTCGCGGCCGATAAAAAAGTAGAGCTCACTTTTGATAGAAAAGACAGTGCACCGTGCGCCGAAACCGTAGTGTTTCCACAACTGGATATAAGCAAAAGCTTGGCAATGGGGGATGACAATAAAATCACTTTGCCTGCTCTTAAAGCTGGCGAATACGTTTTTCATTGCCAAATGCAAATGTACAAAGGCACGTTAATCGCGAAGTAGTATTATCCTGAATTAATATTGATACGGCCTAACAGCATGTTGAGCTATGCAATAGGTTAGGTCGCCCACGCCCCGCAAGCTACAGTTATTCTTTTAAATTATGCTGGCGAGCTTATTCCCTAGTGAGGTTCACAGTCTTTTTTCGTACAAACTAATCATCTTTTAAGGGCGGGAATTCTACCTCTTTACCGTTGCTCAACAAAGCTTTGCAGCCAACAACTGTACTATTTTGTGAAATTTGTAATATACCGATGGCGCAGCCGTTATAAAGCTCACCGTATCCTGATGAAGGTTCTCTGGCGGTGACCGACATATTTCTGCGTCTTGTGAACACATTGAGCACAGATTTTGGCCCATAGAAAACACGGTTAAGCCTATCTAACCAGCGAATTAAGCCATCGGGAAAGGCGTTCTTTAATCCGCTACAAGTAAACTGGGTAATGTGAGGGCTATTGCGGCGAAAACGTAGTCTTACGTCATATACAAACGAGTAATGAACATCACCGGATAAGATAATAAATTCAGGGGGCGTTTTGTAATGCCGAAAAATGTTCAACATGACATTTGCCGTGCCTTTGTGTGCCATCCAGTTTTCGGCGTCCACAGTAAGTGCCTTGCCAAAGAAGGTGAAAGTCTTTTGAATGGCTTCAATAAATTTAACCCCATAAATAGGGGCAGCCGACACCACTATTACGGCATCCTTTCCAATAATATTGTGCTGAAAGTCGCACAGCGCTTCCCAGTCCATCAAGCCAGACGGCTTTTTCATACTCGATTCCGAGCGCCAACGACGGGTTCGGGTATCTAGTACCTCAATAGGTGGCGTAGTGTCTAAGCGATAGTTCCAATGTTCAAAGTCTAACAATTGTTCGATGAGTTCGTCTTGTTCCACCATGCCCGTTTCGGTAAAGGTGTCGCACGCTCTTGCAACTAACGGCGCGCATTTTTGCGGCGCATTGCCCCAACCTTGGCAAAGTAAATAGCCGATAAGGGCATTGCCAATCATGCGTTTAGAGAAGGGGTTCCCATAAACTTCTTGTTCCCAACCTCGTGTAAGATTCCAGTCGTCGGTGACATCATGGTCGTCAAAAATCATATAAACAGGAATGTGCGCCAGCGCCCGTCGAACATTTGGCAACTTATTTACAAACCCTTCAATGGCACTTTGTTCTTTTTTAAAAGTGTCTTTGTGTTGCGCGGCTACATCATTGATATGAAAAGTCACATTTCGCCACAGGGCAGGGGACCACACCAAGAAATACATAGCCATCACTTCAGCACAACTTATTAAGTGGTTTTGCGCATTAACCGAGGTGAATATGGGTTTTCTTTTGGCACCAAAGAAGAGTGATGAGAGGGCGGTGTTTGTTTCTGTTTGTGGCAGTAACTGCTCTCGCTCATAAAAACCATGGGGGTGAGTAGGCAACTCTGCTGAGTTATCTAATATCGCGCCATCAAGTGGCTCTTCGAAAAGCCCAAGCAAGGCTATGGTTTGGTGAATGGCTTGTAGGGTAGGGCCGGCGACATCATCGGTGTATACCTGATCCCCTGTCATCATAAGCACATCAGGGCGAGGGCTGTTTGACGCAATGGCGTTATCGAGCAAATGATCGACTTGGGCCAGGGCATCATCGCCATCAAAATGAGGCTTTCGACAAGAGCCATGCAGTATGGTTTCTGGCTTGTTGGTCCAGCAAAAGCTTAATGCAGTTTGGTCTGAATAAAGTAAAGATTCGAGATCTTCAAGCCACTTTTCTTGGCACTCAGCCGCCGTAAAGGTAAGTTGGTAGTAAACAGGTATATTGGCAGTAAAGCTTTCATCTATAGTAGCAGACAATAAGTGAATGAATGCGTGTTTACCTACTTGTACACAGGTGCAATCCAACTCTGCTTCTAGCTGCACATCATGTTGCGTCAGCGAAAATGTTGGGACTGTACTCTTAGACGTTACTAACCAAATGTGACAGGTGTTTTGTGTCACTCGTCTAACGATTGGGCCTGCAATTACCGCAGGAATATATTGCTTAAAAATAATAGCTCCTACCAAAAGCAATCAGAAGAAAAATGTACCTTACTCTTTTTTGGTTTTAAACGGTATGGAAGATATACTCGCTTACAATTTTTAACCCATTGGGTTTTGCTGATACTAGCGTTATTACTAGATGCGCCCTTTCACAAAATGCTTAGGTAGCATTTTGGTTAGCCGCATCTTAAGTTGAAGGAAAAAGGTTATGTTGAAAAGTTGTGCCGTTGCCGCATGTACTGGGCTTTTGCTTGCTGGTGCTATTACAGGCTGTAGTGAAAAAAAAGAAGCCACATTTACCGAAGCAGCACCAAGTGCAAATACCGCTACGGTATTAACATCAATAGGGCGCTGGATATCCACCGATACTAGCGATGTTATGCAAGACCCTCAAACCTCAGGGCTTATTGAAATTGATGGCCAACTCGTGACCATTGCAGATGGGAGTGCCGCGTTCGAGCAGCAAAGAAAACTGCATTTTCTTGATAAAGATACGGCAACATTAACCAACTCAAGTAATGCATTCAACCTAGCCACAAAAGTGCGCCGAAGTTGTTTTAGTGACTACTTAACTAATGCACCAGATTTAGAAGCGCTAGCAAGCGACCCAAGTAACCCGAATGTGATTTATACCGTTACCGAAGATGCCACCCGCACGGGGACTCTCTCAACCCGCTGCGAAAAGAAATATCAAAACACGGGCTCTACCGATTATCCCACCTTGTTGGTTCGATTAGAGCGGGATGAGAATGATAGCGTCACCATGACCCATGTTCGTCCTTTGCAGTTTCCTACCGAATTTGAAGTGGGTAACTTTCCCAACGACGGTATTGAGGGCATGGCCATGGCAAAAGATGGCACCTTGTACTTAGGTCTTGAGAAAGACAAAACAGGGCAGCCGCGTATTTTTTCATTAAACATAACGGATGATTTTTGGCAAAGTGCGGATTTCGCTGTGGTAGATGAACCTGATTTATCGGTGCCTATTTTTGATGCGGGTAGCCACCCAATTAATGGCTTAGCGCTTTATAGTACTGCGGATAACGATGATAATTTCTTACTTGCTGCTGCTAGAAACGACAACGAAGTATGGGTCATTGATGTAGCCGGTAAAGTTGAAACCAAGCGTATTCCCATGCAGTTTAATGTAAGTGCGGACAATAATTGTGGCGAATATGTAATGGATAACGCCTCAATTGAAGGACTGGTAGTAGTAGAAGATACCTTGTGGTTAATTAACGACCCGTGGAAAGTAAACTACTTGAAGAACGTCAAATGTGAAGCAGAGACACCACGTTACGAAGCCATGGCACCGCTGTTGTTCTCGGTGCCTTTAAATGACGCATGGTTTCAGTAGTGCTATGCGTCAGTAGCACTAAGCTTCAGTAGCAAAGAACTCCAAAAACGCTATGTTGCAATAGCGCTGGGCTTCAATACACAGGCTATTGATAGAAATAAAAAATGCGGTTACAGATTTTAATCTGTAACCGCATTTTTGTTTGGCTTTTCAAGGCGAGCAAGCCAAGCTAATTCTATTGTGGCCGCTTATGCTTGCGTGCGTAAACGTGAAGCAAATGTCTTTTTAAACTTCGCTAGTTTAGGTGCAACTACCATTGAACAGTATTGGTTCTGTGGATTATTTTTAAAGTAATCTTGATGGTAGTCTTCAGCCTGATGGTAGTTATCAATGGGCACAACTTCAGTGACCACCGGATTAGGCCAAATCTCCTCAGACGTAATCTCTGCAATAATAGCTTCAGCAGCGTCTTTTTGCGCGTCGTCATGATAGAAGATCGCACTGCGGTATTGTGTGCCTACATCGTTACCTTGACGGTTCAATTGAGTAGGATCGTGCAGTGCAAAGAAAATCTCCAATATCTCTCGATAACTGATGTTATCAGCATCATAAGTCACCTGAACTACTTCAGCGTGACCAGTACCGCCACCACAAACTGATTCATAGTTTGGAGAGGCATCTTCGCCGCCCGCATAGCCAGATACTGCTTTTTCAACGCCTTCAACAGTATTAAATGCTGACTCTATACACCAAAAACACCCGCCTGCTAGGGTGGCTACTTGTAAATTTGCCATTGTGTTACCTCAGAAAAAACGTATGACATCAGTGTGGGTGTGAGTGCGGGTAAACTCAAGTCATCCAAGTGCATTTTTTTAGCGTATAAAAGCATAATAAATAAAAAGGCCAAAATATATAAAACCCAAAACATAGAAAGTACAAAACATAGAAAGCTACCGCCAAGTCAGAGGTGACTACATTGATAATTTTTTACGATGGCTACTGCCCGTTGTGTAAAACAGAAATGCGCCATTTACGAAAACGGGATAAAGACGGTGCATTAACCCTTGTTGACATTCAAACACCAGAATTTGCTGCTCAATACCCTGAGTTAGATTGGCACGCGCTCAATGCCAGGATTCACGGGTTATTACCCGATGGCACACTTATAACTGGGCTAGATGTAACCCACCAAGCCTGGAAAGCCGTAGGTGTGGGGTGGCTATATGCCCCTTTGCGCTGGCCTGTTATTCGAATTGTTGCCGATTGGTGTTACCTCAAATTCGCTAAGCACCGCTATACCATTTCGTATTTGTTGACCGGTAAAAAACGTACCTGTGACCGATGTGTGCCTGGCGACATTCAACAGGGATCACCCAGTGATGCGAATGCTGCGCATACTAAAAGCACAGCAGGAGCGAAAAATAATGCGAGTATCAAAAGCACAAAAGGCACAGGTGGCGACAATGACTGATAACCCCAAAGCTGAGCAAAATACTGCTGAGCAAAGCACTGGTACGGTGTATCTTGTAATCGGGGCGTCGGGCGGGATAGGTAAGGCTCTGGTTCATTTACTGGCGAGCGCCAATGCCAGTGAAGGTGAGAACCCTAAAAAGGTAATAGCGCTTAGCCGCAGTGGTTATAGAGACCCTAATTGGCCAAGTAATGTAACGGCAATTCGCTTGCCGGAACACAATGAAGCCAGTATAGCGGCGTTTGTTAAAGACCTTAAAGCTCAAGGTACACGAGTGAAGTTAGCGATTGTCGCTACCGGTGTACTTCATAACGAAACATTGGGGCTTCGGCCAGAAAAACGGCTTGAAGATATTAGTGAAGAAGCGTTAGCAACTTACTTTGCAATCAATAGTACGATGCCCGCTCTATGGATGAAGTACTTGGTGACTGTGATGGTGAAAAAAAGCCCGTCTATTGTTTGTATTAGTGCGCGGGTGGGCAGTATCTCTGATAATAAACTGGGGGGCTGGTATGGATATCGAGCTTCAAAAGCCGCGCTTAATATGTTGGTAAAAACAGCCGCAGTAGAGTACACACGGCGTTTAAAAGAACCACTTTTAATGTGTTATCACCCAGGCACTGTCGATACCGGTCTATCAGCGCCATTTCAGAAAAACGTAAAAGCAAAAAAGTTGTTTACGCCTGAATTTACAGCTAATCAACTGCTTACTCATTTGTCAAAACTGAGTGTATCTCGCCATCTAAATGGCAACGAAAGCTGCCACTTCATTGACTGGGACGGTAAAGTGGTAACTTGGTGATACGCCAATTGCCGCTTTCTGTAAGCCCAATATCAAGACTTTTTATTACACTGCTGTTACCATGCATTTCAGGGAATGGTGCAGTTTTTTGACTCGCTTAAAAAAGGCGAGCAATACGACGTAGTCGACGCCATTAGCACGATGAAATAATTGTAAGTTATCGCCATCCCAGAAAACATAAAAATAAACTCAACAAGAGGAAGGGATATGAGCGGGGCCAGAGAACAGTTCGGATCGCGCATAGGTTTTATTCTAGCAGCGGCAGGATCGGCAGTAGGTATTGGTAACCTAGTGGGTTTTCCTGTTGGCGCAGCAAAAAATGGCGGTGGTGCATTCTTATTGATGTACGCCATTTTTGTATTCGCTATTTGCTTACCTGTGATGTTAGCGGAAATGTCGGTAGGGCGTCATGCCAAAAAAGATCCACTAGGCGCGTACAGTGCAATCAGTGGTAATTCTGGAAAGTGGAAAATCGCTGGCTGGTTAGCCATTGCTACACCATTTATGATTGCGGTTTTCTATATGGTGATCACGGTATGGATTTTCGGTTATCTTTTTGAAACCGTCAGCGGTAATTTAGACACTTTAGCTAACCCAGATACCTTTGGGTTATTTATTAATTCATCGTCTATCTTTGCTTATATGGCTGTGGTTGTCGGTGTGGTTTATCTCATTCTGCAAGGCGGTGTTAAAGAGGGTATTGAGAAAGCAGCCAAGCTGCTAATGCCAGCTCTGTTTGTTATGCTAATTGGCTTAGTAGTGTTTGTACTTACCCAAGAAAATGCCATGGCAGGTGTGAAGTTTTATATCATTCCAGACTTCTCAAAGCTGACCGCAACCGTGGTAAATGGTGCCCTTGCACAAGCTTTTTTCTCTCTATCGCTAGGTATGGGGATATTGATTACCTACGGCAGTTATATCGACAAAAGAGCGGATGTACCTACGTCGGCAAAGTTAGTAGCCATAACCGATACCGCAGTGGCTTTCACGGCCGGCTTGATGATTTTACCTGCTATATTCTCATTCAACCCTGATATTAATCCTGATGAACTTAGTGAGTCATCGGTGAGCATGATTTTCACTTATTTACCTAACATATTTTTAGCGCTGCAAAGCTCTATTGGCTATGTTGGGGCGTCTATCGTGGCAAGCCTATTCTTCTTATTAGTGTTTTTTGCCGCAATTACGTCTTTAGTGTCTATCTTTGAAGTGCCAGTAGCGGCTTTAATGGATGAGAAAGGCGTAAGCAGAAAGTGGGCGTTAGCATCACTTGGCAGCGTAATGCTTGTGCTAGCGGTACTGTGTACCTTGTCATTTGGCAAAGTGGAAGCACTTACGCAGTTCGCCAGCTACGCGGGTGTCGATAAGTCGCTGTTCGACGTTATTATTGACGTGTTTTACGAGACCATTTTGCCATTAAACGGCTTCTTAATTTGTATCTTCGTTATCTATCGTTGGAAGAGTGCAAACTTCAATGCATCCCTTGAAGAGGGAAGTTCAGGCTATCGCGGCGGATGGTTTGAAAAGTATGTTGATGTATCGCTTAAGACCTTTATTCCAGCCATATTATTAGTTATTTTCATCAATACTGTGGCGGTTAAATACTTCGGCGTTAGCCTGTTTGGCTAGTCGCTGTTCTTGACTAGTAGTTATTCTCAGTTAGTTGCTACATTAGGCTAGTTGACGTAAAACGTAAATCAATAATAAGGCGCTCAAATGTGAGTGCCTTATCTGTTTATAAACCTATGCGTGCGACGTCATCATGTCACAACATGCTATTTCACTACACCATGTCATCAGGGTTAGCATAGTCAGGTACTATTCCTAGTAAATCCCAACTTGCTTTTGCATCTATCACTTTGCCCGTAGGCGTTAAATCTGACTCACTAAACGTAGGCGCAGGTATCCCTTTTTTGTTTGCTGCTTGGGTATAGTAGTCACCTCTTTTCGGGTGCTGTAAGCTACATAAGTGATATAAGTTTGTGCGGTTAGCCTTGCTAGTATCACCGTTGCTACTATCAGCCTTGCTACTATCGGTCTTAGTACTAGCGGCCAAAATAAGTGTCTTTAAGGCGGCTACCACATCATGAATATGCACTAAATTAATTCTTTTATTGCCCGCATTCAGGTTTCTGCCACTTAATGAATTTATAGGGTGACGATCTGGGCCTGTTAACCCTGCAAGGCGAACTATCTTAACGTCTACCTTGGCATCCGTTTGTAAATCTAATAGGTGCTGTTCTATCGCAACATGGGCTTTTGCCGACGCGGTCTCAGGCTGGGTACTGGCGTGTTCATTTAACTCATCATTCCTAGTATCGCCGTATACCGAGGTGGTGCTGATAAAGATAATACGGGCCACGTTGGCCGCCACTGCGTTATTAATAAGGGCAAGCATGCTATCGGTAAAATCATTTAACTGGGTATTACGACGACCAGGTGGAATGTTTAGCACCAGTGTTGCGTCGCTAAGCTCTTCACATAGCGCGTTAATGTCGTCCCCCAAACTAAATACCAGGCCTCGAATGCGTTTATTGCTTATTTGCAGCGCTTTTTCTTCGTTTCGTGTGGTGGCAACAATGGAATGTGTTGCTGACATGGCTTCGCCTAAGTAGCGACCCAGCCAACCGTAACCGCATATTACTAATTTATTATTCATAGGGCCTTCGTGGATGAAAAAAGGGCGTGGCAGTAAAGTATCAAAGATACGCCGTAAGGCGCAAAGTAGATTAATGCTGGTTGCTAAATGGTAGGTGCTGGGTGACACCTTTTAGATCATAGTGGCAAATTTTAGGTGATAGGTAAAAAGTGCCGAATGCTAAGAGGTGAGGCTGGAAGAATACCAAAATAATATAAGCTAAAAGAACAAAAACGCTAGCTGGGAAGCTAGCGCTTTAAGGATATTAAACGTAATTTGCATATGGTTTGAACATAGCGGGACGAGGCAGGGCAGGGCAGGGCAGCAACACAGAATCTGTTACAGGCTCGCTCTCTGTTGCAGGCTGACACGGTTACATTTTCATTTCGCCACTGCGCATGTCAATTAAGTCTAAACCACTCAATCCAGGAATGTCGTTCTGCATGTTGTTTTCCGCATAATTTGCTTCTTGTAACACTTCGCACAGCGCGTCGCCTTTCTCTTCAAGTGCTGCGGCTTGAGTTTCAACACGATCTTCAATAGATTCACCAAAGCGTTCCATTTTTGCCTCGAACTCTTCCATGTCTCCACCGTTCCATAGCATTTGCGTACCAACAGCTATAAGTATGCGGCCCATTGATTCACTAATTAGCGACTCGAACTGCGCTTCAAATTCGTCTTCCCAGCTTTCATCGAAAAAGCCTGGTTCGTCAAATTTAGTGGTATCCACTTTGATATTGCCGCTGTCATCATAAAAAGACGTTGCTAACTTGTCGTTAAGCGAAGTAAACATCGTATCAAAGTCTTTGGTAAGTTCATTATCGCTGCCAAGCAGTTCACCGAATACTTCAGAAACGGCGACACTCGCAATCTCTAACCCTTCACTTGCGATATTGAGGGTCATGGGGATTGCAGTATCAATACGGTCGTAATAGGTATTTACCCATCGTTGTTGTTCGTTGTTCAATGCAACACTTTCCCCATTGATAACTAAATTATAGGTGTCATCAATGGTCATTGTAGAACCATTTTGCATATCGATGGTGAGCAAGCCTTGGTAATATTGAAGGTGGCCGTCTAACTCAATGTCGCAACTTGTCTCGAAAGCAAACGCCGGTACGCTAAGTAGTGAAGTAGATACTAGTGCGATTGGAAGTAGTTGTTTAATTTTCATTTTTTAAATCCTATTAACCGTGATGCTGTCGCGAAAATTCTTAGCGTGATAAGTGTCTTAGGTAGTCACACTGCTTTATAACCTGCTGTTGCAACCTCGATGCCATTCTAATAAATTCTTTTATTTCAATGCCTTATGGTTTTGTGACTAGGTTGTAACATTCGCTATTTACCAAAAATTAGTAATTAGCTTAACTATTTGGCATTTTTGACTAAGATCAAAGAGGTAAGAAAAAGAGCGCATTACTCGTATTTAATGCTTTTTGAGGCATGTTCATCTAGATTGATTTCATGCATAATAACGCCAGAAAAATTAAAGGGTTTAGAGAATGACTGATTGGATTAACGCAATTGTATTTGGTGTTGCGCTAATTGCCTTCACTCTGGGGCTTAGCAGCATCGTAATGGGTTTCATGACAGCTGAAACTGGCGCAAAAGGCATGCAAGAAAAAATCGAATACGGTTTCTTCGGTGTGTCAGGGCTAGTGGTATGCATGCTAATGGGTTATGCATTAGCTTAAATATTGATTTCTATAAAAAAACCGGCTCAAGCCGGTTTTTTTATGTCTAGCGTTTATATTTCGTTGCTACACTAGCAAGCGCTAGTCTTGTTCACTCTGGCTCATTTCCATGGCATTGGATAAATAACCCAAATGGCCGTCACGCTGGTAAGCAACTAGGTCAAACAAAGACAGCATGGCCATGACATGATCAAATATATCCGCTTGAACCTTTTCGTATTTCACCCAGTCTTTTTCAATACTAAAACAATATAGCTCTAGTGGCAGTCCAATCTCATTAGGGGGCAGTTGACGTACCATTAATGTCATTTCTTGGTTCACACTTGGGTGTTTTCGCAAATAAGACTCTAAATACGCTCTGAAGGTGCCAATATTGGTTAACTTTCGACTATTCAATAAATCAGACTCATCAATAGAATAGTCTCTGTGGTAAGCACGCAGTTCATTTGTTTTTTTGTCGATATATTCACTGATATAGCGAATTTTAGAGAAGCGCTCAAGCATCTCGGTATCACATAATTTAATAGAATGAACATCAATGTAGACGGAGCGTTTAATTCTTCGCCCACCCGACTCTTGCATTCCACGCCAGTTTTTAACCGCCTCGGTAGTTAAGTTATAGGTGGGCAGCGTAGAAATGGTTTTATCCCAGTTTTGTACTTTAACGTTGGTTAAGCCTATCTCTTTAATTTCACCATCGACTTCGTACTTTTGCATGGTGATCCAATCGCCGGTATTGAACATGCGGTTGGCAGCAATTTGAATCCCCGCCACAAAACCTAATATGGTATCGCGGAAAATTAATAACAGCACCGCGGCGATGGCGGTTAGCCCAGAGACCAGCAGAAGCGGGCTTTTATCAACTATTAACGAAATACTAAATAGTATGGTCAGAATGGCAAAGCCAAGTTTAGTGACTTGAATGAAACCAGTAATAGGCGCACGTTTAGACAACGCAGATGCGTTATACACATCTTCTATCGTACTTAAGATGGCATAAATACCCAATAAGCCACTGTACAGCATGTAAAGCAGTGAGCTTTTAATCAGCAGCCCAAATAGAACGGACTCTTCTTCAATAAGCACAGGAGTGGAAAGAAAGATAAACAGAGCAGGGAATAAATGCATTAAACGGCGGAAGAAGCCGTGCTCTTGCAGCGCGTTATCCCAAATGTTAGTCGTTTTTGATACCCATCGTGCTATTTGAGGGCGAACAATTAGCCTAGCAAAAATATAGATGACAATAGCAATGGTTAAAATTGTACCCAGTGCTAGCGCATTATATAACGGGTCGTGCATAGAGATTGCTGGGAAAAAATCTTTCACTAAATGCATGAAATTATCACGAACAGTCGAACTTACTTCCACAATTACGACTCCAAAAGACGTTTGATACGGTTATCTTTGTTTTTCCAAAGGGTGTTTAACCATTCTTGGAACGTCGTGCGGAATTCGGGTTCACTCAATGTAGAGTGTTGCTGAAGTGCTGGCACGGGGATCACATTAACATCGATAATGATTTTGGTCATGGTGCCACTCAACATGGCCATCATCGGGTGACGTTTGTTTTCAGGGTACAACAATGAAATATCGAGCACGTTGGTAAACAGTTCTCCCATCGCGGCTAACGTAAAAGAAATGCCACCAGCTTTAGGAGGCAGTAAGGTTTCGTACGGGCTCTGTTTTAACTGATGCTTCTGCGGCGTAAAGCGGGTTCCCTCTACAAAGTTAATAACCGTAGTAGGAACATGACGAAACTTCTCACAGGACGCTCTAGTCGTTTCTAAATCTTTGCCTTTTTTCTCTGGATACTTTTCTAAATACGCTTTGGTGTATCTGTGCATGAAGGGCATATCTAACGCCCAAGCACCTAACCCCACAAAAGGAAGCCAAATCAGTTCTTTCTTAAGAAAGAATTTAGGCGCGGGGATGCGGTTGGTCGCAAACTCTATCAACAGCACAATATCTAGGTAACTAAGGTGGTTGGCAATAATCAAATACCACCCGTCTTTTGATAATCTTCCATCAATAGGACGCTCTATGCTTATGTTATTAAACAAGCGAATGAGTAATACACTAAAGCGACCAAAACTGAACAAACAAGCATGCATCAGGCTGTTCCATACTTGGGTAACTTTTCCTGCTGGTAGTATAAGTTTAACTACGCCCAAAAGGATGATTAATCCCCCCCACAACGCAAGATTAAATACTTGAAGCGTAGTATGAATGAGAAAAATAACGGGGGAAAACAAGGTACGGATCATAATGGCTTCTGGGTTGCGTTAATCGATTCTAACTGGTCGTTTTTATCTTCCCAGCGGCTATTCAACCAGCGCTGAAACTGACTTCTTACCTTTGGGTCGTCGAAGTAATTGTCGTTGAAGTAACCGTTCTCTGTGATATCTGTAATGGGGGTGACTTTAATACTCACACGAATATCACGCACCTTTCCGCTAACAAAGTCCCAAAAAGAGGGCACGCCTCTAGGGTAATCAATGGTGACATCAATAAGCTTATGTAATTGAGAGCCCATGGCTGATAGCACAAATGCTACGCCACCCGCTTTGGGTTTTAGCAAATGGCTAAACGGTGAGTTCTGACGGTCATGTTTTGCTTGGGTAAACCGTGTGCCCTCAACAAAATTCATAATGCTGACAGGTTTAGTTCGAAACTTCTCACACGCGATACGGGTCGTTTCCATATCTTTGCCTTTCAGGTGCGGATTTTTCGCTAAGAAAGATTTTGAGTATCGACGCATAAACGGAAAATCGAGTGCCCACCATGCAAGTCCTAAAATAGGAACATAAATTAGTTCTTTTTTAAGGAAGAACTTCAAAAATGGAATTTTTCGATTAAATACACGTTGTAAAACTAAGATATCGACCCAAGATTGATGATTGGCAATTACCAAGTACCAGTCATCAGGGGTAAGTTGTTCGATGCCGGTAACATGCCATTTTGTTCTGCTACTCACTCGCTGATTAAGGTTGTTAATTGAAATCCAAGCGGTTGCACAAGCGTCTAAGATATACGATATAAATCGTCTCCAAGGCGCGACTGGAATGAGTTTGAAAAAAGACAAAATTATGATGGGCGTGGCCCATAAGACCGTATTTAAAAAATAAAAAATTACTGAAATGGTGCCAACCAGATGATGCATTAGGCTTCTTATCATCGTACTTACCTCAAAAATTAGGCACTTAGTGTAAACGAACTTGATTTAAAATCCGATAGACCCTTTACTGTTTGCTATAGCAAAGTGGTAATTTTTTCCAAATTTATTAGTGTACAGGAGTCATTATGCAGCTTATTAGTGAAAATCGCGCATTTGGCGGTAGGCATTTACGCTACAGTCACGATGCAAAAAGTACTGATTGCAGTATGACATTTGCGATTTTTCTGCCCCCATTCGCTTCAGCCGAAAAACCAGTACCGGTTTTATACTGGCTGTCAGGGCTTACCTGTAACGACCAAAATTTCATGCAAAAAGCAGGGGCGATGAAACTAGCTGCAGAGCTTGGTATGGCTATTGTAGCACCAGATACCAGCCCTCGTGGTGAAGGGGTGCCAGATGATGACAATGGCGCTTATGACTTCGGGTTGGGAGCAGGTTTTTACGTGAATGCCACACAAGCGCCTTGGAAGCAAAATTACCAAATGTACAGCTATGTAACCGAAGAGTTGCCAAGTGTTATTGAGCAAAACTTCCCTGTTACTAAAGAGCGCGCGATCAGCGGACATTCTATGGGTGGCCATGGTGCGCTGGTAGTCGGGTTACGTAATCCCAACCGTTATGTGTCTGTTTCTGCGTTTAGTCCAGTGGCGAACCCATCTGATTGCCCGTGGGGTCAAAAAGCACTTAGTCAGTATTTAGGTGATGACCAATCAACGTGGGATGAATACGACGCAGCAAAGATTATTGCAAGTAAGAACCACGCTATTCCTTTGTTAGTAGAGCAGGGTAATAGTGATGAATTTCTTGCAGAACAACTAAAACCTTTGGCGCTAGTGCAAGCTGCGCAGCAATCAGATACCCAGCTAACATTGAACATGCATGAAGGGTACGATCATAGTTATTTCTTTATCGCCTCGTTTATCGAAGATCATCTAGAGTTTCATGCTGGGCATTTAGGGTTAATTTAACTATCTAGTACTAAAAAGTTCAGGGCCTATTACTCGTGCTTTACTTTACTTTTAACGTGTAGCCATTGCGGCGTAACCACCAATAAAATTAGCACGAGGAAAGGCCAGAGTATTGAAGCTAAAGTGCTAAATAACGCATAAGTCATCACGTATCCATACTCGGGTGAATGCTTGTTGTAGGCTATTGTCACAGTATCTCCAGATGATAGTAACCCGCTAGCACTATATGCATGTGAGTTTACCCATATCCAGTGGGAAACGCCCTCTACAAAGTATTCAATTAAAACTTCATGCCTTTCGGGTGTTCTTTGAGATACATTCAAATAAGCTGGGCGTTCTTTTGCAATACTGTATTCAACCACTTCACCTGACACAGTGTCTGCAAATAAGAACGCAACGAAAGCGTCTTTCCCCAAATAAACAATACAAGCGAGCATGACCACACCAATGTACATGGTGACCGTTAGCTGCCTCACTTTTTGTTTATACGTCATAACAATGCTTAACTAACGTATTTTCCCAATTTTCGCTACAAAATCAGTAATGGCCATAGGCTTGTCGAAATAATAGCCTTGCGCGTAGGCGCACGCATTATTGACCAAAAAGGTTTGTTGATCTTGGGTCTCAACACCCTCGGCAATAATACTGATATTAAGGTTCCTCGCTAAGCCTAAGATAGCTTGAATAATGGCTTGGTCGTCGGTGTTAGCTTCTAAATCGCTAACAAAAGAACGGTCTATCTTAAGTTCATCGATGGGAAGCTTTTTAAGGTAAACCAACGAGCTGAAGCCAGTACCAAAATCGTCAATGGAAATAGTAATACCCATAGCACGAAGTTCGTTAAGTAATATAGACACCGTATCTAAGCTATCAATAAAAACGCTTTCGGTAAGCTCTATGGCTAAATGCTTAGGATCAATTGAGCGGCGTTTTAATGATGACTGTATTTGATGCAGTAAAACAAGATCGGTGACTTGTCGACCAGAGATATTGATGGCTAAACGTATATCTAAATTAGCTTCTGTTAACTTTTCTATGGCGTTACAGGCCTCTTCAATTAACCACTCACCAAAAGGGAAAATTAATTCTGTACGTTCTGCTAATGGAATAAAAACATCTGGGGGGATGTAGTTACCATCTTCTGTTTTCCAACGCGCTAACGCTTCACACTTAACAATTTTTCCTGTTTCTAAATCTACGATGGGTTGTAAGAAGAGGGAAAGTTGCTTGTTTTCAATTGCCGCTCGAAGTTTGCCCTCCAACTCAGACATGGCTTGATGTTGGCGATGCAGCATCTCACTGTATACAAGAATAACGTTTTTACCTTGAAATTTAGCAATTTGAAGCGCGATGTCGGCATGACGGAGTAATTTATTCGCTTGGCTGCCGTGTTCAGGGTAGCTTGCAATACCAATATTAATACCAAGGTTGGATTCTGAACCATGTAAAGACGTATAAGTATTTATTAGCTTATTTTTCATATCCTGCGCATAATCTAATGGGCTAACGCCACTGAAGGTATCGGTGCGCTTTACAATGGCAAACTCATTACTGCCGATACGGGCGATAAACCCACTGTTGCCAACAAAGCCTTGCAACCTTGATGCGAAAGATTTGAGAATTTCATCACCGGAGTGATAACCAAGCTTCTCGTTAATTTTCTTAAATTCACGAATGTCGATTATGAATTGGGTGAAGTTAACTTCTTCTTTAACCAATTTTTGTACATAGCTATTAAAGAAATTACGGTTTGCTATTTTGGTCAGTGAATCCATGCCGGTGGCCGACAATACGCTTTCTTCTTTATTGCGAATGTGGCTGATATCGGTAAGTAGGTACACCCAGTGGGTAAGCTCGTTATCTTGAATAACCGGGTGAATGGTAACTTGTAGCCAAACTTCATAATTATCCGTCGGCTGCCAGTAGAGCTCTCCCTGCCATGCAGAACGTTTCTCAATGAGGGTAGGAAGAAAGGTGTCTGGCACACTAACATCTTCAAGTAAGTTCTCAAGCCTATCGGCGCTACTATTTGATTTATTGCAGAAAAGCAGTTGCCTTGCGGATCTATTATCTAACACCGTTTCACGGTCTTTATTTAAAATAACTACACCCGTTTCTAAATGGTGTATGGCTTGTTTAATCGGGGGAACTAATTTTTCGTAATTTTTGTTTTTAAGCAGGGTTTTGTCTAAACGCTGACGAATGTATTCATGCTGACCTACTATTTCGTGGTGGCTTAAGAGTAATTCACGGGCAACTTGTAGTGTTTTTTGTTTTTCTTCGTATTGGCTTTCTACATTTTTCACCACTAAAAAATGCTCGCCTTTACCACTGTTAATCGCAAGGGCTTCTAAATGCACTAACTCACTTTCATCTTCTTCCGTCCAAAAACCTGAAGATAAAGTAAATACGTTGTCGCTTTGCCAAATTTCATTGGCATCTGTCATGAAGTCATTTAAAAAAAGGGAAGAAATAGCGTCTTGTTTAACCACATTGTCAGCGTCAAGGCAGACTATTTTAGGTAACCAAGTTACGTCAGGCGTTAGGCACTGAAGCCCCGTTGTGCTCTTAAATATTGCGCAGTCTGTAATGCCAAGCGCGTTGAGAAGATGTATATCCATATCTTACCCCTACCAAAACGCAATCGTACTGAAGAGAGTTTCAACATTTTCACCGGTTTTCGCACTGGTTTTTGTCAGTGATGTAAATTTTTTAGCATAAGACGCGAGTTCTTCCTCACTCCAATGCCAGCTAGATGGAAGGTCAGTTTTATTTACCACAAAAAATGCCGGAATATCTGGGTAATGCTCTTTTGCCATTTCGAGGATTTCAATACCTTCTAAAAGCGACTGTGAGCGGGTTTGATCGACCACGATGATATAGGCGCTAGCCCCACGTAAATAGCGAGGATTAAAGCCACAATACCTATCGATACCCTCTAAGTCCCAGAGTAAAAGCTGCACACCTCTACCGTCCTGATTAACTTGTTTCTTGTCAATTTTTACGCCGATTGTCGTTTTATATTTTTCGGAAAAAATGCTTTCAACAAATTGTTTAACAAGGCTCGTCTTCCCAACTCCTGTCGGGCCTAAGATACATACCTTTTTTTGAATCACTGTGCGTTGACCTCTGATGTCTGCGAGTCAGATAGCAAAACGTTAATAAATACAGTTCGTCCCATTGAACCCTCACTTAACGATAACTGGCCAAGCCCCATTGGAAAGAGAATGCTAGGGTCGACCTTCATAGGTAGCAGTGCATCTTTAACATTGTTAGCTCTTAATTTACTTAATGCCATATTTCGGGCTGGGCTACCTGAATTGTCGCTAGCACCCAAAATAAAGACCGCGACTGACAGATTAAGCTGCTTCGCAAGTGCCTGCAACTGGAGCAGCTCTTTCCCAACGCGTTCTAACACGGCTATTTGTCCAGAATCTAGGTTCTCTTGGGCAATTGCAAATGTT
Organism: Alteromonas sp. 1_MG-2023; assembly: GCF_030547075.1. GTDB lineage: Bacteria > Pseudomonadota > Gammaproteobacteria > Enterobacterales > Alteromonadaceae > Alteromonas. Next base: position 27,643 of record NZ_JAUOQH010000013.1, on the reverse strand, counting down.
AAATGCGTTGATGATATTCTTGCTACCAACTCTTTTATTATTACAGCATCAATTTCATCAGTATTCGCGCTGATGCTATCAGCAATATCAATTCCAGTCAGATTCGGCTTGAACTGTGCTACCCCGGGAATTGCTCGCAGTTCTCGTGTAAATTCACCCAATTCATTAACCGCCAATGTGCCGCTCAAAAATAAAGCATCGCTTTCATCATACGACGCTGTAATACCAGCAGTGCCAGCAATTAATGCCGCTATTTTGTCTCTGACGACATTTTTCTGTAGCGATACAAATGCTTCTTCATGAATAAGCACTTTGCTAATTTCGATATCTTTATTTTCTAACCATTCCAACGAGCTTTGCATATGAGGGTCGCGCAATAAGCGAATCTGCACCTTTCCATCTTTAACGGCAGTATCGGTAAGTACAATGCCAGGAGGAGGCGTGAGATCGCGTATTGAATTTTGAAGTATTGATAAATCTATTCTTAAGAACACTAAATAACCCAAGAGTAGAATAACAATAGCAATAATAACACCGCCAAGGAGCCGCTTTTTCTCACCTTTTTCATCATCTTTTTTTGCACTGATCAGGCAGTCGTTTAATAGGGTTTCACAACCGGCAAAGGGGGCACTATCGCCTTGATACTCTAGTAGCGGCACTTGATAAAACTGATGAAATTCTTCTAGCGCCTGTTGCAAGCGGCTACGAATATCAGGCGGGACACTGCCGACAACGGCGGCAACCAATATGGCCTGAGGGCCTATTTTTATAAGCAACGTAAAGTCGCCGGTTTTAATTTCACCTAGTTCGTTTTCGGCTTCATTTTCTTGTGACTGAAATGCATCAGCAACGAAGTCATTAATGGCAACCAGCATTGATGAAATAAGGTCGGCATCTTTGCTGCGCTCCGGATCAGAAGAAATTGTATGTAGCAAAGTACCGGTTTCTCGGTGAATCACAAACAGTTGCTGAACTTGATATTGATATACTTGAGATGCGACGTAGTCAGAATACCTGACACCGGATTGCCACGCTTTAAAACGCCATGATACGCTTTTAGGACTAAGGCTGTTTTCTATCAGCGCGTTAGTTCGCTCTACAAAATCGACTAGAAACGACGACACCGCTTTTCGAACTAATGTTCCAACAAGGGGGTAGAGTGTTCCTACAATTTTGTCGCTGTTTGCTTCTATAGAGCGATGGAGCGACTTTTCCACTAACGGCACCAGCACTTTATTAACCGAGCCGTCTTTATTTTCCCTTTCGTGCAATGCTTCAGAAACAATACCGCCTACCACTTCCTTGGCATCGCGCTTCAAGATTTCCTGAACATATTTGTCATCCTGACCGAGTATTAATGCTCTGATTTTATCCAGAGAATGATCTCTCGATTCAGGAAGGGGCCCATTGTCTTCCATTAACTACTACTGATCGGTCGCTAAGTTAGACGCCATGGTAGAAAGCAAATTAGCCAGTGTTTTTCTATCAGTTTTCGTTTCTGACAACTCACTCGTTACCTGCTGTAGACGCTCTAATAATTCTTGATGGCGTTTACTGAATACACTTTCCAGAGAATCCAGTTCTTTCACCACATGGGCTTCAAGGGTATCGTTATCATTTTTGGCAGACGTTTCCGCTATTTCAAGTTCCGACTGCAATTTATCTGTGGTGGCTTTAAGTTGATTTTGTACGTTGTTATTTGCGTTATTCGAACCTTCAAGTTTCTGGGATAAGTCTTGAACTTGGTTATCGATAAGCTTTCGAATATCGTTGAATTGAACTTCTAGCTGGTTATTTAATGTAGCGAAGTTGTCATTTATGCGAGATTCTAAGCTGGCTAGGTCGGCCTTGAATGCTCGATTAGTTTGACCAAAAAGTATTTCTCTCAACTGAGTGAGTTCATCAGCTGCTTGAGGAACTTCGGCTTCCACGTTTTTCGATGGTTTATTTGCCATGCAAAAATCTCCCTTAGGCATAAACATAACTGCGTTTACATCAAACCGTTGAAATGGGCTTTGAAATTAAACCCATTAAACTAAAATTAGAATATTTTTCATCCTTTTACTTACCATATCTTGTATCGACCTGCTTGGGAATAACACATTAGTTCTAAATAAGTTTTATGGTTTAGTAGCAAAGGATGCTGTTAATGTAGGCAATCAGCTTTAACCTTTGTCATTACAGTAGTAAAATAGCGCTATACAGCGATAGTGTTTATAGACTTAAGTATTGGTCTTAAAACAAGGAAACGCTACTTGTCTATACAATATTGAGGTTACTTTTTTGTCTTTCGCTCCGCTAAACCGTAAATTTTCCATCGCGCCAATGCTTGATTGGACCGATCGTCATTGTCGTTACTTTCTTCGGTTACTTTCAAAACATTCTTTGCTATACACCGAAATGGTAACCACGGGGGCGATTATTTATGGCAAAGGGGACTATCTCGGATTTAACCAAGAAGAACATCCTGTAGCTTTGCAACTTGGTGGTAGTAACCCAGAGCACATGGCGAAATGTGCGGTACTTGCTCAAGAACGCGGCTACGATGAAGTGAATATTAACGTGGGTTGTCCGTCTGATAGGGTGAAAAACGGCAGCTTTGGTGCGTGTTTAATGGCGCAACCAGAAATTGTGGCCGACAACGTTAAGGCTATGCAAGCGGTAGTGGACATCCCGGTTACGGTTAAATGCCGAATTGGTATCGACGATATGGATGAATATGAAGATTTTGCCCGCTTTATCGATATAGTCGCTAATGCTGGTTGCGATACTTTTATTGTTCACGCGCGCAAAGCTTGGCTGCAAGGGTTGAGCCCAAAAGAGAACAGAGATATTCCTCCGCTGAATTACCCTAGAGTTCATATGCTAAAAGAGGCCCACCCGGGACTTTCTATTAGTATTAATGGCGGTGTTAAAACACTAGCCGATACTCAAGAGCAGTTGAAATACGTTGATGGCGTAATGATGGGCAGAGAAGTGTATGCCAATCCTTATATTCTGGCCAATGTAGATGCCGAGATTTTTGGTGACGAATCTGTTCACCCTATTAGCCGCCGTGATGTCGTACTTAAAATGCAGCAATATATAGAAGCGTGTATTGCGCGTCAAAATGACCCTTATTTTAAGCCGTGGCATGTTGCAAGGCACATGCTTGGGTTATATCAAGGGCAAGCGGGAGGCCGTATATGGCGTCGCTACTTGAGTCAGAATGGCACGGGTAAGTCTCCCGATCCGCACTTACTAATGAATGCATTAGACGCGGTAGAGGCTGCTCAGCAGGAAATTAGTGATTACAACGCCCAAAAAGCGGCGAACAATATTTCCTGATACTGCGTGTAAGCATCTAAGTGGTCAAATACACTAATTCACTTAATGTATTTGACCAAAGCTTGGTGTTGTATGAAAAGTGCGCTATTGGACACATGTCGCTCAATTTTTAAAAATCATATTAAAATCAAACTGTTATATTTATATTTCCTAGATGGCACGAGTTTGGCTATCTATTAATCAAAGCAATAGCGAAGGGCTGTTGCAGTGATTAACATCAAGGGAAATTATGAAAACTTCACTTTTAGCAGCATCAATCTTATCTATCACTTTATTTAGCACAGGCGCGAATGCGCAAGAATCAATCCTTCAGTCAATATTGACAAATATGGTTGATCACGCCGTAAGTATCACTACCAATGAAGTAAAAGCAAATGTGTATCAAACGGTTGCAAATACGGCATATCACTTTGAATTAGAAGGTGAAGCCACAACAGGGAAAGTACAAGTTACTGATATCGCGGCTACATCAGATACGGATGTTAACCAAGATGATAACAGTGCTGAGTAAGCCTTTACCTGTTACACCCTATTTAGAGAAGGCGACCTATAAGGTCGTTTTTTTTTGCGCCAATTTTAGGTTATTCATTAGGTTACTTATTTTAGGTGGTTCAATTATGGGGCTAAATTTTCGAGCTCAAAATTCCACAAGCTCAATTTCTTGATCTCAATTCCACGAGCTCTATTCAGTGAGCTAACGGTAATGAGCTTAGTTCAGCAAGCTAAATTCAAAAAGCTATCTCACTTTTTTGCTGGTTAAATTGACGAATTTCAGGTGGTTAAATTCACTAAATAATTGGTTTTAGTAAATGCTTTATTACTTTGAAAAAGTAAAGATTTTTATTTTTACAATATAAAACAGCTACTTAATAGTTTGGCACGGCACTTGTAATACTTAATGTAGGAAACGTAAAAACGAAATCAAAGCAAACAAAAGTAATCAAGTAGCTACAAGCAACAAGGTTGGGGTCAACAAAGTTAGTCGCCAACAGTAGCATGGCCACTGGCTAGAACAGGTTACTAATCACAATGAAACGGAGAACCACAATGGGTATGTTTTCAAGAATTAATGACATCGTGCAAGCTAACTTAAACGCCATGTTAGACAAGGCAGAAGATCCAGAGAAAATCATTCGTCTTATTATCCAAGAAATGGAAGAGACGCTAGTTGAAGTACGTACCGATGCAGCACGTTACTTAGCGAACCAAAAGACATTAGCTCGTCATATGGCATCAGCTGAAAAAGATATAAATGGCTGGCAAAATAAAGCGCAGCTTGCCATGAATAACGACCGAGAAGGCTTGGCGAAAGCCGCCTTAGTAGAGAAACAAAAATACGTTGCGAAGCTTAACGAGTTAAAACAACAACATGGGCAACTCGCGGAAACTATCGAAAAAATTCAGATTGATACAAGCCGCTTGAATAGCAAGTTAAGCGAGGCCAAGCAGAAGCAGAAATCACTGGTAAGCCGTAAGCAAACGCTAGAAACCCGTCTTAAAGTGAAAAGCGTAGATAGCAGCACCAAGATTGATGATGCCATGAGTCGTTTTGAGCATTACGAACAACGTATCGATAGCTTAGAAGCGCAGGTTGATGCCTACAACCTAACTAAGCATAGCGATGGTGCAACATCCTTGGCCGCTGAGTTCGAGGCGCTAGAAACAGATGAAATCATAGAGAATGAGCTAGCTGCCCTTAAAAAGCAAAACGTAGCTTAAGTGCTGCGTACAACCCTAAGCAAATCTGAAATGAATTAGAGGAAATGAAAAATGAAAATGCCATCACAAAAACGTATTTATAGAGATTTAGACAGCGCGGTCATTTCAGGTGTTTGCGCGGGCGTTGCACGTCACTTAGAAGTAGATCCAATTTGGGTTCGTATTGGTGCTGCCGCAGCACTTATTACGATGCCCGCTATTGCTATTGTGGCTTACTTTGCTGCTGTTATGCTATTACCAAGGACGGTGTAATGAAAAACTTTCTTATTGCTATAGTTCTGGCTGTGATTTTAGTTAACTGTTTGGGGAGTGTATTCAACGACTGGTTTGATATGCATATTACCATGTCAGATCAATTGCTCAGCCCGTTGGAAAACATTGCTGCGCTATCTGTCATAGGTGTTTTGTTGGCGGTAGTTGGTTTTGTAGTTGCAGTGAGTGTGCTGGGTACAATATTGCTGGCAGTGGGTGCCGTCTTTTTGGCATTATTAGCTGCAGGTATTGGCGCATTTTGGCCCATCGTTGTTCTTGCTATACTTATTTATGCAATGAAAGGTAATACAAAGCGTGATCAACACCAAAATAGCCCTGTATGATGACTATAAGTTTATTTAAGTTGTGTTATTAGGCTGTTAAATGGTGATATAACTGCAACCGTCATAAAGGTTTAGTAATTCTCGCGTATTTATAATTAGTTATACATTGCCGGTTAAGTCCGGCTTTGTGTCATTTGAAAGGAAGGTTGGCATTGATATGAGAAAATCAATAAGCACAAAACGAATAGCCCTTGTCATTGCAGTGTTGTTTCTGATTTTTTGGTTAATAGGTTTGTATTGGAGCATGGCTCCAGACGCCTATGACGTTAAAAAGCGAGTGGCGCAACAAGCACAAAATATTAATCCAGAAAACGTGGCCGGCTATACGCTTACTGCAACCATGATTGATGTCTCTGAAACCTTACTAGATAAGCCTGGTGGTTACCTGTCGAACGATGTGATGCCTCCGGGTGTGTTCTTAGATAATATGCCTTCTTTTGAATTTGGCGCGTTGGAAATGATTCGTGACCTTGCGCTCTCTATGCGTAAAGACTTTAGCCGTTCGCAATCTCAATCGTTAGAAAACCCTTATCTTACTAAAGCGCACCCTAAATTTAACATGGATCATAAAAGCTGGATGTTTCCGTCGTCTGAGTCTAGTTACCGAGACGGAATAGAGCTTCTTAAGCTTTATCGCGATCAGCTTGCGAACCCGCAAAATTCTGACAGCCAATTTTATTCCCGTGCTGATAATTTACGTGAGTGGCTTAAGCAAGTAGAAAAGCGTTTAGGCAGCTATTCTCAGCGTTTAAGTGCTAGCGTTGGTTCTGCAAGAATTAATACAGATTTAGCCGGCGATTCTAAAGCGAAGCAGTCTACGTCGATAGCGCAGCAGCGCACCGTTAAAACCAGTTGGTTCAAGTTAGATAATAATTTTCATGAAGCGCGCGGAGCGACCTGGGCGCTGCTACACTTCCTTAAAGCGGTAGAAGTTGAATTCTACGACGTGTTAGAAGATAAAAATGCATTGGTTAGCTTGCAGCAGATAATTCGTGAGCTTGAAGCAACTCAGCAGTCTGTGTTCAGTCCTGTTATTCTAAATGGCAGTGGCTTTGGCATGCTGGCTAACCATTCGTTAGTGATGGCGAACTATATTTCTCGCGCTAACGCTGCTTTAATTGAACTTTCAGAACTTCTCAGTCAAGGATAACAAATGAAAAAGTGTCTATTGGCAACCCTAGTGGGTTGTGCTCTTTTCTCCGCATCTTCACATGCAGACACAATTGCAGGAGTGTACGCAGGTGCACAAGTTTGGCAAACCGATACTAGTGGTGGGTTTGCTGATAATTCATCTACCGCCGACTTTAATTTCGATGATGAAACAAACACCGCGCTTTATGTGGCGTTCGAACACCCGTTGCCGTTTGTGCCTAACGTTAAGATAGGGCATACCACCTTAGATAACTCGGGTACTACTACGCTAAATACTAACTTTACCTTCGATGGCGACCTGTACACCGCAGATAGCCAAGTCGATACCATTATTGAGTTAGACGCTACAGATATTATTTTGTATTACGAACTGTTCGATAACGACTTAATTAGCTTCGATGTAGGTTTAAATGCCAAGTACATCGACGGCGCGTTTTCAGTTTATGATACGGCCAGCGATACGCAAGGCTCGGGTGATTTCTCAGGTGTTGTGCCAATGGTGTACTCTAAAGTACAGGTTGGCTTGCCGTTTACGGGCTTAGCGGCTTATGCTGAAGGGAGTTATTTGTCGTTTGATGATCACGAACTCAGTGATTACCAAGTGGCTGTGACCTACTCATTTATAGAAAGTCTCGCGGTTGATATGACCGTTCAGGTTGGCTATCGCAAAGTGACAATGGATATTGAAGATCTTGACGATATCTATGCAGACATGGAATTTGATGGCGCGTTTGCAGGGTTAGAAGTTCACTTCTAATTATTGCCAGCATCTACCTGATAAACAAAAAAACCGACATGTGTCGGTTTTTTTGTGTCAGCGCCGTTGCGCTAGTGGCCAAACTTAACCCTTATACCGGCGTTAGCAATGAAGCCATCGTTGCGAGACCATATATCAGTGGTCCATTGCCCACTGGCCGCGCGGCTAGGCAAAAGCAAAGGATGTTCGTCGGTTTGGCGCACATTCAATAGGTTTTCTAAGTTGATGAAGTAGCTAATGCGGCCCAGAGTGATTTCTCCCATTAGGCCTAAATGCCAGTAAGGTTTAGTCTCGTCGATATACGGGTTATCGTTCAAGCGCTGTGAACCTGTGTAATAGGCTTCAAACCCCGTTCTGAAACTACCATGCTGCTCCCACATAGCCACAAAACCTGCAGAATGACGAGGAGTGAGTGCTATCTCTTGTCTACCTTCACCAGTATCTGACACTTCACTTGCATCAACGTACAGGTAACTCGCGGTTAGCTTTACGTCGCGCCAGTAATAACGTACCAAAAACTCGGACCCACGAATTTTACTTTCACCCTCAGCATTCACCAACCTGACTCGGTCTAGTTCACTGGTCCCATTACTTGAAAAAGCTTCTAGTTCGGTAACGTTATCAACGTTTGAACCAAACAAGGTTAAGCTAGTTTCAATGTTGCCCAGCGTATAAGTGACATCAAGAGAAGCGGTTTCTGCCTTTTCTTCTTCCAAATCTTCAATACTAGCCAAGCGAGATAGTCCGGCGGCTTCTATTTCTTCAACAAAGGGAGTAGGGGCAAAGTAGCCCTGACCATAAGACCCTCGTACCGTAATATCACCGGGGCGGTAGAGTAATGAAACTCTAGGGCTGAACTGGGTACCGAACTCGTTATGTTCGTCTACTCGGGCGCTAAGCGAGGTGGTAAGGATGTCGGAAAGTTCGTAGTCGAACTGAGTGAAAATACCGGGAACCTGGTAATCGTAATCAAACTCTGGGTAGATGTGTGAAGTGAAAACCTCTGATTGATAGGCAATGCCTACTACCCAGTCACTTTTATCTGTGTATCCAGCCAGACTGGTTTCGGCTAAATAGCTCTCGTGTTCATCATCGTCAAAATCGTTCCCATACGTGTGTTCATGGTCTTGCAGCATAGCCGAACCGCGGGCATTAAAGGTAAGATTGTCGAATACTGGTTTAGTGAACACAAAACCGCCATCGATACGCTCAGAATCTTGTGTTTGCGCGAACGCTTCTCCATTGGCAACGGTTGCTCCCTCTAACGTACCGCCTTCACGTTGCTCTGTCATAAAACCAGTAGTGACATAAAGGGTTTCGCCATCTTCACCTTCCCAAAAAAGACGAGGGCGAGCGGTGTAGCGCTCATACCCTGCTAAATCAATCCAGCCGTCGCCATCAATATCTTGCTCATGTTGATAGTGCGCGCCTGCGGTAATCGACATTTTTACCGAATCGTTAATGGGGGATTCGAAATAGGTAGTGAGATCTTGGCCGTCTCGCGTGGTGGCATTAAGTAACGTCTCACCACTGAATTCATCGCCTGGTTGACGCGAGACTAAATTGATCACGCCGCCTAGCGCGGAGCCACCGTAAAGGGAAGAGGCAGACCCTTTAATAATTTCGATGCGGCCCAAATCGGTTGGCGGTATTTGAAGCAAGCCAATAGAGGCGGCTTGGTTGCCATAAAGTGGTAAACCGTCTGCTAACAGTTGGGTATAACGACCATACAAACCTTGCAGCCTAATATTAGCACTGCCTAACGCAGGAGAGGTGGTTTGCATTCTTACGCCGCCGGTTTCAGCAACCAGCATGGAGATATTGCCTGGGCGCATTGCGGCTTTTTCTTCAATTTCTTCGCGGTTTATAAGTTCAACGCGAATAGGTTGTTCATCGGCTATACGGCCAGAACGAGTCGCTTGTACAACAATTTTCTCAACCTCGTCGTGATGGTCTTCATGTTCTCCATGCTCTTGATGTGCTTGTTCGTCGGACTGTTGTTTATTGTGCTCAGATTCATCGAGCATGGGGTCATCGTGCTCATCTTTTTGCTCCTCATTATTAGATTGCAAATCTGAGTGCTTAAAAGAGTCAGCATGACTAGATGAAATTGCGCTAAGAAAGAACAGAATAATTAACGAGACATTTGATCTGAAAAAAGAAAATATAGACATAAGACATAGATTAAAGAATTTGTGTTATTAGACCATATTTGAATGCTCAGGTCTCTACGAATTCTTCATAAAATATATTTATATATTAATTGCTTACGTATCTTTTTATTTACTTTTTAAAACGCTTTTTTAGCAAGAGTTATACTTAAAACACTGTTAGATTTAGCTTAATGTTCTCATGTTAGATGTCTGGCTATGGGTTAAATTAGACAGTTATAGTGCCTATAATGCATAGCGTTATCTTCAAAAGTAGTCTGTTTATACTCCAAAACACATCCTTAATCACTTTCAGTAATAAAAAAGTCTCATTTATTCTTTTCTCTTCTTCTAGAAAGCCGTTAGCCTTATGCCCATCGAATTAAGGCTAAAGAATTATGTCACAACAATCGAACAATCCATCGGCTACTGGTGCCGTATTAAATGAACAACAGTTCAATGCAATTACCCAAGCAATTTCTGGGTTAAACCGTGATCAACTGACTTGGATCAGTGGCTATGCTGCAGGTATGGCCGCTGCACAAGGTGGTGCTGTTGCGCCAACTGCTGCCAGTGCAGTAGCGCCTGCGCAGACTGATGCCCCTACGCTTACTATTTTATTCGGTTCACAAACCGGTAATGCGAAAGGCGTGGCACAGCAATGTCAGTCTAAAGCAGAAGAAGCGGGCTTTAACTCTAAGTTAGTTAGCATGGCAGATTACAAGCCTCGTTCGCTTAAAGCTGAAACCCACGTGGCGCTATTTGTTAGCACCCATGGTGAAGGCGATGCGCCAGATGATGCAATCGAGTTGCATGAATTTGTTAGCGGCAAGAAAGCACCTAAATTAAGCAACACTAAGTACGCGGTATTAGGGTTAGGTGATAGTAGTTATGAATTCTTCTGCCAAACGGGCAAAGACTTCGATGAACGCCTAGGCAAACTTGGTGGAACCGAGTTGGTTGCGCGTGCCGATTGCGATGTTGATTATGAAGCACAAGCTGAAAGCTGGCTGAACGATTTAATTGCATCCCTTAAGGATGACTTTAGTGCAGCAGCGCCTGCTGCCCAAGCGGTTCAAACCGGCTCGGCGGTTCAAGGTGCACCTGAGCAAGCGTATACCAAAAAAGCGCCTTTCACCGCGACCTTGCTTGATGCTCAAAAAATTACCGGCCGAGATTCAGTAAAAGACATTCGTCATATTGAAATTAGCCTAGAAGATTCTGGTATCACCTATAAAGCAGGTGATGCATTAGGTGTGTGGTTTAAAAATGCACCAAGCCTTGTTGAAGCGTTCATAGACACGCTTTCTCTTGATGGCGATGCAGAAGTGACGGTTGCTGATGCAACGTGCACGTTGCGTGAAGCATTAAGTAGCAAGCTTGAGCTAACGCTGAGCTACCCTAACTTCATTAAAGCCTATCAAGCAGCTACAGGTTCAGAAAGCTTAGCTGCGATGATGGAAGATAAAGCGAAACTACGTACTTATATGGCAGAGCGTCAATTGATTGATATTGTGCGCGACCATCCAGGCAGCTTAACTGCGCAACAACTTGTAGAAGCGTTTCGACCACTCACACCACGCTTGTACTCTATTGCGTCTAGTCAAACCGAAGTTGAAGATGAAGTTCATCTAACGGTCGCTCACGTAGACTATGAAGCCTTTGGTCATCGTCACCAAGGCGGGGCGTCTGGTTTCTTATGTGAGTATTTAGAAGAAAGCGGTGAAGTAGACGTGTTTGTTGAAAACAACGATCACTTCCGTTTACCTGATGATGCTAATACACCAGTCATTATGGTTGGCCCAGGTACTGGTATTGCCCCATTCAGAGCTTTCATGCAAGAGCGTGATGCACAAGATGCTGAAGGCAAAAACTGGTTGTTCTTCGGTAACCCACATTTCACGCAAGACTTCTTGTATCAAGTGGAGTGGCAAGGCTACGTGAAAGACGGCCTACTAGATAAAATTACTTTGGCTTTCTCTCGCGACCAAGAAGAGAAAGTGTATGTGCAGCATCGTTTGCTTGAGCATGGTAAAGAAGTGTACGAATGGCTTCAGCAAGGCGCGCATTTTTATGTGTGTGGCGATGCAATGTACATGGCGAAAGATGTAGAAAACGCACTTATCAGTATTGTGCAACAGTACGGCGAAAAATCAGAAGCCGATGCTAAAGCGTATTTAGTTGAACTACGCAAGGCGAAACGTTATCAGAAGGATGTCTATTAATGAGCAATGAAAAATCACCATTTATCGTTGAGGGCAAACTGGCTGACAACGAGCGCTTAAAGCGTGAAAGTAATAACTTACGCGGCACTATCGAAACCGATTTAAAAGACGATTTAACCGGTGGATTCACGGCGGATAACTTCCAACTTATTCGCTTCCACGGTATGTATCAGCAAGACGACCGCGATATTCGCGCCGAGCGTGCTAAGCAAAAATTAGAGCCGTTACACAATGTAATGCTACGTGCCCGTTTACCAGGTGGGGTCATTACCCCTGACCAATGGTTAGCTATCGACAAGTTTGCCGCCGATCACACGATGTACGGCAGCATTCGTCTTACTACCCGTCAAACCTTTCAGTTTCACGGTGTATTAAAGCCGAAAATTAAGTCGATGCACCAAATGCTTAATAAAGTAGGTATCGACTCTATCGCTACTGCTGGTGATGTAAACCGAAACGTACTTTGTACCTCTAACCCGGTTGAGTCTGCTTTACACGTTGAAGCGTACGCGTGGGCTAAGAAGATAAGCGAGCACTTACTTCCGAAAACCCGTGCCTATGCTGAAATTTGGCTAGATGGCGAAAGAGTGGAAACCACTGAAAAGCCAGTAGAACCAATTTTAGGTGACAATTACTTACCTCGTAAGTTTAAAACCACAGTAGTTATTCCACCGCAAAACGATGTAGATGTTCACGCGAACGATCTTAACTTTGTAGCCATTGCTGAAAACGGCAAACTGATTGGTTTTAACGTACTAGTGGGCGGCGGCCTAGCCATGACTCATGGCGATAAGAGCACGTTCCCACGTAAAGCCAGCGACTTTGGTTTTATTGGTTTGGATGACACATTAGCCGTTGCAGCAGCAGTGGTGACTACCCAGCGCGATTGGGGTAACCGTGTTAACCGCAAAAACGCCAAAACCAAATACACACTAGAACGTGTAGGCGTAGATAACTTTAAGGCCGAAGTAGAGAAACGTGCAGGCGTGACCTTTGGTGAAACCCGTCCTTATGAATTCACGACTCGCGGTGATAGTTTCGGTTGGGTTGAAGGTATAGACGGCAAGTACCACTTAACGTTATTTATCGAAAACGGCCGAATTTTAGATTATCCGGGCAAAACCTTAAAAACAGGGTGTGCTGAGATTGCAAAAATTCATACTGGCGACTTCCGCTTAACCGCGAATCAAAACCTGATTGTTGCGGGTGTACCGGCAGAAGATAAAGAAAAGATTGAAGCCTTGGCTCGTGAGCACGGCCTTATTGCGCCAGAGACTTCAAATCAACGTCTTGATTCTATGGCTTGTGTTGCGTTGCCAACTTGTCCATTAGCAATGGCAGAAGCAGAGCGCTATCTGCCTGATGCGGTGACGGAACTAGAAGGCTTGTTAGCCAAGCATGGCTTAGCGGATGACAGTATCATTTTCCGTGTAACAGGCTGTCCGAATGGGTGTGGTCGTGCGATGTTGGCCGAAGTTGGTTTAGTGGGTAAAGGCCCAGGTAAATATAATTTCCACTTGGGTGGCGATCGTGAAGGAACGCGTATTCCTAAGATGTATCGTGAAAACATCAGTGAAGAAGAAATTATGGCCGAACTTGATTCATTAATTGGCAGGTGGGCGAAAGAGCGTAACGGTAACGAATCGTTCGGTGATTATGTTATTCGCGCTGAAATTGTCGCACCGGTTGTCGATTCAGCTAGAGACTTCTATGAGTAATTCAACGCTACTTACTAGCAGTCCGTTAACACTTGATATCAGCAAGGAAGCCCTTGCCGATATCAATGTTGAACTGGAAGAAATGAGTGCTCAAGCCCGCGTTGCGTGGGCGCTTGAAAACTTACCTGACAGTCACATTGTGTCATCAAGCTTTGGTGCCCAATCTGCGGTTATGCTACACATGCTTACCCAAGCTAAGCCAGATATTCCTGTGGTATTAACGGATACTGGCTATTTGTTTCCTGAAACCTACAAGTTTATTGACGAGCTGAAAGTTGGATTGAATTTAAACTTGCACGTGTTTAACGCAGATATTTCATCTGCGTGGCAAGAAGCTCGCTTTGGTCGATTATGGGAGCAAGGGGTTGAAGGCATTGAACAGTACAACCGAATGAACAAGGTTGAACCTATGCAACGTGCCTTAAAAGAACTTAACGCAGGTACGTGGTTTGCCGGTTTACGCCGTAGCCAATCTGACACCCGTGGTAAGTTACCGGTGCTTCAAAAAGTAGGTAATCAGTTTAAGCTTTATCCTATTATTGATTGGAGCAACAAAGACCTGCACTACTATTTGAAGGAGCATGGTTTGTCGTACCATCCTTTGTGGGATGAAGGCTATGTGTCTATTGGAGATTGGCATACCACGCAGTCGCTTCAAGAAGGCATGAGTGAACAAGATACTCGCTTCTTTGGGTTAAAGCGTGAGTGTGGATTACACGAGTTTGGTGACGGTATTTAATTTCGTCACCTTATTTCGTTTTGATTTAGTTTCAATTTCGCTTCGTTATCTTATTGCGTTGACTGGCTCGTAGAGTCTGTTCAAAAAGGCGAGATTAAGTGACATTAAACACTTCGCTTAATACCCCTTTCAACGCCGAAAGGTAGGCGGGGTTTTGTTTTCTTGGCACAAGTTTGTAAAGCTCACTGCCTACCGCGGTGAACTTAAAATAGACTAAGGCCACCCCAGACTGCTTACTTTCAAGGGTGAACTGTTCAGAGCCACAGCGCCATTTCGTTTGCTGGCCTTCTACAAACTCACCGCTTTCAATTTCACTGACATAAAGTAACTTCATGTCTTGTAGAGAAAGTAAGTCAGGGTAGCTTAGACCAACAGACGCTAAATTGAGTTGTTCGGGTACAGGGCGTTTAAAGAATGAAAGTAATCCTTTCCTTCTATGAAAACCCACTAATATCCTTGGAATAGTATCGTGTTGCCGTCTACTTGCTATACTTACAGCCTTAGCAAAGACTTTAGCGTCTCTGTGAGTGAGTAACTTAAGCATTTGTAAACTGCGAAGAGAAAAACTGCCGGGTTTGCTTACCTCTACGGCAAAAATTTTACCCCAAAGTTCTTGCATGCCGGGGCTGTGGACTTCTTCTGCCATGTTACTAAAGGCAAAAAACCAATCTGGATCAAGACCATCGCTTTCTGATTCGGTGATCGTCACATTTAGTGCTATATTTAAGACAGCTTGTAGGTTAGCGGCTTTTTGTAATTCAATTATCTGCTTTCTTCGTTCTAACGTGTTTCGTTGGCTTTTCGGGTCGTTGGTCATCGAAGGAGAAATACCGACACGAGAGAACCAAGAGAGTATCTTTTGGCGTACAAAGTGTACCGGAGTATCTTGTTGAACGTTTTGGGGCTGCACACTTTTTTGAGTCGCATTTTGGCTTGGATTGTCGTTACGGCTAGCCGGCGATGGTTCGGTTGGGCGCTTGGTCTTAGGAAGTGAACTGGTATAGGGATCTGGGGTTATCTTCATTTTAATATGTAGATTGCCATTAAAAGCATGAACAATAGGATACCACTATTGCATTGCAGTATCGATTTAGCAATTCTGATAAACAGCATACAGGCAAAAAGTATGTATGAATCAGTGATGAGGGTTTAAGCAGTTATGTCGGCAACGGATTACGATAATGATGAACTTATCTTCCTAGATGATGATGGAAGTTCAGATATCGATACTACTTTCTATAAAGAATGGAATATTCTTATCGTCGATGACGATGAGGAAATCCACACCGTTACGCGGCTGGCGCTCTCAGACCTCATAGTTAATGACAGAAAGCTCAATTTCCTGCATGCCTATTCAGCAAAAGAGGCAAAAAACCTTCTACATGATTATGGCAAGACCATCGCCATTATTTTACTTGATGTGGTAATGGAAACCGATGATGCCGGTTTCGATGTGGTGCGTTATATTCGTGAATCTATGGGGCTCAGTGAGCCTCGTATTATCTTAAGAACGGGACAGCCCGGTTATGCGCCTGAAGAAGAGGTTATTAAGCTTTACGACATTAACGACTATAAAACCAAAACTGAGCTTACCCGCGCTAAGTTGATGACCACGGTGATTTCTTCGTTACGTTCATATCAACAAATCATGACAATAAACCAAAACCGAATTGGTTTAGAAAAGATTATAACGTCTTCGGCAAACCTATTTGAAGAGCATTCTATTAAAGGGTTTTGCGAAGGGGTAGTGACACAAATTAGCTCTCTGATAGGTTTAGATGCAGAAGGGCTGGTTTGCGCAAAAGCGGGCTCGGTCATCGATAAAGATGACAATGGTGTCTATGTTCTAGGGGCTGCAGGCGAGTATGCCTCGTTCATCAATGAGTCCATTGAAAAAATTAATGATACAGAAATTGCCGAACAGGTATCACGATGTTTACGCCTAAAACGTCATATTTTTGAATCAGACTCTTCAGTACTTTATATTAATCGGTCGGGCTTTGAAGCTGCGGTTTACGTTAATAAGGTAAATGAAATTAGTGGCTTGGATAAAAGCTTGCTGGAAATATTTCTATCAAGCATTTCTGTTGGCTACGAAAACGTAAACTTATTTCATGAACTTAGAAATGCAGCCTTTAGAGACTGGCTGACTCGTCTTCCAAACCGCAACGAATTTATCAATATGCTGAATAAGCCGCATATTTTTGCCTGCGAAAACTGCTCTGTTGCCCTAATCGATGTTAACCATTTCTCTGATGTAAACGATGGCTTAGGCCAAGAAGCGGGTAATGAGCTTCTTAAAGCTATTAGTGAACGCTTCCAATCCTGTTTCGATGACTCAGTGAAAATTGGAAGAATAGGCGCCGACGTTTTTGGGTTAATTGGCCCATCAGATGTGGTTAATCCTACAAATATAAACTCACTGTTTCAGTCGTCGTTTAAAGTGAGCGATCATACCTTACCCGTTAGCGTAACTATGGGGTTATGCCAACTAGATGACAAACGAAATATTGGCTTAGAAATTCTAAAGCGTATTAATATTGCGTTAAACCGAGCGAAAAAGAATATTAGCGACAACTTCGAGTATTTTGCCAAAGATATCGAAGATAAAACCACTTGGCGACTAGATATGATACGCCGTTTACGTAGCGACTTTATGGCCCGTAAATTGGAGTTATGGTTTCAACCACAAGTCGATTTAGTCAGCAAGAAAGTGGTAGGTATGGAAGGTTTATTACGTTGGCCCGATGGCAACAACGGTTATATTTCGCCTGCTGTGTTTGTGCCTTTAGCAGAGTACTCCGGCCTTATTGTTGATATTGGTGAGTGGGTACTTGAAGAAGCATGTCGCCGATTGAAAGAATTAAGGGATGCTGGTTTCGGTGATTTACGTGTGGCTGTAAACATATCAATGCCGCAATTTAGAGATAGATCTTTTGTATCCAAGGTGCTCGATACTGTTACCGGTTCTAAGTGCGATCCAAGCTTGCTTGAATTGGAAATTACCGAAAGCGTGGTGATGGATGAACCGCAAATAGTGATTGATGCCCTTAGAACGTTAAAAGAGCATGGTGTAGCCATAGCAATAGATGACTTCGGCACTGGATTTTCGTCAATGAGTTACTTACAGCAACTTCCGTTAGACAGGCTTAAAGTAGACCGTTCGTTTATTCGCGATATTGAACCAGGTAAAAGTGCAGTATTAGCCGAAACAATCGTTACGCTAGGGAATAAATTGGGGTTGCTTACCATTGCGGAAGGCATAGAAACCATAGAGCAAGCCAACTATATGATTGAATTAGGCTGCAACGAAGCACAAGGTTTCTTCTACGCTAAACCCATGCCATTTAATGAATTGATGGTTTATCTAGAATCGCAGAAAGATGCGAACTAACCGCTCATTTAAGTAGTGGGGTAATTTGTTCAACAACACTTGGTAAGTACTCGGTTTCAAACCAAGGGTGCTGCGCAAGCCAACGGTTATTTCTACCTGAAGGGTGGGGCAGTACAGCAAACCTTTCATCACGATTGTTCTTTATAGCCTCTGTCAGCGTGCGATACTCAGGTAAGTAGTACTGCTGTGCGTATCTGCCTACCAGCAAAATCAATTCAGGTTGAATGACGCTTAACATTCTATTGTGCCATGTAGGTGCACATTCTTTTCGAGGCGGAGCATCAGCTCCGTTTTTATACCCTGGGAAGCAAAACCCCATAGGCATAATAGCTAATTTGTTTTGGTTATAAAAAGTTTCAGTATCAATTTGCAACCACAGCCTGAGTCTGTCGCCACTTTTATCGCTAAACGCTTTGGTATTTTGATGTGCGATTAAGCCAGGAGCTTGACCTACTAGTACTACCTTTGCTTTTGGGCCAATTGAAAAAACTGGATTGGCTCCATAAGGAAGATGCCCCACACACAAAGTACATTGTCTCGCCTGTTTAACTACATCCTCGAAATTATTTGTCGAATTATTCATATTATTTCAGCTTGTAATATTGCTGTCATATTTCCGTGATCTGATTTGACATTAAAACGTATATACATTATTATTGGATCATCGCAGTTACCAACTGCAAAACAGGAGAAAAACCATGCGTAAAGTAGTACTAGGATTAACCTTAATGTCCGTCTTTGGTATTGCGCATGCGGGCTCTGGCGAAAACCAGCTTTTCGATTGTATGGACGCAAAATCGTTCGAATTGAATAATGAATGTATAGCTGACAATATCAACAACAACATTCATTTCCGTGATGCACAAACAGATTTAGTTAATGTTGCCAGCGAAAGTCTTGGAGACTACGCGATTGCAACAATGACATTCGACCAAGAAAAAATGCAGATCGATGTCGTGGCACACAGAGATGCGCTTTCTGCGCTAAACACTCTAGCTGCTAACTAAGATTAGTCGCTCTAAAAAACCGGCACTTGATGCCGGTTTTTTGTCTTTAAATTCCCCTAAAATATTCTATTCAACCCATTAATCGCGGCTACGCGATAAGCTTCAGCCATTGTTGGGTAATTAAACGTTGTATTCACAAAGTAGTCGATAGTATTTCCTTCGCCTTTTTGCTGCATAATAGCTTGCCCAATGTGAACAATCTCAGATGCACGCTCTCCAAAGCAATGAATACCTAAGACTTTCTTAGTTTCTCTGTGGAATAGAATCTTTAAGCTACCCACCTGTGTTGATGCAATCTGCGCACGAGCTAAATGTTTAAACTGTGCTCGGCCCACTTCATAAGGGACTTTGGCTGCGGTAAGCTCTTGCTCGGTTTTACCCACAGAGCTAATCTCTGGAATGGTATAAATACCGGTAGGAATATCAGCCACCAATGCGGTATGTGTGGTGGACCCTAACATGGCTTCAGCGGCAAATCGGCCCTGATTGTACGCAGCAGATGCTAAGCTTGGGTAGCCAATAACATCACCCACAGCGAAGATATTATCTACTTGCGTTTGGTATTTCTCATTGACGCTAAGTTGCCCGCGATTATCCGCTTTTATGCCAACCGCATCTAAGCCCAGCATATCCGTATTACCAGTTCGACCATTTGCGAATAATAGGCAGTCAGCTTTCATCCGCTTGCCCGATTCCAAATTCAATATTACGCTGCCGTCTTTTCCTTCAACTGATTTATAGGTTTCGTTATGCCTGATTAGCACGCCGTTGTTCCACAAGTGATAACTTAATGCATCTGATATCTCTGCATCTAGGAAAGACAGAAGTCTGTCCCGCATATTCACTAAGTCTACTTTTACGCCCATCCCTCTAAAGATACTGGCATATTCCGACCCGATAACCCCAGCGCCGTAAATAATGATAGATTTTGGATCATGATCAAGAGATAAAATAGTGTCGGAGTTGTAAATACGAGGGTGATCAAAGTCGATATCAGGTGGCGTGTAAGGGCGAGATCCCGTAGCAATGGCGATTTGTGCTGCGGTTAAAATGTCTTTAGAGCCATCTTCACGAACAATTTGTAATGTATTGGCATCAATAAAGCTCGCCTCTCCGTGATACAGAGTAACTCTATTTCTATCATAAAACGAAGAACGTAGGCGGGTTTGGCTGTTCACAACACCACTTGCGTGTCGCATTATTTCTGCAAACGTGAGGCTTCTACTGACATGATTGTCAGCAAAAAGTGGCGAACTATTATATTCAATTAAGCGACTGACTGAGTGTCTCAGCGCCTTTGAGGGAATAGTTCCCCAATGCGTACAACCACCCCCAACAGCTTCATACCTTTCAACTACGGCGACATTCTTGCCTGCTTTAGCCAATTGCATGGCAACCCCTTCACCCCCTGGTCCAGTACCAATAACAATTGCATCGTATTGGAATGAAGGGGTTACTGATTTTTCTTTTTGCTTAGTCGCCATAACTGCATCCTATTTATGAGTGCCGAGCTTGTCGTAAAATTACTACTACTAATAATCTACGTTACTGGGTTTATCACTCTAACTCTAGTGCTAATCGCCAAATAAACAAAACCCACATGAGCAAAGCGCATGTGGGTTTTTATGTAGAATGGGATGGAGCCAGTAAATCTATGCTGTTTGAAGCGGTAGACTCTGCAGCTGGAGCCACTTTTCTTTTTGTTCAGCTAACGCATGCTTAAGTTCTTTATACTTGTCCGTAAGCTCTAAGCCTTCAAGGGTGCGTCGAAGTGATTTTTGTTTTATTTTCATCAAACGCTTCTTCGCTGCATAGTAATCAGACATGCGTTGCATCAGTAGTTCGTACTCTTGCTCAATGGTATGCATAAGCTCTTCTGCATTTGGCAACACTGATACTTGCTCACTGGTTCGTTGCAATTGCATTGCCGCTCTCGCTTTTTCAATACGCTCTTCAGGCACACGACGTAGGTTATGCGTTAGACCTACGTAAGAAAGTCCGCGGATTAACCATTTTGTTGGATCAAACTGATACCAACGAATACCGTTGCGGTAGTCATATTCAAAAATATGATGGTAATTGTGATAACCCTCGCCAAAGGTGAAAAACGCAAGTACGCCGTTATCTCTGGCCGTGTTTGAATCAGTGTACGGCTGGTTTCCCCAGAAATGTGCTAAGGAATTAATAAAGAAAGTGACGTGATGAACAAGAACCAAGCGCAATACGCCAGCCACTAAAATCATGCCTAGAATGTCGCCATTCAACCAACCTAAAAAGCAAGTAACGCCAAAGTTAGCAGCAAGAACGATAGGCAGGTAGTAGTTGTGTTGCCACATAACAACTTTATCTTTCTGCAAGTCTTTACAGTTTCTATAGTCGTCATATCGCTTCTCTTGATACTCGCGGAGCATCCAACCAATATGTGCAAACCATAACCCGCGCTTTGCTGAATAAGGGTCTTTATCGTTGTCATCTACATGACGGTGGTGAATTCTGTGATCTGAACTCCAGTGCAAAATACTATTTTGCAGTGCCATTGCGCCGCCGATAGCAAGTATTACGCGCACGACAATATTCGCATCATAGGTTTTATGTGACCACAGACGATGGTAACCGGCAGTAATTGACATACCAGTGAAATAAAATAAGAAAATCGCAGTGCCTATTTCCGCCCAATCAATTCCATGATTGATAACCCATACAGGTACGCCAATAAAGGCGATGGCGCCGGTAATTATGAACACTAAGACATTCGTCAGGATAAGAGGTGGTTTATTCATTTTCTACAACTCAGCTTACAACTGTGCGCTAATTTATCGTTTTATTGCTCATCAGGCAAGCAGAATGGACAGAAGTTCTGCTTACGTGTGTAAACTTTAATTATAGTAAGCTTCTAAAAATTGCCTACTACACTTTATACATGAATGGGTTTATAGCTGTTTACAAAGGGAATTATTCTATTGCTTTAAGCTGATAGTGCTTCATGCTGTGGGGGTTCGTTGTTAAATATTTGGGACGTTTTTTTCGATAAGATACTGCCGAATGGTATCTTCCATAACAAATAACCTATCTTGGCCCCATACCTGAATATCTTTATATCTGAAAACAGGCACACCCCAACTGCCTTTTTGGTATATATCCGTTTGGTTTGCACTGACCTCTTCTTTGTAGTCAGTATTGGTTAGATGTAACTTCGCTTCCTGCCAAGACAAACCTGCGCCTTCTACTATTTTCCTCATTCCACTATCAGTATCTGCTCTAACACCATGAGCATTTACCGACTTCGCAAACGACAGTAAATAGTCTATGTATTTATTGTTTTCCCGTGCATAAGCTAATAGTGCATAGCATCGCTCTACACCTTCACCTAACGGATCGGCAAGAAACCCATATTCAATTCCCTGTTTTTGCGCTTCGCGTTTTGTATCTAGAAATATATACATAGCTTTTGTGGGCGGCACGTATAACCCACGCATCATCATCGGCAGTACCGGTTTTACTTCAAGGGGAATGCCGTAGTGCATGGTTAGTTTTACTGCCTGTAGCAACGCAATATAAGAATAGGGGCTACGGGCAGACCAAAAAAGCGTTAAGGGTTCGGCGTGCTTTTCCTTCACGTTAGCATCGTTGAGAGGTTGAAATAGCGAAGCGTAGGTTTTATTAAATTCAATTTTCGTGTTGGATTGAATTGCATAGCCTTCTTCGATAAGTCGACGTTCTAGGTGATCAAGCCTATCTACTCCCCAATACCATTCGCCATCATAATAAATCGTGGCGGGCAGATAGTGACCTTTCGAAGAAAGTTGATGGAGGTGTGCTTCAAAGCGTTTTTCTAATGCCGCCTCATCAATGCTAGACGAGGCATCAATATGAACACCTTTCCAATAGGCTAGTAGCAATTCAGCGATGTCCGCCCATGAAGCGCCTTCATCTATTTTTTGCTGAACGGCACAGGACGCAGTAAAAACTGAGCGAGCTTGGTGAGTAACCCTAGTAGCCGAACACGGAAAATGAAGGCGGTAGACGTTTGCTAAATGCAACGCATCGTTAACTGAGTGTTGGTTCCACATAGCTAATTCGGGAAACATGACTGGATCTGAATTGATAATGACGCGAGCTTTGATATTTACTTGGTACTTTTTTTCTAAAATCGGCAGTGTTTGAATAAGTAGAAGTGAGTAAGGATCATCTACTTTAATGAAAATCTCTAATTTAGGTACACCACGAGTAAAAATTCGTGCACAAATATAATAGGCGCGTTTAATACTTCGTAGCATATTACTCGAAATTAACCGTAGCACGTAAGGCTGAATACTTTTTTTCATTATTAGGTCAGCTATTTTTGTTCATGTAGGCCGTTAACCCCATAGCCCTGCATTCCCAAAGTAAATAGTTAGATAAGACAATTCTGGTTAGGCACTTTGTCAAAGTTTCAGTAATACCTATCATGTCCACATTGGGATAACGGCTATCTGGTTAATAATTTGTTAAAATAAGGCTGTACAGTAACAACAGTTACTAAAAAACGCTACGGAGATAGTATTGAGTAAGCACTATTAGTGTTTCACCCTAGGGCAGAATGAATTTAAGCTTCTCCCTATAGGTACTCATGCGATAGACTAGTGAAGACTAACAAACTGGTATTATTGTGACTCGTCAGGAACAAAAGCTTAAAACCCGCCAAAATATCATTCATGCGGCATTCCTACTACTGGATGAAAACCGCAGTTTGTCTGCTATTAGCTTACGTGAAGTAGCACGAGAAGCTGGCATTGCGCCAACGTCTTTCTACCGACACTTTAAAGACATGGATGAATTAGGGTTAACGCTGGTGGATGAAGCTGGGTTAGCCCTTCGTCAATTAATGCGCCAGGCTCGCCGTCGAATCGCTTCAGGTGGCGGGGTGATCCACACGTCAGTTGAAACCTTTATGGAGTTTATTTCTGCAAACAAAAATGTATTTAGATTATTGTTGCGGGAACATACAGGCACATCAGCTGCATACCGAATGGCGGTTTTTCGAGAAATTCAACATTTTATTGAAGAGCTAACCGATTACATCATCGAGCAACAAAGCGTAGAGTATAATGTTGCGCAGCTCCAAGCGGATGCTATGGTTCGGTTGGTATTTAGTGCAGGGGCAGAAGCACTAGAAGCTGATACTAAACTGAAGGTCGAAATTGGCGAAAGGGTTAAAGCCCAATTACGTTTCGTGCAATTGGGCGCAATGTCGAAGCTTTCATCAGAGACATCTTCCGACGCATCTTAAGCTTTAAAACCTAAGTGTGCTGCGCATTCATTCACAATGTGCCACATTTACAATATGCGATATTCATAATATACAGAGCATTACTTTTTGGTGAGTAACACACCTGCTTCTATATGGTGGGTGAACGGGAATTGATCGAACAGCGCCGCATTTGCTACTTCGTGAGTTTCACAAAGCAGGCTTAAGTTTTCAGCTAAGGTTTCAGGGTTACAAGAAATATAGATAATATTATCGTACCCTTGAATCATCTTTAATGAATCTACGTCTAGCCCTGCTCGAGGTGGGTCGACCAATACAGTAGTAAAATTGTATTCAGTTAAGTTGATACCTTCTAAACGAGAGAAGGTTCTTTCCCCGTTCATTGCTTCAGTAAACTCTTCAGCCGAAAGTCTCACAATTTTCACGTTATCTAAGTGGTTTGCCGCAATATTGTATTGCGCTGCTTGTACAGAGGGCTTTGCTATTTCGGTTCCTATCACGTTGTCAAAATGAACTGCCAATGGCATTGAGAAGTTCCCTGCACCGCAATACATTTCGAGTAAATCGCCAGTTAGGGGAGCAGAGCATTCAAGTGACCACTCAATCATGCTGCAATTCACTTCTGCATTAGGTTGAGTAAAGCTATTTTCGATATGTTTGAATTCAAATTCACGGCCATTAATAGGTAGCCGTTCTATAATAAAATCGTTACCCACAATGCGTTTTTGCTTTCTAGCCCGCCCAATAATACTCACCGCGGTAAATTGCGTAGCTAAAAAGGTGCGAAGCAATTCAGCTTGCGCTTCCCATTCATCATCTAGTGGCTTGTGATAAAGAAGGCTAATAACCAGTTCGCCGGATAGCCCAGTTAAATAATCAATTTGGAAAAGCTTTTTGCGCAGCAGTTCATTTGGCTTTAAATATTCTATTAACTGCTGCATAGCATTGTTAATGGTTTCACTTGCTGGTGGAAATGTATCTACGCGGTATTTCTCTTTAGAACCCTGATCGAACATGATGTGATAAAGATCGTCACCGTCATGCCATACGCGAAATTCAGCTCGCATGCGGTAGTTTTCAGGTTTAGACGGAAACACCGACAGGGTAGGGGCGTTAAACGGCGCAAGGAGAGTACCTAACCGATCCACTTTCTCATCGAGTTGAGCTTGATAGTCTTTTGCAGTGGTGGTTGTCATGTGATTCTCCGAACATCATTTAAATAAGGCTGCGAATTGTAGTGCCTTATATTATATGTGCAACGGATAAAACTCACAGAAGCAAAAATTTCGTATTAAAATTAAACAATACGTGATTGATGCCGATAACTTGATTGAGGATAGTGAGGATCAAATTATGAACGTGAGTCAAATTAAGGCTTTCATGGGCGACCAGAAAGTGGATGAAAAGGCATCGGTTCACCCGAATGAAGCTATAAAGAAGCAGCTTCAACAGGAAGGCTTACAACAAGCAGCCGAGTTTACCAAGCAGCATTCAGCGACGGTCACCGTGAATAGCACGCAAACCAGTATTGGCTTAAAGGTCTTCAGTGGTAGCTTAAGTCAAAATGTGGTTGTTGATGGCAAGCGCCCGAATGAAAGCAAACAGTCAGATGACGGCGAAGAAAATAAAAGCTTATTCGATTTCGAGAAAGTCGCTCGTAATGTACTTGGGTTCGTTACCGGCGTCATTCAAGGTGCGGCTGATGGTGGTGCCGATGACGACACCCTTAAAGGTTTGTTTGGACAAGCGCGTGAAGGAGTAAGTCGTGGCTTCGCTATGGCTGAAAAAGATCTCGAAGGCTTTATGAATGATGATATTGAAGAAGGTGTTACCCGTAGTCGTGAAATGATAGACGGCGGCATCAACGATTTAGAACAAAATATCTTCAATTCTAATCCGGTGAGTGTGAGCGAGCTTAACGCGGTATCTGCATCTGATACTAAATCAGGTAGTTTGCTTATTCGAACCAAAGATGGGGATGAAGTAAGCCTTAGTTTTGAAAGTATCAGACAATTCAGTGCTGCTAGTCAGGCATCACTTTATATACCTACAAATGATGAAAGCGATGAATCGAGCTTAGATACTGGCTCGGATACTAACTCAGTTGTGGCACAACAAACATCTCAGTACGAATTCTTTGAACGAAGCGGCATTAGCTTTTCGGTTAAAGGCGAAATAGACGAAGATGAAATGACAGCTATTGCGGACCTTGTGGGTGAAGCACAAGATTTAGCTGATACCTTCTATAGCGGTGATATGGATAAGGCCTTCGAACAAGCGTTGAATTTAGGTTTCGATGATAAAGAGTTAGTTGGGTATGCATTGCAGTTAAACCGCACTACACAAACCGAAATGGTAAAGGCTTATGAGAACGTTAAGCACTATAGTGAAGAAGGTGAAGCAGAAAACCAATACGGTAATGTTGTAAGCCCAATAGCACAGTATCTAGAGAAGATGATGTCTACATTCGAAAGTGCTGAGAATACCTTAGGCTCTGGCGATGATTATAATACATTGCTTGCAGGTATTATTAGTGAGATGAAAGATGTACAAGTACCCGATTTAATATCAGCGATAAATCGCTTCCATACGTTTAATCAAAACTTATTAAACGCGATGCCACAGCAAGCGGCTTCAGAATAAAGTAAAAAAAACCTGGGTCAAACCCAGGTTTTTTAACTTATGCTTGTTCTACTTTGTCTTTAGCTGGCCTAACTTTTAATGTTCGCTCTTGGAACACTGAGTCGTTAGTCTTCGCTATTACTGGGTCAAGGTCGCTAGTTATCACTTCAATAAAGCCATAACCTTTTCGCTTGCCAGTTTTTCTATCCTTCATGAGTCGGACAGATTGCACTTCGACAAAACTACCAAAATACTCTTTAACCGCAGATTCGTTTGCACGATACGGTAGATTACCCACATAGAGTGTTTCAGTGGTTGTGCTGCTGGTGGAGGGCGCAGCTGTTTCAGAGGGTGAATTGTTAAGGAGTGAAGCTAGCCACGGCGTTAATATACCGCTTATTAATAAAGACGCTGATACCGTTAACGGAACGTGCGCTTCTATACTAGCTGATGAAAACAACAGATATCCTGCGATTGCAAAGATAGCACTAATAACAGTGCATTGAATAAAGCCTACTTTCATATACCTACCTTTCTAGTGTTTATTATCATAATGAAGGCTGGTCATAGTTTACTCATTTGTAACAATTAGAACAATAAAATGTGAAAGAACTATCCTAAAGACCAATGGAATACACCCAAATGATGTAAAAATGAGCGTTTGAAGCTGGAAATGGTATTAAATACAAATAAGTGTCAAATAACGGTTGATCTTTTACGCCACCTATCTATAATGCGCTCCACGTTTTGAGGGGGCTTCAGGCACTCACAAGACATAGCGCTTAACCCTGCTTTATGACTGATTAAAAAGTTTAAAAACAAGGTTGACATCGGAACTTAACGATGTAGAATGCGCGCCTCGCTTCAAGGAGTTGGCAACAGCACCGGAAAAGCAGTTTTCATTAGCTCTTCGGAGTTAACAACGGTTCGAAAAGAAATTTACGAAAAACGTTGACACTGAAAACGAACGGCGTATTATACGCCTCCCG
>NZ_JAUOQH010000012.1 GCF_030547075.1 Alteromonas sp. 1_MG-2023 | reverse complement strand
GTACTCTGACCCCATTATTTGCGTATTTAAACGTATCCTTCCTAGCATTGTCACAATCAGTTACAAACGTAAAGTTCTTATAAAGCCGATTGCGACTTTACATGCAGCCTCCATACTTGCCCGGCATGCGCAGTACGTTAACTTAGGTCAATAGCCAGTTATCGAGCACCCGTTAAATCTCCCTTAATAAGCTTTTACCTAAAATAACCGGTTAACAAAGGCAGTCGAATGCAATTAAACAAATCTCCGTCGTTCTACTTTTCTATATTGCTCGTTTTATTCACTTTTACCCTGTCAGGGTGTAACTCTAGTTCGTCTGACGATACTAGTAGCGACGTTACAGTGGACGATAGTTCAAGTGACGATACTAGCGATGACAGTTCTGATGATGGGTATGATGACGAGAGTGATGAAGAAGACTCAGATGTAGAAGTAACTGAATACTCTACCTCTAACTCAATTGGTTTAATATTGAATTCTGCCGATGCCCAGAATGGCTATACCTTATTTGGCGGGCAGCGCTTCAGTACAACGTATCTAATAGATAACTGTGGTGAAATGGTGCAAAGCTGGTCTTCAGACTACAGCACTATGTCTTCGTACTTACTTGAGAACGGAAACTTACTCCATACCGGCCGTTTGCAAAGCGCTGAGAATTCAGAGTTTTTGAGGGCAGGGGGAGACTCTGGTCGTGTAGAAATTATTAACGAACAAGACGAACTACAGTGGTATTACGAATTTAACAGTGACACGCAGTTTATGCACCACGATGTTGAATACATTGAAAGCACTGGCACAGTATTAGTGATGGTGTGGAAAAAGCACAGCGCTGCAGAAGCTGAAGCGGTTGGTTATTCAGGTAACCATGCGTTGTGGAGTGAGCAAATTATTGAGCTAGACCCAACAGTAGAAGATACCGAAAACGCTATTGTTTGGCAGTGGGATTCATGGGATCACATTGTACAAGATGAAGATTTAACAATTGATAATTACGGCGTTATTTCAGAGAACCCACAGCTTATTGACGTTAATTTCACTGGTCTTGATGTTGAATATGAAGCCGACCCCATTCACATGAACGCGGTAACTTATAACGAAGAACTCGATCAGATCATGATCAATACTCGTAACTACAGCGAATTTTGGATTATCGACCATTCTACGTCTACTGCCGAAGCTGCCTCTCACTCTGGTGGAAGCCGCGGTAAAGGTGGCGATCTTCTATACCGTTGGGGTAACCCGCAAGCCTATGACATGGGTGACGCAGATGACCAAAAATTGTTCTTACAGCATGATGCTTATTGGATAGATGATGACTACGTTGAAGGTGGGCAAGTCATGATCTTCAACAACCAGCCTAACTATTACGGTAACAGCGATTACTCCTCTATCAACGTGGTGGATACGCAAGTGAGTGACGCTGGCGATTACACCTTAAATGACGACGGAACATATGGGCCGGATGATTTCACGTGGACCTATGTGGCAGATGATCCTACCGACTTCTACGCCACCAACATTTCAGGCGCTCAGCGTTTAGATAATGGAAACACAATAATAGATGAAGGCACCACAGGTACATTTTTCGAAGTGACTTACGAAGGTGACGTTGTGTGGAAATACGTAACGCCGGTGGATGAAACAGGTGTGCTTACACAGGGTGATACCCCAGGAAGCAATTTTACGTTTCGTATAAACAAATACCCTAAAGACTATATTGGGCTTTCTTACTATAGCCTAAGCCCGAGTGGCGCAATTGAAAATGGCTCAGACTATTCTTGCGAGCTGTTTGATTAAAAAAATGGGGTCAGAGTACATTTTTAAGTGATAAAGTACTCTGACCCCTTTATTCTTGAATGGTATGGTTACGTTGTTTTGTAGAGATACCAATTACCTTGCACTTTCTCTAAATATATATAGTTATCATCTGACATATCTGGAACTGACTCTGCTTTTGGCACATAAAGGTAGCCAACCGAGTTATCCAGTATGCCGCCGATGTTTATATTAGTTATTCCAGTCTCTGCTTCGAAGTCTACTTTATTCAGATTTAACGAGCCTGCTATTTGATTAGCTTGTTCAGGGGCATTTTCAGCCAATGAATTAATCATTTCTAGCGTTGTTAAGTTACTTTTAAGGAAACGCTTCAGTTCAGAATCGGATTTTAAGGTAAGTAACATATTCTGATACCTGTAATCATCTTCTTTACTACGTTGTTTCTTCGCTTCAATCTTTTGTAAAGCTATAAAAAAGAACCGAGGCAAAGCAAGGTTGCGTATAGCAGATAGTTTCCAGCTATCTGGAGACTTCGTTAAATATGCATACCAATCCTGAGTGTTACCATCCTTAGTTAATGAAACCGCATATATCTTTCTCGAACTAGTGGATTCTATTAACCTGTATTCTTTACTCATTCCATAGGGGAGGCTTTCCCCAAGCGTTGGTCTATTAAGGTGATATTCAAGCATCTCACCCGAATATACCGCTTCTTTATCTTCAATTCCGTTAGGACTGAAAAACGCTTCAACCAATTCTTGTTCTCCTGCGAGACAGATGAGCGGAATAAATAGAACGATTAATATCAAATTTCGCACATTGCTTCCTTAGATGCCTTCAACATATGCACTGACACCTTCTTTCAGATAAAGATTGATAAAGGTAAGTTCATACTCATCGTTGTCGATAGTGAACCCATATGTTGCTGACGTTTTCCAACCCTGAGAATAGCCATTTGTCATGTAAACTACTTCCATATGGCTATCGTTTTCGTTCAAGCAAAGCATTTTAAGAATATCATCGTCATAATTTATGGGAGTCGCGTTATCGCAGGATGTGAACTGACCTTCGCTGGCTCGTAATTGAAAATAGATCTGCTGGTAATTCATTACAAGCGCAGGCAGGTACTTATCGCTTATGTACAGCCTAACTTTACTATCGACTTGTTTCTGACTTAATGACTTATTGGTAATATTAGCTCGGGGTCTAATTTGCTGATATAGCGACTCAACAACTGACTCACGGTTTATCGTGTTATCGATATTTTCAGAAGAGTCATAAAGCTTAGTTATGGTGTTATCGTCTATAGCGAGAGAAGCACCCGAATACAGAAGCAATAGTAGAAGAGCTAAAAATGTTGAGTGCATCAATATTCCTTTATTTGTTATGAGCTTCAAAGTTTCTACTTCTATGGATGGTTTTGATAACTATAACGGGGTAATCATCAAACGATGTACGCTTTACGGTATCGTGACTTTTAATCGATGTTCCCAAATTTGTACATACATGACTGACTCAAATTTTATGCGTAAATTTGAAAACATCCTGCTTGCTTAGTTTGGTCGCTGTCACTTACTAATAATCACGAAGCGGCCCGTGAATGTGTTATAGCGAAATAAGGGAGTGACAATAGTGTTGTGTTAGCCTCGTTTATCCGCTTTCCACGGCGGTGATAAGCGGTTTTCACCGGCCCAAAATAGCTTGATTTTATTTCCTGAAGGGTCTTTTAAAACAGCTTCTGTCCAGAGGTAACGTTGCTCTGTGGGGAGTAGTTCGAATTCGATCCCTTTGCCAATCAGTGACTCTACGAGCTCATCTAATTCCTCTGTTTCGAAGTAAATGATAGCACCATTTTTGAACTCCTCTAACTCCAGTGAAAGAGAGAACGTTGAGCCTCCTTTAGGGCACGAGAATCTAGCATAGTGAGGTGTATCAACAATTTGAGTAAAACCCAGGACAAGATAAAAATCGACGGCGTCTTCCATATTATTTACTGGAAGAGTGACTTGGTTCATTTCCATTTAAACCTCTAAGTGGTTAACTTTTTAAATTGGTATATACAGCCCGTGTTAGACGGCACAGACTTGCTGGCTGTACTTGGAGCGAGGTGAATTCAGCCAGCAAGTATGGAGATGGCTGAATGGTTTGCTATATGCCGATTCCACCTAGCGAATTTCCTTTTCAATAGCATAAAGATCATCATCAATGGTTTGAACACGTTCTTCGAAAACCAATCTCGCATCGTGTAACCCACGATTGTAATAATATGCACCTAACTCTTTAGAAATGAAATCCAAAAGAAACTCTGCATCAAATTGCCCTAATTCTTGAGCCAACGATTTTTCAAAATAGGATTGAAGTTTAACTACCATTGCTTCTTTTTCTTGATTCGTGAATTTAATCTCAGACATTTACCAATGTACTCTTAGGCATACCAACGCCTCGATAAAAGGCAAAATGCTCGACTATTATACAAGTTTTTCAAAACTACCTCGTTCACAAGCATTGACTAAATCAGCAACGGTAAATGTTTCTTTTTTCCTTGCTAAGTGCTCATCTTTAAATGTTAGCTTTCGAAGAATATAAAAAATTCCTTTGTAACAAGGTTCCGAACTAAAATAATTTGTAAATTTGAAGTCACTTAGATCTAGGCCAAATTGCTCATAACACCGTTCAAAAACTTCCCAAGCGTCATCGCCATCGATATTCAAATCGACTAACAAAGTACTATCCATCGAAATAGAATCTATAGGTAAACTTATTTCTTGCGAAATTATTTTCAGCACTTTATCTCTAATCATTAGCTACTGGTATAGCTTTTCAATAAAGGTTGCAGGCACAATGGCGAAGCCGTTCCAAGTGTGTGCGCCCCAGTGAAGGTAGCGAGTGTATTGATTAGTTTGTAATAATGCATGTTAAAAGAACCTAGCTATTGGCTCTTTTGATTAAGAAGAGGCCGATTATTGAAGATACTGCGCAGCTAATTAAGAAAGAGACAAATGCAGCGAATAGATAAAAAGGGTCAAGGTGTCCAAGGTGGAAATAAGCTGCAAACTGAAAAAATAACGCTCCGAGTAGCCCAGAAACCAAGACAGCTATAACGAACTTTTTTATTAATAAATGAGACACGATAGCGCAAATCGTTGCGATAGTGGCTAGAACAGTAATACCGAATATTCCGTCATCCATTGAAATATCCTTTTGTTATGTTCTCTTCCAGTGAGTCTTTTTAAAATCATTTTCGGTAAACTCATGATTACAATTACAGCATTAATCACTTGGTAGCTTAAATTGCTTTAACGATAATATAACTTGATTTCTCTTGCAGCTAGGACAGTGATAGTTAAGAGCTATAATGAGCAAACTAATCCCTAAAACGTTTACCATGTATAAATCTATTAGATTAAGGAATTACAATATTCAGTTGTATTTTCATAAGTGATCTCGGGTAACTGAACACCAATATCACTTAGCTTTCCTTCTGATTTTATGAACAAATGAAAACGTTCCTTTGAATAAATCATATATGCTTTCATTTTTGCAGTAATTTCGTCACTGTGCTTAGGATACAAATCTTCAATACAAAGCCTTGCTATATGATGTTGATTAAATAATCGTCTAACTTCGTTTTTATCTTCCGACTGCATATATCCTTCAAAATTCTCTGCATATATAGTTAAGAAGCTAATTAATTGAGGTGTTTTATTGCAGTATTCTAAAAGTTTATATTGGCAAACGTCATTAACATACGCAGACAGTGGCTCTTCCAATTCAACTGAGTTGGCTTGCCAAGTTATAAATATGAATGACAATGGAATGACAAATATTTTCATCATGACTTGAAACCTTATCCTTAAGATATAATGCGAAGCAGTGACCGTGTTTGTATGCCAAGGCGCGCAGCGTTGGGTACTTTTTTGCTTATGCACTTGCTAATTCAGAGTTACTTTTCAGTTGTTTAACGCAGCGTACAAAAACAGATATAGATGTTATTCCGCCACAAATGATTCCGACTTCAAGTATAGATAGTTCAAATGCCCCTAGTACATACATAGTGCCAATTGTTGAACCAAGCACAAATGCAGCTGCTATAAAAACTGCGAGAGCAATAACTAACACTGACCAGGTCGCAATTTTATTCCATGTAGACATACTGAATATTTCCTTAGATTGTATTTACGTACATAACTTTTCAAATACGGATGATAACGCTTGGCTAAAGTTTTTTGTAGCGAATAGAGACTGAGCCAAGCTTCAGCCAACGCGCATAATTGGTGAGTAGTGGGTTAACTTGGCCACAACCTACCTGGCTACTAACTCGCGCTGTATTTCTTATTTGCTTCAGACGCTTCGACTTCTAATGGTGCTCTATCGTACCCGTACTCTGCCATATCAGAAAAATGTTGGGTGACGACTTTACCTAAACTAGACCTTTCGATTTGCAAAACATGCACCAATTCATGCGCTAATTTGGGTCTGTTTAACTCAAAGTCTTTGCGAGTGTAAATTGAATATCCGAATACTTGTGCATTGTTAATTATTCCTTCACCAACAAGCCCGACAGCTTCGCCAAAAACCTTTAATGCGAAGTTTTCATAAGGGAAAGGAACTTCATTAACATAAACAATCTTTACTTTTTCTGGGTCTACAATGCCTATATTGGATGCCAGCAATAACTCTTTCTGATTAAGTGGGACGCCGACATCTAGCCTTTTTTCTCCCTTCAGCAATCTTAAATAGGGTTCAGTGCTAGATTGGTTATATTGTTCTTACTAAAGTGCATTACAGCTAATTAGACTCCAAACGGACCCATCTAAAGACATCATTCTGAGTTCAACCCTGTAATCAATAAATTCAGATTAACCTGCAACGCCTCAAAATTAAACAACCAAAACGAACCGTTAAAAGCGTAAGTTGTATTTTGGTTATTTACTATGCTATAAATTATACTATGTATTACATAGTAATGAGTTTAACCTAGCTGGAAGGTCATGACAGAAACTGCAAATCAAAGCGCGAAGTGGGATGCTCAACTACGCAAAGGCACTTTAGAGCTGGCGGTGCTTGCGGCCGTTGCGGGTGAAGAAAAGTACGGGTTGGAGATCCTGAATTATCTGCATGGTTTTGAAACCATGGTGATTAGTGAAGGTACGCTTTACCCACTGCTAGATAGGCTTAAGCGCGAAGGGGTACTTAATGCAAAGTGGCACCAAGAGGGTGAAGTGCGCCCACGCAAGTATTACTCATTAACAGAAAGCGGTCTTGAACGATTACATATTCTGCGCGCGCGGTGGAAGCGTTCGGTAGTTGATATGGAATCGTTGTTAGCAGACTCAAAAAGTGGCGCGAATAACAGCACAGACAACGGCAAAGAAACTGGAAAAAGAAAAGGATAAGCACAATGAGTGGAAGGGAACAAATAAGCAACTACCTAAAAAGCTTTAACCGCTACTTGGCCTCGTTAAGTTCTGAAGATGCGGCTGAAGTGATTAAAGAAATTGAATCTCACATTTATGACGTTATCGATCAACAGGAAATGGCCGGAAAAGACGCCGATATTGAAGGTATCTTAGCTGGCCTTGGTGCGCCTAGAGTTCTTGCCGAAAACTACGTAAATCATATTCAACAAGGTACGCCGCCACCAAAAGGATTTCGTCCATTAGCATCGGTCACTAAAGGGCTGTCCAAAACCTTGTACTGGGGCATGTTAGCCTTTGGCTATGGTACAGGTTTAGCGTTGG
This sequence comes from Alteromonas sp. 1_MG-2023, assembly GCF_030547075.1. GTDB lineage: Bacteria > Pseudomonadota > Gammaproteobacteria > Enterobacterales > Alteromonadaceae > Alteromonas. The sequence goes on along the minus strand of NZ_JAUOQH010000012.1, from coordinate 138,312 downwards.
TTGTATTGGCATTTGCGAACCTGTTGTTGCCCAACGGTATTGCTTTTTGGGTAGAGGCTGAGGGGAACTCTGTTGCTATTGGCTTTTTAAGTAACCCCATACTGGCGCATAGAGACACTACTATCACAGGATTGTGGATAACGCCGGTGGCCTTGGTTAGTGCCTACGCGATTAGCTTACTTACTTATCGCATTTTGGCTTTGCTTAAACGGTTTGCTATTGGCTATCAGTATGCTTAAGCGTGCAGCGAAACGTTTAGCCAAATCACTAGGGCATTTTCTGCTTGTTTCTTTTGTATTGGCAGTTATTGGTGTGGGTGTCTTAATAAGCCAGCATGGGTCTATCAATATGGGCGATGCGCCATTGGCCTATAAAGTAGGCGGGGAAGGGCCGTTTGTATTTTTCACGAATAAAACGCCGAAAAGCTCTGATGGAACAGGCTCTGATGTAACAGGCTCTGATGTAACAGGCTCTGATGTAACAGGCGCTGATGAAACAGGCGCAGATGTTAAAGGCTCAGGTAATGGGGATACTTCTGTTGAAATAAATTACATTCGGGGAAGTCGAGAAGATAACTTCTTTATAGAAAAACGCCACGTGCCTTTAACAGAAAAAACAGCAGAGCCCCTTGAGGTTTATTTTGCTTTAGAAGATGCCACGTTTACCTTCAATTTAAAGCCACTAAACGCACTGAACACCAATACAGCGTCGGTATATGAAAGCAACGCACCTATTTTGGCAATATCCGACTTAGAAGGGAATTACAAAACCTTCCGTGATTTTCTTATTACCCATAACGTCATTAATGAAAACCTTGAATGGCAATTTGGTGAAGGCCATTTAGTGCTAGTGGGCGACATGGTAGACAGAGGGTTTTCTACTACCCAATTGCTCTGGTTTATTTATAAGCTAGAGCAAGAAGCCCAAAAAGCGGGCGGGGTGGTGCATTACATTATTGGCAATCACGAACTTAAAAACCTTCAAGGCAATTTTAAATCTGCGGCTAATAAGTATATTCCCATTGCGGGTTTGCTTGGCAAAACCCAGGGCGATTTATTCAGCCACAATTCGTACATAGGGCGTTGGCTTGCCAGTAAAAATACCATTGAAAAAATAAACGGCCATTTGTTTGTACATGGCGGTATTCATGAAGATATCGCGAACCTTGATTTAAGTTTGCAACAGATAAACACCAAGGCTAAAGCCTATTACCGACAAATGTATTTTCCCGGTGTGGCAGACAAGGTAACGGAAGCGTTAATTTCAACTGAGACAGGGTTAGCGTGGTATCGAGGGTATTTCAAAGATGATGTTAGTCATACCTTTGTACAGAAAACATTAGATAAGTTCGACGCACTATCAGTAACGGTAGGGCATACCTTACAGTTTAAGGTGAATAAACAGTTTGATAGCCGCGTGTATGCTATTGATGTGAAACATCCTGATGATTATCGCGGAAGCTTTCCAACAAAACATTCTGAGGGATTGTTGATTGAAAAGGGTAAGTTTTATCGGCTAACTGAAACCGGTGAAAGAATAGTTTTATAAGTATTGGGAAAAAGTCAGAGTACAGTTTTAGCTTTTAACGTGCTCTAACTTTATTTCGCTGTTTGCGTCGCTATACCCACTTCACTGTTTTCATCGACCAGTACGCTTTTGTTTATACATACTTGTTTATATAACTTTTAAATTGCTCTATTGATCCCTGGGAGACAAATGCACTGCTTGGAATTATAAGAGCGAACATCTTATCGAGAAATATATAATAGTCACCGGAATTTTCTGTTACTTCTTCTACACAGCTCCAAGAATAGTGGCACTTTGAAACGGCGCTAGTTTCTGTAATCCCTTCAGGCGTGAGTTCAATAGACTTTGCACCCAGAATAATGCCCTGCTTATTGGGAATGCTGAACTTCCTAGCTTTGAAATTCGCGTACATTGAATAGCCAATAATAAGACAAAATGGTAATGCACCAACAAGCGCCGAACTCAAATCTATGCTAGATACTTTTGACGTGAAGGATTGGAAAATGAACATGAAAAATACGGTGATAAATAGCCAAGCAACTAAATTAATGGCAAAAGCTTTAAACTGACTTTGGGTTTGGCATGCTCGCTTGACCGTGAAGTTAAGGAATTTTAAATAAGCGCCTTTGTCCACATCAAAAGTCACTATGTATTTCATATATCATCCTTGTAAGTACAAATTCCCATCTCGCAAAACGGGTTTTATGAGTGGTTTGTTAGTTGCCGTAAACCTAACGTGCGTGCTAACATTTGTGTGTACACGTTGAGGGAGTTTACCATGGATACTCGCATACAATTTAGAGTTGATGAAGAAACTAAACGCTTGGCTCAGACAATGGCTGAGAGCCAAGGGCGTACGCTAAGTGACGCTTGTAGAGAGCTTACTGAAGAACTTGCTGCACAGCAACGCAAAATAATAACTCATGATCAGTGGCTTACTGAAGAGGTTAATGCTGCGTTTAATAAGTTAGAAAGTGGGCAGAGTGAGTTTGTCAGCCATGAAGAGGCTAAGTTGGACATGGAAGCTCGAAAAATGAAAATTAGGAATAAAGCCAGAAAATGATCGTTTGGGAGAAAAGTTCACTGAACGATCGTGAAGCTATTTTCGAATTTTTATACGAATTTAACCCATTAGCAGCAGAAAAAGCTGATGCAATAATTGAAAAAAAAGTCGAAAACTTGAATCAACAACCTCTTATGGGAGTTGAGAGAGAAGGTATACCGGGAAGGTTATTAATAATCCCTGAGGTCTCAATGATAGTTTCATATTTCATTAAAGATGAAATCATTCACATTCTTCGAGTTTTACACCAAAAGCAAAAATTTCCGGTAAGTAACTAACGCCGCTGTAACAGGCATTTCTGTGAAGTGTAGTTTTGGAGTAAACTGGCTTAGCCACCCCAAAACAGAGCGTACAACCAAAGTCCCTACGATAGCCTCAAATAAAAGGGGCAGAGATAATTTATAAGACTTAATATACTCTCACTCGATAATCTATGTTTGCTATTGATGTGAAACATCCTGATGATTATCGCGGAAGCTTTCCAGCGAAACATTCTGGGGGTTGTTGATTGAAAAGGGTAACTTTTATCGGCTAACTAAAACCGGTGAAAGAATAGTTTTATTAGTATTTGGGAAATAAGCCTGAGTTGAGTCTATCTATAACGAATGGGGTAGAGTACATTTTTAGTCATTGATCACTCTGACCCCTTTATTCCTATGCAAATGATTAGTGCAGCAAGGTAGAGTTTAAATTTAGTGCTTCTATTCAATGTACAAAACCCCTATCAAGAACATGACTTCCGAAACGATGAAAAGTGAGGAAGTTTATCCAATGTTTATGACTGTTATGTTTACTTTAACTAAAAAGCCGATCCATTATTAATGTCTTATCTTTAGTTGATGGTTTACTAATATAAAGATAACTATCAACTTCTTCATAGTTAAGCCCATTAAATATAGTTTTATGATCTGCACTTACAGCAATTCCGCCGTGATCGTGAACAGTTAAAAGGCCTCTCAAACCATCTTTCACGAATTTTGTTTGCTTTACTTTACGATAGACTTCCATAAAAACTCCGAAATTATAGGCAAATACCCGAGGCGCGTAGCGGCCGGCTTGAACGCCGTGAAGCTACCATATTTTCCACCTAGGTTTCTTGTTCAGACTAAAAACATTATTGGCAAGTTCTTTTAGGGCGACAGCTTGTTGCTCAGAGAGGTAAAATCAGATAGATACCTGCCCACCACCTTTCGGATAAAAATCGTAACCGGACTGTTTAAAATCATTCATAACAGCTTCTACAACCTGTGGGTCCGTCCAATCTAGGATCGAATGGATACAGCGAAGCGGAAGCAACTTGAATCTGTTCCGTGTACCTGCATTTGTTATGAATGTTGCTCACAAAGTACACCCCAGCCATCTAAATAGCCATTAACCTTGGATGTACGCTCAGCTAACCTAATCTCGAAATTCGTGATATTTTCATAAGTAACGTTCATTATTGGAACAAGCTCTAGTTCCATACCTCCTGTTTCAGCAGGTCTTGTTTCGATATTTTTAAATTTATGACCTTCTTTCCAATCGCGCGCAAATTGCTTTGCTACGATATCTGCCTCTTCCTCTGTTTCGTAAACAGCGTAGAAATCAACGGCGTACTCTAATGAGAAATCGAAGTTGGCTTTTTCTAGCCTTCTTAAAACATCTCCATTGGAATCATCCGGATAGCTCATCATCTACCCCATATTCATAACAGCCCACTAAGGGGCGATAACACATGGCTAAAATTAGAAACGAAGTGACGCAGCAAACTAGCTATTGACGCCATAGTCTCTTGTTAGGTTTACTTGGTAAGCTTTTCAACAGCTTGTTTCCGTTTCGCAAAATCCACGGGGTAAATCGATTCGATCATCGTATTTTCTGGGTTTTCAGCTCTGTATATCGCTACCAGTTTAGCCGAACGAATCAGCGACTCTTCGTAATCGTTAGCCAGGAGGTTACCCCAAAATTTGCTCCCGTTTTCATCATACCAGTTGTACTGGTTAAGACCGTGATCCACATAGTATTCAAAAAAACCTATAACAGCATTAATGTCGTCGGGAGTCCCTGACTTTAGTCTCTTTATCTGCGCAGTGCTTAAAGCACCTAAAGCGGTCGTCTCAAGCGCTCCCCCATGCTCGACACCTTTCCAATAGCCGTACCAAGCTGAGCCTGAAGAGAATAAAAATACTGCCAATGTAATTCCAACAAAGTTCATACTCTTTCTCATGGAACCGCTCCCTTGCAAAACCAACTGTTTTTTGTTCTTTTATAACAGCTTGTTAAATTTTCACCCAACAATAGTAGGCGGTAAGTAAATGGTAAATTCATTTATTGGCTCGATTAACACACTATAGGGAGTGTTTTGCTCTGCATCGTTAACAATTCCAAGATCAGATAAAAGCTTGAACTTCGCTGACTTTAGCTTTGCTGGCTTAACATCAAGCTCTTTATGCCACACTCTATATGTGCCTAGTTTGCTGTCTCTACGATGATAGAACCCAGCTAGCGGGTGCGTAAGATAGACCAAGGCAGACTCTACGTCGGGAAAGCCAGGGAATTCTAGTTCGTCAGATTCAGATTGAACCAACTCAACTGAAGCTTCAGCCCATTCAGATACCGTTTCCATACTGTATTTTTCGTACAAGCCATTTACTTCATTTCGGGTACAGTCAAAACTAACTTTTCCAGCATACCAAGGAAGATTCCAAAGATGTCTTGGTACGGCTAGCGTCCAAGAGTCTAGAGTAGTGCCAAGGAACCAAACACAACGTTCCCCCGTTTCGGTATCAATTATATATATCCGGTAATTTGTTTGCCCCATTGTAAATTTAGGGAACGGGAATACAGCGGAAGTAAAATCTACATCAATGAAGGGAACTACAGATATAAGTCCCATTTCATGGCCATTTATTTCAACAGTGTCTAATTTAAATCGCTCAGGAAATATGTCTTGAAATCTATCAGAAGGGACTGCGTAAGTAATGATCGCGAAATGCTTCAAACCGCACAGTACATCTATACCTTTGGGTTTAGTCCTCTCTATCAGGTAGTCTTCTAGCTTCCGTGACTCTTGCACAATGTTTCCTTGAAATTTAACACCCAGCTAAGCGGATTTAAAAATTGGCTAAAATCACGAGGTACGAGTGAAGCCAAACTTTTAAATTCCATGCTTGAGCGTATTGTTAGCTTTAATTATTTGATTCGATCGCCGCTTTACGCGCTAATGCTTCTATTTCATCGTCCATATTATCGTCGAATGAAAAAGCATATACTCGCCAGCCACTTTTAACTTTAAAAAATTGAAATTCAAAACGAATTGGTTGTCTATCATACGTTAATAAATATGTGACATGTACAAATGTTCCGCCCACATCATAAGTGTGAACATGAGAAATATGGTGAAGTTCTCCAACTAACCCTGCTAGAGAAGATAGCTGATTTTTAACACCTTTTACCTGATCTGGAATAGAAGACACATAACTATTTGTTTTATATATTGAGTCAACAGCTTTGTCTATTTGCCCTTCCTTATATAATGTAAAGAACTCACTAATTTCGGTTTTGTACTCATTAGCCAGCAAATTCCCTGAAAAAAAACTAATAAATAATATCAATACATATTTCATTTAATACTCCATTTAAAGCTAACGCCTGCCTAAGCGGCGATTAATAATGGGCTAAAATATTGAGCGCAGCGACAATAGCCCATTTTTAATTGTCCGAGCGAACTTGAGAGCGAATTGAGGCTTGTTAGTAGCCTGATTACTTTTTCGTGAAATTCAGAATATCTCGATAATCTTTAAGCACTACAACCACAGCATCATCTAAGTTGAAATTCTCATCGTCTATCATTTCCCCATCATGGTAAATTCGATAAAGACTACCGAACTCTCCATCATTTGAATTAATGAAATATGGATCACCCGAAGCGATCAAGCAACAAGCTACTGGAACAAAACCATGCTTTTTCGCCGCTATACCTGGATAGAAATTGTCGGCTTCGTCGGCCGCTTTACTCTCAGAATATATCTGAAGTGAGCAACCTAGTTTAGATAAATTTGACTCTTCGGGAATTTCAATGTAACTGTCGATCAAACAATGGGAGTCGACAAATAGTTTCCAGTAACTGGGCATCAAACGCGATATTCCTTTAAGGCTACTAACGCCTACTTAAGCGGAAAAATATAGTTGGCTAAAATGTTGAACGGAGTGAAAACAGCCAACTGTATTTTTTCCGTTTGAAGTTCTTGTTAGCATTTATTTGCACTGAATCTCAGCTTTTAACCAAGGGTGATCTATAGAAGTGATACCACCAAGGAAAATACCTCCATCGGTTTTTCCTTTATCTTCACTCACTACATCATAACCATTTGGGCACAATTCTGAAGCACGTTTATTCCAAAAGGTTTTAAGCATTTCAGTTGAAGTTGTACCATTCCCATAGTACTCAACCATATAATTGTTTTCGCCTAATTCTTTATCTTTGTAACCACCAGACCAAGTATGTGCTTGATAGCCTGTTGCACATCCAGTTAATAATACACATCCTGTAATTAAGGCTAAATACTTCATTTTTACTCCATACTCGATTTGAATGCTAACGCCCCTATTAACGGGTAAAATATAGTTGGCTATAATATTTGAGGAACGAAAATAGCCAACTGTATTTTGTCCTGTTGAATGGCTTGTTATACACCTTTATTGACAACTCTGTATTTAAGCATTGTCTGCATTCCTAGCTCAGTTAAATACCATTGAGCTTGTGGATGCTCATTATCAATCTCAATCAACCCTAGAGCTAAAAATTGAATTCTTATTGTATATAAATCCTGAGTTTCTATAACTAGAGCAGACAAACTCACATTATTACAATCAACTTTACTAAACTGCTCCGCAATAAACCGATTCACATCACTATCAAAAGCTTTATCAGCTAAGAATGGTGAAATTGCTCCGAAAATTTCACTCCATGTAACTGTGTTTTTCCAATTACAGTACTGCGTATCTTGGCCCCTTCTCCTTGCATAAAGACTGTAAGTTCCACTTATATCAATAGAACTATCCCAATCGGCAAGCTCTTCTCTTGGAATTAGTGGTTGAGAGTCTTGAGTTTCATTAAGTTGTATTTGCAATTCATCATTACGTTTACGTAACTCGTTTATCTCAAGAAGCAATTCAGGGGAGGCTGCAGAATCACCTCTAACCCAACCAACTGCAGGGAATAACCTCATAGTCTTATTTAGACTGAGAGATACTTCCCCGGGCAATTGAGAAGCATCATTCCAGAACCTTACTAAACGTCCATCACTCACTTTTTCTCTAAAATTTTGTAACTTTTGATAATTTTCCTCTTCAAGCTCTGATTTAGAGCGAGGCAAGTCATCTGGAGATTTATGTAATAAGGCAATTACTTTAATACCTTTGCTTACCGCATAATCAAATTCTTTTTCAGTATAACTGAGTCCATCATGTGCAGTTGATCCATATCGCCCGCCAATGATAAGTAAATAATAGTCACAATCATCTATTATTCTTTTTATAAACTCCCACTGTTCCTCGTCTGCAGCAGGAAATAATTCCATTCCTGCTGGTATACAATCCATCTCCATTAAGGTCTGCAAAACACTTTGCCTTTCTTCTTGAAGATCAGCGTAAGTAGAACTTACAAAAACTTGATAACGCTTATCCATATATCTCCTAGATTGAATAAAATACAATGGTACGATTAGGTGTATAATGTCCCAAGCAGCGGAAAACGCGAACGCTTTGGCGCAGCCAGTGAGTGGTTTTCCGATGACTTGGTTTGTTATATTTATTTTAACGCTTCCATTCGGGCAAATAACTCAATGAAGAAGTCTTCAAATACTTTTAAGCAATGCTCTGAAAAGCCATTGAGGATTTCAATTTTGTTGTTTTTCAACTCAAGGTATTGAGATTGTTTTATATACTTAATTAAATCACTATTTCCAGTTTTCACATGATCCGCAGCATGGACAAAACTATTTCTTATTTGTTGAATTTTGGTGATTTCTTGCCATGAACTGTGATTAGTCGGAAAATCTAATAGTACTACTTTTTCTAGATAACGCTTACCTTGATCAATAATGCCATTAGCTTCAAGATCTTCCATTTTAACTGGATTCTCTATAGAGAATTGATAAACCGAACAAATTCTGTTGATCGTATTTTCCAAGATAGTATAAATACTAATTAATTCTGATTTTCTTTGGATGTTAGGATAAACCTTACTTAGCTCCCAGTATTCATCATGCGAATTTTCATAGTATTCTGCTTTTTCAAAATCTTCCCATTCAGCAGTAACCTCAGCAGCATGTTTTTCAAACGCTTTTACTTCTTGATTAAGAAACGACTCGACATTTCTTGTATGTTGTTTAAACGTTTCTAAATCCATCATTATGCCCATTTTTAAGAGTGGCATTTTAAAATTTTTCACGAATCGTCCTTAATAAATATAACAGCTAACTAGACCCCAAACTGGTCTGTTTAAAAACACTGTTATGGGGTTTTTAAATCTTATCTATATTGTCAGATTACCCGCTAACTCCGCAAAATAAAACAATAAATCAGAATGGTGTTTTTTGTTCATGAATTAAAAGTACCAAAACGGTATGTTAGGGGGCAAAGGTGTATTTCACCCATTATCTTTTTCATCGTAGTAGTGAAATTTAGCAAAAAGACACGAAATGAACCAAAAAACAAAGCGGGAGGGTGAAATAGATACTAGGTAGCGGCAATAGGGCGAAAAAGTACGCCAACGAAAAAATTATTGTCTGACCGGAGGTAGATTTAATTATTCTACGTGATGGTGGCAGAGTTCAGTGATAGATATGAAATCGCTATTAGCAAATAAACAAAGCGAAAGAGGATAAAGAGGGTAAGGCAACACTCAAGGTACGAGTATCGAATCTACCCAACACTGCCGCCCGCATAAAAATACAAGCGCAGCGTTAGGTAAGCCTAAGCTATAAACTATTGTTAGTTAGAAACTTAAGCTATAAAGCAATACTAGCTATAAAAGCAAAGGTATGCAGTAGGGGTTTCAATTTTCACATCGAAAGACAAGTTAGCGTCTATGGTAAATTCTGTGCCCGTTTTGAAAGACTGCCAGTCGCTTGAGCCAGGAAGCTTAACGGTCATTTCGCCTTCCATTACTTTCATTACTTCGTGTTGACTGGTGTTGAAGGTGTATTCACCTGGCGCCATTACGCCTGAAGTGCATGGGCCATTTGCCGACTCAAATGCAATTGAACGAACCTTGTCATCAAAATAACTGTTTACTGTAAAAGACATAAACTGCTTTCCTTTTATCGAGAATAGAAGAGCGGGCATTGTGCAATATTTATGGGTGAATGGCTAACTTGTGATTTTCTAAGATATTCTAATTGGTTAAAATTACCCGCCTTAAAAACACTTCTTGTTATATAAAGTGCAAAATTAGTCATTAAAACCACATGAAATATGTGTAATTGGCTAGAGACTCGCCAGCGCTGTGGTTATACTAGCCCACAATCGCATTTCCAGAGGTTTTACAGCAATTGAGCACTTTGAGTTTGCCACGTGTGGTGCCCCAGCAGAGTCTTTTAACCCATTATCAGACATACCTAGAACAGCTTGCTAGTACCGCTTTTACCGGCGATGTTGAGTACAGCTATGCCAGCCGTCTTGCTGTGGCCACCGATAATTCGGTATATCAAAAACTCCCTCAAGCTGTGGTATTTCCTAAAAGCGTTGTCGATTTACAAGTATTGGGCAAGCTGGTTAACGACCACCCGTTAGTGAAGTTCTCTGCTCGTGGGGGCGGCACAGGCACTAATGGCCAAAGCTTAACCGACGGCATTGTGGTTGATATGTCGCGCTACATGAATCAAATTCTGGAAATCAACGTTGAAGAACAATGGGTTAAAGTTCAATCTGGTGTAGTGAAAGATGCATTAAATGACGCACTTCGCCCACATGGCTTTTTCTTCTCGCCGGATCTTTCTACCAGCAACCGCGCTACCGTAGGGGGAATGATTAGTACCGATGCCTCGGGGCAGGGGTCTTTGGTTTACGGTAAAACTAGCGACCATGTATTAGGCTTAACCTCGGTACTGGCTAACGGTGAAGTACTAAGCACCACGCCAATAAGTGTGCAAGAAGCCAAAGATATAGCCAACACAAACGCAGATAACAGCGCCTATGCGGGTATTTTGCGCCAAGTGCTAGCTACTTGCGTAGACAAGCGCGAAGCCATTATTGAAAAATTCCCCCGTTTAAACCGCTTTTTAACCGGTTACGATTTAGAACACGCTTATAACGATACCGAGCAACTTATTGATGTAAGCCGCTTGATTACCGGTGCCGAAGGTTCGCTTGCGATGGTGGCCGAAGCGAAGCTTTCACTTACGCCCATCGCGAAACACAAAGCCCTTGTTAATATTAAGTACGATACGTTCGAATCGGCACTTCGTCATGCCCCTGAAATGGTGAAAGCGAATGCCACGTCTGTTGAAACGGTAGACTCAAAAGTACTTAATTTGGCCAAAACCGATATTATCTGGCACTCCATCGCCGATTTAATTACCGATGTTCCGCATAAGGAAATGTTGGGCTTAAACATGGTGGAGTACAACAGTAACGATGAAGAAGAAATTCGCACTCGTATAGCCGAGCTAGAAGCTAGGCTTACCGCCGCTGCTGAAACAGGTGAGGGTGGGGTAATTGGTTATCAGGTTACGTTTGATAAAGCGGATATTGGTAAAATATACGCCATGCGTAAAAAGTCGGTGGGCCTGTTGGGTAAAACCAAGGGTGTGCAAAAGCCTATCGCCTTTGCTGAAGATACCGCAGTACCGCCTGAAAACTTGGCCGACTTCATCATGGAATTTAGGGCTCTGTTAGACAGCCATGGTTTAAAATACGGTATGTTCGGGCACGTAGATGCAGGCGTATTGCACGTGCGCCCAGCCCTTGATTTATGTGATGTTGAACAAGAAAAGTTGATGCATCAAATATCAGATGAAGTCGTAGCGTTAGTTGCTAAGTATGGCGGCTTAATGTGGGGCGAGCACGGTAAAGGTTACCGCAGCGAATACGGCCCTGCCTTTTTCGGCGACATGTTATTTACCGAACTACGCAAAATAAAAAGCGCGTTCGACCCCCTTAATAAAATGAACCCAGGCAAGGTGTGCACGCCGTTAGATAGCACTGAAAGCTTGGTAAAAGTTAGCGATACCAAACGGGCGACATTCGATAGAACTATTCCGGTTACGTTTAAAGCAGCCTTTGCGCCTGCCATGGAGTGTAATGGTAATGGCTTGTGCTTTAACTACGACACCACGTCGCCGATGTGCCCTTCAAGTAAGGTAACTCGCGATAGACGCCATAGCCCGAAAGGCCGTGCTGGCCTTATTCGCGAGTGGATACGCTTGCTTGCTAAAGATGGTGTAGACACCAAAACCCTCAGTGCTGAACAATTTGATACCTCGTGGTGGCAGCGTTTTAGTAACAGCCGAAACAAACAAGACGATTTTTCTCATGAAGTGCTAGACGCCATGAATGGTTGTTTAGCCTGTAAGTCGTGCTCAAGCCAATGCCCAGTGAAAGTAGATGTGCCTGATTTTAGGTCGAAGTTTTTATCTATTTATTACCAGCGTTATATGCGTCCAATGAAAGACCATCTTGTGGGAAACATTGAACGTATGGCGCCGATTATGGCCAAGTTCTCGCCTATGGTTAATCTGTTTTTGAAACGAAAATGGATGCAAGACGGTATCGAGAAAACCATAGGTTATGTAGACACGCCTATTTTATCTGAGCCAACGTTGGCAAACAGGGTAAAAGGGAAAGTGGAGAGTTATAACCATGATGTGTTGTCGAAGCTAAGTGCTGAAGAAAAGCAAAAGACGGTATTGATAGTGCAAGACCCTTTCACCAGCTACTACGATGCGAGTGTAGTTGAGGATTTTGTTGCCTTAGTAAACGCCCTTGGCTTTACACCGGTAATGTTGCCGTTTAAACCAAACGGTAAGCCTGAACACGTAAAAGGCTTTTTAGCCAAATTTGCAAAAACCGCAAAAAATACCGCAGGCTTTTTAAATGAAGTCGCGCAATTAAACATTCCTATGGTGGGTGTAGATGCGTCTTTGGTATTGGTTTATCGTGATGAATATACTAAAACCTTAGACAAAGCCCGAGGCGATTTTCATGTGTTAGCTGTGCATGAATGGCTTGAATTTGTGCCTAATGATGTGTGGCAAGCGTTAAGCAAAAAGGTAAGTGCGCTAGAGCCTTCAGCGCAGCCTTCAAAACAGCCATTAGCGCTGCTAAGTCACTGTACAGAAAAAACGGCGTTGCCCGCATCTGAAAAGCAATGGCAGGGTTTGTTTGCTAAAGTGAATCAGCCGGTAGATATTGTTGCCGTAGGTTGTTGCGGCATGGCCGGAACTTATGGTCATGAAGCCGATCAAAAAGAGAAATCGCTCGCTATATATGGGCTAAGTTGGGAGCAAGCGGTTAAACGCTATCCTGCTGATGCGGTGCTGGCCACCGGTTATTCATGCCGAAGTCAGGTAGCTCGTATAGAGCAGTTTAAGCCAAAGCATCCGTTACAGGGTTTACTTGCTTGTGTTTCATCGTAGCAATACTGTTTAACCTAAAATTGCTATTAATCGATTAGATAGGCCTGGGTAAACAAGTAAGTAACGAATAAGTAATGATAAATAAAACGACAATAAATTAGAGAGTTCTATGACAGACAATACACCACAAAACGAAATGACTGATGAGCAACGTAGTGAATGGGTTCGTGAACAATTTCAAAAGGCCAATAAGCATTTAGCCGAAAACGGTGTGCTTTTTGAATCTGTAGTCACTAATGAAAGCCGTTACTTGGTGCCTTATTTAGCGGTATGGAAGATTAAAGATACCGAAAATGCATTCTATTGGGTAATGAGTGGTGACTTGCCTACAGATTTTATTGCTGACTCTATGGCAGCTACCGCTCGTGATGCTATTAAGCATTTCGCTATGTCGTGGCAGTTAAAATCGGCGAACTTACGTGTATCACAAGGTGCAGATAAAGCATCGTTAGAGTATGCCGCACTATTAGAAAGCAGAGCAGAAGGTTTGCATGCTATACATAACCAAGATGAATTATGGCAGGGCGTTTAAGGTAACGTTTCAGTATAGCGCTTGCGGTGGCTTTTTTGAGTGCATCAATGAATGCCTTAACTAGTGCATTTGTGAGACATCGGGCAGAGGGAAACGCTCTGCGGGGCATTGCATGCGTTGGCGTGCTACGCCACCATCCATGAATACTTGCCCGTCTGGTACAAAGCCTAAGCCTTGATGGTACGACACACTATCAAGGCTGCAGCTTACTTTCAAAATGGTGACTTTGTGGCGATTAGCCACTTTTATTAAAGCAGCAAACAGCGCACGATAGATAGACAGGTTTCGATAGCCTCGTTTTACTGCTATACGGCCGATTTCCCCGCACTGGGTTAATCTTCCTGTAGCAATTGGTACCTTATCTTCTTCAGCATCTTCCAAAAGCAATACATGAAAAGCGCTGGCGTCGCGCTCGTCAAATTCACTGTCTTGGGGTACTCGCCATTCCAGTACGAATACATCTTCCCTGATTGCTTTAAGTCGAATCTTATCCCTTTCCCAATTAACGTTCTCTATCGTGTAAGCCATAACGGTGCTTTATGCTTCTATCCATTCCCAGTAACCCTTATTAATAAGTGTAGTTAATGTTGCTAAAAACGCAAAAGAGGGGGGATCAGGCAGTAAATTCACATAAAGTAGTTCATTGTTAACAAGTAGCTGAACCCATGCTTCATCTTCTCTATTAAAACTAAAGCGTTCGCCATTAACGTAAAAATAGCTGTCTATTAAAGAAGAGGCTGTTTGGCCAGTTTCTTCAGTAGCTTCATCCGTAGCTTTATCTTTACCAGAGGTAATTAACGCGCGAACACCAGGGGCAGGTGCGAACTCTATACCTTCTTCAAACCCTACCGCTATTTGCTTGTCGGTGTATAGATGTTCTGGGGGATACTCAGGAAGGCCTTGTTCACTCAACGATTCGAGAAGCGCATGGGTGAAGTCGTCTGAATTTATTGCTGCGATGAGTTGTTGTTTCAAGGTGGATATATCGTTGGGTTCAACCATTGCCGAAGACGTTGACAACCTTCTACCGGCATCGGTAAATCGCAGGTTAATATCGCTCGTTTCTAACATTAGCGAAAGGCTGTCTGCAAGCTGGGCGGTTTCAGGAGCCCGGAAACCTACTGAGTACGTTAGGCAGTCTTCCAACGCCCTGCCATCGTGAGGCCAACCCGGCGGAATGTATAGCACATCACCAGGGTTAAGCACTTCATCAATAATAGGGTCGAAACCTTCTATTTGGCGAAGCTTTGGGTGAGGGAACACTTCTTTATATTGCCCAGGTTCACCTACACGCCATCTTCTTTGACCCTTGCCTTGTACCAAAAATACGTCATATTGGTCGATATGCGCGCCAACACCGGCATTTTTGGTGGCAAAACTTACCATTAGGTCATCTAATCGCCAGTTTGGAAGAAAGCGGAACGGCTCAATGACATCGGCTACATCGTGAACGTATCTGTCTACGCTTTGCACAAGTAGGGTCCATGCACCTTCACATACGGCTTCGAAGTCATGAATAGGGCCCTGATGAACTTTCCATTCGCCTGTGCCATCTGCCACACTGTCACTGCTAACAAAGCTAAGCAGTCGGCTATCTATTTCTTCTTCTTGGGCTAAGCCTGCCAAGTCGTGCTCATCAATAGGATCTTTAAAATCCTCAAAAAAACCACGTAATACTACAGGCTTTTGCTGCCAATAATGGGATAGAAATTGTTCTACATCGAATTCTTTCATTACGTATTCTCCACGCTTCTATAGGGCTATTATCGGTTATTCTAGAAAGGGTTGCTAGCCTAGTGGCTACTAGCAACCATATGCCCTTGAGCGGTTAATTTATTTGTTTAGCGCATAAAAAAACGCAGCAATCGCTGCGTTTTTTAGTGTATGAGAAAGGCTATACCTTTATAACTGATCTACCAGCCTGATTGCATCACCAATGTAGCTCGCAGGTGTTAACGCTTTAAGGTCAGCTTTTGCTGCTTCTGGCATATCTAAGTTATCAATAAATTCAGCCACGATTTCAGCGTTAACCTTTTTACCACGGGTTAACTCTTTCAACTTCTCGTAAGGCTTTTCAATACCGTAACGACGCATTACCGTTTGAATTGGCTCAGCAAGTAATTCCCAGTTGTTATCAAGTTCATTCAACAAGCTTTGCTCATTAACTTCCAACTTGCTAATACCTTTAAGGGTAGCTTGATAAGCGATAACCGCATAACCCACACCCACACCTAAATTACGAAGTACGGTAGAGTCGGTTAAGTCACGCTGCCAGCGAGAAATAGGAAGTTTAGCGGCTAAGTGATTAAAGATAGCATTAGCTAGACCTAAGTTACCTTCCGAGTTTTCAAAATCGATAGGGTTAACTTTATGTGGCATGGTTGAAGAACCAATTTCACCGGCAATGGTTTTTTGCTTAAAGTGGCCAAGGGCAATGTAACCCCACACATCACGATCGAAATCGATAAGAATGGTATTAAAACGGGCTACTGCATCGAACAATTCAGCAATATAATCATGCGGTTCAATTTGCGTAGTGTATGGGTTCCACGATAAGCCTAGTGAGGTTACAAATTTTTCAGACTCACTGTGCCAATCTACATCAGCGTAAGCCGATAAATGGGCATTGTAGTTACCTACAGCACCATTAATTTTGCCTAATATTTCAACGTTAGCAATTTGCGCACGTTGACGCTTCAAACGCATTGCCACGTTAGCCATTTCCTTACCCATGGTAGAAGGAGAGGCAGGTTGGCCGTGCGTACGTGCCATCATTGGAATATGTTGGTATTCCTTGGCAAGTGCAATTAGGGCGTCGATAAGCTTGTCACAGTATGGCAGCAACACAGTGTCACGGGCTTCGGTAAGCATAAGGCCGTGAGAAAGGTTGTTGATATCTTCAGACGTACATGCAAAGTGAATAAACTCGTTTACAGCAGATAATTCGCTGTTGCTAGCCACTTGTTCTTTTAGAAAGTATTCAACCGCTTTAACATCGTGGTTGGTGGTGCGCTCAATGTCTTTAATGCGCATGGCATCATCAACACTAAAGTTAGCCACAATAGCATCTAATAATGCGTTCGAGGTATCAGAAAACGCAGGAACTTCTTCAATTTTGGCGTTCGCCGATAGCATTTGCAGCCAACGTACTTCCACTTCAACACGGTATTTCAGTAAGCCGTATTCTGAAAAAATACTACGTAATTCTACGCTTTTTCCAGCATATCGACCATCGACAGGGGAAATTGCAGTTAACTGACTCAGTTCCACCTTCAGCTCCTTAACTAGTTTATCAGCCTGAGCGCCTTTACAGCGCTATTTAAAATTTGTTTTCTGCGAAACAAAATGTTCCGACGTTTACCACCCATTTGACGCCACATTACCGCGGCGCGCACGCCTGCAAGTAATATAGCGCGAACTTTGTGCTGCGTTGCCGGTTGGCCAAGATGATCCGGATTACCCGCTATTTGAATACGCGGTGCTAATGGACTAATAATATCGCTGTATATACTGGCTAAAGACGACACAATTTGTGGGTTTTGAAAGTCTACGTGCGCCAGTTGGCGCTGCACGTGAGAAATGCGCTCTGCCAGCTCTTTCATGGCGGCAGGTTTACGTGCGAGCTTTCTTTCAAGACCAAGAATGCTGGCAATATAACGGGTCAGCTCGGTGTCTTTGCTCTGTTGTTTATCTGATAACTGTGCGAATAAGGTTTTATACCCAACCTCAAGGTTGCTTAACTTGCCGAACACTTGCTGCGGGTTTTCAGGATCGGTAACCAGAATACTGGAAAGACTCGCCTCTACCGCTTCGTCGTTTGCCGTGCCTTTTCTTGCAAGGCTTTGCACAAGTGCCGCCGACTGGCAAACACCAGCCAAGGCTAAATTGTTTTCTACGTCGGTATCTAACATTAACGAATATAGCTCTCAATAATTCCGCCGCCTAAACACACTTCATCTAGGTAGAAAACGGCAGATTGACCAGGTGTAACCGCTTTTTGCGGCTCGTCAAAAATGACTTCAATCATATCATCATTAATTGGCGCGATTGCGCAGGGAATATCAGTTTGACGATAGCGAGTTTTTACCACAGCGCGCATAGGCTCTGTAATAACAGTGCGGTCTACCCAATGCAGTTGTTTTGCCACCAAGCCTTTAGAGTATAGGCGAGGGTGGTCAGCACCTTGGCCTACAATTAATACATTGCGTGCTACGTCTTTATCTACCACATACCAAGGTTCTTCGCCGTATTTTGCGTGGCCACCAATGTGCAGCCCTTTACGTTGACCTAATGTGTGATACATCAACCCTTCGTGTTTACCAATTTCTTCCCCTTCCGCGGTTTCAATAATACCGGGTTGGGCAGGTAAGTAGCGGCCTAAAAAGTCTTTGAATTTACGCTCACCAATAAAACAGATACCGGTGGAATCTTTTTTATCGTGTGTGATTAGCCCTTGTTCTTCAGCAATTTTGCGCACCAGGGGCTTTTCAATATCGCCCACAGGAAACAAGGTTTTCGCGACATGTTCTTCACCTAATGTGTAGAGGAAGTAACTTTGATCTTTGTTTTCATCCAACCCGCGCAATAGCTGCCATTTGCCATCTTGATGGCGGCGGCGAACATAATGACCGGTAGCAATATAGTCTGCCCCTAAATCTTCAGCAGCAAATTCAAGGAAAGCTTTAAACTTAATTTCCTTGTTGCACATAATATCGGGGTTGGGGGTTCTGCCTGCTTTATATTCTTCTAGGAAATACTCAAATACGTTGTCCCAGTATTCAGCGGCAAAATTGATGGTGTGAAGCTCAATACCTAATTTGTCAGCTACGGCTTGTGCATCTTTTAAATCTTCGGCGGCTAAGCAATATTCATCATTATCATCTTCTTCCCAGTTCTTCATGAACAGGCCTTCCACCTGATAGCCTTGCTGTAATAACAAGTAGGCAGAAACGGAAGAGTCGACGCCGCCGGACATTCCGACGATTACTTTTTTGCTCGCGTTTGATTCAATATCAGTCACAACGTAGATAACACTCATTTAGGTTGATTTCAGGGTGGCGGATTTTACCAGATAAAGCCCACCAATTCACATAATAAAGCGATTGTGTTCAATCGTTTTGCTTTCTCGACAAATTTTATTGTCGGGATGAGTAAATTGGTCGATTAAAAGTGTATTTCAAGCGTGAAATTTCAATATTCAATAAACCAAAAAGCTATAACTAATAATGAACGCAATAGTCGTTAGGCTCCATCGTTATAGCGGTCTATAAAATGAGCCATACTCTAGTTAGTGATTGTTAAAATCGGCACTGTGTTACTGCTACTATTAGAAACACACGTACTTGCCATTATCGATACCATCAATGGTCCAGTTGCCCACGCGATAGCGCACCAATCGTAACGTTGGGAAACCAATATGGGCAGTCATACGTCTAACTTGGCGGTTCCTGCCTTCACTGATTGTGATAGACAGCCAACTAGTAGGAATAGCCTGACGAAAACGAACTGGCGGGTTTCTGTCCCATAATTCAGGAGGTTCTATAGCCACAACTTTGGCTGGTTTGGTCATGCCGTCTTTAAGCTCAACCCCGTTACGCAAGGCGTCTAGCGCTGCCTCGTTAGGAATGCCTTCCACTTGCACCCAATAGGTTTTACTGGTTTTGGCCTCGGGGTGTGCCAGTTTATGTTGTAGCTTTCCGTCGTTAGTCAGCACCAATAACCCTTCGGAATCTCTGTCTAGTCGACCGGCAGCATATACCCCTGGTACATCAATATAATCTTTAAGGGTTTCGCGTCCGTCTGCATCGGTAAATTGAGACAGTACTTGGAATGGTTTGTTGAAAAGTACGATTTTGCTTTCGTTTGCCATGGTGTGAATAATTACTCTTATTCTTAGAATGCTTTCTATCGCAAAAGCCTATCACACTGCGCGAAAAACTGCCCGAGTAACACAAAGCTAAAACAATAAAGGGCATAAAAATGTGCAGGAAATTCGGCGAAATTCAGGCAAGTCGTCGGTTAAGACAATGGTATGACTTGTAACTAAAAGTTTCGACCTTATACTAATGTTCGCAGTTATAAAAATAACAGACTGCCCATTCGTGTTGAGTGCATGAAGGTTGCGTTAATCTCAGCACGAGGACGAAAACAACAAGTGGTTCTGCTGTTAAGTGCAACAGAACATAAAACATCAATTACGTATCGTAGTGACCGAAGGCTTTCCACATGCTTTGTGTTAGTGCGACTAATGGACTAAAACGGTAGTACGCTACCGACAACATTGAGGTACATAATGACCAAGTCTAAGATCATCTATACTAAAACAGATGAAGCGCCAATGCTGGCGACGTACTCGTTGCTTCCTATTATTAAGAAGTTTGCTAGTGCTGCCGATGTTGAAGTAGAGCTAAGCGATATCTCTCTTGCAGCCCGTGTTTTGGCTACTTTCCCCGAGTTTCTTTCTGAAGAGCAACGTGTAACTGATACGTTATCTGAACTTGGTGCGCTGACGCAAGACCCTGACGTTAACATCATTAAGCTACCAAATGTAAGTGCATCAATTCCTCAGTTACGCGCCACTATCGCTGAGTTAAACGAAAAAGGTTTTAACGTACCTGCTTTTCCAGATTCGCCTAAAACTGACGAAGACCAAGAGATTCGTGAGCGTTACGGCAAGGTACTAGGTAGTGCAGTAAACCCTGTATTACGTGAAGGTAACTCAGATCGCCGTGCACCAACTGCGGTTAAGAACTTTGCCCGTAAGCACCCGCATTCAATGGGCGAGTGGTCACAAGCATCTCGCACTCACGTAGCGCACATGCGCGGCGGCGACTTCTACTCAGGTGAAAAATCAGTAACCGTAGAAAAAGAAGGCCATGTAAGCATTGAATTTACCGGTAGTGACGGAAGCAAGAAAACCCTTAAGCCTAAGGTGAATTTACTTGCTGGTGAAGTTATCGATGCAATGTACATGAGCAAGAAAGCACTGTGTGAATTCTTCGAAGAACAAATTGAAGATGCGAAAAACACAGGCGTTTTATTCTCGTTACACGTTAAAGCGACAATGATGAAGGTGTCTCACCCCATCGTATTTGGTCACTGCGTTAAAGTATTCTACAAAGACTTGTTTGAAAAATGGGGCGACCTTTTTGAAGAGCTAGGCGTTAACGCTAACAACGGTCTTGGTAGTGTATACGATAAAATTGCTAGCCTTCCTGAGTCTCAGCGTTCTGAAATTCAAAAAGACATCAATGCTTGTTATGCCGACCGCCCACCTATTGCGATGGTGAACTCAGACAAAGGTATTTCTAACCTACACGTACCAAGTGACGTAATTGTAGATGCTTCTATGCCTGCAATGATCCGTAACTCTGGTCAAATGTGGGGACCGGATGGAAAGTCGCACGATACTAAAGCGGTTATTCCTGAAAGTACTTATGCCACTATTTACCAAGAAGTCATTAACTTCTGTAAAACACATGGTGCATTCGATCCAACAACAATGGGTACAGTACCTAACGTTGGTTTGATGGCGCAGAAAGCAGAAGAATACGGTTCACACGATAAAACGTTTGAAATGGAAGCTGACGGTACAGTACAAGTTGTTGATCAAGACGGTAACGTATTGATGGAACATGCTGTTGAAGAAGGCGATATCTGGCGTATGTGTCAGGTGAAAGACGCACCTATTCAAGACTGGGTTAAGCTAGCGGTTACCCGCGCACGCCAATCTGGTATGCCAGCAGTATTTTGGTTAGATGACGAACGTGCTCACGATGCACAGCTAATCACTAAAGTAGAAACCTACTTAAAAGACCACGATACGTCAGGTTTAGACATTTCAATCATGGCACCTGTACGCGCTATTCGTTTCAGCATGGAACGAGCAATTCGCGGTCTAGATACTATCTCAGTAACGGGTAACGTACTACGCGACTACCTAACGGATTTGTTCCCAATTCTTGAGCTTGGCACCAGTGCTAAAATGCTTTCAATTGTGCCTCTAATGGCAGGCGGCGGTTTGTATGAAACTGGCGCTGGTGGTAGTGCACCTAAGCACGTTCAACAGTTTGTTGAAGAAGGTCACCTTCGTTGGGATTCACTGGGTGAGTTCTTAGCGCTAGCGGTTTCACTTGAAGACGTGGCTATTAAGCACGACAACAAGAAAGCAAAAATTATCGCTACTGCGTTAGACAAAGCGACGGAAACATTGCTTAACAATGGTAAGTCACCAATGCGTAAAGCTGGCCAATTAGATAACCGTGGTAGCCACGTTTATCTTGGTTTGTACTGGGCAGAAGAAGTGGCGAATCAAACTGAAGACGCTGATTTAGCGGCCCAGTTTAAAGCAGTATATGATGAGTTATCGGCTAAAATCGATACTATCATTACCGAGATTGATGAATCTCAAGGCAAGCCTCAGGACATCGGTGGTTACTACTACCCTGATTCTGACAAACTAGCGGCAACTATGTCACCTAGTGAAACCTTGAAAGCAATTCTTGGCGCTTAATTGCAAATAATGCGGTAATTTATTTTAGAGATTACTGACATTTAAAAGCACCCTGACTAATTAGTCAGGGTGCTTTTTTTTGCTTGAAGGTTAATTGTTATGAAAATTAGACATAACTACTGTTTTAATTTTTGTTCGCTTTATTCTAATTAAGTTTAGTTTTTATTTGGATAGTCCAATTTAATCTAACGAGAACGGCCTTAAAAATTAAATTTTAGGATTAACGTTAAACTTTAGGCAAAATAAAAGAGGAGAGTAATTGTAAAAAGTGGGGAATAAAAAGTAAATTTCTATAAAACAAAAAAGAATATTAATTTATGAAAAAGAATTAACGAAAAATAGTTGACCAGACTTCTCTGTGAGAGCAAACCGATGTCGACTCCCTAAGAAAAAACCCACTGCTGCCAGGTGGCAACAACAGGCTTCTGTAGAATTTTTTTGGGTATTACTTAGCGTTCCGGTTCTTCTTTGAAGCCTATGTTTTCGGCGTGTAGGCCTTTAGGGCCCTGCTGCACGTCATAAGTCACTTCTTGACCAGCTTTAAGTGAGCGATATCCTTCCATTTGGATAGTAGAGTAGTGAGCAAAAATATCTTCGCCACCATCTTCAGGTACTATAAAACCAAATCCCTTCGCGTTGTTAAACCATTTAACTTTGCCAATCGCCATACTTCGACTTCCTCTTAATCCTTGAACTAACACGATTATGCCCCCACAATATAATTGAAGGCAGCGTGACTTGCTTTAAAATAACAACGTCACCTTTAAAATGTAGATTTTTTAACCATATTATGTCAAGAGTAAATGCGAATTAATTTTATCTAAAGTTAATGAGACATCTGCGAACAAAGCACTATTATTAATATTATGAGTAGAGACAACGCCATTAGCATCGAAAGGGAAAAACTAAAAGACGCGCAGCGCCAAAAACCGCAGCCGCCGCCAATGTATAAAGTGTTGTTGAACAACGACGATTACACGCCAATGGACTTTGTAATTGAAGTGCTCATGCAATTTTTTAATATGGATGCTGAAAAAGCTCATCAACTTATGCTAACAGTACACTACCAAGGTAAGGCAGTTTGTGGCATTTTTACTGCTGAGATAGCAGAAACGAAGGTGATGCAAGTTAATCAGTATGCACGTAAGCATAGTCATCCGCTTATGTGTACTATGGAACAGGCGTAAGTCAATTTGTAGAGGGCGAGCGATATGTTAAATAAAGAATTAGAACAAACGTTGAATGATGCGTTTGTATTTGCCAGAGAACACCGCCACGAGTTTATGACGGTCGAGCATTTATTGCTGGCGCTACTTGATAACTCAGCAGCCCGTGAAGCACTGCATGCCTGCGGTGCGGATATTGAAGCAATTAAAAGTGAACTGATTTCTTTCGTTAAAGACACCACCCCGTTGATTTTAGACGAGCAAATGAATGAACGAGAGACACAGCCCACTTTAGGTTTTCAGCGTGTTCTCCAACGTGCTGTATTCCATGTCCAGTCTTCTGGCAAAGAAGAAGTCACTGGGGCCAATGTGTTGGTCGCCATATTTAGTGAGCAAGAATCTCAAGCTGTATTCATTCTTAAAAAGTCTGATGTTACCCGCTTAGACATTGTTAACTTTATTAGTCACGGTGTGAGTAAAGCCGAAGACGATGCGCCTATTAACTCAGAGGCGAGTGAAGAGGGTGAAGGCGGCGAAGAAAGTGGATCGGCGTTAAGCAAATACGCGACCGATCTCAACCGTCATGCCAAAGAAGGCAAGGTAGACCCATTGATTGGGCGCGATAAAGAAGTTGAGCGCACTATTCAGATTTTATGTCGCCGAAGAAAGAATAACCCATTACTTGTGGGTGAAGCAGGTGTAGGTAAAACGGCGATTGCTGAAGGTTTAGCGTACCGCATAGTAAACGAAGATGTGCCTGAAGTTATCAGTAACAGCACGGTTTATTCGTTAGATTTAGGCGGTTTGTTGGCCGGAACTAAATATCGCGGTGATTTTGAGAAACGCTTAAAAGCAATTCTTAAAGAACTGGCGAAAGACGAAGACGCCATTTTATTTATCGATGAAATTCATACCATCATTGGTGCTGGTGCAGCGTCTGGCGGTGTGATGGATGCGTCTAACTTGCTTAAGCCTAAGCTTTCAAGCGGTGAACTTCGTTGTATTGGTTCTACTACGTACCAGGAATACCAAGGTATTTTTGAGAAAGACAGAGCCTTAGCACGTCGTTTCCAAAAAGTAGATGTGACTGAGCCTAGCGTTAGCGACACAACGAAAATTCTATTAGGCCTTAAAAGCCGATATGAAGATCATCACAATGTCCGTTATACGCAAAAAGCCATTCAGGCTGCCGCTGAACTATCTGCTAAGTATATCAACGAACGTCATTTGCCTGATAAGGCCATTGATGTAATGGACGAAGCGGGTGCAAGCCAACGCTTGTTACCACAATCGAAACGTAAGAAAACGATTGGGGTAGGTGACATTGAGCAAATTATTGCGAAAATGGCGCGTATTCCTGAGAAGTCCGTATCAGCGTCTGACAAAGAAGTACTTAAGAACCTTGGCCGCAACCTCAAAATGATGGTGTTTGGCCAAGACAAAGCCATAGAGACGCTTAATGACGCTATTTTACTGTCGCGTTCTGGTTTAGGTGCAGAAGAAAAGCCAATTGGTAGTTTCTTGTTTGCTGGCCCTACCGGTGTAGGTAAAACAGAAGTTACTCAGCAACTCGCCAAAATCATGGGCGTTGAGTTGGTTCGTTTCGATATGTCTGAGTACATGGAGCGCCACGCAGTGAGCCGTTTAATTGGTGCACCTCCTGGCTATGTGGGTTTTGAGCAAGGTGGTTTGTTAACCGATGCTGTGATTAAAAACCCATACTCTGTGGTACTGCTAGATGAAATTGAGAAAGCGCACAGTGATATCTATAACATTCTGTTGCAGGTAATGGATCACGGTACGCTTACCGACAACAATGGCCGTAAAGTAGACTTCAGAAACGTGGTATTGGTAATGACGACCAATGCGGGCGTGCAGGAAACGGTGCGTAAGTCTATTGGCTTTAAACAGCAAGATCATAGCCATGACGCGCTATCTGAAATCAATAAGGTGTTTACCCCTGAATTCAGAAACCGTCTAGACGGCATTATCTGGTTTAATCACCTTGATGCTGAGGTTATCTTGCAGGTTGTTGATAAGTTCATTATCGAGCTTCAGGCGCAGCTAGACGTTAAAGGTGTCTCTTTAGAGGTTACCCCTGCGGCAAGAGCGTATTTAGCCGAGAAGGGCTACGACAAGTCCATGGGCGCACGTCCTATGTCTCGTTTAATTAAAGAAGAAGTTAAGAAAGAACTAGCAAACGAACTACTGTTTGGTGAATTAACGAAAGGCGGAGACGTCAAAGTAGATTTGAACGACGATAAGTTGGAGTTTGAATATACCGGCGTTGATGCGGTTAAAGAAGAAACAGAGTCTAGTTAGACTTGCTTAACGTGTCTTAACTAGACGCTTAGTGACGAAAAATGCTACACCCTTTTAGGGTGTAGCATTTTTTTTACTGTTAATTTGTTGCGCTTGCCGTCTTCGAACTTACAGCACTCGAGCTTACAGTACTTAAACTGAAAGCACTCATACTGACAGGTACTTATACAAAAGCATCGTTCATTCTATTTGCCGGCAAGTACAATCACACATATACAAAAAAGCCCAATGATTTACATTGGGCTTTTTTTTGGAATGCGTTGACCGCTTAATGGCTCATTATCTGGCGCGATAAATGATACGACCTTTTGTTAGGTCATAAGGAGTCATCTCAACAGTGACCTTATCGCCAGTAAGAATTCGGATATAGTTTTTACGCATCTTACCAGAAATGTGTGCTGTCACTACGTGACCATTTTCTAGTTCAACACGGAACATAGTATTCGGTAGGGTGTCTTGAACCGTACCTTCCATTTCAATACAATCTTCTTTTGCCATGTAAAGCAGTTACCTCAGTAATTCAAATTTTTTGCCGCGCAGACATTAACCAATCTTGCCTTGCGTGTAAAGCGATTAAGCATGTTTTTTATCAAAACAGTGCCATTTGTTGCCTGAAAATTGCTCATAAGGGAAAAATTTGTGCTTATAAGACATTTTTTGGCATGCTTCGACGTAATATCCTAAGTATAGAAAATCACGATTTTGAAGTTTTGCTTGTTCGATTTGCATCATTATCATCCAGGTCCCCAGTGACGACACCTGATAATCTGGATCGTAAAAAGTATATAGTGCCGATAGCGCTTGATGCTCAATACCATTGTCGATGGTATCGGTAACCGCAACGGCAATTAACTTATCGCCGTCGTAAGCCTCGATGAAAAGAGGCCGTTTCCATTCACACAAAATGAAATTATCAAATTGCTCTCGCGATGGCGGATACATGCTGCCATCGGTATGCCTAGCGCAGATATATTTCTCGTACAGTGGATAATACGCCTCGTTAGCACTGTCTGCACTTTTCACTACAAAATGTTTATTGCGACTAAGAAGCCGTTTTTGGCTTTTCGACGGTGTAAATAAATAAGCCGGAATTCTTACCGACTCACAGGCATGGCAATCAGGGCAATGAGGGCGATAAATTTGTTCGCCACTGCGTCTGAAACCAACTTGTATAAGTTGACCATAACGCCATGCTAACTGTTTGTCTGATTCAGCGTAAACTAATAATTGTTCTTGCTGGTTGGGCAAATAGCTGCAATCAAAAGACTGCGTAATTCCAAATCTCACGGTGTAATAACCTGCGGGTGCCACTGATGCTTGTATTCATCAGTCAAAGAGCCTTCATCGGTTAAAGTGTGGTTGTTAGTCTGCAGTTTTTCAATAAATTCGTTACGGAAAATCGTTTTTGCGCCCAGCGAGCTAAGATGGTCGGTAGGCAGCTGACAATCAATGAATGCCATCTTGCTTCGTTTCATGTGCTCAACTAACGCTAACATGGCCAATTTAGAGGTATTGCTTTGTTTGTGAAACATAGACTCACCGCAATACACTTTCCCCACACCTACGCCGTACAGGCCGCCTACGAGTGCATCACCGTCCCACACTTCAACAGAATGGGCTAAACCAAGCTGATGCAAATAGCTATAGGCTTTTTGCATGTCTTCGGTTATCCAGGTGTCTTGACTGGGGGCTTGTGAATTTGGGTTCTTACGAGGAATATTCGCACAGGCATTAATTACTGAATCGAAAGCATTATTAAGGGTAACCTTATAGCGCTTTTGTCGAGCGAGTTTTCGTAAGCTCTTTGCGCACACGAAATCATCCAATTCAATAATAGAGCGCGGGTTAGGTGACCACCACAATAAGGGTTCGTCATCACTGAACCAAGGAAATATACCGCTAGAGTACGCTGAGAAAAGGCGCTGGGCACTAAGATCTGCACCAAAGGCTAATAGGCCATTTGGATCGTCAAGTGCTTCAGATACAGGAGGGAAGGGTGTATCAATGTCTAAGTAGGGCAGCGCTATCATAAGAGGAAAGACTTCAAGCTCTGTAATACATCACAGAGCTTGAAATCGAACAAGGCCTAGCCTTGCTCAGGCATAAAGCCATCAAGGTATTTTTCAGCATCCAACGCAGCCATACAGCCGGTTCCTGCAGACGTGATGGCTTGACGATAGATATGATCGCTCACATCTCCGGCAGCAAATACACCTTCAACGCTTGTTTGTGTAGCGTTTCCGTGTAGGCCACTGTTTACCACAATGTAACCGTCTTTCATTTCAAGCTGTTCTGCGAAAATGTCAGTGTTAGGCTTGTGACCAATAGCAATGAATAAACCCATTACATCAAGTTCTTCAGTTGCTTCACCGTCAGTTTCTTTGATGCGGATTTTGGTTACGCCCATTTCATCGCCCATGACTTCATCAAGGGTACGGTCAAGGTGTAAAACCACGTTACCGTTTTCGGCTTTATCACGAAGACGTTGCTCTAGAATCTTTTCACTACGGAAAGAATCACGACGGTGAATCACGTGTACTTCAGACGCAATATTAGATAAATACAAGGCTTCTTCAACCGCGGTATTACCACCGCCAACTACCGCAACTTTTTGGTTACGATAGAAAAAACCGTCACAGGTAGCACAGGCCGAAACCCCTTTACCCATGAATGCTTCTTCAGATTCCATACCAAGATATTTAGCAGAAGCACCAGTGGCAATAATTAATGCATCACAAGTATAGGTACCATTGTCACCATAAAGGGTGAAAGGGCGCTTGGTTAAATCTGTTTTGTTAATATGGTCGAAGATAATTTCAGTATCGAACTTCTCTGCATGCTTTTGCATACGAACCATAAGGTCAGGACCGGTTAGTCCTTCAGGATCGCCTGGCCAGTTTTCTACTTCTGTCGTCGTAGTAAGCTGTCCGCCTTGTTGGATCCCCGTTAACAATACAGGTTCTAGATTTGCTCTAGCTGCGTATACCGCTGCTGAATAGCCTGCTGGGCCCGATCCTAAAATAAGTAGGCGAACATGTCTGTTATCTGCCATTTGTATCTCCAACTAATGCCCGCTTATCAGGGCTAAATTCTGCTATGATTTTTGAAACGAAGCTGCCAACTGTCGCTATAGGTAGCTAGGTAAGGACGGCGCACTGTTTTTTCAACTGCTAATTGCCCAATATCAACGAAATTTACGAGAGCTTCGAAAAAATAGCATGTAAACAAGGGCATTATGATGCCTTCATGATGATGAAAAGTCACCTATCTGATGTACTAGGCTATAATTAATTATGCAATTTAGGCAGTTTTTGATTTATTTGTTATAAAAAGCACGGTTCTTAAGACGAACGAGCGTTGAATTAGGCGAAAATCGTATTACAATTCACGTTAGATTAATATTCGGTACTTGTTGTTTAGAGTTTATTGTTTGAGTTTGTGGTTTAGTATTTGGCATTGCCGTTTGAATTTAGTGCTTGAACGCAAACTTTAACGACAAAGAGAGTGCACTGCTCACTGAAGCGAAACGAGGTGGTTTATGTCACAGTCTGTGATAGCAATGCTAAAAGATGGTCAGCACTACATGAAAACCTGGCCAATCAAAAAAGAGTTGTATGCATACTTCCCTGAATGTCGGGTTGTTGCGGCCACTCGCTTTGCGATAAAGACCATGCCGCCTGCTGCAATACTCTCTTGTGCGCTTCTGCTTCAGAATATGGGTACTGACTATATTCCCCAAACCATCACTATTGGTGCGTTTTTCTTAAGTATCCCTCTTCAAGGTTTGCTATGGCTAGGGCATCGCTCAAACCAATATTTACCGCCTCAGTTAAATAGCTGGTATCAAGATATTCATAGCAAAATGCGATCTGAAGGCTGTAATGTGTCTTCTGTTAAATCAAAACCGAAATATAAAGAACTAGCCGCACTACTTAAAACCGCGTTTAACGATTTAGACAACGTATTTACTAAACAGTGGTTCCGCTAGGTTTTAGTTAGCCACAGCAGCGCTCATGCACGCTAGCGTGAGCTTGCAAGTTAACTCACTAATTAACTATCTTTTCTTCTACCTTCTCTTCTACAAGTACGCTATTACATTTACGGCACTTGTACTGCGCCCCTTTCAAAATTTTATTATGTCGTCTTATCGTAAGCTGATGGGTACTGCATTCGCAGGTATAGCTAAATTGCTTTCCAATAACCCCAGCAATATCGAAACTGTGGGTGGCATTAGCCGGTCGACCAAACACATCAATCATAATAGCTTGCCATTCCACACCATGGGGCTTTACCTTTTTGAACAGTTGCCAAGTAAGTAAATGACTTATTTCATGAGGAATAACATCTTCTATGAATTCGTTTTCATTCTGCTTGAATAATTCGGGGTGCAAATTAATGCGATTTTGTTGTAAGAAAGCGGTGCCGGCGTTTTTACCAGAGCGTCTATAGGTAAGCGCAGGGCGGGGGAATGTACGCTTAAAGTAAATATCGGCGCGTTGATAGCAGCGTTCTACAGCATCAGCAATGTGCTGACGCTGTAGAGAGGTTAAATCGTGACTTGCTATGGTGTTACCTTGCCTATAATTAGGTTTATTCTACTTGGCACTGCAAGCAAAGAATGTAAGTACCCATAGGGTCGTTGAGTTCACTGAAAATATCGAACTCACCCAGTACACGTTTAAATTCATTGATTAGTGCAGAGTCTGAATTAGCAAACTGCCACTTCCCAACAAAGGTGAAGGCTTGACCAAAGAACTCTTTCCAAAATATCTCTTGTGCTGAAAGTGTACGTTGAACATAAAAGGTATCGTAGTCTTCTAGCGCTGCAAACTCTGCCGCAGAGGTAACAGCATCTTCTAGCGTACCTAGTTCATCCACCAGGCCAAGCTCAAGAGCATCTGTACCAATCCACACTCGGCCTTGCGCTACGCTATCAACTTCTTCTACCGGCATGTCTCTGGCATTAGAAACCAAAGATAAGAAATTGCCATAACTCGTTTCTACGTTACGCTGCAATATTTTGCCAAATTCAGGTGCTAGCGGACGAATAGCAGAGAAGCCCGCTAATTCATTAGAGCCTACGCCGTCGCTGTGAACACCTAAGTAATCAAGCGAGTTTTCATAGGTCATGAACATACCAAATACGCCGATAGAACCAGTAATAGTACTTGGGCTTGCGAATATACGATCTGCATCAGCTGCAATCCAATAACCGCCAGATGCAGCATAAGTACCCATGGAAACTACGACAGGCTTACCTACGTTTTTAAGCTCAAGCACTTCTTGGCGAATAATCTCTGAGGCTAACGAACTGCCTCCTGGCGAGTCTATTTGCAGTACTACCGCTTTCACATTTTCATCTAAACGAGCTTTACGAAGTAAACGTGCGGTACTGTCGCCACCAATGGTGCCAGCTTTTTGATTGCCGTTTAAGATAGTACCCTTAGCAACCACAATGGCGATTTTGTCGATGTCATTGTTGATAGAGGGTAGGGGCGGATTAACCACTTTTAAGTAAGTATTAAAGTTAGTGACATTAACGCCA
Organism: Alteromonas sp. 1_MG-2023; assembly: GCF_030547075.1. Classification (GTDB taxonomy): domain Bacteria; phylum Pseudomonadota; class Gammaproteobacteria; order Enterobacterales; family Alteromonadaceae; genus Alteromonas. The sequence continues at coordinate 107,026 of NZ_JAUOQH010000012.1, read as the reverse complement.
TGGTTTTCGTCGTTCTCACCCACTAAACCAGTTAGTTCTACACGAACTTCTTCACGGGTTTTAAGGGCATCTACCCAGTTATTTTGTAGTGCGTAGTTCGCGAAATCGCCGCCAGCTTGTTCAAACTTGGCTAATAAGCCTGCTAAGGTTTCGTCAAAGTTAGAAAGTGGAATGCCTCGTGCCGCGGCAACGTCTTCTTTATATTGCTGCCAATATGCATCTAACCACTTGCGCTCAGCTTCTTTGGCCGCTTCTGACATGTCGTTACGGATAAGTGGCTCGACAGCCGACTTGTACGTTCCTACGCGGAAAATATGAGTAGTAACTTTGAGCTTTTCCAATAAGTCTTTGAAGTACATGCCATAACGACCGTAGCCATCTAGCAGTAACGAGCCCATTGGATTTAAATAAACGTGATTAGCATGAGCCGCAAGATAGTACTGCTCTTTGGTATAGTAATCACCAATGGCATACACAGGCTTTTCAGACGTTTTAAATTCGTCGATTGCATTTGCTACCGTGCGAAGTTTATCTAAGCCGCCGCCTGTTAGCCCTTGAAGGTCTAATACTAGGGCTTTAATCCGTCGGTCTTGCTTGGCGTTCTCGATAACTTTTACTATGTCACGCACTAGCACTTCAGGATTATCGGGCTCTGATCCCATGGCATCTTGCAGAAACTGTTCAAATGGATCGACACTTTCTTTTTCAATAACAAGCTGTCCATTTAAGGTAAGTAGAAGCGCGCTATCGGCTTTCACCGTAAGTTGGTCGTCGTCCTGAGACGTAATCGCAATGATCAAACCAACGAAAATTACCAAAAATATAACATTGAAAAAAAGCTTACGGGTGAAGTTTAAAACCGTCCACAGGCCAATAAATAAGGATTTCGTCCAGTTTCCTTTGGCAGCCATAAATTACATTACCTTCTGTTTGTTTAACTTTATTATGTTACCGAATCGGATTGATTGCGCTAACTTAATTGTAATTGTTTGTGATTGTACCGCAAAGTTGTTCACTTGTGAGCATTCTCGTCATCTGTGAGCCATTGCGCAATAACTTCAGCGATGTGCTTATGATCATTCGCGCTTAGCTGCATCATTAAGTCGCCAGTGGTCTTTTTATAACCTACTTTTTTATGACCACGTGCAAACAGACGCGTAAGCGGTGAGACTGTCTGCTTATCCCGTATTTGCTTCCCTCGGGTTTGTTTTCTACTTTTAAGTGAAAGTTTATTCACTTGTTCACGTTCCTATACAAAGACAACAAACTGAAGTCCCTTTTACAAGGCTATTGTTTATGATAAAGCAAGTATACGCGAACCTATTTAAAAAACTAAGTGTGGCCGATGGCATACCTCTGCTGCTTTTACGGTTATATTTAGCACCCGTGATGATTCAAGCAGGCTGGAACAAAGCAAGTAGCTTTTCTTCCATAGTAGACTGGTTTGGTAATGAAGACTACGGACTGGGGTTGCCCTTTCCTTTAGTGCTTGCCTTTTTAGCCACAGCCGCAGAATTAGTTGGCGGTATTCTCTTGTTATTAGGCTTGCTCACTCGCTTAGTGGCCATTCCACTAATGGTAACCATGTTAGTGGCGATATTTACCGTTCATATAGACAAAGGATGGTTGGCAATTGCTGATGCATCGTCATGGTTAGCCGATGGCACCATTGCGTTTAATGAAAGCGTCATGGCTGCACCAGAGAAACTCAGTGCCGCTAAATCTTTATTGAAAGCGCATGGTAATTACGACTGGCTAACATCAAGTGGCAGTTTTGTGGTGCTGAACAATGGTATTGAATTTGGCGCGACCTATTTTGCGATGTTGTTGGTGCTATTTTTCTACGGTGGTGGCCGTTATGTCAGCATTGATCATTTCTTTGGTGCTAAACAAGACTAATAGTAAAGGGGATTGCCTAGTACTCGGCCTAGCTTACAAACTCGTCCCCAGACGAATACTACCTATAAATTTTTAAATCGAAATAGGCCAGCTATGCTGGTCTTTTTTTATTATTGAACGTAGGATCTCCCTATAACGCTTTGTTCGATAATAGGATACTGAAATGGATGCACTTACGCTGTTGTTAAACAGAAGTTCTCAGCCTAGACTCAATGCCCCAGCGCCTTCAGGCGACGCCCTTGAAAACATTATGCAAGCCGCACTTCGTGCCCCCGATCATGCGTGCTTAACGCCTTGGCGTTTTATCGTTTGTGAAGGTAAAGGCTTAGATAAACTAGGCATCTTGTATGAGCAGTCTGCTATCGAGAACGATAAGTCTGAAAAAGAAATTGAACGAGCAGTGCAACTGCCTCATCGTGCACCTATGATAATTGTGGCAATAGCTAAACATGTTGAGCATGAAAAAGTACCCCGTGTAGAGCAAATTGCATCAGCCTCCTGTGGTGTAATGGCTATGCAAATGGCAGCAGTGGCGCAGGGTTTTAACGGTATGTGGAGAACCGGAAGTTATGCCCAATGCGATACGGTAAAACGTGGTTTTAATTTAAGCGATGATGACGAGATTGTCGGATTTTTATATTTAGGTACGCCGGCTTTTGAACCTGCACCGAAGCCCGAGCGTGACACTTCTGACTACTTCGAATACTGGCGCTAATTTTAAATGCGACTCTTAAGCGCTGATTTTAAGATCTAGCTTAAAGGGCTAGCTGAAATGGCTAGCTGAAATGGCTAGCTGAAAGGGCTAGAAATAACGGCTATGGCTAAAACCTTAGTTAAAACTTTAGCGTTCACCCCTGGCTTAATACTGCGTAATTATGCAGCAAGTTAAACTGTGTAGATAAAGTAAACGCGACCTTATCTGCACAGAATGAGCGGGAACGCTTTCTTTAAGATGCTATCCCGCATTTCTCACTACACTTTACCTTACACTCTACCGTACATGACACTTAACCGTACACGACGCATTATCCAACATGCAGATTTACATTGTATCCGGCGTATTTACGAATGTTGATAACACGGTCGCCATCTAGCATCCAATATTGGCCTTTAATGCCGGTAAGTACACCTTCAAATTCCGGTGTTTTGTCTAAATTTATCGATTTTATTTTTTCAGGATAGGTATCAACAGGGTAGTGAATGTTGTGAACTTCACCGTCAGCTTCAGACACCGCTTGTATCCCTTTCTGCTGCTGAATTTCGGCTAAACCATCAGCAATCTCCGACAGTATTTCGGCTTTTACTTCAAGTAAGTCAACCTGGTCTGGTGCACTTTTTAACATAGTACGCCAATTGGTTTTATCGCCAATATGCTGTTTACAAAGCATTTCTACTAAGCCACTGGTTAACCTGTTAGTTACGCGTAACATGACCGTGGCTTGAGTAGCACCTTGGTCCATCCAGCGAGTCGATACACCGTCGGTAACATGGCGAGTTATTCCAACTTTTACGTTTCCGGTGTTAGCCAAGTACACAAAGTGCTCGCTAAAACAGTGTTCTTCACCCCATTGTGGTTCTCGGCAAGTGCCTTCGTGGTAGTGGCATTTTTCAGGTTTAATAATACAGCTGTCACATTGGGCCAACGAGATTAAACAAGGGTAACAATAGCCTTGGCTAAAGCTCTTTTTCGTCTTTCTATTGCAATGAACGCAGTTAATGTCGCCGGTAAAATTAAGGGATAACTTTTGTCCGATGACAGGGTTAATGTCGACGTTATGCTCTCCAATAGGAAGCTGGTAGTTAACCGTATTGTTGTCGTCAGCATGAGTGCGCATTCTTCTAAGCGCACCACTATAAGATGTGGTCATTATGTGAGTTCCTATTCGCTAAGCTCGCCGCAAAGGTTCTGGGTAAGCTTGGCTTTTATGGTTTCAAATGGCAGATTCTTACTTAATAAGTAGTGTAACTTTGCCAATGCGGCTTCTGGTGTCATATCGCTGCCTGATAACACGCCCACTTCTTGTAAGCCATGCCCTGTAGCATATCCGCCCATGTTCACTCGCCCGCGCATGCACTGGGTGCAGTTGAGTACAGGTATCTGTCTGTCACGTGCATATTCTAATTGCGCAATAAGGGCAGGGCTTTGCGGTGCGTTACCCACGCCATAGCTTAATAAAATGAGCGCATTTACTGGCTGCTGCAGGGTATTTTTAAGCACTTCGGATGAAATTCCAGGGTACAAGCTCACCATACCAATAGGTTGGGCTTTTACACTCGAAACCTTAAGGGGTTTATCCGACTCATTAGCAAGTTCACCCGCTTTTACGCGTATGTTAATACCGGCTTCAAGAAGGGGAGGAAAGTTGGGCGAATCAAACGCACTAAACCCATCAGCATCTACCTTACGGCTGCGATTTCCCCGTAATAAGCGGTTATTAAAAAACAAACCCACTTCTGCAATAGGAAAGTTTGCTGCTACATACAGTGCATTCAACAGGTTAACTTGGCCGTCAGAACGCAGCTCTGCAAGAGGAATTTGCGACCCCGTAACAATCACAGGCTTGGTTAAATCTTCCAGCATAAAACTCAATGCCGAAGCGGTATACGCCATGGTATCTGTGCCATGCAAGATGATAAAACCGTCGTATTTATCATAGTTTTCTGCAATATCATCGGCAATGCGCTGCCAGTCAGAAGGATCCATATCTGATGAATCTATCAAGTTGTCGTATTCATGCAGTGTGAATAACGGCATTTCACTGCGATGAAACTCCGGCATGTCATTCAAAGTATCGCCAAGGAAGCCTGCCGCTGGAACATAACCATGATCGGATGGTTTCATTCCAATGGTGCCGCCTGTGTAGGCAATGTAAATATGTTTACGCATTGCGTAACCTCACTTCTTTTGTGGGTTTAGGCAGAAAGACGGCATTCTAACAGCCCGTAACGTAATGTCATCCTGTTAGCGCAAAAACCTTGTACACAATAGGGGTAAACAGGCAATATTGGTCTGCATATTAATAATAAATACTCGACAGGTTCTTTTAAAAATGAAATTGATGAAGATAAGTTTACTCAGCGCTGCCATTGTCAGCGCCTTCGCTGTTACATCTGCTGTGGCACAGCAACAAGATGATACGTCGGTTAGCGCGCAAGCGCAGTCGGTGGCTAGTGAAACGAAAGATGTCATGGGTGTGGATCTAAAGCTTGAAACAGAGGCAGAAAAACTTGCCGCGTTAACCCTTAAGTATTTCAACGCGTCAATGGAACAAAACCCGGTAATGGCAACGTTTTATGGTGTAAGTGATTACAACGACAGATTCAATGAACCTATGAGTGAGAAATGGCTGGCTGAATCAAAAGCTAACGAGCAGGCTTACTTAAATGCTATTAACGCTATAGATGTTGATAAGCTTTCTGGCCAAGACTGGATAAGCTACCATATTTTTAAAAGCGATAGAGAACATGCTATTGCCGGTTTCCAGTTTGGTAGTCAGTACATGCCTATCAACCAAATGTATGGTGTTCATACTTTTTTCCCTATGTTGGGCTCGGGTCAGTCGGCACAGCCTTTCGCTACGGTAAAAGATTATGAAAATTTCATTTCTCGTACTAAAGGGTATGTCGCGTTTATCGATAGCGTAATCCTTTATATGAAAAAAGGTATTGAGGAAGGGGTAGTACTGCCTAAAGCCATCACTAAAAAAATGGTGCCTCAACTAAGCGCGCATTTAGTGACAAAAGCCTCAGACAGCGTTTTTTATGGGCCTGTGAAGCAATTAGAAACCAATGAAGCAATTAGCGACGATGAAAAAGCGCGCTTAGCCGCTACGTACGAAGGTCTAATTACTGAAGTAATAGTGCCGTCGTACCAAAAGCTTCACGACTTTGTGGTTGAAGAATACCTGCCTCATACCCGCGATACCGTGGGATACTCAGATTTACCTAACGGTAAGGCGTGGTACGAATACAAAATTAAAGACAACACTACCTTGCCACTTAGTGCTGATGAAGTGCATGAGTTTGGGTTATCTGAAGTATCGCGTATTCTTGGTGAAATGAAGATGGTAAAAGAAACCGTCGGATTTGAAGGGGACTTAGCGGCGTTCTTCGATCACCTTCGTACTGACGATAAATTCTACTTTGAATCTGAAGAAGCTCTCATAAAAGCCTATACCGATGTTAAAACGGATATAGACGCTCGTTTACCTAAACTTTTCAGCGTATTCCCTAAAGCCGATTATATTGTAAAAGCGGTAGAGCCGTATCGTGAAGCATCATCGGCAGCGGCAAGCTATATGTCTCCGGCGCCGGATGGCAGCAGACCGGGTATTTTCTATATTAATACCCGTGACTTAAAGGCTCAGCCTAAATTTAGTTTAGAAACCTTGAGCATTCATGAAGCGGCCCCTGGTCACCATTTTCAAATTGCTATTCAGCAAGAAGTTGAAAGCTTGCCATTATTCAGAAAATTCAGCGGCTACACTGTCTTTAGTGAAGGCTGGGCTTTGTATGCTGAAAGCTTAGGTAAAGAGTTAGGTATGTTTACCGACCCTTACATGTGGTACGGGCGCTTAAACGATGAACAGCTTCGTGCTATGCGTCTTGTGGTAGATACCGGTATGCATGCCAAAGGCTGGAGCCGCGAAAAAGCCATTGCGTATATGCTTGAAAACTCCTCTATGGCCGAGTCAGACGCCACGGCAGAGGTAGAGCGCTACATTTCTATTCCTGGTCAAGCGTTGGCGTATAAAGTGGGAGAGCGTCATATAAGACATTTGCGTAACCAAGCGACTGAAGCGCTGGGTGATGCTTTCGATATTAAAGCTTTCCACAGTCAAATACTGACGGATGGCGCAATGCCAATGCCTATTTTGAGTGACAAAATGTCGATGTGGATAGACGAAGTGAAATCTAAAAGCCAAGGCGAGTAAGTTGATAACTGGCTAAGTAAAAATAAAGGCAAATAAAAAAGCGGCTGTGAAAGCCGCTTTTTTGTATTTATTTTACTTCTTTACCCGCTGCCTGTTGGTCGGCATGGTAACTAGAGCGAACCATAGGGCCACTGGCTGCATGGGTGAAGCCAATGTCTTTGGCATAAGCGCCTAGTGCATCAAATTCATCAGGGTGAACGTAACGTTTAACAGGGAAGTGATGGCGACTTGGCTGCAAATATTGGCCAAGGGTCAACATGTCCACATCGTGAGCACGTAGATCACGAAGTACGCCTTCAATTTCCACGTTTTCTTCGCCCATGCCCATCATCAAGCCTGATTTGGTTTTAATATCAGGATGCTGAGCTTTGAACTTCTTAAGTAAGTCTAGAGACCACTGGTAGTTAGCACCAGGGCGGCACTCGCGGTATAAGCGCGGAATGGTTTCTAAGTTGTGGTTAAACACATCAGGAACACCATTTTTGAAAATTTCTAATGCGCGATCCATACGTCCACGGAAATCCGGCACTAACACTTCAATAGTAGTAGTAGGGCTGTGCTCGCGAATAGCGTTGATACAATCAACGAAATGCTGTGCACCACCATCACGCAGGTCATCACGGTCAACCGAGGTAATAACCACGTAGCGTAAATTCATTTCAGCAATGGTTTTCGCTAGCTTTTCTGGCTCTTCAGCACTTGGCGGTAACGGCTTGCCGTGGGCAACATCACAGAACGGACAACGACGGGTGCATATATCACCCAGAATCATAAAGGTTGCCGTACCGTGGTTGAAACACTCAGCTAAGTTAGGGCAGCTGGCTTCTTCGCACACAGAATGCAGTTTATTTTTTCTTAATGTCTTCTTGATGTGATCAATTTTATCCGTGCTGCGTGGCAGCTTGATTTTGATCCAAGAAGGCTTGCGCAGCATTTCTTCCTTTTCAGTAGGAATAATGGTGACAGGAATGTGTTTTACTTTTTCGTCGTCGCGGAGTTTAACTCCAGCTACAGGTCGTGCGTTACTCATCAAAACCTTCTTTATGTCGTTTTTCCGTAATGGAAAGCGCTTGAAGTAGTAAGTCGGTAAGAACTTCACCGGCAACACTTATCGAATCTGGGCCATTCAGACTGGCGGTATCAATCATTTCCATACCTGCATAACCGCATGGGTTGATGCGCTGAAACGGAGACAAGTCCATATTAACATTTAATGCCAATCCATGAAACGAACAACCGTGACGAATTCTAAGCCCCAGTGAGCAAACTTTTTTCTCGTCTACATAAACCCCAGGTGCATCAGGTTTAGGGTAGGCGGTAACACCATATTTAGCCATCAATCCGACTACAGCGTCTTCCATGGCCGTCACTAAATGACGAACACCAAGCTTACGTCTTCGAATATTAATAAGCAGATAGATAACCTGTTGCCCAGGACCGTGATAGGTTACCTGACCGCCTCTGTCTACTTGTACCACGGGAATATCACCGGGCATTAAGATATGTTCAGCTTTTCCTGCTTGTCCCTGAGTGAATACAGGGTCGTGCTCAACCAGCCAAATTTCATCTTCTGTAGTGTCATCACGTTCATCCGTGAAGTTTTTCATGGCAGTCCATGTAGGCTCATAACTTTGCCTACCAAGTTGCCGAATAATGACCGAGTCGGTTAGTGTACTCACTTATAGTACTACTCTTACTAGTTCTAACTTAGCAAGTTCGGTGTAGATGGTTTCCATATGTTCTTTACTGGTTACCCGAACACTTATCGACACTGAATGGTAATTTCCTTTACTGCTAGGTTTAACAGCCGGTGCATAATCGCCCGGAGCATGTTGCTGCAAGCATTCCACAACGTGGTTAGGTAAATCTTCATGAGCAACGCCCATTACTTTAAATGTTTGATGTGTCGGAAAATCTAGAAGTTCATCGAAACGGGTATCCATGCGATATCCTTTTTATACAGTCATTAAATACAAAAACGGCCCGATTATACCAATCAGGCCGCCCTTGAACTAGTGTAGCGTTGCGTAATGTTACGCTTCGTCGAAACCTAGTTGCAGCATAATGTAGTCTTTGATGCGGTTGTACCAACTGCCTTCTTTCACTTCTTGCAAAGTAACAAGTGGGTAACTAGCTACATCTTCACCTTCTATTTGAAGGAATAAGGTGCCCACAACTTGGCCTTTAGCCAATGGTGCTTCTAGTTTTTTATCTAGTTCAAAATTGGCTTCCAAGTTAGCCGCTTGGCCGCGTGGTATGGTAATGGGGGTAGATTGGTTAATTCCAAGGTCTACGGTTTCTCTATCGCCCATATAAATACGGTGTGCGACAAAACTATCACCCGCTTTGTACGGCGTTAGCGTTTCATAAAAACGGAAGCCATATTTAAGCAGCTTTTTGTTTTCTACTTTACGGGCTCTTTCACTGTCTGTACCCATAACGACAGAGATTAGGCGCATGTCGCCTTGTGAAGCTGAAGTAATAAGGCTGTATCCAGCATCAGACGTATGGCCCGTTTTGATGCCATCAACGTTTAAGCTCTTGTCCCATAAAAGGCTATTACGGTTATATTGCTTAATACCGTTAAAGGTAAATTCTTTTTCGCTGTATATCTTGTACATCTCTGGTGTTTCGGCAATAAGCGCACGAGATACTAACGACATATCGCGAGGTGTTGTGTAATGATCGGGGTCATGTAGACCATGTGCATTTACAAAGTGTGAACCTGTCATGCCTAGTGCTTGCGCATGTGCATTCATCATGCTGGCAAATGCCGCTTGAGAACCCGCTACGTGCTCGGCCATAGCAACACAAGCATCATTACCTGATTGCACTACGATACCGCGTAATAAGTCTCTTACTGATACTTGTGTACCTACTTCGATAAACATCTTCGATGAGTCTGGGAATTTCTTGGCCCATGCATTTTCAGATATAGTCACTTCGTCAGAAAGGCTGATGTTGCCTGCTTGAAGTTCCTTGCCAATAACATAAATCGTCATGATTTTAGTTAAGCTGGCTGGCGCTAATTGCATGTCTGCGTTTTTCGACGCAATAACGTGTCCGGTTTCAAAGTCGGTTAAAAGAAAGCCTTCCGCCGCTACCGATGGAGCTGGTGGAGTAACCACTGCTGCATTCGCTGGCAGTGCTAGTGCACTGAAAAGCATAAAAGCGAAGGAGAGAAAGGACGGTTTAGCGCGTTGAATTATTCTGAGCATGATTTTATTTTCTTTGACCGTTTATTATCCGTTTAAAACTGAACAGCAGGCACGCCACACAGTTAATACTACTATTTGATTTAGAATTCTAACGTAAGGCGGATACTTCGACTAGGGTTAAACTAAAAAGTTTAGCTGTTAATAGCGATTAGACTACGAAACAACAAAAAAGCGCCATAAATGACAGATTTGAAACGTGTTTAGCCACATTGTCGCCATAGTGTTGGCGGTTTTTTGAGCTGACGCTTTTTTTGAATGAGAGACTATAAGGTTTGTTTTACCTTGTACGCTTGCGGGTAGCCATTTTGTTTTAGTTGCTCTAACAATTCATGGGCAACTGCTTCATCTTCAATGGGGCCAAGTTGAAGTTTGTACATATTCCCGACCACTGGCATATGCGTGGGTACCTGATAAAGGGCAGAAAGCACATTAGAAATAGACTCGGCTTTTTCCTGATTCGACAACGCTGCCACCTGAATGAAGTAGCCATCAAGTGTAATGGATGATTGCTTTAAGTTGTCGCTCAGTGGTTCGGAAGTAGCGAGTTCTGACGTGGGTGATGGAAGAGGGGGAATACCGATATATTCATCATAGGTAATAGTTGGGCTAACCCCAACGGTAACGTTGTTGTCTGCGTCAAAATGAATAACTTCTATTTTTACCTTGGCGGTGCCTTTATTATGATAATCAAGTTTTACCGCAGCGGCATACGATAAATCAATGATGCGGTTATCGTGAAAAGGGCCACGGTCATTTACTCGCACAATCGCTTGCTTGTTGTTATCTAAATTAGTGACTCGCACATAGGAGGGTAGCGGTAAGGTTTTGTGTGCTGCCGACATGGCAAACATATTGTAAGTTTCACCGTTAGAGGTTAAGTGGCCATGAAATTTTTGACCGTACCAACTGGCGTAACCGACTTCTTCAAACCCTTTGCCTGATGTTAGCGGCGTATAGTGTTTGCCAAGTACCTTATAAGGGCGACTGTTAAACATACGGTAGGCTTCATAGCGTGGCACGGCATCTAACGTTTCGGGCACTTTTGCCACATGATTTGGGGCCGTGTCTTGATGCTGAGTGTAGCGACCGCTAGGGGCAGACTGACAAGCAGCAAGAATAAATGAAGCAATCAATATCAGCAGTAGTGTGCGCATGTTATCGAGACATAAATCGTTTTTGAGTGGCAATAGACATTAGCATGCCAAACCCTGCCATCAATGTCACCATAGAAGTGCCGCCATAACTCACTAAAGGTAGTGGTACGCCTACAACAGGAAGCAATCCAGATACCATTCCCATGTTTACGAACACATAAACAAAGAAGGTTAAGGTGATACTACCTGCTAATAGCTTGGAGTATGCGTCTTGTGCACGACTGGCAATAATCAGCCCTCGTAAAATAACGCAAAGGTAAATTATCAGAAGTACAATAACTCCAGTTAAGCCGAATTCTTCACTGAAAACCGAGAAGATAAAGTCGGTATGACGCTCGGGTAGAAATTCTAGTTGTGATTGTGTGCCTTGCAACCAACCTTTTCCGTCTACGCCACCTGAGCCGATAGCAATTTTCGACTGAATAATATGGTAGCCCGAGCCGAGAGGATCGCTCTCGGGGTTTAAAAAGGTTAACACCCGTTGTTTTTGGTATTCCGCCATTAAGAAAAACCACATGATAGGCGCAAATCCGCCTAGTAACATGGCGACAAAACCGATAAGACGCCAACTCATTCCTGCAAGAAAAATAGCAAAAATACCTGAACTGGCAATAAGCAGTGAGGTACCTAAATCGGGTTGTTTGGCAATAAGCACCGTAGGTATAGCCACCATTAAAAAGCCGACCACAATATTGATGGTGCGAGGCGGTAGCGTAAACTTGCTAATATACCAAGCCACCATCATAGGCACAGCCAGCTTCATTAACTCAGAAGGTTGAAAGCGGATGACTTTTAAGTCGAGCCAACGCTGCGCCCCTTTACCCATATCACCAAATAACAATACGGCGATAAGCATCAATAGACCGGCAATGTATGCATAGGTCGACAAGCGCCGAAATGCACCCGGTGGAATCTGTGCAATACCAAACATAACAGCCACACTTAGCGCTAATCGGGTAACTTGACGTTCTACTTGCCCAGTGTCTTGCCCAGAAGCGGAATAAAGCGTAACTAGCCCTACAGACATCAGCACTAAAAGGCTTAAAAACAGCCAGCCATCAATATGGATACGCTGTAAGAAACTGGTTTTATTTGGGTTGAGCGTGTTTTTTTTCATTATTCGTCAACCTTGCTAATTTCGGTGTCGAAAACCCGGTCACGAAAATAGAAATCCATGACTTTTTTGGCAACAGGTGCAGCATTTTTACTACCACCGCCGGCGTTTTCAAGTACGACGGTAACTGAAATTTCTGGGTTTTCGAACGGAGCAAAGCCTACATACATAGCATTGTCGCGTAAACGCTCATCTATTTTTTCAGCATCGTATTTTTCATCTTGGCCTACAGAGAATAACTGTGCGGTACCGGTTTTACCTGCAGATTGATAAGGTGCATCGGCAAAGGTATGGCGTGCGCCGCCCTCTTTACCGTGCACTACATCGTGCATCGCGTTAAGTACCACATCAACGTTATGCTGATTATTAATTTCAATAGGCCGTAGCGTTTTTAGCGGAATAACTTCTACCGTGCTATCGGCATGCATATACCCGCGAATAATTTGCGGAATAATACGTTCGCCCCGATTAACTAACGTGGTCACTGAATGCGATAGTTGAATAGGGGTGGTAGACCAAAAACCCTGGCCAATACCTACAGGAATGGTGTCGCCAATATACCAAGGCTGATTGAATCGCGCGCGCTTCCAGCCTCTGCTAGGCATATTTGCGTCTGATTCTTCATATAAATCTATGCCAGTAAAATCACCAAAACCAAATTCGTACATGGCTTCACTGATTTTATCGATGCCCAACTTGTAAGCTAAATCGTAATAATAGATATCACAAGATACTTCAATTGCTTTAGCAATATCGACTTTCCCATGCCCCCATTTGCGCCAATCTCGCCACGTGTGAGATACATTCGGTAATTGATAACGACCATTGTCTTGAATAGTATAGTCTTCAGTAATTACCCCTTCTTCGAGCCCTACAAGACCAAGAAGCGGTTTAATGGTTGAAGCGGGCGGATACTGACCTTGAGTAGCGCGGTTAATTAGTGGTCGGTCGGGCGAATTCAACAAGGCTGAATAGTTCTTTCTGCTGATACCGTGCACAAACAGGTTAGGGTCGTAACTGGGGTTTGAGAATAACGCCAATACACCGCCGGTTTTTACGTCACTGACAATAACCGCTCCGCGCTGACCTTCCAACGCTTGCTGTGTAGCAATTTGTAGCGAAAGGTCGATGTTTAGAACAATGTCTTTACCAGGCACAGGTGGGTCGACGTTTAACACGCGAATTATCCGGCCTTGGTTATTCACTTCAACCTGCTGATAGCCTACAGTGCCGTGCAACAATTCTTCGTGGTATTTTTCTACGCCCAACTTACCGATATCGTGGGTGGCGGCATAGTTATCTTCTTGCCCCGCTTCAACCAGCTTTTGAAGGTCTTTCTTGTTGATGCGTGCCACATAACCTAATACATGAGTAAGCGCATCTTTGTACGGATAATGCCGAGCCAATCGAGCTTCAATTTGAACCCCAGGATATAAGTGCTTACTGGCAGAAAATAGTGCCACATCTTCTTCGGATAATTTGGTACGAAGTGCAATAGGCTTAAAACGCCGCTGACCTTTTAAACTGCTGTTAAAACTTTCACGTTCTTCAGGGGTGATGCCCATTAATTGGGTTAAACCGTCTAAAGTGGCGTCTATATCATCGGTTTGCTCTGGCGTGATTTCTAAACTGAATACGGGGCGGTTTTCGGCCAATAGTATACCGTTTCTGTCGTAGATTAACCCACGGTTAGGGGCTACAGGTAACACCTTAATACGATTGCCGTTTGAACGGGTTTGATAAACTTCGTGCTGTTTAACTTGCAAGGAATACAAATTGTTGAGCACCACACCTAGCATCATCACTACAATGATAAAGGCGATAGACGCTCGTCTGGCAAACAAGTTTGCTTCAGCCGAGTGATCTCTAATTGCTTGGCGTTTGCGATGCATATTGGGCTAGTCTCTCACTCGCGATGATACGGGTGGTTCTGAGTAACAGACCAAGCGCGGTATAAACTTTCAGAAAGTATAATTCTTACGAGTGGGTGAGGAAGGGTAAGCGCAGATAGTGACCATTTTTGTTCAGACACCGCAATGCAATCAGGGGCTAACCCTTCAGGGCCGCCAATAAGAAGACTGACATCACGGCCGTCCATTTTCCAGCTGTCTAATTGCTTGGCTAATGTAGGTGTATCCCACGGTTTACCAGTGACTTCGAGTGTAACTATGCGGTTGCCTTTAGGAATAGCAGCCAGCATTTGTTCGCCTTCTTTTTCCAAAATGCGTTTAATATCGGCATTTTTACCCCGTTTTCCCGCGGGAATTTCGGTGAAACTTACCGGCAAATCGGCGGGAAAACGGCGAAGGAATTCATCTACCCCAGTGGTGACCCAGGCGGGCATCTTTGTACCTACGGCGACAATTTGTATACGCACAGTGGGTAAATCCTTTAGAACTTCAAACTACCAACAAAGTTGACCGCAGTCTTTATAATAAGTCTGCGGTTGGCTTTGTTATGACCACAGCTTCTCTAACTGATAGAAATCGCGGGTTTCATCTTGCATCACGTGCAAAATAACGTCGCCAAAATCTACTAATACCCATTCGCCAGTTTCTTTGCCTTCAACGCTTGTTGGTGCTTCGTCTGCGCTTTTAGCTTCTACTATTACATTTTCAGCAATAGCAACAACATGGCGCTTTGAGTTACCAGAGCAAATAATCATGGTGTCAGTAATGGTTGATTTGCCACGAACATCCAGTTCTATAATATCGCGGCCTTTCATGTCGTCTACTTTATCTTTTACGAACTGCTTGAGTTGTTGACTCTCCAAGTGTTTCCTCACTTATTTGATAATTCTTGGTATAACCGATGTGTATGAATATAGTCTGCGACTGCCGTGGGCAGCCACTTTGCTATTAATTTCGTGGCTTGAAACTTTGCGTCATGCAATGCTGTTTCGTTCAAATGTGTTTCTTGCAATGTCGATGATGCGTTCGTTTGAACGGCGCTGCGCAATTGCGTTGATGAAACAGGGTGTAATGGGGTATCTGCAAGAAATACTAAGCCATTAGGCTGAGCATGTAGTTGCAGAACGTCCTCTGTTTTGTTGGCTTTTAACCACTCAACTAAGTCATCGGGTGGTGTAAAAGTATCGCTGTCGCGACGCATTACCACTAGGTGACAGAAATCAAGCAAACGCTCCCACTCAAACCAAGACTTAAGATTATACAGGGAATCGGCGCCAATGAAAAAACAGATTGTCTTATTGTCTCTTTCTTTTAATGCTCTAAGGGTTTTTACTGTGTACGAAGGCGAAGGAAGTGAGAGCTCAATAAGCTCTGGATACAAGCGATTGTCTAACTCACAACAAAGCTTAACCATGTTTACGCGATGCTGTTCACTAACGGCCACTGCTTTATGCGGCGCAAGCTTACAAGGCATTAAACCTAAGGCATCGATATTTAATTTAGGCAATAAATGAAGCGCAGGATTAACATGGCCTAAATGGGGCGGGTTAAAGGTGCCCCCTAAAATAGCGCAAATAGCCAAGAACTTAAGCTTCCATCAAAGGAAGGTGAAAAATACCCATTGCCATAAACATCATGCATAAATGGCAAAGCTTTACGAAGGGCCGTGAAATAACGTTTTGTTTAAAGGCTAAATCGGCTTGGGTTAGCGCGTCTTGAATTTGGAGTAACTGTTCTAGAGTTAAGCGGTTTAAAGCGGTTTGATAAAACCCCTGTCTATTACGCCAAATACCGAACTTTTGCCATTGAATTGCTTCACCATTAGCGGCAGCACTTTTCAATTTCCATAATACATCCCACTCGCGAATGAGCGCCCAAATAATAATATTTGGCTCTAAACCTTCACTTTCTAGGCGGTAAAGCATTTTCACGCAGCGATTGGCGTCGCCGCTTAGCATCACGTCCACTAACTGAAAAACGTTGTAGCGAGATTGATCGACCATCGCCCGCTCAATTTGCGCTTCAGACACAGTCTGCTGTGGGTAAAGTAGGGCAAGCTTATCAATTTCTTGTTTTGCTGCCAGTAGATTACCTTCGCAAAAATCGGCAATCATTTTCATACCAGCTGCGTTAATAGTTAACTGATGTTGCTTAATCTGATTGCTGATCCACGCACTAAGCTGTCTGCCTTCTAAGGGATAGCACAGAACAGAAACGCCCATTTCATCGAGTACTTTAAACCACTTGCCACGCTGAACGTCTTTGCCAATTTTAGGACCATGCACTAGAAGGAGAGTATCTTGGGTTAACCCTTTAGCGACTTCTTGCAGCATTTTGCTACCTTCGGTGCCGGGTTTACCTGTGGGAAGTTCTAATTCAATAAATTGCTGGTTTGAAAACAACGACATACTTTGTGTTGCTTCAAGTAACTGGCTCCATGAAAAGCCGGTGTCGGCCACAAGCACGGTGCGTTCATCAAAACCATTGGCTTTCGCAGTAGTGCGTATTTGCTCTATCACCTCGAATTTTTGCTGAGGCTCATCACCAAATACCAAGTAACAGGATGTTAAGCCTTTACTTATTTCACTGGAAAATTGGTTTGGATAAAGTTGCATGCTTTATGTATTGGCCTGTTTGTTGGTTTTAGCGTTTTTTTGCCGGTTTTTATGCTGAGCTCAGATTAGCGTTGCTTATTTAACGTTAACTGACTTATTGAACCGCGGCGGCTTGGCTCGAAAGCCTACGAATAACCATATCCGCAGCCTCAGCACGCATTTCATCTAGCACTAATTCTAGCTCTCTCGATTTCGCCAATACTTGATCGGGGTCATCTTGATAATCACGCATTACATCAAAGGTAGCCATAATGGCCTCCTCGTCAGGGAATTGAACTCGATAACGTACGGTATAAATTAATTCGTATTCTGCAACCTGCCCAGAGGCATAAACTGAAAGCAATCTACGCTCTAACTTTTCAGGCAGAAGGTAAAGCGATACGCCGTCAGTCGACGACGTATTATCTTGCAGGTAAACGCCATTTAATCCGTACACAGTAAGACGGCTATGAAGTGCTCTAGCAAGGGGAGCGTGAGCTCGCGCACTGCTAATAAGCACAGTATTCACATTTTCAGGAAGGCTAGGGGCACTTCTTAAATGAAATCCACAACCGCTGATTGCAACAAGGGCACTCAAGACCACAGTGTAACGAAGTAAACGGCGCATATTAGTTAGCCACTATGTTGACAAGTTTTCCTGGTACTACAATCACTTTACGTATTGTCTTACCTTCAATGAACGGCTGCACGTTATCTTGTGCTTTGGCCGCTTCTTCAATGGCGTCTTTGCTGGCATCAGCAGCCACGGTCATTTTAGCGCGAACCTTACCGTTAACTTGCACGATGATAAGCTTTTCGTCTTCAACCAAGGCCGCTTTGTCGGCTTCAGGCCAAGGGGCATGGTCGATATCGCTTGTCTGACCCAATACTTTCCACAATTCATGAGAAATGTGCGGGGTAATAGGGTTAAGTAGCAGCACTAATGACTCTGCGGCTTCGCGCATAATGGCAATATCTTGGGCATCTTCTTGTGGCGCTTTTTGAAGATGGTTCAATAATTCCATGATGGCAGCGATAGCGGTATTGAACGTTTGACGACGACCTAAATCATCAGACACTTTTTCAATAGTCTTGTGCACTTCACGACGTAACGCCTGCTGATTTTTATTTAGCGCTTTTGCGTCAAGGGCAACGGGTACGCCTTTTTCAACGTGCTCGGTCACTAACTTCCAAATACGACGCAAGAAGCGATTAGCACCTTCTACACCGGAATCCACCCACTCTAACGTTTGCTCAGGAGGCGCAGCGAACATAGTAAACAGACGCACGGTATCTGCACCGTATAGGTCGATAACTTCTTGTGGGTCTATACCGTTGTTCTTCGACTTCGACATTTTAGTCATGCCGCCATGAATAACGGCTTCACCATCGGCGGTTAGCCATGCTTTTACAATACGGCCTTTTTCGTCTTTCTCGGTAGACACTTCAGTAGGTGAGTACCAAGTCTTTTTGCCCGCACTGTCTTCACGGTAGTAAGAATCTGCTAGTACCATGCCTTGGCATAACAAACGCTTAAACGGCTCATCAGAATTTACTAAGCCTTCATCACGCAATAGTTTGTGGAAGAAGCGAGAGTACAATAAATGCAAGATGGCATGCTCAATACCACCGATATACTGATCAACAGGTAGCCAGTAGTTTGATGAAGTTGGATCTAGCATGGCATCGTGATTTGTGGCGCTTGCATAGCGAGCGTAGTACCACGACGATTCCATAAAGGTATCGAAGGTATCAGTTTCACGAAGGGCTGGTTCACCGTTGTAAGTGGTTTTTGCCCACTCAGGATCTGCTTTAATCGGCGACGTAACACCGTTCATTTCTACATCTTCAGGAAGTACAACGGGCAATTCGCTTTCTGGTACAGGAACCGATTCGCCATTTTCCAAATTAAGCATTGGAATAGGAGAACCCCAGTAACGCTGACGGCTTACACCCCAATCGCGCAAACGGTAGTTTACTTTGCGCTTACCAAAGCCTTTTTCTTCAAGTGCGGTGGCGATGTCATTAAACGCATCGTCAAACGCTAGACCATCGAATTTTTCAGAATTGATTAACGTGCCTTTTTCGGTATATGCAGAGGCTGTTAAATCACATTCTTCTTTTGCATCTGCATTAGGCGCGATAACTTGCTTAATAGTTAAGCCATATTTAGTCGCAAATTCCCAATCGCGCTGATCGTGACCAGGTACTGCCATTACTGCGCCTGAACCGTAATCCATCAATACGAAGTTAGCCACCCAAACAGGAAGTAATTCACCCGTTAAAGGATGTACTGCTTGAATGCCCGTATCGCAGCCTTTTTTCTCCATAGTCGCCAATTCTGCTTCGGCTACTTTGGTGTTTTTGCACTCGTCAATAAAGGTAGCAAGTTCAGCGTTTGTCTTCGCTGCAAATTCAGCTAATGGGTGCTGTGCAGCTACTGCCACATAAGTAACACCATAGAATGTATCTGGACGCGTGGTATAAACGGTCAATTCGTTTATATCGCTACCGTTTTTACCTAAGTTAAAGGTAATGTCTACCCCTTCAGAGCGACCAATCCAGTTTGCCTGCATGGCACGTACTTGATCAGGCCATTCTTCAAGCTGTTCTAAGTCGGTTAATAACTCTTCGGCATAGTCGGTAATTTTGATGAACCACTGTGGAATTTCTTTTTGTTCCACTAATGCACCTGAGCGCCAACCGCGACCATCAATAACTTGTTCGTTAGCCAATACGGTTTGGTCTACCGGATCCCAGTTCACTGTTGAGTTCTTCTTATAAACCAAGCCTTTTTCATAAAGACGAGTGAAGAACCATTGTTCCCAGCGATAGTAATCTGGCTTGCAGGTTGTTACTTCGCGATCCCAGTCGTAACCGAAACCCAAAGAGCGAAGCTGTGTTTTCATGTAATCAATATTGGAGTAGGTCCAATTCGCAGGCGCAGTATTATTATTAATCGCGGCGTTTTCTGCTGGAAGACCGAAAGCATCCCAACCCATAGGTTGGAGAACGTTTTTACCCTGCATGCGCTGATAACGGCTAATAACATCACCAATGGTGTAGTTACGCACGTGACCCATATGCAAGCGACCACTTGGGTAAGGGAACATAGAGAGACAGTAGAACTTTTCTTTTTCTACATCTTCATTTGCTTGAAATGAATTATTTTCTTCCCAGTATTGCTGAACACGTTGTTCTATATCTTTCGGGTTGTACTGATTTTCGGCCATGAAACTTAGGCTTCCGCATTATTAAAGTTAAAACGTTCATGAAACCTGCTACCTAGAAAAATCGTAGGGTGTGTCGCCGTTAGACTGAATCACAATATTACAGGTTTAACTTGCATGTAGCCGCATAGAATAACCCAGCGCTACACTTAGCCTCAATAGCTAGTGCTAGGTTAGCACGACTTTTTTACCACTACTTGTTGAAAAAGTGTTCGTATTGGCAAAGGTTTCGCTCTACTGATGCCTTATTTCAACAATAGTTATCTGCAGTTGTTCGTTAATTCACCGGTTGGCAGCTCGATTCAGTGCTTTACAGCATAAGGGTTTGACACGCTACTTAAATAGAGTTTCACTTACCCTAAAGCACAATAAATAGAACACTATGCCAAGCGAAAGCACCAATATGGCCCTAAATCCAGTAGATTTAACCCCAACCATCAATCGAAAAGCGGTGAACGCTGCTTTAAAAGATGATGAAGCATTACATGCCACCTTCATAGGGCAGGAGCGTGCACGTGAGGCGCTAACCTTCGGTCTTGGTATTAATGCAAAAGGTTACAACCTGTATGTGATGGGTGAACCCGCAACAGGGCGCTTTACGCTGGTAAAGGATTACATTGAACGACAAGTGGCTGTGCTGCCCGCGCCCGATGATTGGTGTTATATCAATAATTTTGATGAAGAGCGTGAGCCAGTAGCACTTCGTTTTCCGCCAGGCGGCGGCAAAGCGTTTCAAAAAGATATTACAAGCCTAATTGACGATGTGCTAGATACCTTTCCGGTAGCCTTTGATAACCCAGGTTACCAGCGCCGCAGAACCAGTATTTCCCGCGAATTCGACCAAAAATACGATAGCGCCATTGATGCGGTAGAACGCTTCGCAAAAGCCAATGAAGTGGCAATGAGCGAAGATGGCGGCACCATTACGTTTTCACCTATTGTTGATGGTAAACCTATTAGCGACGCTGAATTTGCTACCGCTAGCGATGAAAAGCGCCAATTCTTTTATAACTTAATAGACGAGCTAGAAAATAGGCTAAGCGAAAGTTTATTGAGTTTGCCTTCGTGGAAGCGTGAAAATTCAGAACGCTTGCGTGAGCTAGATAAGCAAACTGCCGAGCAGGGCATTAAGCCGCTATTAAAAGTGCTAGAGCACAAATACGCTTCAGATTTAGGCATTTTAAAATACTTAAAGCAGCTAAAAACGGCGTTAGTGAATGCTATTTTGCTTATTTTGGCGGAAGAGCAAAAAGACGATAAAAGTGATGAGTTTGATAAACGCTTGTTCTTAGAAGAGCAATTTTTGCCGAATGTGCTGGTCGCGAATCGTCTAGATGACTCGGCGCCTGTTATCTATGAGCCAAATCCAACTTATCAAAACCTGTTCGGAAAAATTGAATACACCAATATTCATGGCAGTGTTTATACCAATTACAGAATGATTCGCCCCGGTGCATTGCATCGTGCCAATGGCGGTTATTTGTTGCTAGATGTAGATCAGTTAATAGAACAACCCTATGTATGGGATACCCTAAAGCTGGCGGCCAAATCAGGTCGCTTGAAAATGGATTTACCCCAGCAAGACGTAGGCATGGTGAACGCCATTACATTAAACCCACAACCTATCGATTTGAACGTGAAGATAGTGCTTCTGGGTTCGCGAGACTTGTATTACACCTTGCAAGATTACGATGATGAATTCGATGAGCTATTTCGTGTACTGGTCGATTTTGATTTAGAAATTCAGGTAACCCGACAAGCTTTGTTCGATTTTGTGGGCAAGGTGCGAAAACACATACTGGCGCTTAATTTAACCGGTATTACCGCTAATGCCATGTGCCGGTTAGTAGAATATTCATTGCGCATGGCTGAACACCAAGAAAAGCTCTCGGCACATTTTGCTGAAGTGATTGAGTTGGTGAACGAAGCCCATTATTTTTGCGTAAAGTCAGGCGATGAAACCTTAGAGCTTGATCATTTACGTACCGCGCTTAGTGCCAAAAAACGCAGGACAGGGCGAGTAAGCCAAACCTTACTTAATGATATCAAAGAAGGGCATGTGCTTATTGCTACCGACGGCAAAGCCATTGGTAAAGTGAACGGGCTTACCGTACTTGATATTGGCGATACCGCCTTTGGTACACCCGCGCGCATTACCTCTACGGTATTTGCTGGCGCTAGCGGCGTAGTTGATATTGAACGTGAAGTAGAGCTAGGGCAACCCATTCACTCCAAAGGCGTGATGCTGTTAACAGGGTATTTGGGTTATAAATACGCACAACATTTCCCGCTAACTTTATCGGCCAATATTGCCTTGGAGCAATCCTACGGGCACATCGATGGTGACAGTGCGTCATTAGGCGAATTAGTGGCGTTAATCTCTGCGTTAACCGAAATACCATGTGTACAAACCCTCGCCATTACTGGGTCTATAAACCAATACGGTGAAGTGCAAGCAGTGGGTGGCGTAAATGAAAAAATTGAAGGCTTCTTCGATTTATGTCAGCACCGCGGTCTAACCGGAACCCAAGGTGTGGTTATTCCTAAATCGAATGCGATTAACTTAGTATTAGATGCTACGGTCATTGATGCGGTGAAGAAAGGTTTGTTCCACATTCATACGGTAGAAACCGTCGATGATGCATTAGCCATATTAATGGGGCAAGACGCCGGTACATTAAGTAGCAGAGGTCGTTACCCCAAAAACACCATTAACTATCATGCAGTGAATCGTTTATACAACATTGCACTTATGGTTAACGGTGGCGACGGCGAATAAGAGCTATTCGTAAAAAGGGCTTTTCGTAAGAGAGAGCATCATTGTGATGCTCTCTTTTGTTGCAGCCAATATAGCCAATTATTTTGGCGGCATTCTCAAACCGCCATCTAAACGAATGGTCTCGCCATTTAAATAATTATTTTCGGCAATATGCAGCACCAATTTACCGAACTCTTCCGGTAAGCCTAAGCGTTTTGGAAACTGAACGTTAGCAGAAAGGGCGTCTTGTACTTTTTCTGGCATGGAAAGCAGCATGGGAGTTCCCATCACCCCAGGGGCGATTGTGTTTACCCGAATGCCTAGCGGAGCAAGGTCTCTTGCCATAGGCAGCGTAAGCGCAATAATGCCACCTTTACTGGCTGCATAAGCGGTTTGTCCTATTTGCCCTTCATAGCCAGCCACAGAGGCGGTATTAATAATAACGCCACGCTCGCCTTCCTCATTCAATGGGGCTTGTTTCGCCATGGCTGCTGCCACAAGGCGCGCCACATTAAAACTTCCCACTAAATTAATATCGATAGTATTTTGAAAGTCACCTAAGGGGGCTGGGTTGCCGTCGCGGTCCAGCAAACGCTTAGCAGGTGCAATGCCAGCGCAGTTAACGCAGATATCAATAGCAGAAAAGCGAGTAACACAGGTATTAATAGCATTGTTGATATCGTCTTCACTTCTTACATCGACTTTTACAAAAAGTGTATGTTCTGCACCGAGTTCTTCAACACGTTGTTTACCCATTGCTTCATTAAGATCGAGTAAACATACATTGGCACCAGCTGCACGAAGCGCAATGGCAGTAGCATGACCAAGACCAGAGCATCCACCCGTGACTAAGGCGGTGCGGTTTTCAAGAGGCTTTTGTTGTAAATAGGGAGTATGAAGCGAGTCGGGGATAGGCTTTGTTTCTGTCATAGGGTTTCCGCGTAGGTTCCGTATTATCTTTTGTTAATTTATGTCCACAACGACATTATCATGTCTATTAACATAATATTAACGGTAATGCGGTACGAAAACTATGGTGCCGGCAAACACCGGCGCCACGGTATGACTTATTTTGGCAACTGAATTTTACGCTCTTCACTTGGACGGTAAAGAATTAGCGTATGTCCAATTACTTGTAGCTTTTCTGATTTAGTTTCGCGAACAATCGCATCCATGATGAGTGATTTTTCTTCACGATCATCAGTTGGAACTTTAACTTTAATCAGTTCATGGAAATTTAATGCGTTGTCGATTTCCGCAACAACACCTTCAGTAAGGCCGTTTGAACCTAGCTGTACGATAGGCTTTAGCGGGTGCGCTAGGCCTTTTAAAAATTGTTTCTGTTTATTTGAAAGTTTCATGTAGTCAATTTTCTTACAATTAATCTATAAATTTAAGCTTGAATTAACGTATTCTAACGCCATCTTCTCTACAATCCTAATGACAATGTATTGGAATGACAAAAAAGAAGCACTCTGCCAGCAGTAAACGCTGGTTAACAGAACATTTTAACGACCATTATGTGCAAAAAGCGCAGAAGCAGGGTAAGCGATCGCGCGCCTTCTTCAAATTGGAAGAAATTCAGCAAAAAGACAAACTTATCAGTCCGGGTAACACGGTAGTGGACCTTGGGGCTGCGCCAGGAGGCTGGTCACAACTCGCTTCTGAACTGGTAGGAGACAACGGGCAGGTTATCGCATGCGATATTTTACCGATGGATTCTATCGTTGGCGTTGATTTTTTGCAGGGTGACTTCAGAGATGAAGCTGTTTTAAATGCGTTATTGAACAGAATTGGCGGGAACACCGTAGATATAGTGTTGTCTGATATGGCACCGAACCTGTCTGGAAATGCAGCAGTAGATCAAGCCGGGTCGATGTACTTGTGTGAATTGGCACTGGATATGTGTCATCAAGTATTGAAACCAGGTGGAGGTTTTATGATTAAGGTTTTCCAAGGGGAAGGCTTTGATACCTTTCTACGCGCATTACGTGACTCGTTCACAACCATAAAAACACGTAAGCCCGATTCATCACGATCACGGTCTCGTGAGGTGTATTTGGTGGCTCTTGGGTATAAAGTGTAGTACGCTTTGAGTAAGCGATTTTCGTTGCGAAAGTTTATGTGTGTAAGTGAAGCTCTCGTGGTTTTATCTTTCACAAGTATATTCTTTCGGATTTTTAGAGGTTAGTAGCATTGAGCGATATGGCAAAAAATTTAATCTTATGGTTGGTTATCGCCGTTGTGTTGATGTCTGTTTTTCAGAGCTTTTCACCTGGTGAATCGTCAAAAACACAGACCGATTACACAACTTTTTTAAGAGAAGCTGAGCAGGGTAACATCCGTGAAGTTCGCATTAATAATAGCGGCGAAATTCGTGGTACCCGACGTTCAGGCGAAACATTCCAAACGTACGTACCGTATTTTGACGACAAGTTAGTTTCTGACTTAGTTAAAAACGATGTGCGCGTTTACGGTGAGCCGCCAGAAGAACAATCATTTCTCACATCTATTTTCATTTCTTGGTTCCCAATGCTTCTGCTTATTGGTGTATGGATATTCTTCATGCGTCAAATGCAAGGTGGCGGTGGTCGCGGCGCAATGTCTTTCGGCAAAAGCAAAGCTCGCCTATTAGGTGAAGACCAGATTAAAACCACATTTGCTGATGTTGCAGGTTGTGACGAAGCAAAAGAAGATGTGTCTGAATTGGTAGACTTCTTACGAGACCCATCTAAGTTCCAAAAATTAGGCGGTAAAATTCCTAAAGGCGTACTGATGGTAGGTCCTCCTGGAACGGGTAAAACGTTGCTTGCTAAAGCCATTGCTGGTGAAGCAAAAGTACCTTTCTTTACCATTTCAGGTTCAGATTTCGTAGAAATGTTTGTGGGTGTTGGTGCATCGCGTGTTCGTGACATGTTTGAACAAGCGAAAAAAGCAGCGCCTTGTATCATTTTCATTGATGAAATTGATGCGGTAGGTCGCCAACGTGGCGCAGGGTTAGGTGGTGGTCATGATGAACGTGAACAAACACTTAACCAGATGCTCGTTGAAATGGATGGGTTTGAAGGTCACGAAGGCATTATTGTTATTGCCGCGACTAACCGTCCAGACGTATTAGACCCTGCATTGTTACGCCCAGGTCGTTTTGACCGTCAAGTGGTTGTTGGTTTACCTGACATCCGTGGTCGTGAACAGATTCTTAAAGTGCATATGCGCAAAGTGCCTGTGGCCGATAACGTTGAAGCAAGTGTTATTGCCCGTGGTACACCAGGTTTCTCCGGTGCCGACTTAGCTAACTTAGTTAACGAAGCTGCTTTATTCGCTGCACGTGGTAATAAACGTCTAGTAGCGATGGAAGAGTTCGAGAAAGCGAAAGATAAAATCATGATGGGCTCTGAGCGTAAGTCTATGGTGATGACTGAGGAAGAAAAGACCAACACGGCTTACCATGAAGCAGGGCATGCAATTGTTGGTCGCTTGGTTCCTGAACACGATCCTGTTTACAAGGTTTCTATTATTCCTCGTGGCCGTGCGCTTGGTGTAACTATGTATCTTCCAGAACAAGATAAGTACAGCCACAGTAAACAGCATTTAGAAAGTATGATTTCTAGTTTGTATGGTGGTCGTATTGCTGAAGAGATGACCCTTGGCGAAGCAGGCGTAACTACGGGCGCTTCAAACGATATTGAGCGCGCATCTGATATTGCCAGAAAAATGGTGACGCAATGGGGCTTGTCGAGCAAGATGGGACCATTGCTATACGCAGAAGAAGAAGGCGAGGTGTTCTTAGGTCGTTCTTCATCTGGTTCAATCAGAATGTCAAACCAAACTGCTTTAGCAATTGATGAAGAAGTTAAAGACATCATCAATCGCAACTACGCACGAGCTGAAAAGATCCTAAAAGATAACGCGGATATTCTGGAAGCCATGAAAGATGCGTTAATGAAGTACGAGACTATCGACGCGAAGCAAGTTGATGATTTGATGGAACGTCGCGACGTTCGTCCTCCTTCAGATTGGGATGATCGTCGTCCTTCTGATGGTGACAAGCCTAGTGGCGGTAAGCCTACTCGCGAAGGCGAAATTACTAACGATGGTGTTGATAAGCCGTCTGTTGGTAAACCAGGTGACTTACCAAGCTAAACGTTGCTCAAAAAGTTTATAAAACGCCAGTATTTCTGGCGTTTTTTATTTGTGCAGTAATAATTTCAAATGACCGATACCAGGCCGTGCTGGCTGATTGATTTTAAGAGTAAGTAAATGCAGTTCTCCTCCCATAAATTAGACTTATCCCGCCCCCAGGTTATGGGCATCTTAAATGTCACCCCCGACTCTTTTTCTGACGGCGGTAAACATGCGCTTCTCGAGAACGCGGTAAAACATGCTGAAATGATGCTATCTCAAGGTGCCACGTTAATTGATGTGGGCGGTGAGTCGACTCGACCAGGCGCAGCAACAGTTTCCCTTGATGAAGAGCTAGACCGTGTTATTCCGGTAATTGAAGCATTGCGTGCTAATACCGATTGCATTATTTCAGTAGATACCAGTAAAGCTGAAGTAATGACGCAAGCAGTTAACGCTGGGGCAGGGCTAATTAATGATGTAAGAGCCTTGCAAGAACCCGGTGCGCTAATGGCAGCGGCTAATGCGAATGTGCCTGTGTGTTTAATGCACATGCAAGGGCAGCCTAAAGATATGCAACAACAGCCCCATTACAAAGATGTTGTGGCTGACGTTAAACAGTTTTTATTGGCAAGGGCATCTCAGTGTATTGAGGCTGGCATTAAAAAAGAGCGAATTTTGTTCGATCCCGGTTACGGTTTTGGCAAAACCCTAGAACATAACTATGCACTGGTTAAACACCTCCCAAGCATAATGGCGCTGGGCTATCCGGTGCTAGTGGGTATGTCTCGTAAATCAATGATTGGTAATTTGTTAAATAGAAATGTGGATGAACGCTTGGCGGGAAGTATTACCCTCGCTACAATTGCAGCACAGCAAGGTGCGCATATCATCCGCGTTCACGATGTACAGGAAACGGCGGACGCAGTTAACATTGTTAATATGCTAACAACAATAGAATAAGGAACCTTCATGGGGCAGCGTAAATATTTCGGCACTGATGGCATACGCGGTAAAGTGGGCGAAAGTAATATTAATCCCGAATTTGTCATTAAGCTTGGTTGGGCAGCAGGGAAAGTGCTTGCCGGACACGGCACGAATAAAGTGCTTATTGGCAAAGACACCCGTATATCTGGCTACATGCTAGAGTCTTCTTTAGAAGCAGGCTTATCGGCTGCAGGTATTGATAGTGGCTTGCTTGGTCCTATGCCTACACCTGCTATTGCTTACCTAACGAAAACATTTCGTTCAGAAGCCGGTATTGTCATTAGTGCTTCTCATAATCCTTATTACGACAATGGGATTAAATTTTTCTCAGCAGACGGTTATAAGTTAGACGATGATATTGAACTGGCTATAGAAGACATGCTTGATAAGCCAATGACGTGTGTTGCTTCTGACAAGCTAGGAAAAGCAACCAGAATCAACGATGCTGCTGGCCGCTATATTGAATTTTGTAAAGGTAGCTTCCCTTCTGATTTATCTCTTACCGGTTTAAAGATAGTAGTAGATTGTGCACACGGTGCTACTTACCATATTGCGCCGAATGTATTGCGTGAGCTTGGTGCTACGGTAGTTGAAATTGGTACCGCGCCAAATGGTTTAAATATCAATGAAGGCGTTGGTGCTACATCGATGGACGCCATCGTTGAGAAAGTAAAAGAAACGAACGCGCACCTTGGCTTTGCCTTAGATGGTGACGGCGACCGTATCATGATGGTTGATCATTTAGGTAACGTAATAGATGGCGACCAAATCGTGTATATGATTGCCCGCGATGCACTTAAAAATGGCCGTATGCAGGGCGGTGTAGTTGGCACATTGATGAGTAACCTTGGTTTAGAAATTGCCTTTAGTAAGCTTGGTGTTCCTTTTGCTAGAAGCAAAGTAGGGGATCGCTATGTAATGGAAATGCTTCAGCAAAAAGGCTGGGCGATTGGCGGTGAAAACTCTGGGCATATTCTGAATTTAGCTACGTCTTCAACGGGTGATGGTATTATTGCTGGCTTGCAAGTTATTGCTGCTATGTTACGGTCAGATTTAGATTTACACGACTTGAGCAATGGCTTTGATATGTACCCACAATGCCTTGTAAATGTACGTTATCAAGATGCTAGTCAAGATTATCTGGCTCATGCTGATGTGCAGAATGCTAAACAAGAAGCGGAAGCCGCATTGGGCAAGAAAGGCCGTGTTTTACTACGTAAAAGCGGCACAGAGCCCCTTATTCGGGTTATGGTAGAGTCTGATAATGAAGGGCATTCTTCCAAGTGGGCAGAGCATATTGCTGAAACTGTTCGTAAAGTCGCCAATTAGTTGGTAGAACTGCTAATTTTGCGTTTTATACTTGTATATTTTTACTGAAATCGTTAATATCACGCCCGCTTTAAGACAGGGCTAAGGTCTGCATTGTGAATAACAATAAAAGAAAGCCGCTGGTAGCGGGCAATTGGAAAATGAACGGTAATCGTTCTCTGGTCACTACGTTCAACGATGCATTAACTATTGATGTCATCGGGAATGTTGATGTTGTTATTTGTCCGCCTGCTTTATATCTTTCAGCATTTTGTGCTGAAGCTTTCGCACTAGGCGGTCAAGATGTTAGTCATCTTGATAATGGCGCTCACACCGGTGATTTATCTGCTGACATGCTTGCTGAACTTGGTTGTAAATACGCCATAGTAGGGCATTCAGAAAGAAGAGATGATCACGGTGAAAGCAATAGCGTAGTGGCACAAAAAGCGAAAAAATCAATCGCTAGTGGTTTAACGCCAATTATTTGTGTAGGTGAGTCGCTAGATATTAGAGAAAGTGGTCAAGTTGAGTCTTTCATTGGTGAGCAACTTGATGCATTAGTAGACGGCCTAACCGTTGAAGAGCTTTCTAAATCAGTTGTTGCTTATGAGCCTGTATGGGCTATAGGAACTGGTAAGACAGCTTCACCTGAACAAGCGCAAGATGTACATGAATTCATTCGTGGTTACTTCGCAAATATAGATGCAACGCTTGCACAGGGTTTACGAATTTTATATGGCGGCAGTGTTAAGGCAGATAATGCTAAAACATTGTTTGCGCAACAAGACGTAGATGGTGGCCTAATTGGTGGTGCCAGCTTAAAAACAGAAGATTTTATTTCAATTTGCCAAGCGGCAAACTGACGAGGTAATTATGGTTTATCAAGTGCTACTAGTAGCATATTTAATTGTTGCATTGATGTTGATTGGTTTTGTTCTTATTCAACAGGGTAAAGGTGCGGATATGGGCGCATCTTTTGGTAGCGGCGGCTCAAACACCGTTTTCGGTTCAGGTGGTTCTGGTAACTTCATGACTAGAACTACTGCTATCCTTGCAGGTTTGTTCTTTTTTATCAGCCTTACATTAGGTGCGATGACAGCAAACCGCGAAAGTGCTGATGACGAGTGGGATAACCTTGAAGTTCCTGCTGCGGTTGAAACACCAGTTCAAGCGCCTGCTGATATGGACGTTCCTGTAATGGATACGCCTGCAGAAGACGCAGCAACCACGAATGATATTCCAATGGGTGATGCTTCTAACGCTGAGGCTCCTCAAGCTGAAGCTTCTGAAGATGATGTGCCTAAGGCTGACGATTCAGACGTACCTAACTAAGATTTTTGCGGAAGTGGTGGAATTGGTAGACACGCCATCTTGAGGGGGTGGTGAGCATAGCTCGTGCGGGTTCAAGTCCCGCTTTCCGCACCAATTATTAAAACCGGCTTATAGCCGGTTTTTTTATGTTTGTAATATTTCGTAAAATTAAATTGTTACGACAGGTGAACAACTATTAGTATTCCCATAATTGGGCTATGCTAATATTTCATTATTAAAGGTACATGTAGATACTATGCATAAAACGGTACGCTGGGAGCGGTAGGTTGCAAATATCACTCCGACAAAGTCTTTTTAGAACGCTTCTTGGCGGCATATTCATCGCTTCACTTCTCATCGTTGCAGGGGTGTGGAAGTCGGCTAATAACCTAGTAAAACAAAACATTAGCCAAGATATAGCTGTAACTGAAAAAGTATTGCATAGGCTGATTGAAGATCGCCAAGCCATTATCAAAAGTGTATCAAATGTACTGTTACGCTCTTACGATTTTCGTCAAGCGGTAGGTACCTCCGACTTACCTTCTATTCAAACCGCATTAGACAGCTACGCTTCGCGTATCAATTCTGATGTTATTGCACTAGTGAACTTAGACCACACTATTGTGGCGTCTCACAGCCCCTTGTTTGAACCTGGTGACACTTTAGATGCAAGCACTGCACTAGTGGCAAGAGGTTTTGAAAGTGGCTTTTTTCTTATCGATGACGCATTAATACAACTTAACCTCTATAAAGTAGAAATTCCTACCTTACGTTACTACATGGTAATTGGGGTTGAGTTTGATGAGGCGCTACTGCAAGAACTCAAAAACTTAGTTGATGCAGAAATCATTATTACCAAATTAACGGATAATAGCCTTTTAACGTCAACGCTTTCGAATGAGCAAGTTGCATCGGTATTATCAAGCGACCCTACGCCATCTTGGGTGGATGTTACTTTTAAACAAACCGATACTTATATTAGCCGCGAAGTTAGCCTGGCATCTATGTCAGAACTTCCCGTTCGTATTACCATTGCGGTAGATGTATCAGATGCCTTTAATGCCTTTACTGATATTCAATTAAGTATTCTAGTACTAACCGTTTTTGCAGTACTAATCGCCTTAGGGTTTTCAATGCTGTTAGCGCGAAACGTAAGCCAATCTGTTTCCAACTTGGTAAAGGCGGTTAATCGTGTTGCTGGGGGACAATATGGTGCTACGTTGAATCAACCTTCCCGGTTGCGTGAAATTAGCGAATTAGCAACAGCTGTTGATAGCATGCAGGAAAGTATTCAGCATCGCGAAAAGCATATTCGCTATCAAGCTCAGCATGACGTACTTACGGGGTTGTTTAACCGCAATTATGTTGAAGGCTTCTTTTCTGAAAAGATGTCTGGCAACGTCAATTTACAAGTGGTTGCTATTACCATTATTGGTTTTAGAACCACGAACGATCTTTATGGCTATTCTAATGGTGACAATACCCTAAAGGCACTTGCTACGCGCTTATTGCGCTGGCCGGGAACATCAGCGCGTTTAGCTGGCGGCGAAATTCTCTACATTACTGATACGCCTTTAGACGATGATCAGATAGAAACTCTTAAATTTATATTAGAGCAGCCCGTTGAGAGCAACCTCATTTCAATTCCGGTGAAAGTGGCACTGGCAGTGATTTCTTGCCCGCAAGACGCCACCAACTCTGAAGAACTGTTTCGTAAAGTGAATATCGTTACCGACGAAGCTATTCATTCAAATACTTGGTGCGTGCATTACCGCCCTGAGTTAGAAGCTAAGTACGTTAGGCGTTTAACCATTACTACAGAGCTTAAACGTGCGTTAGTAAGCAATCAAAGCGAGCTTTCTATGGTGTATCAACCAAAAATTGATCTTACCACGATGAAAGTGTGCAGTATGGAAGCCTTGATACGATGGAACAATGAGAAGCTTGGCTTTGTACCACCTGATGAATTTATTACCATTGCTGAGCAAGCGGCATTAATCGAACAGGTGACGACTTGGGTAATGCAGCAAACCATTTCTGATTTGTCCTATTTTAGGCAGAAAGGATATAGCTTCACTGTAGCGATGAATTTATCGACCCAAGATATTCAAAATAAGCCATTGCTCGATAAGTTAGTTTCTATGCTAACTAACGCGGCGTTGTCACCAAGTGCACTGGAGTTAGAAATAACGGAAAGTGATTTAGTTGCCGATGCCACCCTTGCCATTGAAAACTTAAATTCATTGACGAGTAGGGGATTTCACTTTGCTATAGATGATTTTGGTACGGGTTACTCATCATTAGCGTATTTGAAGAACCTACCAGTAGACACTATTAAAATTGATAAAAGCTTCATTTTGTCGTTAGCGACTGACGAAAACGACAAGCAGATTGTGCATACCGTATTAGGGTTAGCCACAGCGTTTGATCTTAAAGTGGTTGCTGAAGGGGTAGAAGATGAGATGTCGCTTAATATTTTAAAAGAATGGGGCTGCGATATTGCTCAAGGCTATTTTATTAGCAGACCGTTAGCAAAAGATGCATTAGAAGAGTGGTTAGAAAATTCGCCTTTAGGCGAATAGACGTGAAAGCATAATTTCCTTATTGTTGGCAGTAAATATGCATTATATAAACAAAGCTCGCTCGAAAGCATAAGATATTGCAGTGAGAGTGGGTAAACTGTGAAATTACTTCAAAAACAAGGATATTATTATGGATATTATTCGCATTATACTTTCAATATTACTACCTCCTCTAGGTGTGTTTTTGCAAGTTGGTATCGGCGCTCAGTTTTGGATAAACATCCTTCTAACGTTGTTTGGCTATTTTCCTGGTGTAATCCATGCGGTGTACATTATTGCCAAACGTTAGTTTGAATAGCTAATTATTAGTAGAATAATTAGCACAGTATTTAGCAAAAAAACTACCAAAAAAAGGCCAGTCATTTAACGACTGGCCTTTTTTATGTCTGGAATTCTGAGTAGCAGGTAGCTAATCGTAATGCCGATTAGCTATCATGCAACTAAAGGTTCCTAGTGCGGCGCCGTCAGTTCTTTGGCCATTTCGTCTTGATAAGATTCAGCCAATTTGTTCTTTTGTGAATCATTGAGCAATCGACCCGCTACCTGAAAGAACTCTTGCTCTTCATCGGCCAAATGGTGCTCTACTTTTTCTTGCAGTGATTTCAAGTGACGAAGCCATCCAGGTGAGTCCATTTTTGTGTCATCGAGCTTCTCAATCAACTCATCAATTTCGTGATGCTCGGCAATACCATGACGGGTCAAATCTACCGCTTCATCTTTCTTAAGCAGGGGAGAATAAAAATGACGCTCTTCAGCCACTGCATGACTTTCAAGCTGATCTTTGAGTTCTTGGTAGTATTCACGGCGAGCAGCAGTGTCTCCACTGGTCTCAGCTAGAATTTTAAGTAACAATCGTTGTTTCTCATGATCTTGGCGTAGTGCTTCAAATATTTTCATCGGTAATCCCTCAACTAGTTGTACTGAATATGTGGCATAAAAGCACTATAGATAATGCGAGAAGCGTTCCACTATATTCAGTTCAGTAAGTCATTGTAAATTCAGTTATTAGCGGTTTCTTACTGATAAAACATATAAGTCGCCGCTTAAATAATGCATTTCTTACATAGGGGCAGAGGTAATCTTTACCTAGAAGAAGCTAAAGCAAGATTAGGCTAACTTGGCTGTGCCGCCAGTTTCAGTGCTTTTGTTTCTTTGTTCCTGGTTGATTCCGGTGAGCACTCTAAGGCTAGCGGGTTGAGTAGTTACACGGATTTCACTTGCACTGAAAATTTCTCCATCCACAGCATAAGAAACTTCTTTGTCAAAACTGAGTGTAATCGCCTTTGTTTGTTTGTGCCTGATGCTTTCTGACGTGGTTTTGTAATCTTCAGGTCCGAAAACAAGCTCAGCTAATGAGAACAATTGACGATCTGGAGATGCTTGAGGCATCAACCAGGTAATATCTAGTTTTCCATCCGTTACATCGGGAAGATTTCCGCCTTGGGCAAGGGCCGTTGTGATTGGCGCCGCGTTAGCAATAACTAAGCTAGGTGTTTCAAGCTGTTGAGCTTCTTCATCATCACAGGTGACGGTGAAGTGTAGGTTGTCATTTTTACCAATGGCTTCCCAAAGGCCTTTTAAATACGCAAATTGCCCTCCGGTGTCTTTTTCACCTCGTCCGGCAGCCGAAATCATATGTTCTTCGAAGCCCACTGCAGCAACCAACAGCATCATTCGGCCGTTACACTCAGCGGTATCTATATCTGCAGTTTTGCCGTCAATAATAATATCGCAAGCTGTACTAATGGGCACAATTTTGCTGGCATAACCATGAAGCACCTGGCAAAGCGCATTAGCAGTACCAAGTGGAATAACCCCTAAGGTAACGTTTTTATCGGTAAGCGCATTAGCAACCTCAGTAATGGTGCCATCGCCACCACAGGCGACGATAATCTGCGCGCCATCTTTTAGTGCTTCTTCTGCCAATGCCTCTGCGTTAGTGTCTTTCGTGGTTTCTTTTACGGTGACCTTAAATTTTTCATTTAGCCTAGAGAGAATGTCTGTCTTTTCAACTTTCCATTTACCGCCTCCCGCAACAGGGTTTGCAATAAGTGTAAGGTTTTTCGTTAATAACAGACTTCCACCATTTTTTATCTTTTCCAGCGCAGCCAATTGATGTTTGTTAAGCCTTGCGGTAGTTCGCACCGACTGAATCTTGTCCATAGTATCTAGTATTGAAAGGGAAGGGTCTCGGGCAAGCAGGTAAGCCGCTAGTACTAACACCGAACGTCCTCTGCCTAGCGCACAATGTACGATGATATTTTTACCGTCGGCAAGTTGCTGATCGATCCAGTTTATCGCCAGAGTGAGTTGCTCTTTAGTTGGGCTGGTATGATCTAGCACAGGTATATTGAGATAGCTGAAATCTGCTTGATACGCGGTCCAATCTAAACCATCGAATTCAGCCGTTACATCTAAAATAGCGTTAATACTATTCTCGTTTAACAAATCAACATGCTGTGAAGACATACGGCAGCCAAGATATAATTGGTCATCAATTTTTTGAAGGGGAGGTACCTTATCAGTGCGTCTTGCATATTCATTATAAAGCCAACTGCCCAGTAAGAAGGGAACAAATATCCAACGAATGTAAATGGGGATAGAGCCATCTTCGCGCTTTCTAAACAATGCAGGGTAATTCAGCAAATAAGCACTGCTGACTGCAATAAGCGAAAAGCTGATCCATGCAAAAATAACCGAGAGCCATATTGTTGGGCTAAACCACGTAAGCACTAATGCTAAAATTGCGCCGAGTACATAATATTTAACCATCTTCATACTGTTTACATTTCCTTTGTTCAAAGATTCACTTATTTATACAGAGCATCTGCCATTTTTGTTTATTACTAATTGGCAACTATGTAGGTAAAATTAATTTAATATGTAAACTTGCTGTTTGACGCCAGCGTAATAACGCCGATGACATCCCTCAATAACAAAAAAGAGCGAATTAATGCCTAACAGTTTCTTAAGTAAACTTCTTAACTTTTTTTGGTTTCAAGGAATATGGTGGTTAGTGGTTTTATACCAAAGCACCTTTATTACACTGTGTGTTGTAATGTGCTTACTTGGCGCTTGGATTGTTTTCTCTCCTATAAGAAAATCTGATTTTAAAATAATGGTTTCAGTGTTATTGCTTGGTACGCTAGTAGACTCTTTGTTAATGATTACCGGTGTATTTGGCTTTGAAACTGGCGCATGGCTAAGGGGGAGCGCAACGCATTTGGTCATCCCTATTTGGCTCATGTTTTTGTGGGCTGCCCTTGGCGGTTCAATCCAGCATAGCTTAAGCGCTTTTGCTAACCGGCCTTGGTTGGCAGCAATAGGGGGGGCTATTTTTGCTCCAGTAAGTTATTTCGGCGGAGAGGCTTTTGGTGCGGTAACATTTGGCTATTCATCCACTATTACCTTTATCATTTTAGCCATAGTGTGGGCGTTTGTATTTCCGCTATGTTTTGTAGTAGCGGGGCTAATAGCCGACAGTGACAATAACGAGCAGCCTAATTAAGAGCAACGATAATAATGGGAAGGCTAACTTTAGCCTGCACTATCGCATTAATATAACAATAAGGCCCCTTTACCTATCTTAGGTAAAGGGGCCTTTAATGATGTCTAGTTTATTTGTATATACTTGGATTCAATCAACCGCTAGCGAACTGCTTCTACTACTGTTTTGCTTCTAGAGTGTAAAAATGAAGATATGTCGGAAGCCGATTGGCTCTTTTTAAGATTGATAACAACGGCGACATGATTTCTTCTAATCGCATGCCTAACAGCCTGAACAATCTCTGAGCGATCAGGGCGTAACCCCACTAATCCTGCAACAAACAATCCAGTGAAAATACCTGGGCTTATAAGCGCAATGTAGGTGAAGAGCGGATTCTGCTGTGTAAGCTCAGGGCCAAAAGAGACAAGTAAAAATGCAGCAAGTATACCTACTAATAAGCCGATACCACCTAGCATTAAATGAGAGTGCCAAAGATTCTTTCCAATATGCTTACTCTCTTGCTCAAGCTTTTGGCTAATTTGTGTGTCACTGGCGTCAATAAATGAAACTTGGTCGGTACTCACATTGGTTGAATTTGCTAACTGTTGAATAGTTTGCTTTGCCGACAATTTATCTTCAAATATTGCAGCTACCTGTATTTGGTCGGTTGGCGCTAGAGATGCGCGAAGATTTTCGTGATTAGCAGATTGCATAACTTCTCCGATTAACCCGTTTGACTTATACCAAAAGTGGTAACGCTTCAGCGTGTTAAAACCGAAGGCGGGTAAATTCATAACGTTGGAACGAATTTACAAAAATATACTTATAACCATTCAAAATGCGTTCCGTCGTACTCTTAGCCTTTAGTCTATGTCTCTTTTATGGGGTTGGGAATGATTAATTTATTGATAAATAAGGCTTATTTTTGTTTTTTGGGCCAGCAATCTGTAATTTACTTAGTTTTTATTGGGTCTATCAAGATAAATAGTAAAACGCCTATGCTTCATATTTACTCACGGTATGAAAAATTGTCTCAGTGTCGTAAACAGCAATGCTCAGCTATATATATCTAATTATGAATGTAAGCTCTATTGAATAGTGAAATATCACTAAATAGTTAGGTAACCTTATGTAATTAAATAGTAATTCTTCCCTAGACGAGCTTTTCTACCTCCTTAGTGTGTGAGCCTATCCTTTCTTACATAGTAAGCACATTACTTGCATTGCTTCATTACGTCATTGCACCATTGATTTGAAATTAACTAAGTATGGACACCAGCGCGGTTCATCTTTTAACAGCCTTGATGTTAGTTAACGATATTACATGATTTGAATAGGGAGTCAGCGTGACTATAGGGCAAGTCGTTAAAGATAGAGAGTCACAGTTGCAGCCACAGCCAGATAGGCAACAGCTGCATAAAAATCCTCATCAACACCTGAGCATTTCTCGAATTCGTTGTGGCAAGGGTGCGTATTACCGGTATAAAAATGGTCGAAAGGTAGAGGGAGAACGGGTCTTAAACCGTATCAAAGCACTGGCTATTCCTCCAAACTGGAAAAATGTAGTTATTAGTAAAGAGCCCAAGGCAAATATTCAAGCTATAGGCTTAGATGCTAAAGGGCGAAAACAATATCTTTATCATCCGGAATGGCATAAACAGCAGCAGGCAGATAAATTTAGGCGTTTGGCCCTATTTGGCGAAAAAATGCCTGAATTTCGAGGTTATTGTAGAACATTAGTGAACGGTGAGAAATGGACACTTGAACGCGCTTCAGCGCTGGTATGTTTACTTTTAGATTACACCGGCGTGCGGATTGGGAATTCTCAATATAGTAAAGAGAATAACACTTATGGGCTAACCACACTGCGCCGCAAGCATGTGCAAGAAGCGTCTATAGAAAAAGTATTGTTAGCATATTCAGGTAAACACAGTAAACATCGAACGATCACTATAGACGACCCTCTGTTAGCATCTTTGGTTTGTGAATGTACTGAACTGCAAGGATACAGTTTGTTTAGGTACCAATTAGACAATGGATCATGGTGCGATATTCATAGTGAAGACGTTAATGCCTTTATTCATGAACACTTGGGAGAAGATTTCAGCTGTAAAGATTTTCGAACTTGGGCTGCAAGTCGATTTGCACTACAGAGTTTCCCTGATGTTGATAGATATCTACGGGAAGGCCGGAATAGAAAGTGGCCTAATTCTCTAAGCGCTCATGTATCCAAAATGCTTGGAAATACCCCAACAGTTTGCAGGCAATATTACATTCACCCGAAACTGTATTCTGTGTTTGACGACAAAACGCAGTTCGAGAAGTTGCTTATGCAGCTACAGCAAGAACAAAATGAATTGTGCGATCCAACTGAGCGAGATTTGAGCACTGAAAAGCTTTTGTTGGCGATTATTTCATCTGAGTGATATCTAGATTAACTTTTAATAATAAATGCTTCTATTGATATTAATAGTGTGATAATTACACTAATAAGCGTACGAGTAAGTGCATTTAATGAAACTTGCGTTCTGTGTTTAATTTCATTTAAAACAATGGTTTGTGTGTTTCTCCTTTGTCGCTAATGTCTGTGGAACTAGCAGGGGGGGATTTGAGTTGCGAATTGAGCTCTTAGTAAATTGGCTACTATTTAAGCTTGAAATAACAACGCTGATACATATATAATTAGAACTCAAATCATTATTGTTCTATTTAATTACTCTGTTTGAATAGCTTTTGGATTTACTTGCCTCTGAATTTGGTTAAGCACCTTAGTCAGGGCTTTTTATTAACTGAAGAAAGCTAAATGCAAAATTAGATGTAAGAACAGGTGTAGGTTTTAGCGGTTAAACATA
Organism: Alteromonas sp. 1_MG-2023; assembly: GCF_030547075.1. Lineage (GTDB taxonomy): Bacteria > Pseudomonadota > Gammaproteobacteria > Enterobacterales > Alteromonadaceae > Alteromonas. The sequence goes on along the minus strand of NZ_JAUOQH010000012.1, from coordinate 67,566 downwards.
GGTGCGAACTTTAGATGGAAAACTAGAGTTTAGTAATTGGTTGGTATAAACACGCGTCACAAGCTACCTACACAGAACAATGTAATTTTAACTAACATAGGAGAGCAATCTCACATTATGCCAATTGAAAGTTATATATCACTGGCGATATATTTTTTAGCAATGTTAGGGATAGGCCTCTTTGCTTATCGTCAATCAACCAGTGATATTTCGGGTTATATTTTAGGTGGTAGAAAGGTTAGCCCTCAAGTAACAGCACTTTCAGCTGGTGCGTCTGATATGTCGGGTTGGATGTTAATGGGATTGCCTGGTGCAATGTTCTTAACTGGGTTTGAAGCGGTTTATATCGCGATAGGCCTGGTAGCAGGAGCATTAGCCAACTACATACTGGTTGCCCCAAAACTTCGTGTTTATACCGAAGTAGCAAATGATTCACTCACGGTACCTGAATTCTTCGCTAAGCGCTTTAATAGCCCAAAAGCGAACGTACGTATTGTTTCAGCAGTCATCATCGTACTATTTTTCACTTTATATACCTCGGCTGGCTTAGTGGCTGGCGGAAAGCTTTTCGAAAGCGCGTTTTCGGTTGATTATCAATTAGGCCTCTTTATTACACTGGGTGTAGTAGTGTCATATACCCTCTTGGGTGGTTTTTTGGCAGTTAGCCTGACGGACTTCGTACAGGGCTGCATCATGTTTATTGCCCTAGTGCTGGTGCCCATTGTAGCTTTCAGTGAATTTGAAAGTGTAAACCAAATGACGGCGGCCGCGTATGAATCAGTACCGAACTTTAGCGAATCGTGGAGCGCTTTGACACTAGTAGGCTTACTTTCGAGCTTAGGGTGGGGGCTTGGTTACTTCGGACAACCTCACATCATAGTGCGATTTATGGCTATTCGCGATGTTAAATCAGTGAGTACAGCGCGAAATATTGGCATGTCTTGGATGCTAGTAACTATACTTGGTGCATTAGCAACCGGTTTTGTTGGAATAGCGTATTCAAATCAATTCAATTTGAGGGTAGATGACGCTGAGACTATTTTTATCGTCTTTTCTCAGTTGCTATTTCATCCTCTTATTAGTGGCTTTCTAATGGCGGCAATTTTAGCGGCCATCATGAGCACTATCTCGTCTCAATTATTAGTGTCGGCGAGTTCGTTAACCGAAGATATTTACCGCGTTGTGGCGAAAAAAGATATTAGCGAAAAAGAGACGGTTACCATCGGAAGGTTTGGCGTAGCGGGTGTTGCTGTGGTGGCACTGTTATTATCTATGGACTCGTCAAATTCTATCTTGTCCTTGGTAAGCAACGCGTGGGCAGGCTTTGGTGCCGCATTTGGCCCATTAGTGCTGTTTAGCTTGTACAAAAAAGATTTAACACATAATGCGGCATTGGCCGGCATTATTAGTGGTGCTGTAACCGTTTTGTTTTGGATATATGCGCCCGTTTTGGCTGACGGTAAAACGTTAAGCAGTGTTATTTATGAAATTATTCCTGGTTTTGCGGTAAGTACCGCGACCCTTTGGTTGGTATCGCGCGCAGGTGTTGCGCCATCTGATGAAACGTTACGTTTATTCAGAGCAACTAACCAACAATTAGCAGATCAACAATCTTAAGGTGAATGAAATATTATGAGTCATCCCAATTGGAAACGCGTGGTCATTAAAGTAGGCAGTGCACTAATCTCGCCGAATAAGCAGGGGTGCAGCAGCCACTACTTGCTTAGTATTGCCCAGTTCATTGTGCGTTGTCGGGCGAATGGTACACAGGTAGTGTTGGTGTCTTCAGGTTCTGTTGCAGCAGGGGCACACCTATTCCCTGACCATGAAAAATCAAACATTGCAGTGAAAAAGGCAATGGCAGCGGCAGGGCAAACAGAAATGATTGCTACGTGGGACAGGTTATTCGACTTCCCATCAGCGCAAATGTTGTTAACCCATGCTGACCTGCGCGACAGAGAGCGTTACGTTAGTATACGTGAAACTATTTTTAGTTTGCTTGAGCATAATGTGCTGCCTATCGTTAACGAAAACGATACGGTTACCACTGACAAACTAAAAGTAGGTGATAACGATAATTTATCCGCTATGGTGGCAGCAGCAGCTGATGCCGACGCACTTATCATTTGCTCAGATATTGATGGTTTATATAATAAAAACCCTCATGATCACGATGATGCTGAGTTGCTGAAAAAAGTAGATACCATAGACGCCAGCATCTATGCCATGGCTGGCGGCGCAGCAGAAGGCGGTGTAGGCACCGGTGGTATGCGCACAAAAATTGAAGCGGCGGAAAAAGCAGTTTCGCATGGTATAGATACATATATTATTAACGGCTTTACCGAGCTGTCATTTAATATGTTGCTTGCCGGTAAAAATCCTGGCACTCACTTTAGTCCTTACGACAAACCAATGTTAGAAAACGTACACTGGATGCGCCATACCTCGAACGCGCAAGGTGAAGTGATAGTTGATGGAGATTTTGACTCTTCATTAGAGAACGACAGTGAACAACTGACTAGCAGCGAAATAGTTGATGTGAAGGGAGAGTTCTCAGTAGGCGATACCATTTTGGTAAGAAAGGCCGACGGAACTAAGCTCGTTAAAGCAAAATCTAACTATAGTAGCTGTTTACTGAATTTTATCGCGAATCAGGAAAACGATGACTTCGCCAGTGAATTTGAAGACAAGACTGGCCCTATCATTTCTGATCAGCATGTAGCAAATTTGGAGGAAGAATGAGTATTATTACAGAATTAGCAAAACAAGCGAAACAAGCAGCCCAGACACTTGCCATATTGGATGAAGCAGAAAAAAACGCTGTGCTAAAAGACATGGCTGCGGCAATTCGTGGTAATAAAGACACCATTAAAGCGGTTAACGAAAAAGAAGTGGCGCGCGCTAAGGAAAATAACTTAGATGACGCCATGATTGACCGTCTAGTTTTAGACGATGCCCGCATAGAGTCTATGGCTGAAGGCATTGAGGTTATTATTAGCCTTGACGATCCTGTTGGCCGTGAACGTGTAATTGGCACTCGTCCGAATGGCATTGAAATTAAAAAGATGCGGATTCCATTAGGCGTAGTGTGCATGATTTATGAAGCACGCCCTAACGTAACAGCTGATGCCGGCGCACTATGTTTCAAATCAGGTAACGGTGTTATTTTGCGTGGCGGTAAAGAAGCCCTAGACACCAGTTTAGCCATCGCCGGACTGATGCAAGACGTGCTTGAAAAGCACAATTTGCCAAGAGCACTCGTTACGGTAGTGCCAAACCCAGACCGTGCCCTTATGCAAGAGCTTATGGAACAACGTGACTATATTGACGTTATTATTCCACGTGGCGGTGAAGGGCTAATTAACTACGTAACTGAACACTCTAAAGTGCCCGTTATTCAGCATTTTAAAGGTGTGTGTCATTTATATGTAGATAAAGACGCTGATCTGGATAAAGCATTGGCTATCCTGCTTAATGGTAAAACCCAACGTACTGGCGTATGTAATGCGTTAGAAGGCTTGGTAGTGCATCAGGCAATCGCTGGCGACTTCTTACCTCGCGTTGCTGAAGCGTTCGAGCAACAGAAAGTGACAGTGCATGTGAATGAGAAGGGTGCTCAGTACTTTAACGGCGCTGATGTTATTAGCGAAGATGCCTACGGCGAAGAGTATTTAGGTTTAGAAATTGCTATTCGAGTAGTAGATGACTTTGCCGGTGCTATTTCTCATATCGCCGATTTTGGTAGTAACCATACCGAAGTTATCTGTACAGAAAACGAAGATAGCGCGAAGAAGTTCCAGCGCGCAGTAGATGCTAGTGTCGTGATGGTAAATGCATCTTCACGATTCTCAGATGGTAGCCAACTTGGTTTAGGGGCAGAAATTGGCATCGCGACCACTAAGCTTCATGCGTATGGCCCAATGGGATTAGAGTCGCTTACTTCTGAAAAATACTTGGTAAACGGTGTTGGCCAAATTCGTGAGTAATTAGTGCTCAAATAGGGCGCATTGCCAGCAGGCTAAGTGTGAATATTCCCACTGGTCGGCATTGTGCCCATCGATAGCATGCTTCATAATAAAGGCGCTGAATTTTCAGCGCTTTTTTTATGTTCTACCCAATGCTTAAGCGGAGCTCCTAAATGGAAATAGTGATTGATCCAATACAAATGTGGCACAACTTTGTTGAATTTGTTTTGGAGTACAAACTATTAGCTTCGCTTTTTTTAGTGGTGTTACTGCACTTCTTCAAAAAAGGAGTCCTTCGATTAATTAAGCGCCGCAGTTCCCGCAAAGGGGAAGATAGACGTAACCAAATCAATATATTAGAGCAGTTAGGTAATGCGTTTATCATAGTGCTCCTGATGATGGTGTGGTCGTCTGAAATTCAAAACCTTGCTATTTCAATTGCCGCTTTCATGGTAGCCATTGTGTTAGCTACCCGCGAATTTATTCAATGTTTTATGGGCTTCATTTACTACCTAGGCGCACGGCCGTTCAGGGTAGGGGATTGGATCCAAATGAATAATGTTATTGGTGAAGTGGTGGAAATGGATTGGGCAAAAACTGCCTTGTTAGAGGTTGACTCTGAAACCTTTAACTATACTGGTAAGCACGTTTACGTACCCAACAGTCAGTTAGTCACGCAAACGGTACGTAACTTGAACTTCTTACGTCGTTATAAACTGCATTCATTTAATATTGTCAATGAGCCTACGGTTAATGCTTATAGCTTATTACCGGCTTTTAGGGCCAGTGCCCATGCTCACTGTGAATATTTTCGTGATGTAGCAGAGCGATACAAAGGTCTTATTGAACGTCACTTAGAACAAGACTTTATTCAAATAGACCCTGAGGTTGAAATTAAAACTAATGAACTCGCTAAAGTCGTCGTAAAAGTCAGTTTGTTTTGCCCCACGGCAGAAGCACACGAACTTGAACATAAAATGTGTTCAGATTGGCTAAGCCTATGGTTTGAGGCATTGGAAAACAGTGCCTGTCCGCCGAATACTTCGTCAAGCTCTCAATCGCTAGGGGAAACCGTTTAAGTGCCAATCTCGCTTATCGGTAAAGTGGCCTTTTAAAAATTCCATTTGATCGGCCAATATCCGACGGTTAACCAAATAGAATCTTTCATAAACGTTTGGCCTGAAGGGGACAGCAAGCAAAGGCATTCCGGCTTCTTCTGGGGTTTTAGCTGCTTTTGCATGGTTGCAGCGCTGACAAGATGTCGCCACGTTAGTCCAGCTATCTTTGCCACCCCGTGAGCGTGGAATAATATGGTCACGGGTTAACAGGCTTGGTGAGAAGCGTTGGCCGCAGTAGAGGCACAAATAATTATCACGCCTAAACAGATACCGATTGGTTAACGCTATCTTGCCGCTTAAATCCGTTACTTTGCCATCGCAAGCAATAATACTTGATAAGGTTAACTGACTTTGGTGGCCATCATGATCCCAGCCACCTTTAAGCGTAATAGCACCACTGCCTAATTCGAATAATACCTTTTCCTGACAATAGAGTTTTGCAGCTTGCTCAACATGGATCCATTCCTGTGGCATGCCAGCTTTATTTAGTCTAAGTACTAGCATTACATTCCCCTTAGCGCACCGTGTAGGTTTAGTTATAGCATACGAGGTTTTATGTCATTATGATGAAAATACATACAATTTGAGCGTATTCATACAAATTTTATCTTGTTGTGATGATATTTATATTGCGGTGAGTATTTATGCGCTTAAATCGTTAATGTGAACTACATTGAGTAGTGGGTTAATCACAGTGGATACGTGATGTGTGCGAAATAGCCGCAAACCGCAACGAATTCTACGATTTGAAAATTTGTTAATGGTATTAGCGTAAGTTCATCGCTATACTATGCACCGCGATTATAAGCGATAAATAAGATTGAAATTAAAGGACAAATAGTGACTCCTATTACTAAATCATTTCAGTATGGTCAGCATACTGTAACACTAGAAACGGGCGTTATCGCTCGTCAGGCCACAGCAGCCGTCATGGCAAGTATGGATGACACCGCTGTATTAGTTACTGTTGTTGGTAAGAAAGAAGCGAAAGCAGATCAAGACTTCTTCCCATTAACAGTAAACTATCAAGAAAAAACATACGCTGCGGGTAAAATCCCTGGTGGTTTCTTTAAACGTGAAGGTCGTCCTTCAGAAGGCGAAACCCTTACTGCACGTTTGATTGACCGTCCTATCCGTCCGTTATTCCCAGATGGCTTTAAAAACGAAGTACAGGTTGTTATCACTGTAATGTCTGCTAACCCAGATATTCCTACCGATATCATCTCATTAATTGGTACTTCAGCTGCATTAGCCATTTCTGGTATTCCATTTAATGGCCCAATTGGTGCTGCACGCGTTGGTTATACCAACGGTGAATATATTCTAAATACCCGTGTTGAAGAGCAAGCAGAAAGCGAACTAGATCTAGTTGTTGCTGGTACTGAAGGCGCGGTATTGATGGTTGAATCAGAAGCTGACGTGCTTTCTGAAGACGTTATGCTTGGTGCAGTTATGTTCGGTCACGAACAATTACAAACTGTAGTGACTGCGGTTAACGAGTTCGCATCGAACGTTAGTATCGACAAGTGGGACTGGAAACCAGAAGCAGAAAACACAACCCTTAAAGATAAAGTGAAAGCATTAGCTGAAGCTGAAATGGTTGCTGCTTACCAAATTTCTGACAAATTAGTACGTAAAGATGCAGTAACTGCTGCTACACAAAAAGCACGTGATGCCATTCTTGCTGAAGACGAAACCCAAGATAAGAAAGAAGTATCAAACCTTCTTCACGATCTTGAGTCTGACGTAGTTCGTTCACGCATCCTTGCTGGCGAGCCTCGCATCGACGGTCGTGATCCTAAGATGATTCGTGCACTAGACGTTGCAACGGGCATTTTACCACGTACTCACGGTTCTGCTGTTTTCACACGTGGTGAAACTCAAGCAATCGTTGCTGCTACTTTAGGTACAGAACGTGACGCGCAGATGATTGACGAGCTTCAAGGCCGTCGTGACAGCCGCTTCATGCTTCATTATAACTTCCCTCCATACTGTGTTGGTGAAACCGGTATGATTGGTTCTCCAAAGCGTCGTGAAATTGGTCACGGTCGTTTGGCGAAGCGTGGTATTCAAGCTGTAATGCCAAGCGAAGAAGAATTCCCGTACGTAGTACGTATTGTTTCTGAAATTACAGAATCAAACGGTTCATCTTCAATGGCTTCTGTATGTGGTACTTCACTTGCGCTTATGGATGCAGGTGTACCAATTAAAGCTTCAGTTGCTGGTATTGCAATGGGTCTAGTGAAAAGCGACGAAAACTTCGTTGTACTTTCAGACATCCTTGGTGACGAAGATCACCTTGGCGACATGGACTTTAAAGTTGCTGGTACTACTGGCGGTATCACTGCATTGCAGATGGATATCAAAATTGAAGGTATCACTAAAGAAATCATGCAAATTGCCCTTAAACAGGCAAAAGAAGCACGTTTGCATATTCTTAACGTAATGGACGAAGCAATTGGCGGTCACCGCGAAGAGCTTAGCGAATTCGCTCCACGCATTTACACTGTTAAAGTTGATCAGGATAAGATCCGCGACGTTATCGGTAAAGGCGGCGCAATGATTCGTTCAATTACTGAAGAATCTGATACCAACATCGAAATCGAAGACGATGGTACTATCAAAATCTTCGCAACTGAGCGTGCTAAAGCCGATATTGCTATCAGCAAGATTGAGCAAGTTACTGCTGAAATCGAAGTGGGCAAAACTTACCACGGTAAGATTACCCGTATTGTAGATTTCGGTGCGTTTGTTGAAGTATTACCTGGCAAAGAAGGCCTAGTACATATTTCTCAAATCGCTCACGAGCGTGTTAACAAAGTAACTGACTACCTTACTGAAGGTGCGATGATTGACGTGAAAGTGATGGAAATTGACCGTCAAAACCGCGTACGTCTAAGTATTAAAGAGTTACTTGAAAAGCCTGCTCCTAAGTCTGACGACGCAGAGTAAGGTTTTATTTGCTACCTTGCTGTAGCTTAGGTTTTAACTTAAGTTTCGCAGCAATACGCAGATTTAAGACAGATATAAAAAATTAGAAAGGGAGCCTAGCTCCCTTTTTTGTTTCTAAAGAAAGGAGCATCATGGAAAAGCAAACGCAAACTGAAATTGAAGCCGCTGTGTTTCGTCGTTTGGTTGATCATTTAGACGCGAACAAAGATGCACAAAATATCGACCTGATGATTTTGGCTGATTTTTGTCGTAACTGTCTTGCTAAATGGTATTCATCGGCTGCAGCAGAGCAGGGTGAAGACATCGATTATGATGCTGCTCGGGAAGTGGTGTACAAAATGCCGTATTCTGAGTGGAAAGCAAACCACCAACTACCTGCCAGTGACGAACAGTTAGAAAAACTAGCAGCACGTCAAAAGAAATAAAGAATAAACCCAGCTGAAAGCTGGGTTTTATTATAAACGGGCAAGCTGTTTACACGTAAGCCGCTTTACGGAAGCCGTCTCAAGGAGTTCTTATACTTGGAAGCCGAATTCACGGAATCTATTTTAACAAAAGCCATATCAACAAAAGCAAATTAGCCTTGGTAATCTCGCATATCAAGCAAGTTATCAATGCCCTCAATTGCCTCATCTGCTATGTGAGTAACATAAAGCAGGGTAGTATGAGTAGAGCCAGCTAAAAGCTTTATCAGTGCCAGCACATTGGTGCGATTAATATCATCTAACCCATTGCAGGGTTCATCAAGTATTAATACCGCAGGGTGCTTCACCATGGCGCGCACTATAAGTAACAAGCGCTGTTCACCAAAAGAAAAGTTATTAAAAGGTGTGTGTTTGTTATCGGAAAAGCCAATAACATCAAGCCATGCATCGGCAATCGCATTTTCAGCATTAGTAGGCGTGGTATAAAGGCCGATGCTATCGTAAAAACCCGAGGTCACCACATGGTGAGCGCTGCAATTTACCCGATACTGCATGTGCAGTGCGTTCGACATAATGCCAATGTGTTGCTTGATATCCCATATACTTTCCCCAGTGCCTCGCTTTATTCCAAACAAGGTCAAATCATTGGTATAGCAGTGAGGGTTATCGCCAGTAATCATAGTAAGTAGGCAGGTTTTGCCCGAGCCATTGGGCCCCGATATTTGCCAATGCTGGCCAGGGTAAACCATAAAATCTAATTCTTTGAATACCGTATTGTCATCGTACTTAACACACCCATCTCGAAGGGCAATAAGCGGCTCGTCTTTGGGAAAGATCTTAGACGTTTCAGTGCTAGGTGGCAACGTGGGCGCAGCCGTACTTAAGCTAAACCACGACGATAAACGAGTAACTAGCGCTTCAGGTGCCATGCTAGCGTCGCTAGACGACACAATCTGTAGTGCATCAACCAAGACTAATTTACAGGCCACTTTCGGCACGTCACGCACGGTGTTTGCGGTAATCACTAAGGTAGACTGAGTTTGTTGGCTTAAGAAGGTGTTGAAACGTGCCCGTGCTTCTTTATCTAGGCCTTCAAAAGGCTCATCGATTAGAATAACGTCGGCATTGCTCACCCATGCAAGTAACAAGAGTACTTTGCGGGTCTCTCCCGTAGACAGTGAAAGAAAAGCAGTATTAAGTAAATGCTCAACGTTCAGAGATGTTGATAACGCCTCATACGCGCTGTGTTGTATAAAGTTAGGGTTTGTTTGACTTAAAAGTTCATGTACTAGGGTAGGTTCGGGAACGATATCAAGCAGATCTGCACTGTCTTTCTGTTTTTCTTCAAGAATGAGTGCTTGTTGAACCGCTACGCTCACTTCAGCAACCGATATAGTCGTATTGCGTGTTCCCGCCAATGCTTTACCACGCCCGGCCAATGCCGTCATAAGCAAAGACTTTCCTGCACGGTTTCGCCCAGCAATTAATACATGCTCACCTTTATATACGGTAAAGCTAAACTCAGGTGTGATGAAGTTGTTATCTAGTTTTACTTGGTAGTTGTGCAGCGATAGCGTAGTCAAAATACAGATGTTTCAGTTAGCTAAGATGGTAGCATTTTGGCGGTGGCAATGGGGATATGTCAATGCAAACATATTCTTAGGTATTTTGAATACGTTTTTGGGTATGTTTGTAAGTTTTCCTATAACGGTATAAAGAGGGAGAGCATTTTTAGTTGAGCAAGTAAGTTTAATCTAACGGTTTGGTCATAAAGTGGCTATTGGGATCAATATGATAATTGCCAAAAGGCCCGCAGTCGTTAAAACCGTTTTTGGCATACAACTGCCGGGCAGCTTTAAAATAGCTTTGTGTACCTGTTTCTAGGCTTAAGGTTTGGTATCCGTTAGCACCAGCGAACTCAATTACAAAGGTTAGCAACTGTGTTGCTACGCCTTTATTACGAAAAGCGGCAACAGTTCGCATAGATTTCAATTCAGCTTCAGTGTCGCTTAATTTTCTAATGGCAACACAGCCCGCAAGTACGTCGCCTTGCCATGCGCTAAAGAACGTAATGCTAGGTGACTTTAACGCAGTAACATCTAGGGCATGTACGCTTTCTGGGGGAGAAGTGGCGTACATATCTTTTAAGTGCTCTTCTAGCAGGGCGATAACATCGCCACCGCTAAGGTCGTCCTGTTTAATGTTCATATATAACGTTGATTGACCAATTTAAGTAGTTATATAAGTATTATTTAAGAAACGTAATACTCAACGGGTACGACCATAATTCGCCTTTGTTCGCTTTAACCGCTGCAACAATAGCAAATACGAAGTTCAGTATGGCAAGCAGTACTAAGCCAAACAAGCCAATGATGATTAAGCTAAGAAGGCCACAAATAAGTGAATAGATAAATAAACTGATTAGCCAATTAACCGTGATCTTTCCATGCATATCAATTTCTTGGTGTTTATCTTTATTCGTTGCCCACATGACAATAGGAAGAATAAGACCTAACCCAGGAATAATAAAGCTGGTTAACTGGCTAAGGTGAATGAGCATGCAGTAGGTGTTGAGGGGCATACCCCAATATTCCTGAACGCTTCCGGCTTCATTACTCACTTGATTGCTATTGTTCATATTATCACTCATACAACTTTCCTTGTTTACCTAAATTTAGTTATGTTTATTTGCTCTAACGGCATTCCCTTCGAATTTTTCGAAGGGAATGCCAACATACTCTGTTAAAATAACAAAATCAACGTACAAGCGAGATGATTAATCGCGCTACGTATCTGTTTCTATTCGGAATTAGCATTATGAACCAACAGCAGCCAAACAATCCTCTTCACGGGCTTACCCTTGAAAAAATCCTTGTTCGTCTCGTTGAGCATTATCAATGGGAAGGCTTGTACGCAGAAATTAGGGTGAACTGTTTTAGCAACGACCCTTCTGTTAAGTCTTCACTGAAGTTTTTACGCAAAACTCAGTGGGCAAGAGACAAAGTTGAAGCCTTATATATTCGTACATTTAGCTAATCTACTCGCGCTAATGGCAAGCTAGTCATTAACACCAAAAAGGCTGAGCCTTCTTGCTATCATAAGGAATAACCATGGATAACGTTGCGCTTTTCGTCGACGTGCAAAATATTTACTACACTACCCGACAAATCCACAAGTGTAATTTTGATTACAATCAATTTTGGCGCACGGCGACGCAGGGTAGAAACGTGGTGAAGGCAGTGGCTTATGCCATTGAACGTGGCGATACAAAGCAGCGAGAGTTTCAAAATATCCTGCGTGGTATTGGCTTTGAAGTGAAGTTAAAACCTTTCATTCAACGCGCCGATGGTTCAGCGAAAGGCGATTGGGATGTAGGTATTACCATTGATGCTATGGAGTATGCTGAATTAGCTGACACCATTGTATTTGCCACAGGTGATGGCGACTTTGATTTGCTGGCCAGCAAGCTAGTAGATAAAGGTAAAGAGGTAGAAGTGTACGGTGTACAAGAACTTACTTCCGTATCTTTAATTAAAGCGGCTAGTAAATACGTTCCCGTTCAAGGCGACTTGTTACTGCGCTAAGCTAAGTATTAGAGCAATGTATTTAAGCAATGTCAGTGCTGCTGATAGACACATAAGCGTCTATTATGACGACTTTTATTGATATTGGTCAGATTGATTCTGTGTTGTTGCGAGTATGCTTGTCTTATCTGAATACGAAATAGGCGAGGTATCATGATTTCACAGCTACCTAAGTGGGTAGAATTCGGCGCGTTTATTTTAGCGCTGGTGGCGGGTTATGTGAATGCGATTGGGCTGCTTGGTTTTGACCATCAATCTGTGTCGCATCTATCGGGTACTGCCACTTTGTTAGGTACTGGTGTTTATCAAGGCACTTTGCAAAATGCATTTCATCTTGTAGGCGTCTTGCTTTCCTTCCTTGCTGGCGCTTCCATTGCAGGCTTCTTACTGCATGGGTTTACATTAAAACTGGGGCGACATTACGATACTGCCCTTGTTATAGAGGCGCTTTTATTGCTTGTTGCACTGGCGTTTTTGTATAACGAACAGTTTGTTGGTCATTTTTTTGCTTCAGCGGCCTGCGGGCTTCAAAATGCGTTGGCTACAACCTATAGCGGCGCTATTATTCGAACTACTCACGTTACCGGTATTTTCACCGATTTAGGTATTATGCTTGGCGCCTTGTGCCGAGGGGAAAAGCTAGATACCAGAAAAGCCAAGCTATTCTTACTCATTATTACCGGTTTCATTTTTGGTGGTACAGCGGGCGCTATTTTGTTTGGCATGTTTCAGTTTTTCTCGCTTATTGCGCCGGCTAGCGTATGCCTAATGATTGCGCTGATTTATAACCTGTATTTACGAAAAGCGGCATGAGCGAAACATTGGTAATGGTAAACGTTAAAAAAGGCCGCTGACATGAGCGGCCTTTTTGTTGGTTTAATTTAAAGGCTATTTATCATTTACATGTGGCTTAGATGTGCCTTAATAGCGCCATAGTGGATACAAGCTAGCACTGGACTTGCAAGTAACACAGACAAACCAAAGGTGTGAGGCGCAAAGTAAATAACCAAGGTGTTTAGCGCGAACAATATGGCGAAAGATGTCGTCTGTGCAGAAACAATCGAAAAGGTTGTTGTCATGCTTTGTTTGAAAGAACGCTTAGCTATTAGCATTAGTGGCGCAACAAAAAGTAATAGCATAATGAGTGGGACTGCCGATGAGAATATTAAGCCTAATGTATGTGCGCTTATATCAATAAACTGTTGGAATAAAAGTAAATCTACACCGCTACGTCCAAGTAGTAACCAAGAAAACATAAGCTGACTTAAAAAGGGGAGCAAAAGGAGAGGGCTAATAAGTAAAAATTTTCCCCATGATGCATTGCTTATTGCAGAGAATGACCATACTTTTCCTTTTGTTGCCAAGTTATGAATGCAAAGCCAAGTAGCGCCAATAACTGGCACCATTATCCATTTTGATAGAACTAGCGCTACGGGGCCAGCTAATAGCTGCAACACACCTTCAATAATTAACGGGCTCAGCATAAGAACAAATAACGAAAAAGGGGCCTGCTTAAATAGCTGCCATCCCTGTTTGAACCACGCATTGGTATTTAAATGCGCTTTATGATCCTTGTAGGTACTAGTTGCGTTGCTTTTGTTTCCATAAGTACTATTACCGCAAGCATCGTTTCCGTATGAATCAGTGGCTTGTAACGCTAACTCATTTTGATTTACTGAAGTTTGTGCCGTCATTGTGAATCCCTGTGTATTCTTTGGTGATTATTAATTAACCTTCAAAGCTATAGTCACGGGCAAAAAATAAAAATTACAAAATGATTGGAAAATAATCTAACTACAGTCGAAGTTGTCTCTAATACTATGAAATATTGGCTTTATTTTTATTCTTTTTACTCTAGAAGTTATTCATAAGGACGTGTTAATGAAAACTATGGCGAGAATAGCTATTCTTTTCAATGTGCTTTTAGTGGTTTCGTGCACTGACAGCCCTCAGCAAGCAGACGCGACATTTGAACCCTACAAGCGAACAGCAACTTACACTGCAAATATCAGCCCAGTAGTGTGGGTTGATGAAGCTCACCACAATTTTCTTAACATTAATAATCGCTTCAAACCCTTCGCTCAGGTGTTGCTAAGCGACGGAGTTACGGTTGAATCGAACAAGGTGAATTTCAGCCAACAAGCCCTTAAAAATGTGGATATTCTTGTTATCGCCAACGCTCTTGATAAAAAGCGAAGCAACTGGCAACCCCCGTTTAACCAAGCGCTAACTAATGAGGAAGTGACTGATGTGGTTGAGTGGGTACGTAACGGCGGTTCTCTTTTTCTTATTGCTGATCACGCCCCTTTTCCTAAAGTGATTGAAAGCCTGGCAACAGCGCTGGGCTTCACGTTTACCAATGGCCACGTTAAGGCAACACTGTTTAATAAAGCAACGGGGACCCTGGTGAGCCATGCAGTAAGCTATGCACATGAAGATACTAAGCTAGATGATAATTCTAGTGCTAATGCTAATTCAGAAGCCAATCCTGAAGCTAAACGCCCAAACCATGTCGAACTTCCCGTTTTTATGCAAGAAAGTCCACATGGCGCATTTACATCAGTATTAAACAGTCAGTTGCACACAAAAGAAGTGATTCAAGTTAAAACATTTGGCGGCGCTGCTTTTTTACCACCAGAAGCGGCTATTTCATTGTTAACGCTTGGGCCACGTGCGGTATCTATTGAGCCAGAAGTTCCTTTTGAAATAACGTCAAGCACGCCTCGAAGAGCTATCGAAGGCTGGAGTCAGGGTGCCTTGTTGGAATTGGGCAAGGGGCGCGTTGCAGTGTTTTCTGAAGGCATGATGTTTTCTTCTCAAATCGATACTCGAACAGGTATGAAGCATGGTATGAGATCGGTTGGGGCTGAACAAAACGAACAGTTTTTACTTAATATTATTCATTGGCTAGCGGGCTAAGCAGAGCTGAAAAACAAGGTTGAGTAAGCGTAAATGCAAACTCAATGTCAGCTCTGTAATAGTAATTAGGACGATAACATTAACGCGTCAGTTCTTGCCTAATAATTTCAGCGCCTGCACTCAACGCATTGAGTTTTCCGCGTGTTACATGTTGTGACAATGGCACCATGCCACAGTTGGTACAAGGTAATAGTTTGTCGGCATCAACAAACTGTAGGGCCTTTCTAAGCGTGTTAGCGACTTCTTCTGGTGTTTCAATAGCATTGGTGGCTACATCAATGGCACCAACCATGACTTTTTTGCCACGAAGCAACTCGATTAATTCCATTGGAACTCGAGAATTTTGACACTCTAGTGAAATAAGGTCGATAGAAGACGATTGCAGTTTGGGAAAAATCTCTTCGTATTGTCTCCACTCTGTGCCCAATGATTTCTTCCAGTCGGTGTTGGCTTTAATGCCATAGCCATAGCAAATATGAACGGCAGTTTCACACTTTAGCCCTTCAGCAGCACGTTCAAGTGCCGCTATTCCCCAATCATTCACTTCATCGAAAAAGACATTAAATGCAGGTTCATCAAACTGAATAATATCAACGCCTGCAGCTTCCAACTCTTTGGCTTCTTGGTTTAATATTTTCGCAAATTCCCAGGCAAGCTTTTCGCGACTTTTGTAGTGACTGTCGTAAAGGGTATCTACCATAGTCATGGGGCCAGGAAGAGCCCATTTTATGGGCTGATCAGTTTGTTGACGAAGAAATTTAGCATCATCAACAAACACCGCTTTTTGGCGAGTCACTTCACCAACCACCATAGGTACACTGGCATCGTATCTATCGCGAATTTTTACCGTTTTACGCTGCTGAAAATCAACACCGTTTAAATGTTCAATAAAAGTGGTAACGAAGTGTTGGCGAGTTTGTTCACCATCACTAATGATATCAACACCAGATTGTCGCTGATTAAGTAACGAAAGACGTAACGCGTCTTGCTTGCCCTGAGCCAGTTCATCACCGTCTAATTTCCAAGGTGACCAAAGTGTTTCAGGTTGTGCAAGCCAAGACGGTTTAGGCAAACTGCCGGCAATTGAAGTAGGTAATAATTTTTTCATAATATGTACTACACGTTTGAATGAGTTAAAGGGCGCAGTTTGCAGACCATTGCTGAAGAATATTGTGGTAAGGCTTGATGAAATTCTCTTCAACAAACTTACCTTGCTGAGCCGCTAAGTGATTACGTTCTTCTCGGTCATATTCTATTTGCGTGAGTGAATGATCTTGGTGTTTTAAATTTGGTTGATACACTCTTCCGGCAACCGCGTTAGCGTTGTAAATCTCAGGGCGATAAATCTTTTGGAATGTTTCCATGGTGCTAATAGTGCTTATCAACTCAAGATTGGTGTAATCGTTTAGTAGATCGCCAAAATGATAAAATGCCAAAGGTGCAACGCTATTAGGCGGCATGAAATAGCGAACCTGCAGGCCCATCTTTTGGAAATACTGCTCGGTTAACGATGAGCCATCGGGTAGATATTCAAAACCCAATACAGGGTGCTGATTTTCAGTTCTTTGGTAAGTTTTGTTTTCGGAAACACTTAGGCAAATAACAGGCGATTTACTGAAGTTTTCTTTGTAAATGTCTGAATTTACGAATGCTTTAAACAACTTCCCGTGTAAATCACCAAAATCATTGGGAATACTAAATTGGGTTTGGTTTTTATTGTGCTCAGATAAGATCACACTAAAATCGTAGTCTCGAACATAAGACGAGAAATTGTTCCCCACAATTCCTTCAATGGTTGTATTGGTTTTGCGATCAAGAATATTTGTTTTTAGTATTTCAATGGTGGGGAAGGTAGAACCGTTACCTTCAACATCTATATCAACCGATATAATTTCAAGCTTTGACGAATAACGATCCCCATTAACATTGTCCCAATACGCTAGTGCATTAAAACGATTGTCTATCATCTGTAATGCATTTCGAAGATTATCCTGACGTCGATTACCTCTAGCCAAGTTAGCAAAATTGGTGGTGATACGTGTGTTGTCAGATGGACGGTAATTCTCATCAAAACAAACGCGATTAAGCGAAAAAGTAAAAAAGTTATTCATGGTGATCTGACATTCCATTTGTGAACATAAACCCAAATTTTTTTGCTCAGTACAACGGTTCTGTATTTTCCAATTAAGCCTGTAGCGGCTAATTAAAAACGAATGCAATACGTAAGTTATGTTGAGCAGAGGGGGTTTTATACGCATTTTTTCCGATGAATAAAAATGATTTAATTTCATTGAATGATGAGTTTTACTCATAATTGCCGATATTTAAAATATAAAATTATTGGGTAATTGCTCTGCTTTAGAAGCCATCTGCTTATATGAAGCGATGTGAAAGGTGAAAACTATGAAGAAAAAGAATGGAATTGAACGGTCCAAAGGCCCGAGCTAACAGGTTAAATCACCTCGGGTTTTGGACATCTTAAATAAAATGAGGTGCTGTTAAACAGCTTTAAAAACATTTCGTATTAACACTGAATGTGGGCTACAACGCGGCTTAAGTAGCTACTAATGTACTTAAGCAGCTACTATCGAACTCAAGTAGCCACTACCGTATTTTTGTTGCACAGCATTGTTTGAATTTTTTCCCGCTACCGCAAAGGCAGGGTAAGTTACGACCGTATTTTACTTTGCCGCAATCATCATGAAGTATACCGTCGTGGTAGCGCCACTGGCCATCTTCAACAATAAAGTTCGAAGTTTCATGTAACTGATAAAGACTTTTATTTTCAAAATAATAAGCGGTGAAATCGACAGTATCTGTCGCCCCTTCATTATTTTGCGCTGCGGCCTCAGCCACCCCTTCACCTTGGACAATAAGAGGGACATTTTCAGTTTCACCCACTTCCAGTGCAAACCACGTGGCATTAGCTGCATTAGCGGTTAATTCGTCAACACTTAATTCAGGTTGACGCACCTTTGTGTAGGTATCCAATACATAATCGAAGTGCTTGCTGGCATAGGCAGAAAAACGAGAACGCATTAACTGAGCAGCAGTTTGAGGTGTGGCTTGCCCTTTTAAAAAAGGTTCACAACATGAAGAAAATGGTAAATTTGAACAGCAATAACATCGCATAATTTTTTACAACCAAGTTAGCAGTGCGCTATTGAATACATACGCGGGCGCAATGCTAACGGTAAATTAAACGAATTACCATGGCCCTACTGCAAGGTTGCCTTCATTTAGTGCTGAATCTACTCGTACATTTACCAAACATACTGAATAAAGTTCGCAAAGCTTTCTGATCATGTCGCTGTCGGTAGGCTGTAAATCTAAATCAATATTTTCAACATACAGTGTTTTACACTGACCGCCAGTTATTAGCTTGCTAATCCACTCTGGCATTTTTTCCTTTTCAGGTTTTTGAATACGAATGGCGTGGTCGACTTCTTTTGAAAATGACACTGAATCGGCTAATAGATAATTCCAGCCCTTACTTGTGCCACCTTTACCTTCACCAGGATAACCTTCGAAAGGTAAGGGGAGTTGTACAACATTAGAAGTAGCGGTGCTTGAAACAGACTTATTGGTCACTGAGGTACGTAATGCCTGTAAACGTGCAATTGATGAAGTGTTCATAGCGTTACCTTTTCGTAAGTTGTTTTTTAAACAAATCAGCTGCTTTAGGTTGAACTGATAGTCAGTTTTAACTTTAGGCTGTCTGTTTATACAGTGTGTATGTGTATACAGTAGTTTTAAGTTAAAAGGATTGCAAGCATTAAATTGTGTTTTTTTCACACAATGGTGTAGTCACAAAAAGGTAGATAATTAGTTGAAGCCATTATTGAGAGCGAGGTTGTTTGGGTATAAGCCCAGCGACAGCGGGGGGCGCCGGTCACTTGCGTTACGTATAGAGCAAACTTAATGACTATATTTGCGACTTAGGTAAACTACATCCTCGTAGAATTTCACTAGGTTGAAAACATTAGCGTTAAACTTAGTAACAGATACTGAGGGCATGATTTGCGGTGAGTAGTTTAATAACACTAGGTTATGTAGGTATGTTTGTCTCAGCCTTTCTTGCTGCCACAATATTGCCTTTAAGCTCAGAGCTTGTATTAACCACCTTGGCACTAAATGGTTCTTCTTCACTAGTGTTACTGGTTGTTGCATCTTTAGGCAACATATTGGGTTCAATCGTTAATTATGTATTGGGCTTTCGCTACGGCCAATTGGTAGCAACAAAATTGCTGCGCGTTTCCCACGCTACCTTTATGCGGGCTGAAGTCATGTATAAAAAGTGGGGGAAATGGTCTTTGCTTTTAGCTTGGGTGCCAATTATTGGCGACCCATTAACTCTACTTGCGGGCACTTTACGTACGCGGTTTTGGTTTTTTGTATTGATAGTGGGAATTGGCAAAACAGCGCGATATGCCGCGCTGTTGTTTTTTATCATTCGCTAATTCCACCCGTGTACGCGTTAAGTCTGAGTAGCGTGTTTCCGATTTTTACTGCGAGCATGCTTTTTAAGTGCTGTGGTCACCAAACCTTTAATTCGGTTGAATAACAATATAAAGGCAAACAACCAATACCATATGGGTTCTTGCCATATGGTTTTTTGAGACCACGAAAAGTGCAATAACACCAAAGGCACAATTATATAAATACTGTTATGTAGGTGTTGCCAGCGTTTCCCCATATTTCGACGTATTTTCTGAAACGACGTAATAGTAAGTGCAAATAGCAAAATAAGAGCAGTTAGGCCCACCACTATATAGGGGCGTTTTACTAGCTCTGTAGCAATCAAACTCATGTCCAGTTGCAGTTCGAACAGAATGTAAGTCGCAAAATGTGACAACGCATAGACAAAGCTATATATCCCCAGCATTCGCCTAAATTTAATTGGCTCCGGGCTAGGCAGTATTTTTGCTAATGGACTTAACATCAGCGTAATAAGCAAAAGGTGTATTGCCCATATACCGGTTTCATTCAACAAGGTATCAACAGGATCAGGGCCTAAATTGTCGGTTACCCCCGCATAAAATAACCCAACGAGATACCCGAGTGCTAATAAGTGAATAAAACCTTTTAAGCACCTGCGGGTTAAATTTGAAACACGAACTGGCTTTTTAAATAATTTCATTAGAAGTTACGCGTTAAGTCCATACTTGAATAAAGCGGCGCCACTTCACTGTAACCATTGTACATTTCGGTAGGTATTCTATTACGTGATAGCAAGCCTCCGGTGGTAATACGGCGTTCGCTCGCTTGGCTCCAGCGAGGGTGTGATACATCTGGGTTCACATTAGCGTAAAAGCCATATTCGTTAGACGCTAAACGGTTCCATGTAGTGGGGGGCTGCTTATCGGTCAAGCGAATGCGAACAATCGACTTAATACTTTTAAAACCGTATTTCCATGGCACCACTAAACGAACAGGCGCGCCATTTTGTGGCGGAAGGGTTTTACCATATAGCCCTACCGACATTAAGGTAAGTGGATGCATAGCTTCATCTAACCTTAGCCCTTCAACATAAGGATATTCAATACCACCGCCAAGGAAGCGGTTGCGCTGCCCTGGCATTTGCTTAGGCTCGTATAAGGTTTCAAAGGCCACATATTTAGCTGACGAAAGGGGATCCGCTGCTCTTAACAGCGCGCCTAACTCGTAACCTATCCAAGGGATAACCATAGACCACGCTTCTACACAGCGAAGTCGATAGATTCGCTCTTCAAGAGGAAAACGTTTCGTTAAATCATCAAGGTTGAGTGTAAGCGGTTTGTTCACCAGCCCATCGACTTTTAATGTCCACTCAGATGTATCGAATTCTTGCGCGTTTTTAACCGGTTCATCTTTGGCAGTGCCAAATTCATAAAAGTTATTGTAAGAAGTGGCTTTAGCTTCTGGGGTTTGTGTTTCGCTAATTTGATATTTTTCAGGCTGACTAAATTTAAGCGCTTGGGTTTTAAATGCTTCTGCTTTCTCTTTATCATCTTCCCAAAACCATCCAGCTGCATTCGCGGGGTTTGATAACAACGCGGACGCACCGACAAAGCCAAGAGACTTAAGTAGTCGGCGTCGATTTAAATAAATACTTTCATCGGTTACGTGGTTGTCGGTTAGCTTTACTGACGGCTTAAAAGGTTTAGACATACTTACACCATAATTATTGAGCGCGCTTAGACATTAAAAATTGAAAAGCAGGTAACGTCGACTTCGCGCGAAGGCTCCGAGGTTACATTACTTACGTGAAGGCACGCTTTTAAGATTGTATTACACGCCTAGTATTACACACGCGTATTTTATGAAAAAGTTACTACAGATTTGACGCGTATAAATAAGACCCATTTAATAAGAATAAAATTTCATGTAGTAAAAAGAACATAACAAGAAACAATGGTGATAAGTGATGCCAATTAAACTCATTATGCTTTTTTATGCATAATAATCAATGGCTTTAGCTTGAGCTGAAATGGAAAAACGCGTAACTTGCATGGTTTACCTATTTTAATAACAAGTATAAAAATGAAAGCCAATGAAATAGACCAATTAGCGCTATCTGGCTCAGAAACCAGAGATGTGATCACCCCGTATGCCTTTAAAGTTGACCAAGCGCTTTTAGGCATTCCTTTGGCTCCACCTATTAAACGCGCATTAGCAATGATCATTGATGTCATTTTAATATTTATGGCTGCAAAGCTTAGCGCAACGTTAATTGCCTTTGTTGCTGCTATGGCTTTCTATAAAGGCACTGCACAAGAATATCTTCCTAAAATGTCGTCGTTTTGGCGTAGAGCCCTAAAGCTATTTGCAGCAAGCTTTTTATTTGTAAGTTCGCTAACGATACTCTCGTTAGCAATAGACTTCTTTGAAGGCGATAGCAGCATACAAGGAACGCAAATAAACAAAGCAGAACAAAAAGATGAGTTAAGTGAACATGATAAATCAATAATACGCACATATTTAGCGCAAACAGACGACGATAAAAACTGCGATGATATTTGCCAAAGTGCTGCTAGCGCTAATTTAGTTGCTCAATTGCCTGAGCTTGCTGAAATTGAAGACGCTGGAAATAGTCAAATTACTCGCACGCTATTGCACTTAATGGTCATAGCCGATGATGAAGCTATTGCATCAGATGATGTTGAAAATGTAGATTTAGCGCCAGAAAGTATTGCGGGCCAAGATACAAACGAAAACAACACAACACCTGTAACCAGTATTTTGCAGTGGGGCAAAGGCATTATACAAGACCTAGGTTTAGGTTTTGGTTGGGCTGCTGTTTACTTTACCTTGTTCTCGTTACTTTGGCGGGGGCAAACTCCAGGTAAAAAAATATGTAATATTCGTGTGGTTTCGCTAAGCGGTGAGCCACTTGGCATGCTTGATTGCTTTGGCCGGTACGGCGGTTACGGAGCAGGTTTTGCGACGGGGTTATTAGGCTTTTTACAGGTTTACTGGGATCCAAACAGACAAGCCATTCAGGATAAAATATCAGCCACCGTGGTTATTCAGGGGAGTGTGAACCAAGTTGTAAATGCACAAACTGTTGCTAATGCGGTTAAAGATTAGTATTGCGCAACATAACTTAATAACCTTATTCCACACTTAACGCTAAATATGGAAGCTGTCTTGAATGCCACCTTGTCGGGGGGAGAAAAGGGTTCCATATAACCGTGAGGCAAACTCATCGGTCATACCGGAAATATAATCAGCAAGCACTCGCATGCCGTTATTTTGTTCGCAGGCTTTCAACCAACGTTCTTGGGTGTTTTCAGGCAATAGACGTTCAGGATCGGAACTAAAAGCTTCTAATAACTCCATCACGACCATTTGACCTTTATATTCAAGCTGCTGTACATCAGGGCGACGAATCACTTTTTTATACACAAAGCGCTTAAATAGCTCCAAACCACTTTCAAAGTCGTTAGGCATTTTGGCATTATATGCTAGCAGTGGATGCTCAAAGCCTTCTACATCGGTGATTTCTATGGCCGTAATAAAACTATTTACCAGAGCGCCAATGGCGTTTTTGCGCTCGTGATGGGCTTTACTGAAAAGCTTATCGGTAAGTTCATCAATGTTATCTGATAACCATTTTATCTCTAGTGCTTTTAGCGGAAGGGTGACATCACTAATAAAATCTTGTCGGTTCACCATGTCCATTACAATCGCGTCTTCTAAATCGTGAATGCCGTAGGCGATATCATCCGCAAGTTCCATAATTGAGCAATCAAAAGACTTAAAACGGGTTTTACTGTGCTTGGTATCAAATTGATTAAAAGACATTAACCTGTCTTTGTCAGAGGCGCTAAACGGCGCTAGTAACCAATCGAATAAAGGTTCGTCACAGCGAAACAAGCCTTTAGGGGGATGCCATTCGCTGGCTTTTACTTGGCGTAATGAAGCGGGGCGTTCACCGTTAACCTTAGGGGCTGTTAGGGTATCAGTAAAATTGGGGTATTTCACAAGACCCAATACACTTCGGCGGCATAAGTTCATGCCATGCTCGGCAGTGTAGGGCTCTAACTGAGTAATTATACGAAACGTTTGTCCGTTTCCTTCAAAGCCGCCATGTTCGTGCATCATATAATGAAGGGCAATTTCACCACCATGTCCAAAAGGCGGGTGGCCAATATCATGGGCTAAGCACAAGGTTTCAATAAGCGTGGCATCAAGGGCTAATTTGCTGGCGATATCTGGAAACTTACCGCTTAATTGGGCGGTAATGCCAGTGCCTATTTGCGCGGCTTCTAAAGAATGAGTAAGGCGAGTGCGATAAAAATCACTTAGTCCAACACCTAATACTTGTGTTTTTGCCTGTAAACGTCGAAACGCAGCACTGTGCAGTACGCGAGCTTTATCTCGCTGGTAGGGATTGCGATGATCGCCATCGCGAGAAACACTGCGCGGCAGTCTACGTGCGTGTAAATCTTGTTCCCACTTTTGTACTGTCACAGTGTGTTCCTTTTCTAAATTTCTTCCTGGGTAATTTCGTCTAAGCTAAGCGAAAAGCTAGGTACATAGCGAGTTAAGAAATAGTCGACCTCATCTGAGTGATATTCTTTTAAAATCTTATCTAACCGCTTTTTAGCCAGTTTGAATTCTTGGTTTCCTGCTGAAAGTTCTTCTAAGGTTTTCAAGTAGGCACATAGCACATCGGCAGCTTTCACGATAAAGGCTTCTTCCTCATTGTGAAAATTAGCATCAATAAGCGAGGCATAATCTTCTTTAAATGCGTCTGGTGCCATGTCGATTAAGATGTTTTCGGCTATCTTCTCTATCTTTTTATATTCGTGCTTTATGTCTGGGTTAAAATATTTTACCGGCGTAGGTAAATCACCCGTTAGCACTTCAGACACGTCGTGAAACATAGCGATAGTCGCAATGCGTTCCGCATTTAACGTGCCCCCAAAAAATTTATTTTTAATAAGGGCAAGGGCGTGAGCCACCATAGCAACTTGTAAACTGTGCTCTTGCACGTTTTCAGTTCTTACATTGTGCATAAGCGGCCAACGATTAATAAGCTTTAATCGGGCGAGGTGAGCAAAAAAATGACTTTTATCTGACACGTTAAGCGCCTTGTTGATAGTGTTGAAAGAAGTTACCTATACGGTGAAGCGCCGGAACTAGCACATCACTATGCGGTAAAAACACTAAGCGGAAATAAACGCCGTCGGCTAAGTTAAAGGCTTTGCCGTGAACCAGTAGTATTTTTTCAGCGCGCAGCAAATCTAAAATCATTTGCTCATCATTGTTTATGTTGAATTTTTTCTCATCAACTCGGGCAAAGCAGTACATCGCGCCTTTGGGTTTAACGCAGTGTATACCGTCAATGCTGTTAAGCATGTCTACCGCTACATCACGCTGAATACGCAGACGACCCGTGTCTTTCACTAGGTCATTAATGCTCTGATACCCACCTAACGCCGTTTGAATTGCACTTTGGCAAGGCACGTTTGCACACATTCGCATTGAAGACAGAATATTTAAGCCTTCAATATAGTCTTTCGCTAATCGCTTATTACCGCTAACCACTAACCAGCCTGATCGAAAGCCTGCTACGCGATAGTTTTTAGATAACCCACCAAACGTTACGAAAAATACGTCGTCAGCAAGAGAGGCAATACAGGTATGCTCTGCATCGTCGTATAAAATCTTATCGTAGATTTCATCACTGAAAACAACCAAGCCATGTTCTCTTGCCAAATCAACTACATCTTGCAATAACGCTTTGTCGTAAACAGCCCCAGTAGGGTTATTCGGGTTAATTAAAACAATAGCCCGTGTTTTGCTGGTAATTTTACTTTTTATGTCATCTAAATCAGGGAACCAACCAGCCTGTTCATCACATCTATAATGTACAGGAGAGCCTGAAGATAAGCTTACCGCCGCTGTCCACAAGGGATAGTCTGGGCTAGGAATAAGCACTTCGTCGCCATGATTAAGTAGTGCTTGCATGGCCATCATTATCAATTCGCTAACGCCGTTACCAATGTAAACGTCGTCTACACGAATATGCTGAATATTGCGCTGCTGGTAATACTGCATGACGGCCACACGTGCTGCGTAAATTCCCGTTGAATCTGAATATCCTTGAGAAGTGGGCAGGTTATGAATAACGTCTTTAAGAATATCGTCGGGGGCTTCAAAACCAAATGGGGCAGGGTTACCAATATTTAATTTTAAAATACGGTGGCCTTCATCTTCCATTTTTTTAGCTTGTGCCGCAATGGGGCCGCGAATGTCATAACAAACGTTATCTAATTTGTGTGAGCGAGATACAGTTTTCATGGTCTTTCTGGTTAATTTACAGACCTTGAGATTAACGTAAACCACATACCCTTGCGAAGCCTAATTTGGTGCATAACGTGAAATATATTTCGTTTTGATTAAAAAACGAACGGCCATACGAAGTTTGCATCATAAAAGTTATCAGATTTAACCAGATTTCTATTATTAAACGGTTTTTTTAAGAAATCTTTATAGATGAAACTAATGCATTAAAAGCTAATTACAAAAAAAGTCTCATCAAAAAGTCTAATTTTTTGTTAATTAATTGTAAAATTGCGTTAATAGGCCTATCGTATAGATACGGCGCATTAGGATGAACAAGGGCGCCAACGCCAATTACGTGTAATAGCAGAGGTAGTTCTCATTATGTCGCACCATTTTAAAGAAACCCCAGAAAATGCGATAACACAAAGCGGTATTGCGAGGGTTATTCCTTGCAAAGAGCTTGATATAGGTGATCCTATAAAATGGCTTTCACTTGGTTTACGTGATGCTATGCGTACACCTATTTTAACAGCGGTGTATGGTGTTATGTTCGCCGTTATACCTTGGTTAATAATGTATTTAGTTGAAATGACAGGCTGGCACTTGGTCATTATGCCGGCTATCGTGTGTTTCATGTTAATTGGGCCTTTTTTAGCCGCTGGTCTTTATGACATTAGTTGGGAGTTAGAAAAAGGGCACAAGCCTACGTTCATGCATTCATTGCGGGCAATGCGAAGAAACGCAGTTAATGAATGGGGGTTTGGCATCTTGCTAATGGTAATGATGATATTTTGGTTGCGTGTGGCTTCACTCATCCATGCTCTGTATCCATCAAATATAGAAACAACCATTGAGAGTTTAATGCCATTTTTAGTATTAGGTTCAATTGTTGGGGCCGGCTTTACGTTAGGCATGTTATTTATTACCGCGTTTACTCAACCTATATTAATGGAACGTAAGGTTGATTTAGCCACCGCATTGCTAACCAGTGTAAATGCAGTATGGGTAAATAAAGTGCCTATGCTTATCTGGGGCGCCATCATTTTTAGCGCAGTGGCGATAGGCTTCGTAACAGGGTTTGTTGGATTTATCATCTTAATGCCATTGATTGGCTATGCCTCATGGCATGCTTATATAGATGCAATTTCAACGAAGCGTTTGAGAAAATACGATTAAAATGTAGTTTTATTACAACAAAAATAGGCGAGTTATCGGTTTTTTAGTACCGTGGCTCGCTTTTTTTTGTAAAAATTTCATACTGAAGCTGTAATAATCAACAAAAATAGACGAAAGTATTAGACCGTTTTGATAGTAAAAATCACTCGGCTATATCAAACCGCTATAACCTGCACTAATAATACTATATAAATCAAACGTATAGTTTGTTAAACATTTAGTAACATTCTGATTTACCGTTAGTTTACTCGCCTTATACAATCTTTAAACAGCATTAATTTCCATTTTAGGCCATAAATAAAGGGCACTCAGGGAATACCTTCCTTGAAATGCTTTTAACGAGTTTGCCAAAACCTTTGAGGATCTAATGATGAAATTACTTAAAACTTTAGCGGCTACTGCTGCACTAGCTTTTGCTGTTAATGCGAATGCTGCTCCAGAAAAAGACGTTCGTTTCGTAGGCGAAACACAATTCTCTGGCTTCTGTAAAGCTGTTGTTCTTGATGACGTAAAAGTATTGCGTTCAAACCTAGCACGTAACGTAGGCCGTATTGGTGCAAGCCAACGTGAAGTTTTACGTATGGTGACTGCAGAAAACGGTTTAACGTGTAACGGTGTTAACTTAATTAAGTTCTCTGCTGAACGCGATGCCAACTCAGTGCACGAATACCTAACGTCACGTAGTTAATTGTGCGTTTACTAAGTTAGCGGGTGCCTGCGCTGTTAAGTACCTTCAGCAGAAACACCCGCTACGTAAGTAAAGCCGTGCGGTAACTACAATTTACGTTTTAATAAGTTTAGCTATTCTTGCTTGTCCGTTTACTATCATTCGCTGAGTATTAAAGCGCAGCTTAAGAAGTAATACATAGGCAAGGGGAACTAAGAATAAGCTGGTCAAGGTGGAGAACACTAGCCCACCAATAATGGCAATGGCCATTGGCGAGTAAGGCGGTCCATCACCACCTATCCGCGTTGCCCCCATCGCCAGCGGTACTAGTCCGAGTACGGTTGTTGCTACTGTCATCAGTATTGGTCTAATGCGAGATTGTGCACCTTGTACAACCGCGTCGTACAGACTTAGTCCTTCATTCACCAGTTGATTAATTCTATCTACTAATACAATTCCATTATTGACTACTATTCCCATAAGTATAAGCATGCCTATCATGCCCATTACCGACATGGGTGTGCCCGTAATCATAAAGGCCCAAAAAACACCGGTGAATGAAAAAAGTAACGATGTAATCACCGAAGTGGGTAGCACTAACGATTCAAACAGTGCAGCCATGACCACATAAATCATGCACAAGGCAAGTAGCATATTCATTTGCATCACGGCGTTCGCTTCATCTTGACGTGAAAAGCTGCCGTCCAATGTCCACTGGTAACCTGTAGGTAATTCAATATGTGCAAGCACTTGTTGAACGCGCTCTTTGGCTTCTTCTATAGTGGTATCGTCTTGTAAGTTAGCGCCAATGTCTAACGCTGTTTGGCGGTAACTACGGTTTATTTGCGATAATTGCTCCACTATCGAAAAGTCTGCCATCATGGCAAGGGTAATTGCCTGCTCTTGACTAAAGCCAATAGTTATATGCTTAAGTGCATCTAGTGATTTTTGAATATCACTGCCGTAACGAAGTTGAACATTCACTTCACCTGAATCGCCATAACGAAATGAGCGTAGATTTGAGCCTCTTAGTGAAGTCGCTACAAGCTGTGCTATTTCACTTACCTGAATACCTAATCGATTCGCTTTTTCTCTGTTAATGCGAATTTGGAGTTCATCACGTTTAGAGCCGGAATCGGCTTTTACATCACTAAGCCCGTCGATATTGGCAAGAATAGGGATTAGCCGCTCAGAGATTTCTAGTAACGTATCTGAAGACTCACCCAGTAAAGTAATACGAACTCCGCCACCATTGCCACTGTCCCATTGAAATGAAGGCCGTGCTCTAACGAAAGTCGGCATGCATTCTCGGATATCTTCCTTAATAGAACCTACACTGACGGGAAGGTCGTCATTCAACGTAATTCCACTCACAGCATGACCTGGCTCGTAGTAGGTATATACTTGTTTTATATGGAAGCGTTCTTGGTTTTCATATAAAAAGGCTTCCATCTTATTAACTGTTTTTTCTACTTCATCCAAGGTGTAGTTTTGGGTAACGTGGTAATTCAGCCAAATACGTTCTTGATTGTCGTTGCCTTCGTCATCAAAGCTAACGAACTGTATAGGAACAATGGTAGACACTAAAATAGCTAGGGCAATAAGTGATGTTTTTCCTTGGTTTGCCATTACCCAGGTCAAAATATGGCCATAACGTTTTATGTAGCGCGGGGTAGTATTGGCTTTCACTTCGGGAATAGCTATTTTGGTGGTAAGTAGTGGGATCAGGGTTTTGGCTATAAACAACGAAGCAAACAACGAAATACAGATAGCAATGGCAACGTGTTCTAAAAATACTGTTATATCAATTTTAACCCCTACTATATTGGGCAAAAATACAATAGCGGTGGTGGCAGTGCCGGCTATTACTGCAAGGCTTACGTTGTTAACGCCTCGCTGGGTTGCGCGACTTATATTTGAATCTTGTTGGCGTTCTTGAAAAATACTTTCGGTGATAACCACGGCGTTATCCACTAACATCCCAACTGCTAACATCAACCCCATCAACGATAAAATATTTAGGGTATAGCCCAACAAATACATTACCCCTAAGGTAATGCAGATGGAAAAAGGCACAGACAACACCACTATTAAAGTCGTTGTCAGTTGACGTAAAAATAAATACAGCACCACAATAGAAAGTAATGCGCCTAACAGTCCGGCACTTAACAAATCAGACAGCGAAGAGGTGACACTTTTTGCCACATCGTCCATCACGAAAAGATTAATGCCCGCAAATGCTGGGTCCGACTTAGCGTCGTCTATGACTTTCATTACCGCAGACGATACTTCGACCAAATTACTGCCAGACTCCCTGAAAATATTAAAACCTACTGCAAAGGTTCTGTCTAAGTGACGACCTTCAATAGGTTCGGGCAGTTCAAAGCGTACTGTGGCAATATCGGATAACCGCACATTAGGTGACACCCACATGTTTTCGAAATCAGCCATATCGGTGAATTCGCCAATGGGGTTAACCAGTATTTTCTCGTCATTATCGTACAGGTAACCTGCGGTTAACGAAAAGTTAGCGTCTTGCAGCTTTTGCCCTAAAGCGGTGACATCTATTTTATAGGCAGTCAGTAGCTTTGGATCTAGTCGAATGGTAATTTGCCGCTTCAACGTACCGTATAGTTCAACTTTAGATACCCCGTCTACCCGTTCGATGGGGCGCTTCAAATTGCGTTCTAACAAGTCATACGCGTTAGATAAGTCACGATCGCTTGATACACGAAGCTGAAAGATAGGCATGTCGTTGGTGTTGAACTTGTACACCATGACACGTTCTACATCTGCAGGAAGCAAGTGACGAATAGCGTCAATTTTTTCTCTGGCTTCTACCCCCTTAGCTTTAAGGTTTTCATCCCAATCAAATTCAACAATGATTTGTGCTCTGTTCTCATACGACCGTGCCCGCAATCGTTTAATACCAGACATAGTGGCGATAGCTTCTTCCACTGGCCGAGTGATCATGGTTTCAATTTCCACCGGCGTAGCATCAGGGTAGGGGATCTCAACCACCATTTCAGGAATGTCGATGCCAGGAAATTTTTCTAATGGCAATAGCTTTCCAGATATTGCACCGAACAGCAGCATGGAGATAAACACCATGCCGATAGTAACAGGGCGGTTTAATGCAAACCTTGCCAGTGCTGCGCCGATACCACTTATCATGTTGTCACCAGGATGACTATCTTGTTTCGGTTTTATATCCTGTACATCGTTAGGCGTTTTCATATTTACCTCCCGACACTTCGGGTACATGGTTCGTATCGCCTACAACCTGAGTGTTGTCGGTTACGACAGATTTCTTTTTATCGAATAGGCTGTAAAGTACAGGCAGCAGTATAAGAGTAAGTAAGCTAGAGAATAACAACCCAAAGATTACCGTAATAGCCATTGGTGTGCGTATTTCTGCGCCTTCACCTAACCCAAACGCCATGGGCAGCAAGCCCAAGATAGTGGTTAATGTGGTCATCACAATAGGGCGTAAACGGGTTTTCCCAGCATCGATAATGGCAGCGGTTTTTTCTATACCGCTAGCACGTAACTGATTAATTCGGTCAACAAGCACAATAGCGTTATTAACCACTATGCCGCACAGCATAATAAGTCCAATGAAAACCACAACATTCAATGGCGTATTGGTTAGCCATAGCCCATACACAGAACCTGCGCCGGCAAGAGGAACAGCAAACAATATAAGTAGCGGGTGTAATAACGATTCAAACTGAGAAGCCATGACTAAGTACACCATAAAAACAGCGAGTGCTAAGGCAAATTGCAGTGAGGTAAAACTATCTTGCATATCCTCGCTTTGCCCCGTCACCGACGCACTCATGGACAAAGGAAGTTGAGTGTTATCAAGAATACTATCAACCAGAGAAACGGCTTCATCTAACTTGCCTGTCGCCAAATTGGCAGAAATTAGTGCTACTCGCTCTTGCCCAATGCGAGTAATTTCACTTGGACCCACGCTCATATAAACATCGGCCACGGCGCCAAGGGGAATAGGCTGTGATGAGTCAGGATTAACTACCATTGCACGCACATCATTTATGTTGTCACGCTGACTGTCTTTGGTTCGTACCAACACATCAACTTTTCTATCTTCAAGGCTGTATTGAGTAGCAACACGGCCACCTATTTTAGCGGCAATTAACGACGACACCGTGGCGGCATCTAGGCCTAAACGGGACAGTTTAGCGTGATGAAACTCAATTTTTAATTCTGGGTTGCCTTCACGAATGCTGGTGGCGATATCGGTGAAGTTGTTGTGTGTAGCTAACTCAGACGCGATTTTGTCGCTGTAGGTTTGAAGTTGACGTAAATCATACCCGCTTACCTCAATTTGAATAGGTGAGGCAAAGGTAAAGAGTTCGGGTTCAGTGAAGGTAGCTTGAACATTCGGGTAACGGTCTAGCGCTTCGCGCAGGGCAGCTTTTACGCTGTCCATCGAACCGCTGGCTACTTTGCTGCTCACTTCGCCGTCTGCATCCTTAGTCCCATTCGGTGCCATTACTATATTGAGTCTTCCCCAATGATCGCCACCTTGACTAGGTGAGGCGCTAATCAAACTTCCCGTTCCCGACATGGCGTAGGTTCTTGCTACATTCGAATCTGCCGTGGCTATTGCTGATAAATTCGATAGCGTTGCATCCGTTGTGCCCAGTGGTGTACCCGCAGGCAGAGTGATATCTACCGAGAATTCACCTTGCGACATGGTAGGTATAAGCTCCATGCCCAATTTAGGCACAAGAAACAGGGCGCCACCCGCCGAAACCAAGGATAGCATGATCACAAATGTTCTGGCCTTCAAACTCGCAATTAGGGCGCGGTGGTAAAGTTTCTCAATGCCGGTGAAGCCTTTGTTGAACAACCAAACCACAGGGCTAAATAATAGTGATAAGCCTTTTGCAAGAATATGCCATGCACCAATCACTAAGGTAATGAGTGCCGCAGGTAAATACACAAAGACTAAGCGAAGCATCATTGAAAAAGGCCATTTTACAAAATAGCCTATTTTTCCTAGTAAACTAGTAGGCAGAGCTTTGGCGGGCGATAAAAAAGTATCTTCGTGGGCAAGCTTTGCTTTTCGCTTTCTTCGTGCCATGGCGGGAATAAGGGTAAGTGCAACGATTAGCGAAGCAGCTAGGGCAAAACTTACGGTTAGCGCTTGGTCTTTAAACAACTGTCCCGCAATACCGTCTACAAAAATAAGCGGTACGAATACGGCCATTGTGGTGAGTGTAGAGGCCACTATGGCACCCGAAACTTCTTTAGTGCCTGATGCGGCTGGATCGTCAGTCAAGCTAGTAGCACGATGATTGATATTGGCATGAGCTTGTTCGCTGATATCAGTATTATTAACAGCCCCAGCCCCAGCATCGTTTGCCAATTTGGCTTGCTTACGTTTTTTATGGCGGTCGATATTTTCTAACACCACAATACTGTTATCAACAAGCAAGCCCACGGCCAGTGCAATTCCTCCTAAACTCATCATGTTTAGGCTTATATTGTTGGCGTACATTAGGTTAAAGGTGGCAATAACCGACACTGGAATAGACACAGAAATGATCACTGTGGTCCAAAAATCCTTTAGGAATAGATAGAGCACCAACATAGCAAGCAGACCGCCCATTATGGCTGCTGATTTAACATTATCGATGGCTTGCTTGATAAAAACGCTTTGGTCGTATATTTGCGTTAACGAATAATTCGAAGGAATATCACTGTTAATCTCACTAAGGCGAGATGCTACTTGTTTTGCTACATCAATTGCATTGGCATCGCCTTCTTTATAAATGGCAATTTCGACACCTTCATTGCCATTAAAACGGGTTACCACGCTACGATCTTTATAAGCACTCTCTACGGTGGCAACATCTTTCAATTGAATGTTTCTACCTTCAAAACGGCCAATGAAAAGGTTCTCAATTTCAGTTAAATTTTCAAATTGATTCAGGGTTCGCACTAAGAACGCTTGTGCATCACCTTCAATACGCCCACCTGCAGCATTTACATTTTCGGCTTTGATACGATCAATAATGCGGGTAATAGGGATAGATAATTGACTGGCTTTACGTTGGTCGATAAGAATATGTACTTCATTCTCAAGGCCACCGCCCACACGCACCGCTGCCACGCCCTCAACTGATTCAAGAGCCCGTTTCACCTGTTGCTCGCCGTACAGGCGCAATCTTTTCATCTGAGCGGTAGATAGTTGGCCAGTGAGCACATCTTCAGTAAGCCCCAGCTTAATTACGGGGTCTAAACTCGGGTTAAACCGTAACAGGCGAGGTTTTTCGATATCAAGAGGAAGTTGCAGCACATCAAGCTTTTCGCGTACCTCTAAACTCGCGAAATCCATGTCAGTGCCCCATCTAAATGCCATGACCACGTCTGACTGACCGGCACGTGAAGTAGAGGTAACTTTTCTTACCCCTTTTACGACGCCAATCGCTTCTTCAATAGGCTTAGAGACAAGTTGTTCCACTTCGCCAGGGGCAGCCCCGGTGTAATCGGTTCTAATGGTTAACGTGGGGTAGGAGAGGTCGGGCAGTAAATTTACCGATAATCGACCTAAAGACACCATCCCAAACAACAGCACAGCAAAAGTAAACATAGATACGGCAACCGGGCGTTTAACCGCTATATCAACAATACGCATGGTATATCCTTTTTATAGCGGGCTTAGCCGTTTACAACATCAACAGGGGCTTGATCTTTTAGGTTCTGATGACCAGCGGTAACGACTTTTTCGTTGCCTTCTAAGCCGCTTAACACTTCAATCATTTCGTCTTGTTCAAAACCAGTCACTATGTCGACTTTGGTAGCGATATTATCATTCACAACAAACACGCTAAGTTGGTTGTCCATGGTAATCAGTGCACGGCGGGGCAGTAAAGTCGCACTATCGTGGCGGGCGTATTCAAGAGCGACATCAGTGAACATGCCTGCTTTTAGTAGGTGCTTTTCGTTGGGTACTGCAAGGGTAACTTTAAATGTGCCTGTGGCAGCATCAATAACGGGGCTAATTCGCTGTACCGATGCCGTTAGTGATTTATTGCCTAACGCTGCAACAATCAGCGTTGCGGATTGACCTACCGCCACATTCTGCAATTCGTTTTCAGGTAGATATACTACGCCCTGTAAATTCTGCTGTTGCACAATATGGAACATGCGTTCACGTTGGAAAGATTCGGTAAGGTTGCCTACTTTGGCATTCCGCGAAGCAATAAATCCGCTAATAGGTGCAGTAATAGTTGTTTCTTTTAAATCTAATTCAGCCAGGTGAACAGACGCTTTGGCAGATTCGTATTGCGCGGTCAGTTTGTCATAGGTATCTACACTGATGAGGTTTTTAGAATAGACTTTGTTTACTTTGTCTAATTCACGTTCAAGGCCGGTTAAATCAGCTTTCGCTTTGGCAAGGTTGAGTTCATATCTGCGTTTATCTAACTGCGCCAATACTTGGCCTTTTTCAACATAATCGCCTTCTTCTACCACTATCTGTTCAATAATGCCCGATGCTCTCGCTACCACAAAGGCTTCTTCTCTGGCTTCTAAAATAGCGGTTGTGGTGTAGGTAGAGCTAATTGAACCATTAGTCAGCATTGACGCTTCTACTGGTATTGCGATAACCGCACTAGGCGCTTCTTCTGTGGGGTTTACTGCATCGGCGTCGGTACACGCCCCTAGCATTAAAGATAAAGAGAGTATGCTGCTAGTGAGCGTCAGGGTGCGAAGAAAGTTAAACGAAGCGTCCATGGTTAAATACCTGATTGTTGTTAATTATTAGATTAATAACAGCTAGCAGCAGCATCCATGCCAGCAAATGTAAGAAGATATTTATGTTTTAAAAATCAGTTGGTTAACTAGGTTTTAACGAGGAAATAAAAAAGGGCTTTCAATTATTGATAGCCCTTTACGCTAATAGGTGGCGTATTCGCCTAATTGTGTGTGGATTCAACTAAAGTATAGCTGGTGGCAATTTCCACATTACCCGTTAGCATCAACATTACCGAGCAGTATTTCTCAGTAGATAATTGTACCGCACGTGCCAGCGCTTTTTCAGACACACTGCTCGCTACTACAATGTAGTGCGCATGAATCTTAGTAAACACGCGAGGTGCATCATCAGCACGTTCAGCTTCTAACTCGCATTCACAACTCTCAATTTCATTGCGCCCTTTTTTAAGGATGTCTACCACGTCAATGCTAGAACATGCCCCCACCGCTAATAATACCGATTCCATTGGCGACACAGCATTGCCACTGCCATCCATAACGGTTTTATAACCACTGTCGGTAGTACCTGTGAAGGTGAGGTCTTTATCCCACGAAACTTGTGCTTTCATTATAATTTGCTACCTCTTACTTACGACTGGGTGAGACGAACGGCGTCTGCGCCAATGGTGATTTTCTTTTGCTTATACAATGCACCTAACGCTTTTTTGTACGCAGCTTTACTTACGTTAAAGTGCTGGTAGATAGCGTCAGGCGGACTTTTATCCGTAAGGGTTGAAATGCCACCGTGAGCTTCTAAATCGTCTAAGATAGCTTGCTGAAGAGCATCACGGGTTTCTTTGTCATGACGTTGCAATACCACATCAATTTTACCGTCTTCACGGATGGTTTTGATAACGCCATCAGTAGATTGCCCGACTTTAAGTGGTTTAAATGCATCACTATGGAATACAAGGCCTAAGGCTTTTTCATTTAATACTACTTTGAAGCCCAAATCTGACTTTGCATAAACTAAACACGTTACCGTTTCACCTTCATTAAGGTAGGCACTGCCTTCCTTCAGAAAGTAATGCAAACGTGTAGCACCTAAAATTCGATTTGTTTTTTCATCAAAGAAAGCATGAACAACGTAGTACATACCAGGATCAATAGGCGATTCTTGATAATCGGCGGGTATGAGTAAGTCGTTGTCTAAACCCCAGTCGAAAAACGCACCAAAGTGTGTGGCTGACACCGCTTTAAGTACCTTGGTTTCACCGACTTGAATTTTTGGCGGCTTTAATGTTGCGAATAAATCACCACGCTGATCGGTTGCCACAAACACATCAAGGGTTTGGTCAACTTCAAGAGCCGAGGATACTTCGTCATGAGGAAGGGTTACAGTAGGCATATCTTCGCTACTGTAGTCGGTTGCATCTACATTGTCGGTAAGTGGCGCTAACGCATAGCCAAACGGATATTCCGCAACCACTTTTAATGTATTAATTTTTCCAATATTTATCATTAACGCTGACTTTTAAGAAAGAACAGGTAACATGATATCGGATTGAGGTTAAGAGCTAAACACTTATGAAGTTAAATTGCGATTTAGGTGAAAGTTTCGGTGCATGGCAAATGCCTGTAGATGCCGACATTATGAAATTTATTGACCAAGCTAACATTGCTTGCGGCTTTCATGCCGGTGATCCGGTAGTGATGAAACACGCTTTATATCTAGCCAAAAACAGTGATGTTGAAATTGGCGCACATCCTTCTTATCCCGATTTACAAGGATTTGGACGTCGTAGTATAGCCATGCCGACAAAAGAGCTGATAGCCTGTATTCAATATCAAGTAAGTGCACTAATGGGCATGGCCAGTATTGTGGGTGGGCAGGTAACTTATGTAAAACCGCATGGTGCACTGTATAACGATATGATGGTAAACCCTCAAGTGCGTACAGGGGTAATGCAGGCCATTGGCAGTATTAACAAAGGCCGGTTGAAGTTAATGGTTCAATCCCATAGCCATAATGAAGCGCTGGTAGTTGAAGCACAAGAATATGGTTTGTCGTTACTGTTTGAAGCATTTTCCGATCGTCGTTATACCGATGATGGCTTTTTGCAGCCCCGTTCACAAGATGGCGCGGTTTTAACTGCGGCAGAAGCGCTAACTCAAGCCAAGCTTTTGATTGAAGATGGGGAAGTGATTACCGTTAGCGGGAAAAGACTACCTTTACAGGCTGACACCCTTTGCGTTCATGGCGATACCGCGGGTGCTGTTGAAATTGCGCAACAAATTCGCGCCTTAATGTGACGGCGAACATTAATACTGACATAAACACGGGCACAATTATGGATATAGCTACGAGAATACATACGACAATAGCTAGGCGTGCCCACTGTCATCAAAAATCAGATAAAAGCCCTTACTTAGCCATTATTTCACCCTTTTTATTAAGGATACTACTATGCATCCCTTTGGGGACATAAAGCAGATTGTACCTGCAGGTTTAGATGCAATACTGTTGTATTTCGCAGGCGATACGGTAGATATAGCCAATGCACGATGTCAGCAGTGGCAACACGCCATTTCGAATTTGAAGCTACCTTGGCTTAAAGAGTGCGTGCCAGCCTACGACTCATTATTGCTATCGTTTGACGCGTACAAAGTGGATAGTCACTACGTTTACCAGATGCTTCGCTCACTTGCGGCACAAGAAACAACCATGAGTAAGCGTAACGCTTGTGCTGATAGCGGTAAGGCCCATGAAATCCCCGTGTGGTACGGGGCAGAAACGGCTAACGACTTAGCCTTGGTAGGTCAAAAAACGGGGTTAAGCGAGCAGAGCATTATCGATGCTCACAGTAGCATGACTTATAAAGTTTATGCCGTGGGCTTTGCGCCAGGCTTTGCCTATATGGGAAATGTGCCTGAAGCCTTGAACTGCGCTAGATTAGAAACGCCAAGAAAGCAGGTGCCGAAAGGGGCTGTTGCCATAGCTGATGCGCAAACCGCTATTTACCCGTCGTCATCGCCAGGCGGGTGGCACTTGTTGGGGTTATGCCCATTAAACTTAATAGATACTAGCCACAATGCGCTTTTAAAAGTAGGTGATAATGTAACGTTCGCGCCTATTTCAGAACAGGAATTCAGAGACTTACATGAAGGTTAGTGTTGAACAAAATGGTTTGCTGAGCCTGATTATTGATAGCGGACGGCAGGGTAAGCAGCATCAAGGCTTTTGTCAGTCTGGGCCTATGGATGAAGAAGCGTATTGGTGGGCCAACTATTTGGCCGGTAACCATGAAGGTACGCCCTGTATTGAAGTGATGGGGCGAGCCGAATTTATATGTGATGCAAACGCACACATGGCTGCCACCGGGCGCAGTGTGTTATGCACTGTAAATGGTCAGTCTGTTTCTCCCTTTGAAACTATTTTTGCTAAATCCGGCGATCGGGTATGCATTGAGAGTGAACACATGGGCAGTAAAGCCTATTTGGCGATTCAAGGTAAATGGTGTGTACCAACGCCTTTAACTAGCGCTAGTACCGTTTCAAGAGAAGCGATAGGTGGCCTTGAAAATAAAGGTTTACCATTAGCCGCTGGCGATAAGGTTAATATTGAAGCGCCTACGCTGCGCAGTGCTCACAGGGCTTTGGCAACAGAGCACTGGCCGCAATATGACTTGAGTGAGCCCTTAGCGCTTATTCTTGGTTATCAAGAAGCTAGTTTTAGTGCCCTGAATAAAGCGCGGCTATTTTCAAGTGAATATAAAGTAACGAATAATATCAATCGTATGGGCTATAGGCTTTCAGGTACACCCATTCAAAGTGGTATTAGTAAGATGCGTTCAGAAGCAATACACATCGGCGCAATGCAAATTCCGCCCGACGGACAACCTATTGTGATGATGCGAGACAGGCAAACTTTAGGGGGATACCCTAAACTTGGCAGTGTAAGCTTGCTTGATGTGAATCGTTTAGCACAAACTGTACCTGGGGAAACGGTTACCTTCATAAGCCAGCATTACGATGATGCTCGCGCTGCATTTCTATTAAATTGGCAAAAACGTCTTCGCCTTACAGGAGAATAAGAGTGACCATTGCATTTTTAAACGGTGAGTTTATGCCGTTATCAGAAGCTAAAATTTCCCCCATGGACCGAGGATTTTTATTCGGTGATGGTATTTACGAAGTTATTCCCACTTACCATGGTAAAGCGGTAGGGATGACAGGCCATTTAGATAGAATGGGTGATGGGTTAGCGGCTATTTCAATAACTAATCCTTACAGTGCACAGCAGTGGCAGCAACACCTTGATGGGCTTATTGATGCGAATGCCAGCCATTTTTCGAGTGGAAATATTGGTGTGTATTTTCATATTAGTAGAGGAACGGATACCAAACGGTATCATGCCTACCCGAAAAATATTACGCCCACCGTATTTGGTTTTGCCTTTGAAATTGCGCCAGCTCAACCGCTGCAAGCGGATAAAGTTAAACCGTTCAAAGTAGCGCTTGAAGAAGATAAACGTTGGCAGCGATGCCATATCAAATCAACGTCGTTATTAGGCAATGTGATGCATTTTCAAGCCGGCGTCGATAGCGGTGTACAAGAAACAATACTGCACAATGGCGATGGCATTGTTACCGAAGCAAGCTCATGTAACGTGTTTATCGTAAAAGGTAACGCTATTTATACGCCACCATTGGATAACCAGCTCTTACCGGGGATCACTCGCCAAATTGCACTGAAAGCATTTAAGCGAGCGGGTTTAACCGTAGAAGAAAAGTGGTTCGCAACCGAAGACTTATTTAATGCCGACGAAGTTTGGTTGACCTCTTCAAGCAAAGAAATTGCCCCCGTAATTGAAATTGATGGCAAAACCATTGGTAGCGGAGAAGTAGGGCGTATGTGGGAAAAAGCCATTAAGGCTTATCACGACTATAAGTTTCAGGCTTAGGATTAATTAAAGGAATAGACTTTTTAATGGGCCTGCTAATTGTCAGTATTCCAAGATTATCTTAGCGAGCATTACTGATCAAAAAAGCCCACATCATCATGTGGGCTTTTTAATACTAAAATTTTTACTGTTTCTAGTATCTAGCTTAATTTATACAATGCAATGTATGAGGAAGTAACTAGTCGTTACCTTCACAATTTCCATCGGTACATTCACCGTACAGATACAAACTGTGATGCGTAAGCTTAATGTTGTGCTTTTTGGCAATCATATCTTGGCGCTGTTCGATAATATCGTCTTCAAACTCAATAACTTTTCCGCACTTCAAACAAACCAAGTGGTCGTGATGTTCTTTATGGCTGATTTCGAATACCGACTTACCACCTTCAAAGTGATGGCGATTTAAGATACCAGCATCATCAAATTGGTTAAGAACACGATAAACGGTTGCTAGACCAATCTCTTCATCTTGTTCAATCAGAATCTTATACACGTCCTCTGCACTGATGTGTTGATTTTCAGGCTCTTGCAAAATTTGCAAAATCTTGAGGCGTGGCAGGGTTACTTTTAAGCCTGCTTTTTTAAGTTCTTTATTCTGATCCATTACAACCTACTGAGAACGAGATGTTTATCAATGGGGGTATTATAGGTAACTCGACAGGATTTAAAAGCAAAACTGGCATTTCTTCTTCGGTACGGTGGAAAATCGAACGAATCGGAAAATAAGATTAACAATTATTCTTTTTAAAGCCCAGTATTCTTGAGGCCTGACCAATTTGTAAGTGTCAGTTATTACGCATAATTAATTGAATCTATGCAAACTTAAAGTGCAAGTCATTAACATTCTGTTAAACTATTGGTAATAATGGTGAAACGAGGTTAGGACGCAACAATTTATTGCGCGCTTTGAATTATGCCAATGCATTTAACAGTTATAAATAAAATTAAACTCGGCTTCGGTCTTCTAGGTTGTCTACTCCTTATCACAAGCATCCTTTCTTATTTTGGTTTAAGCGATATTCGGCGCTCCGCAGAAGATGTGGTAGAGCGTAAAATGCCAGCCCAAAACAGCATGCTCAATGTAAAAACAGAAATCCTGTCGTTGTCGGTTATTACTGCAAACGGTTTTCATGAAGATACCCTTACCGATTTGGCGAAAAACAAACAAGAATTTGAGACTCTATCAAATGCCTTCGTTGTAGATCTTGATAATTTAACTGTCATTTTACCTAGCAATCCCACCACCGTTGAAGCGGTTGATGCAAGTAATGGCTATGTCTCAAATAGCGACGGTATGTATTCCGCGTTAGAGCAAAGAATGAAAGTAGAGTTGGCACTAAATAGTCAGTTAAACGATGTGCTCAGCGCGGCTGATGAAGCCAGTGCATTAATGTTAGATTTGTCATATCTAGAATCAGATAACCCAAATTTAGCAACGTTAATAGGCGCTGGAACTAACATAGATAACAAGTTACTCACTACCACAGAGTCGTTTACTGAGCTTGTTGAAAGCGAGAATGCAGAGGGCACTGCAAACATCATTGAGGATATAAAATACCAAATTAGTAATTTAACGGTAGATAAGGATTATCTAAACCGTTTGGCACTGGATATTGACGATGGCGGCACGGTCGCGGCGTTTAATGAACAGTTTTCTACAATGATTGATTTGATAAACGGAAATGCTGGACTAATTGCTTTGCAGCAGCAAAAGCTTGATAACATCGCGTTAGCTAAATCTAAAAAAAATCAGGCTATCGCAGCTTTGCAGTTGGCACTTCGAAGCATTAATAGTCTATTCGATAGTGTGCAAACTGAATCTATACAAGGGCAAAACACTATTCTTGAAACGGTTCAAACTAATTTGGTTAAGAATTCTATCATCGCCGTGGTGGGGTTAATTGCAGCGATTACGTTAGGGGTGCTAGCCACCCGTAGTATTGCCGCACCTCTTAGTCGAATAAATGAAGGGCTAACCCAATTAAGTAAAGGGGATTTAAGCCACACATTACCCGAAATAGGTAACGATGAATTCACCGCACTTTCATTGAAGGTGAATAGCTTAACCAATAGTTTAAGAGAGTTAGTAGGTAATATTTTAGAGCAAGAAAAAGGCTTAATTAACATTACCAAAGAGAGCGTTGCATTAGGTGAAAAAAGCTTACAAGGGGTAGATGAACAGCGAAAACAGGTCACTGTTATTTCTACTAATACTCAAGATGTTCAAAACACTAGCCGTAGCAATCTAACTCAAATTAATGATGCGATGGAAGCGTTGCACACGGTAACTGCACAAAGTGAGCAAATTAGCGTGTTAGTGGCGAAAAATAGAAGCCAAGTAAACGACCAAGCTCGCCAGGCCGATGCGTCAGCTGAAATTATTACCCGTTTAGATGGTCACTCACGTAGTATTGGCAGCATATTAGATGTGATTAAAACCATAGCGGAACAAACAAACTTGCTTGCACTGAACGCGGCAATTGAAGCTGCGAGGGCAGGAGAACAAGGGCGTGGCTTTGCAGTTGTTGCAGATGAAGTAAGAACCTTAGCGAATCGTACCCATAACTCTACCGAAGAAATAGAGTCTATGATTGGCAACCTGCAAAAAGATGCGGAACAAGCTGTTAAAGCTATTAACGCGGGTAGGGAGCAAGCGCAAGAAGGGGTTGAAATTACCCAACAGGTGTCTGAACAAGTGGAAAGCATTCGTGAAATCATTGCTCGCTTAAGTCAGATAAATGAGCATATTGTGTCTGACACCCAGCAACAAGATGTACTGTTAGCAGATGTAGCTTCAAGCTTAAATACGATTGTTGCTCTGGCTGATTCAAGTGCCCAGAGTACCCGCCAAGCCAATGAGTCGACTATGATGCTAGATGCACAAACTGATAGCTTAAGAAGGGCGGTTGAACGCTTTCAACTTTGAGCCAAATAATATAAACCCAGTAAATTAATTAAAGCTAAATAAGCAAAGTAAGCAAAACCACAAACAAAAACGCCGCTTAATAATAAGCGGCGTTTGTATTGATGAAGCTAGTTTAATAGCTTCTACAAAGTCAGCGTCTAACTTTAACTGTCTATGAATAACTACCTTTCAATGCTGATAGCTAAAACACATCTTGCTATACAAGCTGCACACTTATCAGCGTGCAGCAGGGCTACGCTAGCTCAGATAAGCACAGTTCGTCATGAATTTGCTTACACCATGATTTAACGCGAGACTCAGTAAGCTCTGGTTGACGGTCTTCATCAATACCTAAGCCCACAAAGTGGTCATCGTCAGCCATGCCTTTAGACGCTTCGAAGTCGTAGCTTTCTGTAGGCCATTGACCCACTAAAATAGCACCACGGCCTTCTACAATATCACGTACCATGCCCATAGCATCAAGGAAGTACTCAGCGTAATCTTCCTGATCGCCACAGCCAAAAATAGCCACGAGCTTATCAGTGAAATCAATGTCTTCTAACTCTGGGAAAAAATCATCCCAGTCACATTGTGCTTCACCATAATACCAAGTAGGGATCCCGAAAATAAGCAAATCAAACTCTGCAATATCTTCTTTACTGCTCTTGGCAATGTCTTTTACATCAATTAGCTGTTTACCCAATTCCTTTTGGATCATTTTCGCAACATGTTCGGTATTACCGGTGTCACTTCCGAAAAACAGGCCAACGCTTGCCATATCAAACCTCTATTATTCGTTACTAGTTACTATACACCAGTGCTTAGCCAGAACCATTCGATGATTCCTTTCGCTAGAAAGCCAATGGCCCCTAGGCCCAATACCCCATAAGTAACAACCCGCCCAATAAGGGGCACGTCATTTTTAGATAGGACGTCGTGTACCGCAAAGCTCATCAATACAAATAGTATAAACAAACCGCCATACAACATGATGGATTCGATTAGCTCAAAGTTTTCTGCAAGCATAGTGTCTTTAATGAAAAAAATCTGGCGCAACTATATCACAGTATATACGCCTAGCAGAGTCAAAAAGGGTCAAAAAAAATGAATAGTAGTCATTCGCATCTTTGATGTTGCGACTACAACGATTTTTCTAATGTTCGGGCTACAATACCGTTAAAGATACTTGGCTTTTCTGCATGCAACCAATGCCCGGTGCCCTCAATAATATGTGCTTTCGCATGAGGGAAATATTTTGCAATTTCTTGTCTATAGGCACTGGTAATGTAGTCTGATTCTGCCCCTTTAATAAACAAAGTTACCCCGTCGTAAGTTAAATTACTTTGAGGCCAATCAATAATTTGTGAGTAACTCGCAATTAATCCGTCAACGTTAAATCGCCATTGCCACTCGCCATTATCATTTTGATACAGGCTTTT
This sequence comes from Alteromonas sp. 1_MG-2023, assembly GCF_030547075.1. Classification (GTDB taxonomy): domain Bacteria; phylum Pseudomonadota; class Gammaproteobacteria; order Enterobacterales; family Alteromonadaceae; genus Alteromonas. The sequence goes on along the minus strand of NZ_JAUOQH010000012.1, from coordinate 22,946 downwards.
TAGCAAAAACTGTTGAACACCGGGCTCTTTTACAAATTCAGAAAGTGCTGATTGTGCTTGTTTTCTATCGTTAATAGTGTTCAAAGGAACATTTTTAAGACCATCAAAAACGGCTTGGTGACTGTGTTCGTATTTTACCGGTGCTATATCTGCCACAATTAATTGGGTTACACGTTTAGGAAAAGATAATGCTAACTGCATAACAACTTTTCCACCCAGGGAATGACCTAAAAACGCAGCTTCTTCAACTTTATTATCGTCGAGTATTTCGATAATTCCGTTTACCGCTTTTTCTAGCGTAAATCCGGCGGTCCATGGAGACAAACCATGATCAGGTAAATCAACGCTAATTATATTAAACGAATTTTCGAAATGACGTTTAATGCCAGCTAAATTGTCAGCACTACCAAATAAACCATGAACTAACACTAACCATGGAGAATTTTTCTGTGCTTCGGATAATTTGAAATGCAAAGACACATTACACCCTATCAAAAATAGTAATTAGAAAAATAGTGGGGGAGAATCTAAAAATGACAAGAGGAAAATTTGTTAGCAGCAACTTTATTTACTACTAACAAATTTAATATGAAATCTATTAAGAATTAACAGAGTAATCGTCTAGCGACTTTCCGCTATCAAGGGCGTCTTTATAAACACGAGGCATACGACCAATACCAGTCCATGGGTGCGTAACACCTTCGCTATCAGTCAATTTATATTTTACAGGGCGTTTTTTGCCAACTTTTTTTGGTGTTTCTTCGTTTAACGATTGTAAATCTTCTACATTTAAACCCGCTTCTTCCATCTGCTTTTTAATTGCTTCAAGCTTGGCACGTTTTTCTTGATCTACTTTTTCTTCTTCTAGTGCTTTTTCTTTTCTTTTATCAATAATATTTGAGAGCTTTTCTTGCACTGTTTGTAGCTCTTGAATGCTTAATTCCTTTACTGCACCTTGTAAACGTCTTCCATGGGTTAAAATATCTAAAAAATCGTTCATTTAATAACCTTAGCGTTTCTTAGTGAATTATGCGGCGAATCATAATTAAATTTAGCACAAAAAAAAAGCGGAGAAAGTCCGCTTTTTAATTTTTTAAGATAAATGGCTTTAAATTACATATTTGGGTAATTTGGACCACCAGCACCTTCCGGTACAACCCAACGTATATTTTGCGAAGGATCTTTAATATCACAGGTTTTACAATGAACGCAGTTTTGCGCGTTAATTTGAAAACGCTTCGAACCTTCCTCTTCAATTATTTCATAAACCCCAGCAGGGCAATAGCGTTGAGCTGGCTCAGCATATTTAGGGAAATTAACTTCTAAGGGAATAGAGGCGTCTTTTAATTGTAAATGACAAGGCTGTTCTTCTTCATGGTTTGTATTTGATAAAAATACTGAAGAAAGCTTGTCGAAACTTAAAACCCCATCAGGTTTCGGGTACGAAATTTCTCTAGCATCAGCGGCTAAATCAAGTTGTGCATAATCTTTATGTTCATCTTTCATGGTGAAAAACAAATTACCATTAAAGAAGTTTTGTTCAAGAGTATTAAATGCGCCGCCCCAGAAATTACCTAATTTGTGTATTGCAGGCCCGAAATTCCGTGAGCGGAATAATTCGTCATACACCCATGAGTTTTTGAATTTATCGGTATAGCCGGTTAATTCACTCTCGGGGGCTTCTGCATTCTTCGTTAGTGCTTCAACAATAGACTCAGCAGCCAGCATACCCGACTTCATTGCAGTGTGATTGCCTTTGATTTTCGCAAAGTTAAGGGTACCTGCTTCACAACCTACGATTAACCCGCCAGGGAAGGTCATTTTTGGTAACGAGTTAAATCCACCTTTTGCAATTGCACGGGCACCATAAGAAACGCGCTTACCGCCTTCTAAGTATTGTTTAAATACTGGGTGATGCTTCAACTGTTGGAATTCATCAAATGGGCTTAAATACGGATTGCTGTAATTCAAATCAACAATAAGACCAACAAATACTTGGTTATCTTCTGCATGATACAAATAGCTACCGCCAGTGGCATCATTTAAAGGCCAGCCTGCACTGTGTACCACTAAACCAGGTTGGTGTTTCGCAGGGTCAATATCCCAAATCTCTTTGAAGCCGATGGCGTAATGTTGTGGAGACGCTTCTTTATCAAGCGAGAAGTGCTCTATAAGCTCTTTACCTAAATGACCGCGGCAACCTTCTGCAAATACTGTGTATTTGGCACGAAGTTCCATGCCTGGCATATAGCCATCTTTTGGTTGTCCATCAGCGCCAACGCCCATATCGCCAGTTAAAACGCCGCCAACACTGCCATCTTCGTTATATATAACTTCTGACGCCGCAAAGCCTGGGAAGACTTCAACGCCCAATTGTTCAGCTTGTTCTGCTAGCCAACGACAAACGTTCCCCATTGACACTATATAGTTGCCATCGTTGTGCATTGTTTTCGGCGTTATAGCATTAGGAAGTCGTTTTGATGATGATTCACTATTCAATAAATAAATATGATCTTCGGTCACAGGAGTGTTCAAAGGTGCGCCTTTTTCCTTCCAATCTGGAAAAAGTTCATTCATTGCTCTAGGCTCAAATACCGCACCAGAGAGAATATGTGCACCCACTTCAGAGCCTTTTTCGACAACACAGACCATGAGTTCTTGGTCGTTTTCATTGGCAAGCTGCATTAGCTTGCAGGCGGTTGATAGTCCAGCTGGGCCGGCACCGACGATGACTACGTCAAACTCCATCGATTCTCGTTCCACGGGTGGCTCCTTATGTTCGATTTTTTATAGTGCACTATTGATGAAACAAATAATGCGATGTGTCAAAAACATGTAAATTAATTGTCGTCCTGAAAGGTAATCTAGGTTGACGTTTACGTCAACAGTAAGTACATTGCAGGGAGTTTACGTTAACGTTAACTGTCAGCACAATTACTGTACAAGTAAACGTGGTGTTAATGACATTTTGGGTTTTGCCTTTTGAAAATGTCTTCGCCACAGTGCAAAGTTAGCGTAAAGCACATTGTTAACGCTTCAGAATGCGTGGTGAAGTGACGCTGTTTCGTTAACCGCTTATAGCATGAAATAGCAACAAACACCGACGAACTCAACAATTGAGGTAAATATGAAAATACTCGTACCGGTCAAACGCGCGATCGATTACAACGTTAAGGTAAGAGTGAAGGCCGACAACTCTGGCGTCGACCTTACTAATGCTAAAATGGCCATTAACCCTTTTTGTGAAATCGCTGTGGAAGAAGCAGTAAGACTTAAAGAGAAAGGGGTAGCCACAGAAATCGTAGTGGTTTCTATCGGCGATAAAAGCTGCCAAGAACAAATTCGTACTGCGTTAGCCCTAGGTGCCGACCGCGGTATTCAAATTGATACAGACCAAAACCTCGATTCGCTTCAAGTAGCTAAGCTACTTGCAAAGGTTGTTGAAGAAGAACAGCCTCAATTGGTAATTTTGGGTAAACAAAGTATCGATTCAGATAATAATCAAACTGGCCAAATGCTTGCTGCCTTAACCGGTATGCCGCAAGGGACGTTTGCATCAGAAGTCGTAGTAGACGGCGAAAGTGTTAACGTTACACGTGAAGTTGATGGTGGTTTACAAACGGTAGCCTTGTCATTGCCTGCGGTAGTGACTACAGATTTGCGTTTGAACGAACCTCGTTATGCTTCACTACCAAATATTATGAAAGCGAAGCGTAAGCCGTTAGATGTTAAATCTGCAGCCGACTTTGGTGTTGCACTTGAATCTAACGTGAAAGTACTCAAAGTTATGCCGCCGGCTCAACGTGAGGGTGGTGTAAAAGTAGCTGATGTTGCTGAGTTGGTCGAAAAACTTAAGAATGAAGCAAAGGTGATCTCATGACAGTTCTTGTATATGCCGAGCACGACAATGCTAGCTTGAAGTCAGAAACTGCAAAAATGGTTCATGCTGCATCGAAAATGGGTGGCGATATTCACGTGCTTGTAGCAGGTGAAGGTTGTCAAGCTGTTGCTGAAAGTGCGGCGCAAATTGACGGTGTAAATAAAGTATTAGTAATTGATAACGCAGCATACAAATATCAGCTTGCTGAAAATGTGGCTGATTTAGTGTTATCTCTTGCTGACGATTACAGCCATTTATTGGCCGCTGCTACCACCACAGGCAAGAACTTCATGCCTCGTGTTGCTGCGTTATTAGATGTAGCTCAAATTTCTGACATTATTGATGTTGAAAGTGAAGATACATTTATTCGTCCAATCTACGCAGGTAACGCTATCGCTACCGTGCAATCATCAGACAGCAAAAAAGTAATCACTGTGCGTGCTGCGTCGTTTGATGCTGCTGCACCGGGTGGAAGCGCAGAAATCACGGCTATTGATGTAGTTAAAGAAAGCGAAAAATCTAGCTTTGTATCTGAAGAGCTTACTGAGTCTGAGCGTCCTGAGCTAACCGCTGCTGAAGTAGTTATCTCTGGTGGTCGTGGTATGCAAAATGGCGAAAACTTCAAGCTTCTCGAAGGTATTGCCGACAAATTAGGTGCTGCTATTGGTGCATCACGTGCCGCGGTTGATGCGGGCTTCGTTCCTAACGATATGCAGGTTGGTCAAACCGGTAAAATCGTTGCACCGCAGCTTTATATTGCGGTAGGTATTTCTGGTGCTATCCAACATCTTGCGGGTATGAAAGACTCGAAAGTCATTGTTGCTATTAACAAAGACGAAGAAGCGCCTATTTTCCAAGTTGCAGATTACGGCTTGGTGGGTGACTTGTTTGATGTGTTGCCTGAGCTTGAAAATGCTTTATAAGAACACGTAATTATCTGAATACAAAAAGGCTGCCTTAAAACGCAGCCTTTTTTTTGGATTCTTACTTTTGGCTTATTTGAAATTAAAAGAGGCGAATACAACTCGCTAAAACACCTGTGAAGATGACAATTAAATGCGAACCACCGAGTTATCTTCACTTCCTATTGTAGAAGGTTGATAATCATCAGCGGCCCAATCGTTTTCCCACATCTTGCCATCAAGTAAATAGCGAAATTGGTATTCCTGATCAGTTTCTAAATTAAGCGTTAGTGTAAAATCGCCATTTTTTAATTTTTTCATGGTGAGAGGTTGCTTGTCCCATTCGGTAAAGTCACCCACTAAGCTAGCCTCGTCAGCATTTTTTGCTTCTTCAGCTGAAAGGCGGAATGTTACTTTACAAACGGGTTTAGATTTCAGGTATTGCTTTTTTAGGCTCATGACAGGTCATCCCTTTTATGTAACAAATTCACGGCTGCATCTTTTAGTGCAACTTCACCTGCTAGCATGCAGGTGTTTAAATAATCAACGATTATTGAAAATTTAGCAATCTTACATTTTAATTATGAGCAGTTTTTTCTATATTAAAGCTCAGTGCGCAATCTTTCGTAAAAATTTACTTAAATTTTATTAAACGAACGCAAGCGATTCGACACGAAACACATTACACTGGACTAATATAAAAATAATAAATCACCTATGGTTTCAACCCTTTGTACGCTAATTATATTTTACATTACGCTGAGCACGCGTTTTGTGGAATGGGGGTGAAGGGTAGTACTAGGTTTTATAGGGAAAATAATGAAAAACACCATTTGGGTTAGAAGCGGTATACCTCTTATCATCATTCTTGCGGCGTTTATTGTGGCGGCAGTAATGATTAGTTCACGCAAGCCACCAGAACAAACTCCTGTCGACATTCCTGCTTTCCTAGTTGACGCATCAACAATGCGTTCAGAGCCCGTTAACTTTGAAGTCATTTCTCAGGGTAACGTGGTGCCGCGGAACAAAACATCTCTTAGTGCCCAAGTGAGTGGGCGCGTAGTCAGTTTGTCAGATAAATTTATTGTAGGCGGCATATTCAAAAAAGGTGAAGTGCTGGTTACTTTAGAGCAAGACGATTATCGTACCGAAGTAAAACTTGCCGAGGCGGAATTAGCCCAAGCGCAAGCGGCACTAGAAGAAGAAATTGCGAGAGGTAAAGTAGCAGAACAAGAGTGGCGTTCAGTCAGCAGCGTTGTGCCTCCAGAGCTTGGTTTAAGAAAGCCTCAATTAGCAAAAGAACAAGCCAATGTTAAAGCATCAGAAGCGAAACTGGAACGGGCCAATCGTAACCTTGAACGTACCCAAATTAGAGCGCCTTATAACGGCATCGTAGTTGAGCGTAATATTGATTTAGGTCAGTTTGTTGCAGCAGGCGTTACCGTTAGTACCGTATACTCAACCGATACCGCAGAAGTTCGTTTACCTATTACCGATAAAGATCTCATGTTTGTGGATATTGGTAATCAATCTGATCATCAATCAGAAGTTACTTTGAATGCAACGGTTGGTGGTAAAAATAGAACTTGGACAGGGAAGTTAGTACGTTCAGAAGGTATTTTAGATTCTGGCAGTCGGGTACTTTATGCGGTTGTTGAGGTTGCTGACCCTTATCAATTTAATGGCGGAGATAATGCACCACTTCGTTTTGGACAATTTGTTCAAGCTAATATTGTTTCTCACCAAAATCAAAGTTTAACCCGATTACCTCGCTCGATATTACGCCTTGATAACACTGTACTAACGGTAAATGAAGACCGTGAAATAGAAATTGTAGCGGTAGACGTAGTTCGTACTACTTCTCAAGAAGCTTTTATCGGTGGTGGTTTACCAAACGGCGCCTTGGTCGTTACCAGTGCGGTGCCAAACCCTTACAATGGCATGAAAGTAAGACTGCCTGGTGATGAACCTGCTACTCCCCCAGAAGCAGAAAACGACAAAGAAACTGATAATGAATCAGTAACAAGTGAAGGCTCTAGCTCTCAAGAAGCAGTATCTTCAGGGGGTATGTAATGAGCCAAATCGATACGCAAAAAGGCTTAATCGCGTGGTTTGCGCGTAACAATGTTGCCGCTAATTTATTGATGTGGCTTCTCATTGTAGGTGGATTATTTGGCGCTTTCAGTATTCAAAAACAAGTTTTCCCTAATTTTGAAATAGATATCATCAATGTTCGCGTACCTTACTTAGGTGCTGCACCTCAGGAAGTCGAAGAAGGCGTTATTCTCAAAATAGAAGAGTCGATTAAAGACTTAGAAGGGATAAAGCAGATTACTTCTACCGCCGTGGAAGGTATGGGGACCGTTAGCATCCAAGTTGAAGAAGATTACGATATTCAATCGTTACTCGACGAGGTAAAGGTACAGGTTGATGCTATTCCGCTATTTCCTGCCGATACTGAAAAGCCGGTTATCTATCGGCAAAAAATTCAGCAAGATGTCATTTGGATATCCGTTTTCGGCGATGCAAGTGAACGTGAACTCAAAGAGTTTGCGAAAGGCATTCGTGACGATGTAGCTAACCTACCAGGTATTTCAAGTGTTCAAGTGGTGGGTGCAAGAGATTACGAAATTTCTATTGAGTTGTCTGAAGTAGACCTTCAAAAGTATAACCTCACATTTGCCGATGCGGTAAGTCGTTTAAGTCAGTCGAGTATCGATTTACCCGGTGGTTCTATTCGAACTGAAAATGGCGATATTTTACTTAGAACAAAGGGGCAAGCTTATACCGGCTGGGATTTTTCGCAGATAATACTGGTAACCAATACTGATGGAACCCGCGTTACGTTAGGCGATGTCGCCTATATCAATGATGGGTTCATTGAGAATAACCAATACGCGTTATTTGATGGGAAGCCTGCGGTTAGTCTTCGCGTACAAGCCGTTGGCGATCAGAATGCATTAGAAATATCAGAACAAGTGAATGGCTATATCGACGAAAAGAAAGCTGACTTTCCTGCTCATATTTCAGCCGACACATGGGGCGATAGCTCTTTTTACCTCGCAGATCGCTTGAGCATGATGTTTGAAAACATGTTCTTTGGTGGCTTGTTAGTGTTTTTAGTTCTTTCGTTGTTTTTGAGAATTAAACTCGCATTTTGGGTTATCGTTGGTTTGCCAGTGTGCTTTTTAGGTACTTTATTGGTTATGCCCATCGATATGCTGGGCGTGTCTATCAACATGCTGAGTTTATTTGCCTTTATTCTGGTGCTTGGGATAGTGGTAGACGATGCCATTATAATGGGGGAGTCGGCCTATTCCGAAATTGATCAAAAAGGCCACAGCGCAGATAACGTTATTGCAGGAGTTAAAAAGGTGGCTATGCCAGCCACGTTTGGTGTACTTACCACCATAGCCGCATTTTCACCTATGTTGATGGTGTCTGGCCCCTTTGGTGTTATTTGGAAAACTATAGGCCTTGTAGTTATTATTTGCCTCGTGTTTTCGTTAATTGAGTCGAAGCTTATTTTGCCCGCCCACTTGGTGCATATGAAGCTTAAACCCTACGATCCTGAAAAAGCGAACAAGTTACAGCGATTCCGCGACTTTTTTAGTGAGGGAATCAAACGCTTTATTCATAACAGTTACGCACCTTTTCTAGAAAAAGCCATACGTAATCGCTACACCACAGTATCGGTTTTCTTGGCCATGCTCATTCTTACGGTGGGTCTATTTGGCGGCGGCATTGTCCGATTTGTTTTTTTCCCTAGCATTCCAAATGACTTCATGTTCGCTAGTTTCGAGCTTGAGCCTGGTTCATCGCTAAGACAGCGCGACGAAGTGCTTACCTCTTTACGTGAGTCCATGATGCGTATGGATGAGAAAGTAAGAGAAGAGTCGGGTGAGGGCGTTATCAAACACTCAATGGCATTCGATAATGGCGATTTAGGGGGGGAGGTATTTGCTGAACTAACTAAGGCTGAAACGCGATCATTACCCGATTATGAAATCCACCAATTGTGGCGTGATGAAGTATCAGAAATTCCTGGCGTTAAAACCTTCAGTATCGGTGCTCCTGGTGGCCCAGGCGGCGGTTCTGACCTTAGTTTTGAATTCAGCTCAAGCAATATTGAGTCGTTAAAAGCAATTAGCGATGAACTGAAAAATATCCTATCTGGCTACGATGCCGTTACCGATATTAATGATACGTTCTCAGGCGGCAGTGAAGAAATTCAGTTAGCACTAAAACCTCAAGCCGATGCATTAGGTATTACGCTACAGCAACTCGGCCAGCAAGTTCGGTTTGGTTTTTATGGCGCAGAAGTACAGCGCATACAACGTGATGATGAAGAAATTAAGGTGATGGTGCGTTACCCCAAGGCAGAGCGTAGTTCCATTGAGCATTTAGAGAACATGCGTATTCGCGCCCCGAACGGCCAAGAGATACCATTTCAGCAAGTGGCTAGCTTTACCGTAGGGGAAGGATTTGACTCTATTATTCGTGTAGATGGGAGCCGTTCGGTTACCGTAACAGGTGTAGTTGATAAAGCACTCATGGATCCATCTGAAATTACAGGTGAGGTTATCGAGTCAGTCATGCCTGATTTGCTTGCTCGTTACCCTAAAGTTGATTTTCAATTACAAGGGAATGCGAAAGAGCAAGCTGAAGCGATGATGAGCCTGGCCCAAGGCTTGTTGTTTGCCTTGTTCGCAATATACGCATTACTCGCAATACCACTTAGATCTTACAGTCAGCCATTTATTATTATGTCGGTTATTCCCTTCGGTATAGTGGGTGCCATCATTGGCCATCTAGTATTGGGGATGGCCGTAAGTGTACTTTCCGTTTGCGGAATCATTGCGCTGTCGGGCGTAGTGGTGAATGACAGCCTCATCATGGTGGACTTTGTTAACCGAGCACGCCAAGAAGGTCATTCACTCATGCGAGCGGCAATCAGTGCTGGCACACAGCGCTTCCGTGCCATTATTTTAACCTCGCTAACTACCTTCATGGGGCTCATGCCTATTGTGTTTGAGCGAAGCCTACAGGCGCAAATCGTTATTCCTATGGCTATTTCGTTAGCCTTCGGAATTTTGTTTGCTACCGTGATCACCTTATTACTCGTACCTGCGCTGTACTTAATACTGGATGATATCAAAAATGTCTTTAAAGGAAGAAGACACAGTGAATCAGCTAGGTCGACGTCGCTAGAGCAACAATGATAATTGTGTTGCGATAGTCGGGCGTTTAACACCCTCATACCTGTCGGTTAGCGTACTAATCGAATGATAAAACACCGCATTGGTTTGCCAATGCGGTGTTTTTGTTTGCATTTTGAACGATTATCTATATACTGTATATATAACCAGTAAAGGGGTGAACGCGATGACAACAGGTGTAAAAGCAGTTGATCAACTAATTGAAAAATTCGGAATATTATCTTCGCCGGGGCAAGACCCATTTCAACGGCTAACCTATTTGTTTGGTGGAGATAAGCGTGCTGACACATTGCCATTTTGTATGTATCAAAAAGTGATGGGCGCACCGGTGTCACGCCGATTCACAGTTCACCATTTCTATTTACCTTACAAAAAATGCAAATTAGCCAGTTTCATGTTTAATGAAAAAGGCGAGTTAATAGAGCAAGTCTATTTTACTAAAATGACCCGAATGGTAAATGTATGCCGTAAGTTGCAGCGCTTTCTATTACAAGAGAAGGTATTGCATGAAAACTTACTGCTCGAAAATGAAGTGAGAGGTCTGCAGGCTGCTCATACCCAACAGTTTGCGGCTTAGGTAATTATAAAGCGAAAGATTCAGGATGCGTGGATTCGAAAGTTTAGCTTCAGAAATTTAGCTTCAGAAAATTAGGTTCTTAAAGTTTAGCTGCCAAAAACCTAGGCTCCGAAAATGTAGCCTACAAAAAGGTTTCGGCGCTAAATAAGTCGCGGTAAAGACAAGATCACCTAAGTGGAATTTATAGATAGAAACCACAAATCAAGAATAAAAAAGCGAAGGGTCGTAAAACGACACCTTCGCTTTTTGTATTTAACAATCTTTAAAAGCTAAATCAAAGTAGCGATTAATAGAAAGAGTACTTAACTTCAACACCAAGAATACGTGGTTCGTTCACAATACCGGTAAGGTTCGCGAAGTCGATAGCACCTTTTATATTATCTTCATCAGTAATGTTACGGCCGAACAAGGCTACTGTGTAGTTATGCTCAAAGTTTTCGTAACCAATGCGTAAACCGCCTTCAAAGTTGTCATCAGTCGTAAATTCAACAGATTCATATAAGAAGATGTTAGTTTCGCCTTGGAATGCCCAATCGGTAAATACGAAGAACTCACCATTGTCGCCCATAGGAACAGTATAACGTGCAGTAAAGTTAAAGATTGACTCTGGCGCTTGTGGGAACGAATTTCCGTTTACAATGTAGTTACCATCATCTGATACAGGATCTGTTACCGTACATGCCGCACATCCAGAAATGGTTAAAGTATCATCTTTAATTTCAGTGTGGTTATAACTATATCCAGCGGTAAGCGTTAATTCGTCAGTCGCAAGCCACTGAGAATCAATTTCAAATCCGTAGGCTTCGCCCTCATCAGCATTTACAAGTGCAGTAAGGTTATTATCACCGCCAATAGCAGTTAACTGCATATCATCAACGCTGTAATAGAACATTGCACCATTAAAGCGAAGCGTGCCATCTAGTAAGTCAGACTTAAAACCTACTTCATAGGAATTAATAGTCTCAGCATCGGCTACTGAAGGGGCACTTTCAAACGCTACATCGCGTGCTTGAATAGATTGAGCTCGGAAACCATTTGAGTAGCGAGCGTAAGCAGACATATCGTCTGTGATACGGTAGTTGGCACTAAGCTCATAGCTCATTTGACCGTCGCCTACGTTAATATCATCATACTCTTGAACACTAGCAAAGCCGATATCAACCGCAAAGCCGTTGACGTTTTGGTCCCCGACAATAAGTGATTTATCGTCGTGGGTGTAACGAAGGCCACCGGTAAGGTTTAACTTTTCATTAACTTGGTAAGAGGTTTGTCCAAATACTGCCCACGTTTGGTTTTCATGAAAAACGGTTGTTGCACCGTAAAAACCGTCAACGCTGGTCACGTTGAAAGATGCGTCATAATAAAACGCACCTACTTGCCAGTTCATAGCATCTGTTGTGTTGCTAGAAAGTCTAAACTCTTGGGTATATTGCTCCAAGTCATTTAGCTTATCTTGCGTAACAAAATTTTGGCTAGCAATACTATCGCCGTCTACGTCACCTAAGCTATAACCCTCAGCAGTTTCCATAGCTGAAATAGACGTAAAGGTAACGTTATCCATGTCGTATTCTAGCTTAAGTGAAGTACCGAACCCGTCGTATTCTTGTGGGTTGTTATCAGCGCCAGTGCCTAAAAGGTCACTGTCATAACTTACGGTGTCACGGTCATAGCTGGCATTTAGCCCATTTTCCCCCTGATTGAAAACATTGCCACGGAAAATTGATGCTGTACCTTCTAGATCACGACCGTGAACATTTAATAGTGCTGAGAAGTCGTCAGACGGTTCCCAAAGAAGTTGTAAGCGGTAAGCTTTTTCGTCAAAGCCGCCAATCGCATCATTTTCACCTGTAAAAGCGTTATCAATATAATCATCACGCTCTTGCGATAATAATGATAAGCGGGCTGACAACTCATCAGTTAAACCGCCACTAATAGCACCTTCAAAGTTCATTGTGCCGTAAGAGCCGAAACCTGCTTTAGCGTAACCTTCTAAATCTTGCGTAGGTTTTACCGTATCGAACTTAATGATACCCGCAGTAGTGTTACGGCCAAACAAAGTACCTTGTGGTCCGCGCAATACTTCAACTTGTTGTACGTCGAAAAGCGGGAAGCTTTTCAGTACCACATTTTCCATTACCACTTCGTCCATGATAATAGAAACTGGCTGAGACGCCGCTAAATCGAAGTCAGTGTTACCAAGGCCACGAATATAGAAACGTGGTGCTACACGACCATTTGATGATTCAGCGTATAATCCTGGTACGCGAACCGCGAGTGCAAGAATATCTTCACCACCAGAAAAAAGGCTTTCGAATTTCTCGCCACTTAACGTAGCAACAGAAATAGGCACTTCCTGAATTGATTGTGTACGCTTTTGCGCAGTAACGGTAATTTGTTCAAGCGCAGTTTCTTTTTTTTGTGTTGTTTCTGCTTCTTGAGCAACGATTGAAGTACTGAACGCTGCACTAACTGCAAGCGCCAAAGAGGCTAGTTTATGTGTTCTCATGTGTCCACCAAGAGTTTTGAATTATGCTTTTATAGTAATTTTGGATACAGAAAAAGTGCTCTGTACGCGGCGTTGTATTTTACACATAGTAAGTAATAAAAACTTATCTTTGTTGTAAATAATTATTTTCTTATAAACTTTGCACGATATTGAGAAGGAGATAATCCGGTATTCTTTTTAAAAAGCCGAGTGAAAGAACTTAAGTCTTCATACCCCACACCATTTACAATCGACTCAAGGGGAGACATAGAGGTTTCCAGTATTTTACGGGCTTGTTCTAACCGTAAACTTTGTAAATATTGTATGGGAGTAATGGCGCAAGCTTGCTTGAATCGCCTTATTAATGTGCGTTCCGTCATGTTGTGGGTATGGGCAACATGTTTAAGTGTTAACCGCTGGGTAAAATGCGCTTCCAAGTAATTTTGTACTGCGAGTACATCTTTATCTTGATGAAATTTATGCTGACGGCTACTTGCATACACCGTTTGATTGGGCCTAGAGAAGTCGAGAACATGTGACTTTGCAGTATCGCTAGCAACTTGATGGCCGCAATAGCGCTCTATCAATAAAATGGCTAAATCTATCCACGCCATACCGCCACCTGCACAAAAAATAGCATCTTGTTCAGTTACCATTTTTTCAGGCTGTAAGTTTACGTTGGCATAACGGGAGCGAAATTTATCAGCATAACCCCAATGGGTAGTCGCTACTTTATTATCCAGTAAGCCAGATTCTGCGAGTAAGAAACTACCAGTGCAGTTGCTCGCGATATCGGCACCGCGTTTTTGTAGTCGCTTAATATGCACAAGTTGATTGGCATTCTCTTTTAAAACGGTATCTATATCTCCCCCAATAGTGGGGATAACTAAAATGTGCGTGTCTGTCACATCTTCAATGGCAATATTGGGTGTTAGCAATAATTGATTGGTGCAATGGAAAGGCCTTCCATGAAAGCTCGCCAACTGAACTTTAAATTTGGGGGTAGTAGGCTGGTTATGAATACGCTGCCAACTAACACCAGCAAAGGCAAACACGTCAAGCGCACCCGTAATAGCTGATGCTAATGCGTGATCAAACCCTAAAACAGTGACAACGAACGGAGGTTTATTCATAAAAATAATGCAGCTTATTAAATACGATAACTAATAGTGATTGTTGGCGTAAATGGCCATGATTGTGTCATAAATGACAATAATGGCATGGTAACGAATATGACACAATGTATTAACAATATTAGTAGTGGATATCGAAATGGCTGATCAACTTATTCCCCGTCGGGAAATGCAATTCCAACTTTATGAAGTATTAAATACCCAGTCTCTTTGTGAGAAACCTCGGTTTGATGAACATAACGTAGAAACATTTAACGCCATTATTGATATGGCTGAGAAAATGGCTGAAGAGCTGTTTCTACCTCACAATGCTATTGCTGATAAAGACGAACCTACTTTCGATGGCACCAAGGTGACCATGATTGATGAGGTGAAAAAAGCATTTGATACTTACCGCGAGTCAGGCTTTATTGCGGGCCATTTCGATTATGAAGATGGCGGTATGCAACTACCTGTAACCATTATGAACGCATGTGCGGGTTATTTCTTAGCGGCAAACCCTTCGACTACAGCATATCCTTTCTTAACGGCAGCAGCAGCCAACGTAGTTAAACATTTTGCTAACGAAGAAACTAAGCAAGCGTTTCTACCTAAAATGCTGACAGGTGATTTCACCGGTACTATGGCGCTAACCGAACCTCATGCAGGATCCGGTTTAGCGGACATACGCTCTTCAGCGACGCCACAAGACGATGGTACCTATCGAGTTAAAGGCAGTAAGCTTTATATCTCTGCTGGCGAACATGAATTATCAGATAACATTGTGCATCTAGTATTAGCGAAAATTCCTGGCGGCCCCGCGGGCGTAAAAGGTATCTCGTTATTTGTAGTGCCTAAGTACCGCTTAGATGAAAACGGTAACCCAGGCCCACGTAACGATGTGTCTTTAGCAGGGCTTATCCACAAAATGGGCTATCGTGGCACGACTTCTACTGCGCTTACGTTTGGTGAAAATGGTGATTGTCATGGTTACCTAGTGGGTGAACCACACCAAGGCCTGCGCTATATGTTTATGATGATGAACGAAGCACGTATAGGTGTCGGCTACGGTGCCGCAATGATTGGTTATCGTGGTTACCGCTATTCGTTAGAGTATGCAAAAGACCGCACCCAAGGCCGTGCAGCGCCTAAATTAGCCCCGGAAGATGACGCAACACCTATTATTAACCACGGTGACGTGCGCCGTATGCTTTTAGCGCAAAAGTCTTATTGTGAAGGTGGTATGGCGCTTTGTTTGTACGGCAGCACGTTAATAGACGCATTAGAGACAGAAGAAGATACCGCTAAGCGTACCGAAATCTCCCAATTACTCGAACTACTCACGCCAGTATTTAAAGCGTGGCCATCTGAGTTTGGCCCTAAAGCTAACGATTTAGCCATTCAAATTCTTGGTGGTGCGGGTTATACCCGTGAATACCCGGTAGAACAGTGCTGGCGTGATAACCGTTTGAACCCTATTCACGAAGGAACAAACGGTATCCAAGCGCTAGATTTACTAGGTCGTAAATTGTGGCAGAGCGAAGGTAAAGGGCTACAAGTTCTACTTGCTCGCGTATCTGATGATATGAAAGCGTCTACAACACCTCGCGCTCAAGTGTTAGCGGCGAAGCTTAAACCTTATTTAGATCAACTTGGTGCGCTCATTCAACAAGCAGCTAGCGATTTACGTTCAGATAAACAAGCTGTACTGCTTACCAACGCAAGCTGCTTCTTAAACATTTTCTCAGCCTGCGTAGTGAGCTGGATTTGGTTACGCCAAGCGAATGTTGCAGAACAAGCATTGGTTAACGGCGCTAGCGGTCAAGACAGTGATTTCTACGAAGGTAAAATGGCAGCAGCGGAATATTTTCTTAACTGGGAATTACCACTAGTCAAACGCGACATTGAAGTTATTTCAACGCAAGAACCATCTTGTGAAAATGTGAAAGCCAGTTATTTCTAATAGCGGCGTAAAGGACACAATAATGACCTATCAACAATGTCAGATTGCAGTAACAAACAAGGTGGAGTATTAACGATGGTAGCTTCTAATGTAGAAGGTAAACATATCCTTATTACCGGGGGTGGCTCTGGTATTGGCGCGGCCTCTGCTCAAGTATTGTGTAAGCGTGGTGCGCTTGTTGGCGTTGCTGATTTGAATATGGATGCTGCTGAGGCATTAGTTCACGCGCTCAAACAGGCTGGTGGAAATGCCTATGCGGTAAAGGTTGATGTTACCGAGCCTGACGATGTAAAAGCCATGTTCGACACTGCGTTGTCACAACAGGCCAAGATTGACGTGATCATCAATAATGCAGGTATCGATCATTTTCCAGCGCCACTTACCGAAGTAGACGATGCCATGTTCATGAAGAACATTCAGGTGAATCTTGCTGGCGTGTGGTATTGCATGAAGAATGCGCTTAAACACATGACGGTAAACGGTGGTGGTCACATTATCAATATTGCTTCAGTGGCAGGCCTGCGTTCAGCCC
The DNA here is from genome assembly GCF_030547075.1 of Alteromonas sp. 1_MG-2023. Taxonomy (GTDB): domain Bacteria; phylum Pseudomonadota; class Gammaproteobacteria; order Enterobacterales; family Alteromonadaceae; genus Alteromonas. The sequence goes on along the minus strand of NZ_JAUOQH010000012.1, from coordinate 6,276 downwards.
CCATGATAAGTGCCTACAGTGCTTCTAAGCATGGTGTTATTGGGTTAACTAAATCGGCGGCAGTGGAATATGCCCGAGCGAACATTCGCATTAATGCTGTGTGTCCAAGCTTTGTAGATACCCCAATGGTGCAAGGCGTGTTGTCTAAATTAGACGAGCGTGGACAAAAAGCCATGGTGGGTGCAAACCCAATGAAACGCTTAGGTAAGCCTGAAGAAATAGCCAACGCAATAGCATGGTTGTGCAGCGACGAGTCGTCGTTCATGACAGGGCAATCCGTAGTACTTGATGGCGGCATGTTGGCTTAAACACTCAATTTCTTACGTCAGATAAAAGTTCTAGCTTTTGATAAAAGTGCGACAGATTTAAAAAGGAAAAATGATTATGAAAAATTTATTCGATTTAACTGGCAAGGTTGCTTTAGTGACCGGCGCTAGCCGTGGCATTGGTGAGTCAATTGCCCGTTTGTTAGCTCAATATGGTGCACACGTTATTGTTTCTAGCCGTAAAATTGATGGTTGTGAAGCAGTTGCTTCGTCTATTCGTGATGCGGGTGGTAAGGCAAGTGCTTTAGCATGCCATGTGGGTGATATGGAGCAAATTACAGCCGCTTTTGCAGAAATTAAAAGCGAATTCGGTCAGTTAGATATTCTAGTAAACAATGCAGCTGCTAACCCATACTTTGGCCATATCCTTGATACAGATTTAGGCGCATACGATAAGACAGTTGATGTAAACATTCGTGGTTACTTCTTTATGTCTATAGAAGCGGGCAAAATGATGAAAGAGCAGGGCGGTGGTGTCATTCTCAACACAGCCTCTGTAAATGGCGTAACACCTGGCGACATGCAAGGTATTTACTCTATTACGAAAGCGGCCGTTATTAGCATGACGAAATCATTCGCAAAAGAATGCGGTAGTTTAAATATTCGCGTTAACGCATTATTGCCTGGTTTAACCGATACTAAGTTTGCTTCAGCCCTTACTACAAACGATCAAATTTTGAAGCAAGCGCTTAAAGTGATCCCGCTAGGCCGTGTTGCCGATCCAGACGAAATGGCTGGCACGGTATTGTACTTAGTGTCTGATGCTTCATCATACACCACAGGCACGACAGTTATTGTTGATGGTGGTATGCTAGCGTAAAAACGTTAACGAGATTTTACCATGCATATATGGGTTGACGCAGATGCGTGTCCCAGCGTGATTAAAGACATTCTTTTTAAGGCAGCCCGACGTACCGGTCTGCCTTTGTCTTTAGTTGCCAATCATTCTATGTCTGTTCCACCAGATAAACACATTACCCTTACTATCGTGCCTTCAGGCTTTGATGCAGCAGATGATTATATTGTCGAAAAAATTGAAGCTGGTGACTTGGTAATAACCGGCGACATACCTTTGGCTGCGGATATTTTAGCGAAGAACGCTATGGCCATGAATACCCGAGGCGATGAATACGACAAGTCATCTATTCGTGCAGCGCTTACCATGCGAGATTTCATGGATACCATGCGTTCAAGCGGTGAACATACTGGTGGGCCTAAAGCGTTTTCTCAGCGTGATAAACAGAATTTTGCGAATGCGTTAGACAGGCTGATTACTGCGGGTACGCGCTAGGTATCGGATTGTCTAGTCTTCCATGTATTGGGTCGTTCTAGCGAAAATAAAAGCGAGTAAACAAAAAGGGCTGCGTTTTCACGCAGCCCTTTTTAATTTTGTTATTTAACCGAAAGGCCTGTCATTTTAAAGCTGAGCTTAGTTAAAACTGACCTTGCTTAAAGCTAAACCAGTTAAAAACTAGAGCCCTTAAAGGTTAAAAGCCTTTAAAAGTTAAAGTACAGATACTAAGGCTTTTGCTAACGCTTCAACGTTTTCGTTATTGATACCCGCAATGTTTACGCGGCTAGAATCAACAAAGTATACGCTGTGCTTTTCACGAACTTCACGTACTTGCTCTGGTGTAATACACAAGAACGAGAACATGCCTTTTTGATCGTTAACAAAGCTGAAGTCTTTTGGTGAACCATTGTCGTGTAAGTTCTTAACTAGCATGGCACGTAGGGTCTTCATGCGATTACGCATTTCATCTACTTCGTTAACCCATTCTTGGTTAAGCGCTTCGTCAGATAAGATAATGTCTACCAAAGCACCACCATAGCTAGGCGGCATTGAATAAATACCACGAGCGATAGATTGAATTTGACCTTGGGCGATTTTACGCGTGTTAGTGTCGGCAGTAATAATAGCAGCAAGACCAACACGCTCACGGTATAAACCGAAGTTTTTAGAGCACGATGCCGCAACAATCACTTCAGGAAGGTTTTCAACTAATAGACGCAAGCCATAAGCATCTTCATCTAAGCCTTCGCCGAAACCTAAGTAGGCTACGTCAATAAAAGGTAAGAACTCACGTTCTTTAGCAACCGCTAAAACTTCATCCCACTGCGCGTTAGTTAAATCAGCGCCTGTTGGGTTATGACAGCAACCGTGAAGTAACACGATGTCGCCTTTCGCTGCACCACGAAGGGTATCCATCATGGCGTCGAAGCGGATGCTCGCCGTCGCTTTATCGAAGTACGGGTAGGTCTCAATTTTAAGACCAGCAGAACCAATTAATGGAATGTGGTTAGCCCATGTAGGATCACTTACCCATACTTTAGCGTTGTCGTTACAACGAACCAGTAATTCTGAAAGAATGCGAAGCGCACCACAACCACCTGGCGCCTGAACCGCAGCAACACGATCGGCAAGTAGTACAGGGCTGCTTTTGCCTAAAAGCAAAGCAAGCATGTTGTCGATGTAACCCTGATTACCTTGCGGGGTAATATAGGTCTTGCTGGTTTCGCGTTCTAGCAAAAGCGTTTGTGCTTTTGCTACGCTAGTAAGAATAGGGGTATTACCTTGCTCATCTTTATAAACACCAACACCTAAGTCAATTTTATGAGAATTAAGATCTTCACGATAAGCAGCTGACAACCCAAGTATTGGGTCGGGGGCGAGTAGGGGTAATACTTCAAACACGATATGTCCTCGTTGCAATGCAAAAAATAGCAGGTGCGCATTATGCCACCGATGGTAGAAAAAACGACCCTTTATAGTGGAAAATATGTCATTAAAACGGGTTTACTACTGTAAAACGAAATACTCATCACAAAAAACGACAGTTTTTAACCTTAATACTTCAAAGCAGACGAGTATTTCAAGGTGTAATAAGGGGTAGCACAAAAGTAAAAACGATACGGCCACATATCCGAAGTTGCCTGCTCGCTAATAAACACGTAGGCATAATCTATTTTAATAAGCACCAACTAGGCTAATGTATAATTCACGTTACCTGTGACATTTCCTTTGGCGTTAAAGGTACGTTCGTACCAATGTATCTGCTGGTTGCTATCAACAAGAAGTAGAGTAGACGTGCGCGTGCCATATTCAGGAGATTGAATAAAAATAGATGACAAGCGTTTTTCCCATTCATAACCAATGCCAGTGTTCGGTAACGACTTATCGGGTGCCTTCGCTTCATCTTTCAAAATCGCGAAGAGGGCTTCTGTATCAAGCGTGTCGTTATGGCTCACATAACCTGTAAGTGAGTCTATTCCTTTCGTTACTTTCGGCCAAGGCGTTGTTAAATTCGCATTCGATAAACCATATACGCCAGAGTTTAATTTTGCGTGGCTGTCTTCAAAATTATTGTATACCGCGAGCGACCGTATATCGCCATAAACCAAGTTATAACCGTTGTACTGATGGCGATTTTGCTGCAATTGCTCAAGGTAAGTGTTTTGTTCTAACGCTTCATCAATTAACCAGTCGGCCACCAACTCGCCCCGAGAAATAGCATCGGTTTTTATTGTCTCAGGTGCTCTAATATTAGTTAAAGCTGCCACTTTTTCGTTACGCGTAACGCCCATCCAAGTGCCGTAAGCCTGTAAATCACGCCCTGCTACTAAATGTGGGTGATTATCCCAAAACCCAGACTTAGCGGTAGGTCTAGCGTGAAACTCATCTCTGTTCGCTGCTATTACTAGAGGAAATTTTTGGCTTTGTTCTACTGCAATAAACAATATGCACATATACAAGGTTACTCGCTGACTTTTTTGATAAACGAACACTAAGCGTTGCTTAATCACTACTCAATGATCACTTAAAGATGGTGAAATGCCGCTAACTTTTTTATGCTTACCCACACAAACGTAGTGAGAGAATAACAAGAATGAACAAGAAAATTCATCATCAGTTAGTGGGCAACAAGGTACCACGCAAGTGGCCGCATTGGCTAAGTGCCTTCGGCAGTTTTGTATTAACAAAGCGAGGCTGGAGGGTTAAAGGGCAACTAATTAACGACAAAAAAGTGATATTAGCGGTGGCGCCACATACTTCCAATTGGGATTTTTTTATTGGCATATTGGTGGTGTTTGCGTTTCGACTTAAGGTGAACTTTTTTGGAAAACACACCATTTTTACCCCGCCTTTAGGTTATATCGTGAGAAAGCTAGGTGGTATTCCCATTGAGCGAAGCAAAGCACATGGCGTGGTGAATAATATCGTACGCCAAATAAAAGACAGTGAAGAGGTGGTGTTAGGACTTGCCCCTGAAGGAACCCGCAAAAGCATCTACCCTTGGAAAACAGGGTTTTTATATATCGCGAAGGAAGCGAAAATTCCAATTCAATTAATTGGACTCGATTACAGGACAAAAACCGTAGTACTTGGCCCAATTATTGACCAAATCGACGATATTGAAGAACAAATGCAAACTATTTATGCGTTTTATGCTAACGTTTGCGCCCATTATCCAAAAAACTGTATAACCAGCTAACGTAACGGAGCGTTCACCCGTGTCAAAACAGGGATTTACAACCCGGCAGGTTCACGCAGATCGTTTGCTCAATACTCCAGAGCATGGCGGCGTGCACACCAGCACTTCTAATTCTGTACTTTTCGAATTTTCTGATGCCCAAGGTATCATTGATGCTTTTCAGGGCAAACGTGCAGCTCACGTTTATTCTCGTTCTTCTTCTCCGTCGGTTGCCGCATTACAAAATATGCTCAACGACCTTGAAGGTGGTTTAGGGGCATTATGCTTCTCTACGGGTATGTCTGCCATCAGTAGCACCTTGTTTTCGCTTTTAAAGGCCGGTGATCACCTCATCGTTAGCCAGTATCTGTTTGGAAATACGCGAAGCTTCTTCGATACCCTGGCCGATTACGGCGTTCAGATTACTTACGCTGATGTAACTGATATCCAAAACGTTAAAGAAGCTTATTTGCCGAATACAAAAGGGATTTATACCGAAACGGTAGCCAACCCTGTTACGCAAGTTGCCGACCTACGTGCTATTGGTCAGTATTGCGAAGAGCGTAACATCTTGTTCATGGTTGATAACACCATGACGCCGCCACCGCTTTTCTACGCTAAAGAATTGAAAGCTTCACTAATATTTTGCTCACTGACCAAATATATATCTGGTCACGGTAATGTATTGGGCGGTGCTGTTATTGATACTGGTGTATTCAATTGGGAAGGGTTTGAAAATATTAAACCAGCTTACCAGGTTACAGATATTGCCCAGTGGGGTTTAACCCAAATTAAGAAAAAGGGTTTGCGTGATTTAGGTGCTACCTTAGCGCCTCAGTCTGCTACCGCGATTGCGTTAGGCATGGAAACTTTAAGCCTACGTCTTACTAGAGCGTGTGAAAACTCTCAAAAACTGGCTATGTTTTTAGACAACCACCCTAAAGTAAAACACGTGTTTTACCCAGGGCTTGCTAGTCATCCTCAGCATTTTATGGCGCGAGAACAGTTAAAAAGAGGTTATGGCGCAATTTTAAGCTTTACCCTTATTGATGAAATAAACCCTGTTGAGTTCTTAAATGCCCTTGAACTGGTAATTTGTGCAACACACTTAGGTGATAATCGCACGCTAGCATTACCGGTAGCTTCAACAATTTACTTTGAAAATACTGCAGAAGAACGCGACGCCATGGGTGTGTCTGATACCATGATTAGAATATCGGTGGGTATTGAAGACACCGATGATCTGATTCACGATTTTACGGCTGCGTTTAATAGCAAGTAGCTTCTTTTATTGATGTTATTAAAACCAATAGTATCGAATTAACCTAATTTTCACTTTTTGTTCGTCATCGGAGCAGTAACGAACAAAAAGTGGTGTTAGTATCGATACTGCAAGAAGTGGCTCGATCCTTTTCATCGCATTAATTCTCTTAGTTGTGTTGTGGCAAACTCGATTGATTCTGGGTTAGCAATGAGAG
>NZ_JAUOQH010000011.1 GCF_030547075.1 Alteromonas sp. 1_MG-2023 | reverse complement strand
CTTCTTAGCGAATATGAATTCCCAGGCGATGACCTTCCAGTTATCCAAGGTTCTGCACTTAAAGCCCTTGAAGGCGACGCAGAATGGGAAAAGAAAATCATCGAACTTGGTGAAGCTCTTGATTCATACATCCCAGAGCCAGAGCGTGCTATCGATAAGCCGTTCATTCTTCCAATCGAAGACGTATTCTCAATCTCAGGCCGTGGTACAGTTGTAACTGGTCGTGTAGAGCAAGGTATTGTTAAAGTTGGTGAAGAAGTAGAAATCGTTGGTATCAAAGATACAACTAAGACGACTTGTACTGGTGTTGAAATGTTCCGTAAACTTCTTGACGAAGGTCGCGCTGGTGAGAACGTTGGTGTTCTTCTACGTGGTACTAAGCGTGAAGACGTTGAACGTGGTCAAGTACTAGCTAAGCCTGGTTCAATCAACCCACACACTAAATTCGAAGCTGAAGTATACGTACTAAGCAAAGATGAAGGTGGCCGTCATACTCCATTCTTCAAAGGCTATCGTCCACAGTTCTACTTCCGTACAACTGACGTAACTGGTGCTGTAGAGCTTCCAGAAGGCGTAGAGATGGTAATGCCTGGTGACAACCTTAAGTTCGTAGTAGAACTTATTGCACCAATCGCGATGGACGAAGGTTTACGCTTCGCTATCCGTGAAGGTGGCCGTACCGTAGGTGCTGGTGTTGTAGCTAAGATTCTTTAATCTAAGCAAACCAAAGCATTAAAGAAAGGCGCTCATTAGAGCGCCTTTTTTGTGTCTTGCGTTTATGTTTTGAGAGGAAGTCGCCCCCATCAAAAACCCGGCGTAAACCCATCCATGGGGCCTCTGCCACAGCATCCATGCTGTGGAAGGTTTTTGATGGGGGCGACTTCCTCTCTTATAAACGCTGACGTGTACCATGAAGTAGTGCAGCGTAAGTCCATCCATGGAGCCTCCGCAGCAGCATCCATGCTGCTGAGGGTTTCACACGGGCTTCCACTACCGCCTCTGTCACCAAACCAGACTGTTTATTGGTAGAGTAGAAGGAACCGCGTAAACCCATCCATGGGCCTTCGCTGTAGCATCCATGCTGTAAGGAGTTTCCGAGGCGCACAAAGCCCTTCATTCCAAAGCGTAACATCGTACGCAGCCACCAAGGTAAGAGGGAGTTGCACCCATCAGAAACGCGGCTTGATTCATTCATGGGGCCTTCGCTACAGCATCCATGCTGCTGAGAGTTTCACAAGGGCTTCTACTACCGTCTCTGTCACCAAACTAGGCTGTTTATCGGTAGAGTAGAAGGAACAAGGTAGACCCATCTCTAGTGTGAAGCTACACATGAATCCTTCGCCATAGCATCTATACTATGATGCGCTTCTTTTGTGAATATAAGGGTTTAGCACCAATAAATTTGAGAATAAATCTCATTTGCATTGAGTCGCTGTGTAAAATCTGTATTATCTATCACCTCGAACAAAGAAATAGCCATGAATAAGGAATAGCAAAACATCTATGCGCTTCTCATTAGGCAGTATTAGGCAATGGCATTGGATAAGTGGGGCGTGGTGTCTTGTTGGCATATTACTGTTTTCCTTAACGGGTATAACACTTAACCACGCTGCAGATATTCCTGCCAATAAGAAGGTAACTGAAATAGATGCTACGTTGCCTGCGTTTGTAATAGATGACTTCCTGGCTTTGCCTGAGGGTGATGCTGTTATTCCAGATGTATTAGTGGATTTCGTATCTGATAAATATGATGTTGCTATCCCGGCTTCAGTGGTGGGGGAATGGGACGGTATTGAATTTTATGCCGCGTGGCCTGGACCGGGTACTGATAGTTGGGTCGCTGTAGACAGCGAACTTGAAATGGTTACCTATGAAAGCGTGGATAGAGGATGGATTTCGTATTTCAACGATCTCCACAAAGGTAGAAATACCGGAGCAGTGTGGCCTTGGTTTATAGATGTTTTTGCTGTTGCCTGCATTATTTTTAGTGTCACAGGTTTGCAGTTACTTATGCGTCATGCACCAAGTAGAGCATCAACCTGGCCTGTAACTGTTCTGGGCGTATTAATCCCATTTGTCATTTTGCTGTTATTTGTGCATTAGCGGTTTGGGGACGTGAACTTGAAAAGGAGTGAAACAATGAAAGTGCGAAATAGTCTTGCGATAGCGTCTGGTGCGCTAGGGCTAATGTTAGCCTCATCAGTCTCTGCGGCTGCGCAGTCAGTAACGCTTGATATAGCCTTACCTCAGCTAGATGTGGCTGAGTATCACAAACCGTATGTGGCTGTGTGGATAGAAAACAGCAAGCGTAAATCGACTCAGGTCGCGGTGTGGTATGACGTTGATATGCGTGAACACGAAGGTAAAGAATGGCTTAAAGATCTTAGGCAGTGGTGGCGTCGTGGTGGTAGAAGTTTAGATTTACCTTACGACGGTTTAACCAGCGCAACAAAAGGTCCTGGTGAGCACCTCATCGATACTCAAATTAATAGTGCCATAGCGAAGTTAAGTGATGGCGATTATACCCTTCGCGTAGAAGCGTCTCGTGAAGTAGGGGGCAGAGAAGTGTTATCAATTCCATTTAGTCTCCCTTTAGCAGCAGAATCACTTCCAGTTACTTTGGAAGGTAAATCAGAAATTGGGCGCGTTTCATTGCGTCTGGAAGACTAATAAACTCTCAGAGGACATTATGAAAAAATTATCGGTTACTACATCAATCGTTGCAATCGCGGCAACTTTAGCCGTTTCGTTTTCTGCCAGCGCTCACCGCGCATGGTTACTGCCAAGTTCGACAGTGCTATCAGGTGAGGATTCTTACGTAACGTTTGACGCAGCTGTCTCAAACACTATCTTTCACCCAGACCATGTAGCAATGGGTACTAACGATCTTGTTGTGACTTCACCTAGCGGTAAAACGATTGAGACTGAAAATAGTACTCGCGGGAAGTACCGCACTACTTTCGATGTGAAACTGGAAGAGGAAGGAACTTTCAAGATCACGTCTTTCAGTTCTGGTATACGCGCTTTTTGGAAAGATGAAGAGGGTAACCGTAAAATGTGGCCTGGCCGCGGTAAGTCTTATGTAGCAGAAGAGTTTGCTACAGCGGTACCGAAAGAGGCAACTGATTTACGTGTTACTCAAGGTTCACGTCGCGTTGAAACCTTTGTAACCCTAGGTGAGCCTTCAGAAAAGGTATTTGCACCAACGAACGAAGGCTTAGAGCTTATTCCGGTTACTCATCCGAATGATTTGTTCGCTACTGAAGCGGCTACTTTTACTTTGCTAATTGACGGTGAGCCGGCAGTGGGTGCAGAGGTTGAAGTTGTTCGTGGTGGTATGCGTTATAGAAACGACCAAGAGACGATTTCGGTAACCTCTAATGACGAAGGTCAGATCGAAGTTACTTGGCCACAAGCGGGCATGTATTTTGTCGAAATTAGCTATAAAGATGATAAAGCTGAAAAGCCTGCAACGGAAAGAACCGGAAGTTACTCAGGTACCTTCGAAGTGCTACCGCTATAAGCTCAAGTTAAGCATTTACTGAGATACGTTTAAAGTACCATGACTGAAACTCACCGTTTACTCATTGCGCTATCTAGCATCACGCTTTATGTGTTGTGGGTAGCGGTGATTTTTTATAGGAATAAAAAAAAGCGTTCCGCCTCAGATTCCCTTACATCCGCAAATAGCACCCATACTAAAAACCAAACTTTGATTGTTTATGCTAGCCAAACCGGCACAGCCGAAAAGATTGCGCGGGCTAAAGCGGCAGCATTAGCTAAAAGTGAAGCCATCACCTTGGTTTCCATGGCTTCTCTAAATCTTGCAATGCTCGGCAATGTATCAAAGGCGCTCTTTGTCGTTAGCACTTATGGCGAGGGTGAGCCGCCAGATGCAGGCACTCGCTTCTATCACGCTTTACAGCGAGCAAAAAAGAGTGGTGCCACGCCTTTATCAAACTTGTCATTTGAAGTTATTGGTTTGGGAAGTCGGGAATACAAACAATTTTGCCGTTTTGCTGTCTCTCTCTATGAGAACGTAAGCTTACTTGGCGGTACGCCGTTAGCATCACTTACCACATTAGACAGTGGAAAAGGTGAACATTTAGTACATCTTGATTCACTAGCGAATGATTCAACTGAACAAATTCAACCTTGGGTATTAGAACACCGCAAACAGCTCAATCAAGATGATACCCGTGGCTTGTATGCTATCACTTTGAAGCAGCCGCCATTAGTCCGTGAGACTGGCACAGTACCAATAACTTGGGAAGCGGGAGATATCATTGATATTTACCCTGACTTAGCGCATGGGAAGCTTTCTTCGAAAGAGCTCTCTAGCGAGCCCTCTAAAGAACTAGTTGGGCGCTCCTATACCATAGCGTCAGCACCCCAAGAAGGTGATTTAAAATTGGTAGTGAGAGAGATACGAAAAGCGAAAGGAGAGCTTGGCTATGGCTCGGGATTTTTAACGCACAAGCTACTTCAGAAACAAGCTGTCTATGCACAAATACGCAAAAATTCTAATGCGGTCATTACCGATACCCAATGTCCCTTAGTGCTTATAGCAGCGGGAAGCGGGATCGCCGGCGTTAGGGCTCAACTTGCTAAACGAGCCATGCTAAAAGAAAGTGGACCAGTATGGCTATTTTATGGTGAACGAGACCCAGAACTCGATAACGTATTAAGTAAGGCGCTATCACCCTTTCATAATGCGCCGTGCATCCATAAAATCTCTACCATTTTTTCGAAGTCTTCTTTAGATTCTGCTACTGCGTCTAGAAAATATGTTCAGCATTTAATAGTAGAACAGGCCGAGGCGTTAAAAGCGTTCCTAGGTTCTAGTTCTGGTAAAGCCCCTAAGTCCGGTAAAGCCTCTAACTCTGGTAAAGCCCCTAAGTCCGGTAAAGCCTCTAACTCTGGTAAAGCCCCTAACTCCAGTAAAAGCATTAGCAGCGATGCTAGTCCATACACTGGCCGTGATGGGCAAATTTATGTATGCGGTAATTTTGATGGAATGGGTAAAGGCGTCGATGCTGCCCTACGAGATGTGCTGGGTGAAGAGCAGTACGCCACGCTTATCGAAAAACGTCGGTACCATAGAGATCTCTATTAAACGCTGAATGCTATTTACACCTTTTACTCTTCACCGCTATTTATACGACTGCCTATTCATAAGTGCCCTCAACTAAAGTGACCTATTAACAACACTCATATCAAACCCCGTGCCTATGTGTTACAGACTATGGTTAAAAACTTGCACTAAGAGCTAATGCCACAAACTATTGCGATTAACTATGACTAGTAATACATAGGGTTGATTTGTGTGGGAGCATTAGGCATAACATAATAAGTTAACATTAATTTAACAAGTAAGTGTTATGGCTAAGATCCCACGCGGCAGCTCCAATAACAAAAACTTAAGAGACAGCTCCTCTAACGGCAAAAGTCCAAGAGATAGCTCTCCCAACGACTACAGCGCAGAAATGGCGGAAACTCGGCGTCAATTTGTGAAGGACAAAACTGGCGCTAAAATGAGTCATGTAGGTACGTTTTCAATTGAGCCCGATACCTTGCCAGGTAACATTGAACACTTCACCGGTGTTGCCCAAGTGCCTATCGGGTTGGCTGGGCCGCTTGTTATAGACGGTGTAGCCGCACAAGGCGAATTCTATGTCCCTATGGCAACGACGGAAGGTACATTAGTTGCCAGCTACAACCGCGGCATGCGCTTAACCGCAGAGTCGGGTGGGGTTAAAACTACGGTTATTGATGATGCCATGCAGCGGGCCCCGGTATTTGTGTTTGAAGATGCTCGCGCGGCACTGGCATTCGGAAAATGGGTCACTGACAATTTTGAATTAATTAAAGCCAAAGCAGAAGAAACGACTTCGGTAGGCAAGCTGCGTGATATCGAGCAGTATGCCGTATCTAAAATGCGTTGGTTGCGCTTTAACTTTACCTGCGGCGATGCGGCAGGGCAGAACATGGTTAGCAAGGCCACCCGACATGCTTGCCAATGGATGCAGTCGCAGCACATAGCTGGGCTTGAACACTTTGCCCTATCGGGTAATCTAGATACCGACAAAAAACACTCGTTTGTGAATTCGCTACATACCCGAGGTAAGCGGGTGGTGGCCGAAGCTACTATTCCTGCAGATTTATTGAAGTCCTTAATGCATTGCTCGCCGGAAGCATTATTCAAGCAACGCCAACTGTCTAACATGGGGGCTTTTGTTGCAGGTAGTGTGAGCAATGGAGCCCACTTTGCGAATGGTATAACCGCGTTGTTTATTGCTTGCGGTCAAGATGTTGCGAATGTAGCCGAATCATCAGCAGGGTATACCTACAGCGAAATCACCCCAAATGGCGATTACTATTTCTCTATTACTATCCCTTCACTTGTAGTGGCGTCGTATGGCGGTGGTACTGGGTTGGCTACTCAGCGAGAATGCCTAGAAACGCTAGGGTGCTATGGCAAAGGTTGCGTGAATAAGTTGGCCGAAATTATTGCCGCAACCGTGTTGTGCGGCGAGCTATCTTTAGGCGCGGCAGTGGTGGCCGATGAATGGGTTTCGAGTCATGATCAGTTTGGTCGTAATCGCCCCTAATCGTTTTTTAATACCGTGCTAGTCATTAGAGCTAGCCATCAGTGTTGTAAGCAGCAATTTTTCAGTAGCGTTGAGAGAAGTGTGCTTTTCAGCGAGGCTGGGATCAAAGCTCTGATATGAAAAAGAGGTAAGCCATACGATAGTTACTATTGAAAAATAAAAGGATACGGGAGAGTCTATGTAGCAGATGGATCTCCATTTTCTCTTCTTTTCTATTTTTGGTTTCTATTTTCGGTGGTAACGATGACATGTTCGCCTTCTTCGCCCAAACTTTCGAGGCCCAAGCTTTCTAAGCCTGATGCTTTCGAGCGCGACCATACTCCACCCGACATTTCTGATGTTCCACATCGGGAAGTTCCAGCCAAAGCGTTAGCGCTACCAAGCACTGTAAGCGATGAACTTAAAAGTGCTATCTCTCGATACCCCATACCGTCAGTTGATGAAGTCATTAACAATACGCCTCAATCTGTAGAGCAGTGGCGTGAAATGATTCAAATAAGAAACGGAGCACAGAAAAAGAAAATCAAACAAATGCGCAAGCAGTTTGATGTTGATGTGTCTTTGGAAAAAATTAATGGCGTAACGGTCAGGCGACTTACGCCTAATACAATTGCACCTGAATTTAAAAACAAGGTGTTTATTGATGTACACGGAGGCGGTTACGTGTTTTTTGCTGGGCTTCCCAGCATAGAAGAAAGCTTATTAATCGCCCATAGAGTTGGTATTACGGTGATTAGTATCGATTATAGAATGCCACCGCATGCTCCGTTTCCAGCAGCCCTTAATGATGTGGTGTCGGTGTATAGCAGCTTGGCTGCAGAACATGGCGCACACAACCTTTTTATAGGTGGTACATCAGCAGGAGCAGGCTTAGTGCTTTCTGCCGTGCAAACACTTATTAAAACACAACAACCGCTGCCGTTGGCGGTGTACGCGGGCACCCCTTGGGCTGATTTGACGAAAACCGGCGATACCCTTTTTACCAATGAAAGTATTGATCGTATATTGGTGACATACGAAGGCTTTTTAGCCGCTTCTGCCAGCTTGTATGCAGGCCAAGAATGCTTAACCCACCCGTCTATCTCCCCTCTTAATGGTAACTTTGCTGGTTTCCCGCCTACGTTTTTACTATCAGGCACGCGTGATATGTTTCTAAGTGATACGGTGCGAGTGAATCGTAAGTTACGTGATGCACAGGTACGAACACAACTAGAGGTTTTCGAAGGGTTATCCCATGCCGATTATGTTGTTGCTTATGACACCCCAGAGTCTCATTCTGTATATCAAGAGCTAAAGCAGTTTTTGTTTAGCATGTGTACTATAAGGTGCGACTAACCGTCGATAATGACGGTTAATACTTTATAAGCCCGAACATAGCTGCTTATTAAATAAGCAGCATAGGTAAGGCGTTACAAATACCTATAAGCACAAGGCACCATGCAATTAGCGCCGTCATATTCGTCTTGGTGAGTACATTATGGCCAGTGTGAATAAAGGGCTGTTTAACCTTTTGTTGATTCAGACCTGGGCTTAACCAATACACCCCAAGGGAAACACCTAGCGCGGTTAAAAAGCCACTCACGTTCCACCAAAACCAAAATACATCCGGCTGGGCTAGCCATAGATATATATTGACCAATACACCAGTAATGAGCCCAGTATTAACCTGCTTTGCCGAAAGGTGTTTTGTGCACACCCCTAAGAAAAATGTAGCCAAAATAGGTCCGAAACAAACCGACCCTATCTTATTTATAGCTTCAATAATGGTGGGTGCAATATCGTCTACTACAAATGACAAACCCAATGTAAGCAATCCCCAAAACATGCCAGTGTATTTAGCAACTTGAAGAGTACTTTCTGGCGAAAGGTTTTTACCCGCTACGCGGCAGTAATCTTCAACTGATACCGCGGCAAGGCTGTTCACAGCAGAACTTAGAGACGACATGGCTGCGGCTAAAATAGCCACCAACAACAGGCCTAAAATACCGTTTGGTAGGTAGTTAACTATGAATATTGGCATTAGCCAATCGGGTTGGTCTGCAGGAATTTGTGCAAGAAATTCTGGAGTTGTCAGCGCTAACGTTCCAATGATCAACCCAGCAAAACAGTAAATTAGGGTTATTGGGAAGCGTAAAAAGCTGGCGGCCATGATAATTTTCTTTAAATCCCCCACGCTTTTTGCCGACAACGACCGCTGGGCTTCTGATTGGTCGCACCCATAGTAAGAGGCATATAACACGATACCACCAAAAATCATGGGTAGCAGGCCGAAACCTTCGCCATCAAATCCATAAGATGCAGTGTTTAGTGTAGTGAGTCGCTCAGGCTGCACTTGCTCAAGAAAGCTTGTCCACCCGCCTATATGGTATAGCCCAAAACCTAAACACACCAAGGCGCCCGCAACTATCAATATCATTTGCACAGCATCACCGTACACAACGGCTTTCATGCCACCTTGCAAAGAGTAAATAAGGGTAATAACACCAATCAACAACACGCTTTGCCAGAACGCTAAGCCCATCGTGCTTTGCAATATAATAGAAATGGCGTAAATCATAATGGCGGTAGCGAACGAGCGGCTTATTTGAAATACCACGCTAATGAGCACCCGAGATGAACGACCAAAGCGTTGCTCTAAAAAGTCGTAAACGCTGACTACACCAGAGCGGTACAAGGTGGGTAAAATAAAATAGAGTAAGGCTAACATGGCAAGGGGAAGGGCGAGTTCGTATGACAACCAAATTAGGCCGCCGCCCTCTCTCAACCCTACAAAAGCAGGGGCGGAAATAAAGCTTACTGCAGATAGTTGTGTGGCCATAATGGAAAGAGAAAGTGGCTTCCAGCCCAACTGTCGATTAGCAAGAAAGTAGTCTTTTTTACTCACTTGTTTTCGAAACATAAATCCCATGATTAACAAACCAGAGAGATAGAGAGCTACTACTGTGAAATCGAGAAAATTCATAGGCGCTCACAGTGCGTATGCGTTGCTTCGCTTGAGGGAGTATTAAGTGTGAGTGTCGCAAACGTGTTTAAAACCAGCGTACGGTTGGCGCGAGGGTTTATAGCGAGCGTACTTATTGTGAGTAAATAGTGCGGTCTGTTCTGGCGTGGCATAAATCGTCCCTGATAGTGAGCATACGAATTCGTAACTATTCAGATACGTTACCACAGGGTTAGAGCATGTGCTAAAAAGTGTTCGAACCACGCGAAGGTGGTCCGAACATGTGAGGTTAAGAGCCGAACATCACGACGAGGACAGCGACTAATGCACCTAATCCGGCTATTTTAAGGCCATTTTTATACATAGGCAGTTTGGGCATAAACATCAAAAACGCAGATACAACGAAAAATAAAAGCGCGACACCGAAACTGATATTTAACCAAAATAGCGGGCTATTGTTAGAGGCTTTGTGAAGCTTAACCATTTTCGCCAGCACAATAGGGTAATCTTTACGGGTGATCGTAGCGACGCCGTCGGTCTTATTATAGCTACCCATATTTAGCACGACTTGGCTGTCGTTCTCTTCAACTATCTTCAACCCTTTAACTTTAATTTTCGACGCTACCTGTTTGCCATTCAAGTCTTGCGACAATTGACGGACTTCAGTTTGATCGAATTTCAGAAAATCGGTAGGACGAAAAATGAGTAATACGCCACTAGTGGCATAAATTGCCATTATGCCTGCTAAGAAAAAGCCTAACCATCGGTGATATTTACGGACGGCCATATGAAATTTTGGTGATGCCATAACTACTTATTAATAGATTTATTTATAGATGAGTCTTTATAAACGAGACTAAGGCGTATTTGAAGCGTGAAGCTAAGATTAAAACTATATTTACCTGTTATTTTCAAATTGTCTGCTATTTTTGGTGTAAATGGTGTGTAAAAGCCGTAAAACTAGCATGGTACGAGCTGTTTGAAATAGCTGCTATCAGAATAGACTTTGGTCTAATATGACGACGTGAAAATATAAATGATGTTTTAATGTTTAAATAAGCATTTTTTAAACGACAGAAAATCGTTGTGTAAGCGTTCGATAGTGATATCAAATGACGCAGTGCAACATCGATACAGGACAATAATATGCAGTCAATAGCCATAGTGATACTCGGGATAATAGGCATGCTCCTCGGGTGGTTCGTTTATTCGAAGTTTATTGCCACCAAAATATTTAAATTAGACGACACCTTCACCACGCCAGCTCATGAATTAGAAGACGGGAAAGATTTTGTTCCTACCAATAAAGTCGTTCTTTGGGGGCATCACTTTACGTCGGTAGCCGGTGCTGCGCCAATCGTAGGCCCAGCTATCGCGGTTTACTGGGGTTGGGTTCCTGCCGTACTTTGGGTTGTTTTCGGCACCATTTTATTTGCCGGTGTGCACGACATGGGCGCCTTATGGGCCAGTGCGCGTCACAAAGGTAAATCTATGGGCGCATTGTCTGAAAGTGTTATAGGCAAGCGTTCTCGTTCATTGTTTATGATTGTTATCTTTCTAGTACTGTTAATGGTTAACGCCGTCTTTGGTGTGGTGATAGCAAATTCGTTTGTATCTCAACCTAACGCAGTTTTTCCTGCATGGACAGCAATAGCCGTTGCATTGGTTATTGGGCAATTATTAAAACGTAACTTTGGGTTAGTTCCGCTTTGCCTTGTCGGTATTGTGGTGCTTTATGCCTCCGTTTACGCGGGTAGCTACATTCCGATTAGCTTGCCTGAAACTATGTTTGGTTTAGCTGACAAAGCGAACTGGATTGTTATCTTGTTTATATACGCTGCTATTGCGTCGTTACTACCAGTCTGGATGTTACTTCAACCGCGAGACTTTATTAACGGCATGCAGTTGCTGGTGGGCTTATTCCTACTTTACGGAGCAGTGTTTTTTGCTATGCCAGATATTACGGCACCGGCATTTAACACCCAAACCGCAATGGACTCACCCAGCTTAATTCCCTTGTTGTTCGTGACTATTGCCTGCGGTGCTGTGTCGGGCTTCCACGGCATTGTGGCATCAGGCACCAGCTCTAAGCAGTTAGATAAGGAAACTGATGTACGATTTGTAGGTTACTTAGGTGCTGTGGGTGAAGGCTCTTTAGCACTCATTACTATTGTTGCGGTAAGTGGTGTGGCTTTCGCTGCATCCCCAGAAGAATGGCATGAAGTTTATAGCCATTTAGGTGCCGGTAGCGTAGGGGCGTTTATTAGTGGTGGCGCGGCGCTTATTCATCAAGGATGGGGGCTGCCTGAAGCTTTCTCATCAACCATATTGGCGGTAATGGTAGTACTATTTGCCGGCACCACGATGGACTCTGGGGTTCGCCTTCAGCGTTACATTATTCAAGAGTGGGGTGATATTTATAAATTGTCTGCACTTAAAAATGGTGTGGTTGCGACCTTCTTAGCGGTTGCTTGCTGCTTACTTCTTGCCTTTGGTGCAGGTGGTTCATCAGGCGGTGGTGGTATGATCATATGGCCGTTGTTTGGTTCTACAAACCAAATACTTGCTAGCCTTACCTTGTTAGTTATTTCAGTCATGTTAATTAAAATGGGAAGACCAGCCCGTTACACCTTAATCCCTATGGTATTCGTGCTGATTATGGCTTTCTTTGCGGGGCTGATTAAACTTAAAGAATATTATCTCGCTGAAAACTACCTATTAGTTTTCCTCGATGCAGTGGTGTTAGTGGTATCTGTGCTAGTCATGCTTGAAGCATGGTCGGTAGTGGCGAAACTTAGAAGCGAACAACAAAAAGGTGTTGGCGGAAAATAGCCGCGTCAGTATTAGCTACACGTACTTTACTTTAAGCCAGCGCAATACATCATGTTTGCGTTGGCTTTTTTGTCGGCTAATCGGGTTATCCGATGAGGTGGATTACTTCTAGTTCTTTCACAGTCAGACCTTATTTTTGATACAATTATCCTTATCGATAGCCCAATAGTTATCTCTATAGTCAATCTGTAGCCTATTTTTATTTGTTTCAATGAATTTTTCTTAACCTTAGTTAGCAAGTTCTCTGAGCTTTTCACGATTTTTTACGCGGTTTATTTGGAGTGTTATGACTGACCTTATGCTCTTGGTGCAAAATTTTATCAGCCTATTTATGGAGTCTGCTCCGTGGCTGTTACTCGGCCTGTTAGTGGCGGGTATCATGCACGAGTTGGTACCGGTTAGTTTTCTTGAGCGCCATATGGGCAGTAGTTCAACGGCATCTATTTCCAAAGCTGCGGTTATTGGTGCACCATTGCCTCTGTGTTCCTGTGGTGTAATCCCTGCTGCTATTGGGCTACGTAGAAGTGGGGCGTCTAAGCCTTCTACGATTTCTTTTTTGGTTTCTACTCCTGAAACAGGTGTAGATAGCGTATCAGTTTCATACGCCTTACTAGGGCCTTTGTACGCCATTGTTAGGCCTATTGCTGCCATCGTTAGCGCAATCTATGCGGGGCTAATGGTAAGATGGTTTGACGGGGATAAACTTAAGCAAGAAGCCCACTCCCACCAAGCCAAGGCCAATACACCCAAATCGAACACATCTCAGTCGCACACACATTCTGATCATGCAGGCGAGTCGTGTTGCGCGAGTAAAACATCTGCTGAAAAACAGGTAGAGCCTGCACCGTCGGAGCAAGAGCAAACGAGTTGTTGTGCCAGCGAGAAGCCAGTAACGAGTTGCTGCGACGACACAACTGATGCTCAGGCTAAACCCGCAAAACAAGCCAATAAACTCACTCAAGTCCTTCAGTATGCCTCTGGAAAGTTACTTGAAGATATTGTGGTATGGCTATTAGTTGGCCTTGCATTAGCGGCAGCAATTAAAACCTGGGTGCCAACGGACTTTCTTACCCAATGGGGTGATGGCGTAGTGGCTATGTTGGTGATGGCGCTAATTGGTATTCCTATGTACATTTGTGCTACTGCATCCACACCGTTAGCGGTAGGGTTTCTAGCTGCGGGGTTATCTCCAGGTGCGGTATTGGTTTTCCTTATGGCAGGGCCTGCAACCAATGTGTCTACTATGGGCATGATCAAACAAGAAATGGGGTTTAAAACACTCTGTTTATATTTGTTCAGTGTAATAACTGCCAGTATCGGGTTTGGCTATTTGCTTAACTATGCGGTATCTGCATTTTCGTTAGAATCATTGATTCACATGGAAAGCCAACTGCATAGTCATGGCCCTAATGTTCAAGTTTTATATGCTGTATGTGCTGTACTACTTGCTGCATTAATGGCTCGTTTGGGCTTAAGTAAATTGAACGCCAGATTGAATCACAGAAAAGTTTCTCATGAAGGCTGCTGTGGCTAGAAATGGGCAACCATGAGCATGAAGCTGAGCAGCCATGAGCGCTATGAACAGCTATGAGCGGCAATAGTCGTAATCAAGTAGCAAGCCTAGTAATAGTCACTAATAGGCAGTGAGAGTCCCAAATCTCGCTTACCCAGAGCCTAGTTGTAGGTTCAATAAATTGGTTTAGCGCTTAGCAAGCAACAGGCTATTTTCAATTAATTCACCTGTGCTCTTGTAAGTCGAGAGAAGGGTTGCATAATAGTCGTTTGCTTTATACTCCGAATACCGGAAAGGACACATGTTTTTACTCATCGTTTATGTTCTGATTGCCTTGGGCTTTTCTTTTTTATGCTCAATAGCTGAAGCAGTCATTTTAAGTGTGTCCTCCGCCTATATCTCCGTTTTAGAAAAAGAAGGCCGGCCCAGCGGTGTCTTGCTAAGAAAGCAAACCGATAATATTAATACGCCCTTATCTGCCATATTAACGCTAAATACTATTGCCCATACTATGGGAGCCGCAGGCGCGGGTGCACAAGCTGCCAGTGTATTTGGGGAAGCCTATTTAGGGGTGATTTCAGCCGTTCTTACGTTACTTATTTTAGTGTTTTCCGAAATCATCCCGAAAACCGTAGGGGCGACTTATTGGCGTGGATTGGCGCCAGTGACCGCCTATTTCCTAAAATACCTGATTATTATTCTTAAGCCTTTTGTGGTGATGTCTGAGCTGCTCACCCGTGGTTTTAAAGATGACAGCCCACTTCGAGGGCTAAGCCGGGGTGAACTTCATGCTATGGCCGAATTATCGGGGCAAGAGGGCCAATTGGCTAACCACGAAGCGGTATTTTTACAAAGCTTGCTGAGTTTGCACGAACTCAAAGTAAAAGATGCAATTACCCACCGAACTGTATTGTTTTCAGTTGCAGAGTCGATGACGGTTGAGGTCTTTTTCCATAAGCATGCTCACATTGAATATTCCCGTATTCCTATCTACGAAGACAAAGATTCAGAAAATATCACCGGTTACGTAATGCGTTCGGATTTACTTGTGGCGCAAGCTCGCGGTAACACTGATAAGCCGTTATCTGAATACGCTAAAGACATGGTAACTATCTTAAGCTCAATGCCACTGTCAGTTACCTTCAATCACTTTATCGACAAACATATTCATATGCTATTAGTGGTTGATGAATACGGCGGTTTAGAAGGGGTTATAACCCTTGAAGACTTGCTTGAGCGCCTGTTAGGCGTAGATATTATCGACGAAAAAGACACCACTGTTAGCATGCGTCGGTTGGCAAAAATGATGACCCGCCGCAAAGAGCGGATGATGGTCAAAAATGTGCCAGATGCCTCGCTTGAAAAGTCGAAAACCAACGACAGTTCTGATTAGGACCGAAATAGCTCAGATTTATATTGTTACGCTTAATTTATACGATAGGTTAGTGCAAGCTGAAGCAGATTTTCGTGAAAGGTTTCATCAGGTATTGCATTAGACGTTGCATTGAAAAATCTTAGGTTTTCCTGTGTCCCTCGATTAATTTGCCATTCTGCTGACAACGCTATTTGAGGCGTCATTTCGAAGGTATAGTTAACCGTAATGGCTTCCCCTCTACTACTGTTTGGATCGTCTAGCGTGTTATCTCTGTCTATCACTTGATACCAGTCTAGGCGAGCAGAAACCAAATGCTTGTTGTGGCTATAGGTGGCAGCGATGTATGCCGCATGAAAGTCATTTTTTACAACATTCTCCCCCATTAATGTGTCGCCTAACAATACCTGCCCAAAGACGGTGAATTGCCGACTTTTCATATGGCGAAGGGTTAACGAGTGAAATCGTGTACGCCATGCATAAATCTTGTCAGGATCGAAAATAAGTGGGTCGGCGCGGTTATCGAAATAATAATATCGCAGTTCCGAGCTGCGCTTGTGTGCTACATGCACGCCAGCGTAATAGCCCGTTTTTGTGTCAATTTCACGAAATGGCTCTGTCCAAGCCGGGGCATCAATGCCATCTTCAGATACCACGCCAGGGATAGGCAAGAACTTAACTCGGTCATCATGCAGCGATTGTCGGTCATGTAATGCGAACCCCCGCCAAGATAACAAGGTGCCGGTAGTGTCATTGCCTTTAAACAAGCTTCCTGATACTTTCCATGACCAATTGCTTCTCACCTGTCGGCCACTTTGTCTTAGGCTAGCCTCTACGCCAAACGTCCGTAACTCTTCGCCAATCCAACTGTTGATGGCAGAATTCGACAAAAAATGGGGTGAAAGCCATCCCATATCGGTATTTTCAGCAGAAATAGCGGGGTAGAAAAAGCCCAGTTTAACTTCAGGTTTAATGGTTGAGGGGGTAAGGGGGCGGTATTGAGTATAAAGCTGGCTGAACCCGAGCTTTTGGTCGCCGTCACTATATCCATTGGCAACAGCATTAAGCTGCCAGTCATCGGTAATTATTCCGTTAAAGGCGATGACTGCTTGAGAAAGTGCGAATGTTTTATTGTCAAAACGTTGGTGGGAAGCACCACTGGTTTGAAACGAGTCAGCATTGTCTGCTGAAATAACATTGCCGCGAAGTAATACTTGGGTGTCTGAAACAGCGTTAAAACTTATAAGAGCAAGAAAATAAACGACAGCACAACGTTTAAACATTAATAATCACCAAAACCATCATCAAAGTCATCGTCGTTAGCTATTGCTTTACTCAACGTTAATGTAAAGTTTTTATCGGCGGTGATATCTATTTCGGTTTCAGCGAAGGGTTGTTCGTTGGGCGCTCCTGGATGCCAAAAATCCACACTGTATCTGCCTGAAGGCAATGAGATGTCTGCATTACCTTCATCTGTGGTTTTAATAAAGAAGGGGCTATCAGTGACTACGATATATCCCAACATCCAGTCATGAATATTACAGCCAATATCCACAATACCGGATTGTTCAAAGAACAATGGTTCAGCAGTAAATTCTTTGTATAGCTTCAGTTCAAATTGCTTTGTAGGCGAAAAAGAATAGACGTGGTGAAATAGGTTGTCGGCATTAGGGAAGGTCACTTCTGTGTTTTTTTGTACTACAAGCACATGAGGGGCAAACTGCTTGTTGATTTGATTCATAATAGCGGTTTTAGGTACTTCAGAGACGCTAGTCTTTTCCGTAACAGGTAAATCAAATAAGGGCGTAAAAATAACGACACCGTCTTTAACAGGTGATTGCTCGGCATCTAACAAGGTTATTGAAGCGGTCACGTTTTCAGCGTGTAAGTAAAATGGCATTAAAACCACCGCTAAACTGATGACACTCATCAAACCCAGCTTACGGGCTGTAGATTTAACGTTACTCAATTTCAAAAGACTTGGCTTCATAAAGCGTAATCCAACTATTCGTTTTTTCATCTGACGACAACCCTATGCTTTCGCTGAAAACCTATTTTTTTCAGTAATATATAAAGACCGAGAGGCAACTCAAAACATTTCAGAAAATATGATAAAACCGCAAATTAACGTGTGTTTAATTTAGCGCTGGTCACCTTAAGGCTAAATGTATTAGTCAAACTGCATTTGCAAAGATAACCTTGCGCGACGAATGAGGTTTTGTCCAGTTTAAACAATGGGAAAGTTTGTGATGAGGTTGCCGAACTCAGATGATTAATGCCAGTTTTATTACGCTCTTAAACGTGCTCTTGAGTAAGCGTGCAGTTTTTTGGTTTGTGACAAATTGCTATTGGTTAAGAGGTGCGGGAAAAGTCATTGTAACCTCAACACCGCTTTTATCTTCAAGATCTGACAACGCAATAGTGCCTTTGTGAAAAGCCACGATAATATCAGCAATATAAAGGCCTAACCCGAGGTGCGGCGAGGAATCGTTATCGTGACTATCGCTGTTAGCCCTGACGGAAACCATGGATTGAACTAATTGCTTTTTCATTCCAGCTGGTAGCAACGGGCCAGGGTTACTCACACTCAGTATGAGGGCTTTGTCTTTAGACAATAATTTGATGTGAATAGTGTCATTGGTTTGGCTGAAATCAACGGCATTTGAAATCACTTTATCGAACATCTGTGCTATTAATTCAGGCGCGCCTGCCAGCATGGCTGTGTCTTGCGCACACGTTAATACAAATTTTCTGTCGGTATAAGCATGCTGGTAGCCTCCAACACACCCCTTAATAACATCGATGAGATTAAATACTATGACTTCTTCTTGTGCGATAGCGTGCTCTAGTCGTGTCGCTTCACTCATAGCATTTAAGATAGTACTTAACCGGCTAATGCCCGACTGAGCACGTTGCACAAATACGTCTTGCTGTTCGCTATTTAAGGGCCGTGACTTCTCATTTTGCGCGCTCACTTGGGATAGGGCATCAAGGGATGATTTCACTACCGCTATTGGGGTTCTAAGCTCATGAGACAGCCGAGAAGCCATGTTCTCTAAATAGGAGTTATATTGCTGCAATCGCAGTAATACATCGGAAAACGCCCGTGAGAGATCGCCAATTTCATCCCCTTCTTTAGCAACAGGTAATTTACCAACAATTTTACCGTTAGCATCAATAATAGCCTCGGTGTTATCTCTAAGTCGCCTGATGCGGTTTGATATTCTGCTGGCAAAAAGTAATAAACCTAACGTCCCCAGTAACATCACTGCCAAAATTACGTGAAATAACTGCTCTAACGCTCGATTTCGCAACGTACGAATACCGTTAGTGGTTTGTTCCACCACCACGGCGCCCATTACCGTCCCTTCAATAAATATGGGGTAAGCAGCGGATACAACCACTGCTTTGTTATCAGGCGTTAATCGCCACAGTGAATCCGGTTGGCCGTTAAGCGCTAGGCCTATATCTCTCCCTGCTAAAGCATAGGCATCTTCTAGTTCATCTACAAAGTCGGCAGGGGGTTTAGTGAGTATGTGGTAGTACAAGGGCAGCAACCATTGAGACTCAATCCACCCCCAAATAGGGTTTTCACTTTCCTTGCGCGATGCAGTATTAAGTCCTGATGCGGTTTGGATATCGCCCGCACGGGCCAACACCCGTTTGTGGTTGTCTATTACCCACACTCGGGAATCGGCATATTTAAGTCCTGATAATATGCGCTCAATTTCAGGGGAGGGGGTAACTACGGTGCCCAGTTCATCAATGTTATTGGTGTTAGCAGTGCCAATGGCGTAGCGTTTTTGCCTCGTTGCAGGGTCGTCTACATCTACAATAGCAAACGCGAGTGCACCAGAAGTCATGGAAAGGGGGAAACGAAGCTCAATATTGTAGCCGGTAGCAGTTTCTTGCCAACGCCCTTGAATACTTAACGCATTTTCCACCGCGCGATTAGTCGCGCCAGACTCAGCTAATTTAAACGCGTTGACCCAGCCACTTTCATAGGGCGCCACCACGTATCTCGCGAGTTCGCCTTCAGGAGTTTGCATACCTATGAGCAGGTGATCGCCCCGCTCTACACTCAAACTATTCGGCTGTCGCCATAACAAGGTATCGTCGGTAACGTTGAACATGGCATAGAGGAACTGATCGTATCGGCCTACCATATGCTCGAAAGAGAGGCTTGTTTCTTTATTTCCGCTAGCGGCGACCTTAATCTCGCTAGCGGCGCTTTTGGTTCCGTCGCTAGTTTGCAAGCTAGTAAAGCGTTCCACAATTTCACTAGCGCCGTAATGAGTAAGCAAGTCGTCCACTTGTTGCCAATCATTAAGTTCGCCATCAAGTTGGATAGGGTAGGGAATAGGTGGCGCGTACAAATCAGTACCAGGGCGGACGTCTTTCAAATAAGCCGACTCGCTGTCGAATAATGCGGGGCGCTCGTGTAATGCGGTGGCGACGGCCCGCGCTGTGCCAATCATGGTTTGTTCTTGGCCCGTGCGAAGGTACTGCTCTAGCTCCCATACGTAATTATAGCCAAGGTAGGGAATGGCAAAAAAGAACAGTGACAATACAAGTAGCTGTAAACGTATGGAGAACCTTATTCGCATGCTAGCAATGCCCTACAACTGCCATCGATACCCCATACCGTAAACGGTATCAATGTGATCAAACTGCGGATCAAGTTGTACGAATTTTTTACGCATACGTTTGATATGAGAAGTAATGGTGGTGTCGTCTACCACCATGCGCGACTCATCCATTAGCTGTTGCCTACTTTTTACATGCCCAGGATGTTTAATTAGCGCGTGTAACATCCAGAACTCGGTTACGGTTAACGCTACAGGTTCACCGCTCCAGCTCACTGTCATGCGTGAAGCATCCACTTTTAATTCGCCAATGCGAAGCTCGTCTTTTTGTTCCACAGGGGCCGACATTAAGTCGGTACGCCTGAAAAGGGCAGCGATACGGGCCAGTAGGTGTGCCATGCTAATATCTTTAGTTAAGTAGTCGTCAGCACCCATGCGTAGACCGCTAATGGTGTCTACATCATTGTCTCTGGCGGTAAAAAAGATAATCGGTAAGGTGGGCGACAAACCACGTAATTGTTGGCAAAGCAAAAAGCCGCCCTCCATCTCTTCTTTTAAGCCAATATCAATAATGGCTAAATCCGGCAGCGCCTCGTTGAACGCGTGGGTTGCTGAGGGGCGATCTTCAAAAGCATTCACTTTGTACCCTTGTGCTTGTAAGGCAACAAGATAGTTTTCTCTTATAGCGGCATCATCTTCAACTAACGCAATGGTTTTAGGCATGGGAACTACTCTTAATCATTCTTGGCACTACTATACATTGGCAATGGCGTGTGTGCCTGAGTTCGGCGCAAATTCCATAAAATCGCCCGCTTTTCGCCATAATTGCCATTATACAAAATAGCTTTTCCATTATTGTGCCCCGATATTGCCTTGTCTGCTTGGTTAACTATACCTGTGCTTGGGGAGACAGATTAACTCAAGTATGACTCACTTTGGTACGCCAACCCCTTGCACTGCGCTTAGTCCCCAATTAGGCGCAGTGCTTTTTTATACGCTAATCTACGTCATGTGTTAATTTACTGCATAGCCTCTACGGTAGTAGCCTTTTTGCGGCTGAAACATTTGCTGCATCAACAATAGCCGCATAAACAATAACTCCTTGCTCGGGCATTCAAAACCCAACTAACTTTCTCAGTGCTACGCTAAACAGCCACTAAACTATTGGCCCTAAAACCCCAGCCGAGACAAGATTGTCGATTAAATGGCGAAATCATCGGCATGTTTAAGGGGAATTTAGACGGTTGACGGCAGTTTTAGCCGGTCAAGGGGATAATTGTGGCATAATTATTCTCTTTTTTATTTAGTGTCTGAATGAGTAACAGCATTGGTGGGGTTTTTGGCAATATCCCCACTCTGGCAAGGGTTGAAATATCGACATTTGCCTGCACTATGCTTACATCAGAATGACGGCAGACATACCGCCACATTACCACTGTAATCAGTGTTCTATGGCAGAGTAGTAGTCACCTCAATTTACCAGCAACTTACGGGCAGCACATGAAAGCGTTGGACATATCTGGCTTAACCAAAACGTACAAAGGTGGCGTGCAGGCACTTAAAGGCGTTGATCTCACTGTCGATAAAGGGGACTTTTTCGCTCTACTCGGGCCAAATGGCGCAGGTAAATCTACCACTATCGGCATCATCAGTTCCTTGGTTAATCAAACCGATGGCAAGGTATCGATTTTTGGTTACGACCTTCATACCCAAAAAGAGCAAGCCAAAGCGTGTATTGGTCTAGTGCCACAGGAATTTAACTTCAATCAGTTCGAAACCGTGATGCAAATTGTGCTCAATCAAGCCGGTTATTACGGTGTGCCACGAAGCATAGCGAAAGAACGCGCACAGAAGTACTTAGCTCAGCTTGATTTGTGGGAAAAGCGGGATGCTAGAGCTCGTGAACTATCCGGCGGTATGAAACGCAGGCTAATGATTGCCCGTGCTCTTATGCACGAGCCTCGCTTGTTAATTCTTGATGAGCCTACCGCTGGGGTAGATATAGAAATCCGCCGTTCAATGTGGGGCTTCTTAGAAGAGATTAACCGCCAAGGTATTACCATTATCTTAACGACCCATTACCTTGAAGAAGCAGAAATGCTGTGTCGCAATATTGCCATTATTAATAAAGGCACGATTGTGGAAAACACCAGCATGAAAGCCTTGTTGTCGAAATTAAATACGGAAACGTTCGTTCTGGATATTAACCTTGGTCAGCAGACGCCGATTTTGACAGGTTACGAAAGTCGCTTACTCGATGAACATACGCTAGAAGTCGATGTAGAAAAGGCAGAAGGGCTAAACCCAGTATTTGCTCAATTAACCGAGCAGGGGGTTCAAGTACTGAGTATGCGTAATAAATCGAATCGATTAGAAGAGTTGTTTGTGCGTTTGGTTGAAACGGCAAAGGCAGAGGGTTAAAAATGAGTTCACAGACAAACACACAGTCGGAAGAAAAGATTGGCTGGTTTAAACAAAACTATGTGGCGCTAACCACCATTTGGATAAAAGAATGCACTCGCTTTTTACGCATTTGGATCCAAACTTTGGTGCCGCCCGCTATTACCATGAGCTTGTATTTCGTTATTTTTGGTAGCCTTATCGGTAACCGAATAGGCGAAATGGGCGGGTTCTCTTACATGGAATTTATAGTTCCAGGTTTGATCATGATGTCGGTCATTACCAACTCATACGCAAACGTATCCTCGTCTTTTTTCAGCGCCAAGTTTCAACGCAATATTGAAGAGTTACTGGTTTCCCCCGTGCCCACCTCAGTGATAATTCTAGGTTTTGTAGGGGGAGGTGTAGCTAGGGCTGTATTAATCGGCATTATTGTCACCTTGGTATCGCTATTCTTTGTTGATGTGCAAATACACCATATTGGCATCATTATTCTTACGGTATTACTCACCTCTTCACTGTTTTCGACAGCAGGGTTAATTAACGCTATTTTTGCTAAAACCTTCGATGATATTAGTGTGGTACCCACCTTCGTACTAACACCGTTAACCTACCTTGGCGGCGTTTTTTACTCACTCTCGCTTTTACCCGAGTTTTGGCAGTGGGTAAGTAAAGCCAACCCTGTTGTGTATATGGTAAATGGCTTTCGCTATGGATTTTTAGGGGTTTCAGATGTTGATGTCACCTTATCGCTGTCATTATTAGTGGGCTTCAACGTGGTGTTGTTTGCCGTTGCTTATTACCTGCTTAAAACCGGCAAAGGAATACGTAGTTAATGGCAAGTGGGAATTCTAGAGGCATCACTACGAACCAAGAAGGTGTGCACGAAAAACTCGATGACTTAGTAAAACGTTATAAGTCATCTGAAAACCAGCGACCTATAGGTGAGCACACGCAACTCGCCTTTAACGAAGCAACCGAATGGTTAGACGGGTTTACCGGCGATATTATTTTGGATTCTTGTTGTGGCGTAGGTGAAAGCACAGCAAATATTGCTAAGGCGAACCCTGAATGCCGCGTTATTGGTTTAGATAAATCGGCGCAGCGGGTGGACAAACATCAGCATTATTCAGCCGGGCAAGATAATTATCGGGTTATCCGCGCTGATGTGAATGACTTTTGGCGACTGGTTCACCGGGCCAATTGGAAGGTGATCCAGCATTGTTTGTTCTATCCAAACCCGTATCCGAAGAAAACCCAGGTGCAAAAACGCTGGCACGGTAGTGCAGCCATGGCAGACTTAATGGCCATTACCCCCAATATTGAAGTGCGTAGTAACTGGTTGGTTTACTTAATGGAATTTGCTCAAGCGGCTACGCATTACGGTTTGGTGTCTGATTTGACTGAAATTACGTCTGATAACGCCATGACCCCTTTTGAACGCAAATACCGTGCTAGCGGGCAGCACTGCTGGTCACTTAGTTGTTACTCAGAAGAGGTCGATGGCGGCGCGTAGCCGATGAGAATACTAAGTGCTAGCTATTTCGAAGGTCATACGGCGGTTATTTATTATCTTCACGCTTACTGCTCGCTTAGTGAGGTTGCGTGGTAGGTTGCGGCGGGCTAAATACATAGCCTTGCGCATACTGTATGGGTAACTTGTTGACGCTTTCAAGCAGTAAGTTTGTTTCTATGTGCTCTGCTACTACGCAAATATTGCGCTTGTCGCAGAGCGCTAATAAGTTATCAACGTAATCCTGTACGCCTGTATTTTGTTCGTAGTGGCTTATTAGGCCACCGGCTAGCTTAATACCTTTAATTGGCATATTTAAAATAGCATTGATATTACCTGGGTTTTCTCCCACATTGTCTAAGAAAACCCCAAGTCCTGCTTCTGCGCTCCTCTCAACAAATTCCTGCATTAATTCAGGGTGGGTTAGTGCACTAGCAGCACTTATCTCAATGCTCACTCTTTCTGGGTTTGGGTAGTCGATTAAATGAGAAATAAGCGTGTTTGTAAGATTGGTGTTTAGTAAATCTGCCGCGCTTATATTAATGCTCCACGGTACATGGAGATGACGAAAATAGCGGGCGCTTTGAATAAACATTGCTTCAGTGAGTGCCTTTACATGCTGTTCTCGTTCAATCAAGTAGAGAAACTCACTAGGCAAAAAGGTTTTGTCTTCTGCGGTAATTAAACGCGCTAAACATTCGTAACGCCACACACGTTTCGACCTCAAATCCATGATGGGTTGAAAATAAGGGACGATGTTATTGATAGAAACAGCTTCACTAACCGCTCTTATTGGCATGCAATAGCCTTTATTTTTCTTCGTGTGTGTAGCCAAAATATAGCACTACCCGTCAGTATTTGAGAAGTTTAGGTTACTTCATCTTATTGATAACGCATTATCACCGCAGAATATCTTGTGTTGATACAAGGGCAATTCATTGGGATACCCTTGGCGTAATAGGCAATCTAAGGTAAAGTTCGTGACCCTGAAAGTATTATGATGGCTTTCAGCGAGGGCAACGAAGTTGGGTTGTAGTTTCTTGAAAAAGAGTCATTTGAAGTGAGGTTGGTTGAGTGGGTGAAGCGCAAGTTAGTCTAGAGCACCTGTTTAGGGTATTTACCAAGCCTGAACACAAAGACTCAAAGATGGCTCAAATTGAACAACATTTATCTGACAATATCTTAGATTTCTTGTCACAGCACGTTGTTACCAAAAAAACCTCGCTAGAAGAAATTGAGAAAGACTTCTCCGACTCAAAAGTCCCTGAATCGCCAGAGTTCGTGTCTACGCATGCAGAAAGCTTGCTAGATAAGCTGGTTGCTCATTCGGTAAATACCTATTCACCTACGTTTATTGGTCATATGACCTCTGCATTGCCGTATTTTCATTTGCCGCTATCAAAGTTAATGGTGGGGCTTAATCAAAACTTAGTGAAAATAGAAACCTCAAAGGCATTCACGCCGCTTGAGCGCCAAGTGTTAGGTATGATGCACAACCTTGTCTATGATGAGTCGAAAGACTTCTACGACAGCCATTTACACAGTGCCAAACGTTCTTTAGGTGCCTTTTGTTCTGGCGGCACTATTGCCAATATCACCGCACTTTGGGTAGCGAGAAATAAAATCCTTGGGCCGCAAGAGGGCTTTGCTGGTGTGGCCAAGGCAGGTTTAGCTGCCGCTTACCGATTCCACGACATTAATCACTTAGGTGTGATGTGCAGTAAACGTGGACACTATTCATTATCAAAAGCGGTTGATGCCCTAGGGTTAGGTCGCGATCAGTTACTGACACTACCGGCGCCGAATCAAACGCTGGACCCTGAAAAAGCGCTAGCTGCAGGGAAACGCTATCAGGAAGAAGGCAATAAGCTGCTGGCCATTGTCGGTGTTGGTGGTACTACCGAAACTGGGCATGTCGACCCATTAAACGAATTGGCTGATGTGGCAAAAGAGCTAGGCTGTTGGTTCCATGTAGATGCGGCGTGGGGCGGGGCAACTTTGTTTTCGTCGCAATATAAACATCGTTTAAAAGGAATTGAGCGTGCCGATTCAGTTACCATAGATGCCCATAAACAAATGTATGTGCCAATGGGGGCAGGCATGGCGTTATTCAAAAACCCTGAAGATGCCAATGCAGTACGACACCATGCACAATATATTCTGCGTGCAGGCTCTAAAGATTTAGGCGCGACTACCCTTGAAGGTTCGCGCAACGGCATGGCTATGATGGTGTACTCCGCCATGCATATCTTTGGGCGCAGAGGTTACGAGTTACTTATCGACAGAAGTATTGAGAAAGCCGGCACGTATGCCGACATGATTACTAAGCACCCTGACTTTGAGCTAACCACCTCACCCACGCTTTCGCTACTCACCTATCGTGTTTGCCCAGAAGGCTTGCAAAAAAAGCTAAAACTGGCTGACGATGCTACAAAAGCGAAAATCAACGAGAAGCTTGATAGGCTCACTGTAATCGTACAGAAGCAGCAACGAGAGGCTGGGAAGTCGTTTGTCTCTCGTACGCGTTTAGAGGCCCCAGAATACCCTACGAACTGCATAACAGTGTTCAGGGTAGTGTTAGCCAACCCACTTACCAGTAATCAAGACCTACGCAATATCCTTGAAGAGCAACATACTATTGCTACGAAAACGAAGTTGTATAAAGAATTGGTGAAGATGATAGAGACAATACCTGCGGCGTAAACATGCCCGCAAAGCTTTTATATTGAAAGCCCCCGCGTGACAGCGAGGGCTTTTTTATTGGGTTTGATTTATAGCGTGCGTGTTATAGCGCCCGATCTATAATTTAGTTTTTAACTCAGTCTACAACTGGATT
Organism: Alteromonas sp. 1_MG-2023; assembly: GCF_030547075.1. GTDB lineage: Bacteria > Pseudomonadota > Gammaproteobacteria > Enterobacterales > Alteromonadaceae > Alteromonas. Next base: position 141,922 of record NZ_JAUOQH010000011.1, on the reverse strand, counting down.
TGAAGGTTATCGATAAGACGGGTATTACCCAGAAAAGCGGCAACTAAAATAACTAAGTGTTTGTCGGTTTGTTTCGCAGGTTTTAGACTTTCGGCATTAACAATATGAACATAGTCATTGTTAAAGCCCGAGTCGGTTAGGATATCTGCAAGGTCAGCCGCTAACGCCACATAGTTTCGTTCGCCCGCCTCTATGCGTGCTTTCAGTGATGTCATTTCACTGTAAATAGTCGCCGCAGTATGACGTTGCTCGTCAGTCAAATAACCGTTACGAGAACTTAAGGCTAAGCCAGATACATCACGCTCTGTAGGAATGCCATGAATGGTCACGCCCATAGAAAGGTCGCGCACCATAGTGCGAATAACCTGTAATTGCTGAAAGTCTTTTTCACCAAAAAATGCATCGTGAGGGTGAACCATGTTAAACAGTTTGCTCACTACCGTCGCGACACCGCGAAAATGCCCTGGACGACTTGCACCACATAGAATATCCGAAATGTCGGGTACTTCTACTACCGTTTGATGCTCAACACCGCCGGGATACATATCGCTAACGCTGGGTAAAAATACGGCATCAACACCCGCTTCAATAAGCTTGGCTTTATCTTCTTTAATCGTGCGCGGATATGCGTCTAAATCTTCGTTGACACCAAATTGCATAGGGTTAACAAAAATACTCACTACCACTCGGGAATTATGAGCTTTGGCCCGTTTAACGAGTTTTAAGTGCCCGTTGTGGAGGTTTCCCATGGTAGGAACAAACCCAACGGTGCTACCACTGAATTTCCATTCAGTAGTTAGTTTTCGTAATGACGCAATGTCGTCAACAACCTTCATATTTAAACCTCGTTACTCAAAGCTGTGCTCAGGGGACGGGAAAGCACCACTTTGTACTTCTGCTATATACTGCTGAACGGCCTTGCGCATGTCGCCCGTCTCGGCAAGGTAGTTTTTTGAAAACTTAGGCATGTAGTTGGCGCTAATACCAAACATGTCATGCATCACCAGAATCTGGCCATCTGTATCGTTTCCTGCGCCAATACCAATTACTGGTATGGTTAGCGCTTCGCTTACGGCCTTACCTAATGAAGACGGCACGCACTCTAGCACAAGTAGCTGAATACCTGCTGCTTCAAGCGCTTTGGCTTCTGCTAACAATTTTTCTGCTTTATCTGCCTCACGGCCCTGTATTTTAAATCCACCAAACACATGTACCGACTGAGGCGTGAGCCCTAAATGACCACATACAGGCACGCCGCGCAAATTCAAACCCTGAATGGTTTCGCATAACCAGCTTCCACCTTCCATTTTAATCATGCTTGCACCAGCAGCCATTAGCTTACCCGCGTTCGCATATGTTTGCTCTGGGGTGGCGTAAGACATAAACGGCATGTCAGCTAATACGAAGGCGCGTTCTGTGCCTTTCCTTACGCTGCGCGTATGGTATTCAATATCTTCAATGGTTACCGGTAAGGTGTCGCTTTCTCCCTGAAGCACCATGCCGAGCGAATCGCCAATCAGTAGTGCATCAATACCTTGCTCATCAAACATTTTGGCAAAGCTGGCATCGTAAGCTGTTAGTGAGGTAATTTTTTCGCCAGCTTGCTTCTTTTTAAGTAAGCCAGAAACGGTAATTTTCTTCATAGCAACCTTCCAGGGAAAGAATAATGGGGCGAACTATACGGATTTTGAAGCTAAATGGAAGCGCGCAGGCGTTTAAGACCGTCAAGAGAGCACTTTGCAACCCAGTGTGAAATAGGTTTTCCGTCGGGCATGACCATAGATTGGGCTATTTCAAAGAGAGGAACCAACACAAATTCCCGTTCTGACATGCCTACATGCGGCACCGTAAGATCGGTACTAGAAATAGTTTGGCTACCGTAAAGTAATATGTCCAAATCTAGGGTTCGTGCTCCCCAGCGCTGTCCTTTACGCTCTCGGCCAAAGTCATGCTCAGTTCGCTGTAACTCACCAAGTAGCTTATGAGGCTCTAGGGTCGTTTCAATCAAGCATACTGCGTTAATATAATCGGGTTGGTCTTGCGGCCCCATGGGCTTACTGGAATACAGCGACGAACAGGTAAGTACGCGAGTGCCTTCAAGTAAACCTAACGCGATAAAAGCATCTTCAACGTGTTGTACAGGGTCGCCCAAATTACTACCAATACCAATATAAACGTGCTCTTTATGCATCGGTATTTCTCGATGCTGGGCGACGTTTACGCTTTCTTGGTTTTGGGCCATCACCTTCTTGACGACGTAAGTCGTTTAACATTTTCTTTTGCTTGCTAGGTTCGCCGTGCTGAAAATGTGTCCACCACTGGGCTAGTTCCAATAGGGCTCCGCCTTCAACCTGCCCGCGAACGAGCAGAAAATCATAACCGGCACGAAATTTAGGATGGGTTAACAGCTGAAAGGCACGACGACCAAAACGCTTGGGAAGGCGTTGCTGTAAAATCCAAATGTCGCGAATAACTGTGGAAAAACGCTTAGGGATCATAATGCGTTGCGTCTGTTTCGCAATCACTTCAGTTGACGCAAGGTTGAATGCATCATGCGCGCTTAACCCAGACTCTGCCTGCATAATTTGTGCGCGCTCTTCTAGCGGATACCAGAGCAATGCAGCATATAAAAATGCAGGTGTAACTCGTTGCTCGTTGTTAATTCTTTCATCAGTATTTTGCAGCACTTTTCGTACAAACTGCATTTCACGACTATTTTCGTCTTGAATAAACGGTGCAAGTTGTGGAAATAACGGTGCAATTAAGCCGTACTCTCGCAGCATCATAAAGGTTTTCTCACCTTGACCAGATAAGAACAGCTTTAAGGTTTCCTCGAACAAACGAGCAGCCGGAATATTGTTGAGCAAACTGGCTAACTGCTCCATAGGTGCCGCGGTGTCATCACTAATACGCATTGAAAGCTTAGTGGCGAACCGCACGGCCCGTAGCATGCGAACCGGATCTTCACGATAACGCACTTCAGGATCGCCAATTAAGCGCACTTCGCGCTTTTCAATAGCTTCTAGGCCATTCGCAAAATCTTTTACGGTGAAGTCTGCCACACTGTAGTACATAGCATTGAATGTGAAATCACGGCGTTCGGCATCTTCTTCAATACTGCCAAAAACATTGTCTCTGACCAATTGCCCATGGGCATCTTGTTTTGACACTGCTTTGTTCTTCGGTACTTCTTTTGCTTCAGACTCTTCGGTGTGATGGCCGCGGAAGGTCGCTACTTCTATTACTTCACGACCAAAGACTATGTGGGCTAGTCTGAAACGACGGCCAATCAAGCGGCAGTTTCTAAACAGCCCTTTAATTTGTTCCGGTGTGGCATTGGTTGCCACATCAAAGTCCTTTGGCTCATGTCCCATCAAAATATCGCGAACACAACCTCCGACCAAATAAGACTCGAAGCCTGCTCCGTTAAGGCGATACATGACTTTCAACGCATTAGGGCTCACATCTTCGCGAGAGATGCCGTGCTCCCCACGAGTCATGACACGAGGCTCTAGTACATTGTCAGCGGTATGTTCCTTAGTAAAGGCTCGCTTAACAGAATTGAAAACACGATGAATGATGGTGAAGTCTCCGAAGGTTATAAAGGATGGCTATAATAAGTGGATTCGTGCTTTCCCACAATAATTTCGGCTATTTTAGGTACTAATTTCCTATCCCAGCCTGATATTGCCATAGTAAGCAGTTGTGTGGCATTTTCAAATTCGTTAGGGTTATATTCACCTTGGCCTAAGAAAGACAGGCCATTAACGATATTTTCTAACACGTTCTCATTGTTAATTGGGGTAGCATGGTTTTGTTTACTCAATTTTCGCCCTGCCGATACCGAAGCAACTGGAACATGAGCATACTGAGGCACACTGCAACCTAAGGTATCATATATAGCACGTTGAAGCGGAGTAACATCTAAAAGGTCGCTACCTCTTATAATGTCAGTTACCCCTTGGTATTCATCGTCTAACGCCACCACAAAATTATACGCAAATAGGCCGTCGCTTCGCTTAATAACTACATCTTCGATTTGAGCGCTTTCTTCCTGAGCGTTTTCTATAAAACCGCTATCTACAAAACTGCTTTGCTTAAGCCCATTGCTGCTGGAATAAACCGTTCCCATGATGCCGTCGTCAAACGTATCTAGGTGGCAATCAAGCTTTAGCCGCACCGCTAAGCCTCGGTTATGAGATTCTGATGCTGGTACTAACGCTGAAAATGACTGGGCAGTTAGGCCTAGGTGCCGACAATATTGATTATCGTGGCCACCGTTGGCTTTTATTTGTTTGCGGGTGCAGGCACAAAAATAGGCAGAGCTGCTAGCCAATAAACTTTCCAGTTTGGCTTGATACCTTGCATGCTGCTTTCGCTGATACAAAATATCACCATCCCAATGAAGGCCATGGCATTCAAGGGTATGCAAAATGTCGCTGTCTACACCAGGCAAGCACCGAGGTTCGTCAATATCTTCCATTCGGACCAGCCATTGGCCATTATGATGACGTGCGTCTAGATAGCTAGCGAGCGCGGTGACTAAAGAACCGAAATGAAGTTGCCCTGACGGCGAAGGCGCGAAGCGGCCGACATATAGAGGTGAGGCATTATTTGTAGATTGCATCGAGAGAAATACGGTTACACACCTCTATAGTAAATACTAAGAGGCGTATAACTGACTACTAAGGTCTATTAACCCTGTAGTTGCTTTTCTTTGATTTCTGCCATGGTCTTACAGTCGATACACAGATCGGCAGTAGGACGGGCCTCTAAGCGGCGAATACCGATTTCAATGCCACATTGGTCACAAAAACCAAAGTCATCTTCTTCAATACGCTTAAGCGTCTTCTCAATCTTCTTGATTAACTTGCGTTCGCGGTCGCGGGTACGCAATTCAAGGCTGAACTCTTCTTCTTGAGCAGCGCGGTCTACCGGGTCTGGAAAGTTTGCTGCTTCGTCTTTCATGTGCGTTACGGTACGGTCAACTTCTTCACGAAGTTGGTTGCGCCATGCTTTAAGCAGTAAACGGAAGTGTTCCATTTGCGGCTCGCCCATGTACTCTTCGTCAGCGGTAGCCTGGTACGGCTGCAATCCTGCTAGTGCTAATAGCCCTAGAGATTTTGTTTCTTTTCCTGTTGGCATCTGCCACATCTCCTACACTACGACATCCATCTTGTCCTGAATGAATCGGTTAACTACATCAAGACCGTTCATTACAAGCAATTGCTCGTGTCTATGTAATTATTATGCTGATGATATTAATTAAAAGTCAGCACTGTTACTAGTTAACGTATTTAACGTACTTCCAGTAAAACAAGGCGCAAATATGAAGGCGAAATGAAAAAAATCAACCTATTTTTCACACATTTACTGGTAGTGGTTGATTTATAACTATTTTTTGTTCATCAATTGTACAGCCAGCGGCGAGAATTTTTACCCCTGATGCCAGCGCAGTGTTTACGGCGTCGGCGTAAACAGGATCAATATCTCGTGCTACTTGAACAGAATGCACGCCTGTATGTTGAACACAAAATAACAAGCAGGTACTTATACCTTGTTGAGAGAGTTCTGCAAGCTCTAAACAATGTTTTACACCTCTTGCGGTTACCGCATCAGGAAAATATCCATCTCTGTCCCGTGCTAGGGTGACAGATTTCACTTCTACATAATGTAAGGTGTCATTAGTTGTACATGCAAAGTCGAATCGGCTGTTGCCTCCAGGAGGTGTTACCTCAGCTTTCCATTGGCTAATATCAGAAAATGCAGACAAGACCTTGTTATTCAGTGCTTCCGCCACCAATTTATTAGCATTGTGAGTGTTAATGCCAATGAAATCGCCGTCGAAAGTTTGGGCAAGCTCCCAAGTGTACTTTAACTTTCGTTTAGGGTTGTTAGATTCACTTAAGTAGACGGTGTAGCCAGGTTCGGCGCAGCCAGTCATGGCACCCGTATTAGGGCAATGTGCGGTAACGATTGAGCCGTCTTCAAGTTCAACGTCGGCAAGAAAGCGTTTATAACGCTTAATCAAGGTGCCGCGTATTAATGCTGGCGAAAAAAACATAGTAGTTAGGCCCATAACGACATAAATTTTAAAGCATTGCGCTGCTAGAACTAAACTTCTACTCCGGCAATGAAACGCAAAAAATATATAAGGATTAAAACGTAATGGCAGAATTTACCGTAAGCTTATCTTCAGATAAAGCCAATAGTGCGTGGGGAGAAAATACTAAGCTCTCTTTTAGTGAAAATGGCGCAGTCATCCACTTGCCAGACGGTGATTGCCGTGAAGGTGGCGCGCATGAGCGTACCATTCAACAAGTGGCGCGTAAGCTTGATGGTTTAAATGTTCCAGAAGTGACCTTAACTGGTCAGTGGAACAAAGAGCAACAATGGGCGTTCGCATTGAGCTTTACCCGAGCCCGTAATCCATCAACCATTAAATGGGCCGATAACGACGATAAGCAATGGTTAGAACAAAATTACGCTGCTTTATTATTTACCCGCCAGTTGGTGAACGATACACCTGAAGACTTAAGCCCTGAAACGTTAGCCCAGCGTGCGGCAGTTTGGTTGTCTGATTTAGGCAAAGAGCATGTTTCATATACCATGACCGTGGGTGAAGAATTAAAAGATGCAGGTTGGACAGGCATTTATAATGTAGGTCGAGGTAGCGAACGCCCGCCAGTAATGTTAGAGCTTGATTACAATCCAACAGGTAACCCAGACGCGCCAGTTGAGGCGGTACTTGTTGGTAAAGGTATTACGTTTGATAGCGGTGGCTACAGCATCAAATCAAGTGAAGGTATGCTTGATATGAAATGTGACATGGGTGGTGCAGCCACCGTGACCGGTGCGCTCGGTTTGGCCATAAGCCAAGGCATTAGTAAGCGTTTAAAACTTATTTTATGCTGTGCAGAAAACCTAATCAGTGGCCATGCTTATAAATTGGGTGATGTACTTACCTACAAAAACGGCGTGACTGTAGAAGTAGTGAATACTGATGCGGAAGGTCGTTTGGTATTGGCTGATGGCTTAATGGCGGCAACAGAAACTGGCGCGCCATTAATTATCGATGCAGCCACTTTAACCGGTGCCGCCATGGTGGCGTTAGGATCTGATTATCACGCAGTATTTTCAATGGATGATCATGCACGCTCACAAATGCTAGCGGCGGCGACTGCTGAAAACGAACGTTTTTGGCCACTACCTATTGAAGCATTTCATGCAGACCGTTGCCCATCTGCCTTTGCTGATACAGCAAACAGCCGACCTATGAAAGGTGGCGGCGGTGGCGGTGCCTCTAATGCGGCAGGTTTTCTATCACGCTTTGTGAATCCTGAAGGCAAGGGATGGGTGCACTTAGATTTAGCTGCAGCCTATCACGGTGGTGCAACCGCTGAAATGCCAGTAGGTGCAACGGCAAAAGGTATTCGAAGTATTGCAAGAATGCTTCAAGACTTTAAATAAGCCAACATACTGCATGTCGCCACCGTAATAAGGTGGTGACATTGCTCATCCATTTATCTTTACCGACAATGCATTGAACAACATGCTAGTAATGCTTTTTTTGCGCCTATGCAAAGCGATTTAAATGCCGCCTAAGCGCTCAGCGAGAACTTTATAACGCTTCACATCGTCGCTATCAAATAACGGGTTACCTTCAGCATCTTTATCTTTCGCCACTAAAAGACTTTCTCTTTCTAAACGCTCTACTCTCACTTCTTGAACATCTAAAAAAGTGGCTACTTCTTTTACCGTCATCAAACTCATTCTTTTGGTCTCCAACCTTGTCTAGTCTTTAAAATGCACTTGCGTTTATTCAGTCCACGCTCATTAGCTATGATTAACTCAGTTTACTCGCGTAGTAAGCGCTGTTGGCATTTCGCTACGGGCTAAATTATTGAGGCGCGTATACACTAATGATATGAATCAATACAGAATTACGAGAATAGCTCAATTATTTAATTTTGCACTATGCGCTTACTAGGCACCAATTGAGAGCGTATTTTTTGTAAAACCAGAATTATGAATATTTAGGTCTAAAATTGACAAATAACGAACGCTTTTTTGTACAATGCTGAAAATTGTTTAATGAAATATGTTTTTGCTGTCAGCGTCTCGCAGCAAGTTATTGGGGAATAAGAAAAAATGGATACTTGGTCAGCTGCCGTCATGTTATTCTTGATCATGGATCCTTTAGGTAATTTGCCTGTGTTCATGTCGGTTTTAAAGTCGATTGAACCCCGTAGACGGCAAATGATTCTTATTAGGGAATTGTTATTTGCGCTTGGGATCTTGTTTTTATTCCTGTTCAGCGGCCAATCGGTATTGAATTTTCTCAATGTTGAACAAGAAACTGTCAGTATTGCTGGTGGTATTATTTTGTTCTTAATTGCGCTTAAAATGATTTTCCCATCGGCAGGTAACCCAAGTGGGCTGGCGGTTGGTGAAGAACCATTTTTGGTGCCTCTTGCAATTCCAATGATAGCGGGGCCATCGACACTCGCGGCGCTCATTCTTCTGGCAAACCAGAACCCAGACCGCATGTCTGACTGGGCGCTAGCACTTGGTGCCTCTTGGTCAATCAGTGCAGTAATTTTGATGTTTTCTAATGTATTTCATAAGCTATTAGGCGAACGTGGCCTTGTTGCTATGGAACGATTAATGGGGATGATCCTCGTCATGATAGCCATTCAAATGCTTCTTGATGGTGCTACTCAATACTTTATGCATGCCACCGGAGCTAATTAATGGCAAAGCAAAAACTTAATACATTTGGGCGCGTGCGCGCTCTTGAAGGATACAAAGCGGTTGCATTCAGTGCTGCCTTGCTAGAACGGATGATCCCCAACTACGAGCTATTTTGTGAACTCACCGAATTTGGTGATAAAGAAGGTATTCGCAATTGTTTGAACTTGGTGTGGGAGTCAGTTAAAGCGCCTAAAAGTAAGTTCAACATTGGTGTGCAACTTGAAAAAGTAGAAGTGGCTACCCCAGATACTAGCGATTTTGATACCTATGGCGTGTACCCAGCTATTGATGCTGCTATCGGGCTAGCCGCGGTGCTTAACCTTATCGCTGGCGACGATCCACAAGGTGCCGTGGTTGTGAGTAAACTTTCTCAAGGTAGCGTAGAAGCTTACTTGCTAGAAAGCGGTGAAGCTGACGATGAAACCGTAAAAGAACACCCGCTTATGGTGTTTGAAGTAGCGGTTCAAGAAGCGTTGCTAGACTGCGTAGAAGCTGGGAAGTCACCTGCTAGTACTGCCGATGCCCTTAAAGCGATAGCGCTAGAAGAAGGTATTTCGAATATTGGACTCGATTTGGCTTAACGTTTCGGTGGTAAGGGCTTAAAGCGTTTACCCCGAGACAAAAATTTTGCTACGCAGCCTTTATCAAATAATAGCAAAGCGCCGATGTGCGCTTTTCTTTTATAATTTGCCAGTGGTTTGGCAAAGTAATGGGCGCAAGATTTGCTTCGTGTTCTACGTACAATACACCGTCGTTCGATAGTAATTTATTGGCTTCAATAGCCGACAACGTTGGCTCAATCAACCCTTTGTTAAACGGCGGGTCGACAAATATAATATCGAAATTTTTACCCGATAATGTGGGTAAAATCGCTAAAGCATCGCCTTGATGTACGCTATGATCTTTTTTATTAGCCGCTTTTGTATTAGCCGCTTTTGTATTAGCGGCTTCCACATTAGCCGCTTGCGCATTATTAGCGGTTAACATCGCCAAATTCTTTTTTAACTGTGCATTTGCCGATTTATCTAATTCAACAAAATCGCAAGAAAGGGCGTAACGAGATAATGCCTCTAAGCCCAATCCACCCGAGCCCGCAAACACATCTAAGCACCTTGCTTCATTTAAATAAGGCATCAGCCAATTGAACAAGGTTTCTTTATTTCTGTCAGTAGTTGGACGCAACCCTTCAGTGTCGAGTACCGGTAGCTTTCGTCCCCGCCATTGGCCGCTAATAATGCGAATATGCCCAGCTTTCGCTTTTGCGTGAGCAGAATTGGATTTTTTTGCAGGTGAAGATGCCCTGGATGGGCGAGAAACTCGCTTCATAGTCGCTGACAATGGTATCATGGGGTTATTCAATATTCGGCAAGTGTAGCCGAAATTGCCCAGTATTTATAAGGATTTGTCTTAACAATGTCGAAACTTTTTGGCTGGTTCGGTAAGAACAAAAAAGCAGATAAGCAAAAAGCACAGGAAAACCAAGAGCAAAAGCCGGTTGATCAAAGCGCCGTTTTACCTGATGAAACACAAACTTCAGACCTTGAGCAAGCCGCAGAGGTATCAGTCCCGGTTTCAGTAGAAGAAGACCCTACGCCAGTCAGTGTTGTACCAGACCCGTCAGGCGCGGTTGAAATAGACGCCCTTGAAACCGTTGCTGATGACCCCGCGCCCACGACATTAGTGGATAACAGTGAAGTTGCAGCTGACTTACCTATCACGGTAAGTGAAGCCCTTGAACCAGAGAGCAAAAATGAGAGCGAAAGCGAAGCGCCTGTTGTTGCTAGTGCCAATCAAGAGGCTAACGTTTTAGAAGCAGAAGCAACCGACATGGTTAGCGAGCCTGTTGTGGAAACTGCACCTGTAGTTGAGACAGCGCCAGCACCGAAAGAAAAGAAATCACTCTTTTCACGCCTTAAAGAAAGCCTATCTCGCACTAAAGCCAACTTAGGCAGCGGCTTAGTTAGCTTATTCAAAGGCAAGGCTATTGATGATGAATTATATGAAGATTTAGAAACTCAGTTATTGATTGCTGATGTGGGTATGGATACCACGCAAAAAATCATTACCCATTTAACGGACAGCGCCAGCCGTAAAGATCTTAAAGACGCAGAAGCCTTGCTAGATATATTAAAGCAACAAATGGCTGGCATGCTTTCAAAAGTAAATGAACCGCTGAGCGATGCTATTAATGCCCACAATAGCGATGAAGGCCCTTTCGTTATTCTAATGGTTGGGGTTAACGGTGTAGGTAAAACGACTACCATTGGTAAATTAGCGAAACAGTTCCAGCAGCAAGGTAAAAAAGTAATGCTGGCTGCGGGGGATACCTTTAGGGCGGCTGCGGTTGAACAATTGCAAGTATGGGGTGAGCGAAATAGTATTCCGGTTATTGCGCAGCATACGGGCGCGGACAGTGCGTCAGTACTTTACGATGCGCTAGAAGCAGCTAAATCCCGCAAAACAGATATTCTTATCGCCGATACAGCTGGGCGTTTACAGAATAAAGATAACTTGATGGAAGAGCTCAAGAAAGTTGTGCGGGTAATGAAAAAGCTGAACCCTAATGCGCCTCATGAAGTTATGCTTACCCTAGATGCAGGCACAGGTCAAAATGCCATTAGCCAAGCGAAGCTATTTAATCAAGCCGTTGGTTTAACCGGTATAACCCTTACCAAACTAGATGGTACTGCAAAAGGTGGTGTTATCTTCTCAATTGCTGATAAATTTGGTATACCTATCAGATATATAGGGGTTGGTGAAGGTATTGATGACTTACGCCAGTTCGACGGCCAAGAATTTATCGATGCACTATTTAGTGAAATTGATAGCGGCGAGTAAACAGTATTCATAGCTAATTACAGGAATAGGGTAGTAGGGAACATGCATGATAAAGTTTGAGCAAGTAAGCAAAACCTACCCTGGCGGACAACGGGCGCTAAGCAAAGTGGATTTTCATATCGCGCCCGGAGAAATGGCTTTTTTAACCGGTCATTCTGGTGCCGGTAAGAGTACGCTGCTTAAACTTATCAGTATTATGGAACGCCCCACTGTGGGTCGTGTGCTTATTAATGGTCATGACCTAAACGCGATTAGCCGAAGAGATATTGCGTATATTCGCCGCGATATCGGCATGATTTTCCAAAGCCACCAATTGTTAATGGATAAATCAGTGTTCGATAATGTAGCATTGCCATTAGTTATTGAAGGTTATACCCACAAAGAAATTGGTAAGCGTGTAGATGCCGCCCTAGAAATGGTGGGGCTTCGTGATAAAAGCCGTAACTTACCGATTATGTTATCTGGCGGTGAGCAGCAGCGTGTAGGTATAGCGCGTGCTGTGGTGAATAAGCCTCCATTACTCCTTGCCGATGAGCCTACCGGAAACCTCGACCCTAAGCTTTCTATGGAGATTATTCGCTTGTTTGAAGATTTCAACCAAGCCGGTGTATCTGTGTTCATCGCCACCCATGATTTAGGGTTAATTGCCCGAATGAAATATCGCACACTCACGTTAAAAGACGGCCAAATGATAACCGATGGCTTAACGGATGACCTAAATGGGAACTGGCAATGAGTATTCTATTTAAAGGTAGAAGCCAAGGTGCGTCGTCCAGTAAAGTTGGGCTAGTGCAGTCAATAATGATGTTTTTCGTTAGCCATGTAAGACAAGCGCTATCAAGTTTAGGTGAGCTTTGGCGCCAGCCAGCTGCTTCGCTAATGACCATTGGGGTATTGGGGTTAAGTATTACACTACCCAGCACGCTTTATATTATGGTTAAAAATACCGAAAAAATTACCGCAGGCTGGGAGCAAGCGTCAGAAATATCTCTGTTTCTAAAACCGAATATTTCAGCCGCTAATTCGCAGCAATTAGTGGCAAGGTTAAACACATGGGAGGAAATAGGTTCGGTTGTGTTTATACCCGCTGATGATGCGTTAAAAGAGTTTCAGCATTTATCCGGTTTAGGTGATGCAATCGCTTATTTGCAAAGTAACCCGTTACCAGATGTTGTGCTAGTTACGCCTAATGATAAATATGCTTCCCCGAGCGCAGCTCAAGCTCTACTAGACAAGCTTAAGCAGCAACGAGAAGTCGATATCGGTAAGTTAGATATAGAATGGTTAGAGCGCCTCTACGCGGTTATTAATATCGCCAGCGACCTTGTCACCTTTATTGGCGTTTTGTTGTTCTTTGCTGTAGTGCTGATTATTGGAAATACCATAAGACTGAATATTCTTAATAAGCATGATGAAATAGTGGTGATGAAGCTAGTGGGGGCAACCGATGCCTTTATTCACCGCCCGTTTCTGTATACCGGTTTTTGGTATGGTTTGCTTGGCGGGTTAATGGCGTGGTTCGCCGTTATCATCATTTTGTGGTGGATGGATAGCAGTATTGAAACCTTCGCGGCAATGTATCAAAAAGACTTCAATATCACAGGGCTCACGGGCACCGCGTTATTAACCATGCTGGGTCTGTCGATTACATTGGGCTTGCTGGGTTCGCTTATTTCAGTACAGCGCCATGTTAGGCAAATAGAGCCAAAATAAGTTTTTGGTTTGGTGCGCGCTAGGCTTGAACTGGCGCGCGAGGAAAGTGAGTAGTAATGGCACTTCTTACCCCGTTACCCCAAACAATGGCTTGGTTGTAAAGGATATGAAGTTGCTTCTGGTCGATATCCAGCGTCTTTGCCTGCTTAATGACATTCATCCATAATGCCCCTTCGAAGGCACGAACTAGGCTCATGTAGCTATTAAATTCAGCCGTCTTTCCTAAGATAGCATCGTTTAATTCTTCTGATAGCGGCAACTGCTTAAGTACATCCTCTATCGACTGGTCTAATAGCGCATCTAACAGCGAAAATAACCCTACCAAAAAGCCTAGCGGCGGATTTGCTTTTAAGCCTCGTTTGGCTGCCAGTAAATCGAAAAATTTTGCCCTGACTAAAGACATATGAATAATTTCTAATGGCTTATCATCACCTAAATTAGTCAAACTAAGTAGTGCGATAAACTTCTTCACTTCCACTTCACCCATGTAATTTAGGGCATGTTTTAGTGAGGATATCTTGTAGCGCTTATTAATTGTTGGATTGTTAATGAATTTTAGCAATAGATAACTAAGCGCAGCATCTCGCTCAACGATTTGGGTTACTCTTTCAATATCAAACTTATCGTTAGAGCATTCGCCAATCAGATCGACAATATTCATTTTCGATGCAGGCAGTTGGCGCAATATACGTGCTTCAGGTTGCGCGAAGAAATAGCCTTGGAAAAAATCGAAGCCTAAATCCATGCTGGTCACAAACTGGTCTTGAGTATCAACCTGTTCAGCAACTAACTTAACGTTAGCATCAAGGTAGCGCGGAATATTTTTTTCGATATTTTCATAACGAATTTGAGATAAATCGACCTTAACAATATCAACAAGAGGAAGAATTTCGTGTTTAGCACTTAGCATCATAGGATCGTCAATAGCGATACGAAAACCCATGCGCTTGATATGTTGGCAAGCTTCTAACAACCCAGTTTGTGCAAAAGGATTGTCTGCTAATTCAACCACCACAGACTCAGGATTTAACGTGGTCGGGAAACGAGAAATAATCGTTTCTGACGAAAAATTGATGAAAGAGGTTTTCTCACCACAAATGTCGTCAAGGCCTAACGGATGAAAATGCTCGGAGATGTACTTCGCTTTTTCGGGGGTATGCTCGGGATAAGCGCCAGCTTTGCCATCGCGAAACAAAAGCTCGTAAGCAAATACGTCTTTTGTTTTATCTAAAATTGGTTGGCGAGCGATAAACGCGAACATACAAGTTCCCTACTAATACGTTGAATGGCATCAACGGATATTATTGTAATTTACACTACCATAACATGCATTTCCGAAAGTCGCGTTAATTTGAAGCGCTTCTTTCATTAAATCATTTACTGGTTTGAGTTACTTTTTTTCAACGCTAGCCGACACTTGTACCTGATGTGCCCATTTCATTGCTTCATTATAATATTCATGCAGCATGGTTTGCTGAATTTTATATTTACTGGAAAACTTCTTAATGCCGGCCCAGTTCGCCCTTTCGAAATACTTAACCAACGTAAGGCAGTCTTTCAACACCCCAGGTTTACCGCAAAGGGCATCTTTTACATTATCGCTAATGGGAACCTTACTCACCAACTCATCAATATGCTGTTCCATCATGGCATCAAGCATGGACAGTAGGCCGGTTAAAAATCCAGTTAATGGATTCTCTTGCGCCTTAAAAGAGATAAAAACAAGTTCGCAGAACTTAGCGCGCACAAGTGCCATCTTCATGAGTTCTAGCGGCTGGCCATCATTCAAATTAGCCAGCGCAAGTAACGCAATAAACTTCTTAACTTCTACCTCGCCCATAAAATTAAGCGCATGTTTCAACGACGTAATTTTGTTTCGCTTGTTAATAAGCGGGTTATTAATAAAGCGAAGTAGTAAGTAGGTTAGCGAGGGATCTCGCTCAATAATTCGATTTACTTCATCAAAATTCAATATAGGCTGGCTGCTTAGCGTTAACAACTCCATCATTGTCAGTGCACTTGGGCCTAACTTACGATGGCGTACTATTTCAGGCCTAGCTAAGAAATAGCCTTGGAAGTAGTCAAAGCCCATTTCTTTAAATTTACGAAACTCTTCGTAGGTTTCAATTTTTTCTGCCACAAGTTCAATATTGTGTGCTTTGAAGCGTTCAACTAATGAAGGGATCGTCTCATGAGGAATTTCTGTGATATCGATTTTGACAATACTAGTAAACGGAATGAAGGCATCCCATTTGTTTTCCATGTCATAGTCATCGAGTGCAATAGGGTAGCCTAAACCACGTATATGCTTACACGCCGCGATTAATGCATCATCTACTTCTACGGTTTCAACAATTTCTATGACAACCTTACTTGCATCAAGCGAAGTAGGAAAACGATACATTAACGTATCGCGATGAAAGTTTATAAATGCTTTCTTATCGCCAGTTATTTCTTCTATACCCAAGCTTAAATGGGTTGAGGTCAGAATTTTTGAAGTAGCCTCGTCGGGTGGAATATCAGGAAAACAGTTGTCTTCACCTATCCGAAAAAGTAATTCGTAAGCGTAAACGTTCCTGTCTACGTCGAATATGGGTTGTCTAGCTACATATGCGAACATCGAGTGCCTCTTTGCTCTCGCCGCGAGTAAACGCGATTGAATTCATTAAAAAATTTTGCAAGTTGATAGATTATACAAGCTGATTGATTTTTGTTGTTACCTTGTTTGATATACCTGCCAGTTGCGCCCTTAATATTACAAGGCTTAAAATTTATATCTTATATTAATTAAAAAAGCGATGCTATCAATCGAAACTTTGAAATAGCTTAAGCCCACATAAGGGTATAGGCTTTCTGTATTCATTTACCGCCGTCCGTACATTTATAACCAAAATATATTCAAATTTAAGTTTGATATAACTTTTTGAAAGATGAATGGCATGTTTTATGTACATTATGACGGTATAATATGCTTATACCGTGGTAGGTCGCTTTTAAGCCAATTCATCAATCGATGAGGTTTGGCGCTTCCGATGACATGCTTCAGGTGACATAACGGTGATAGTATTTAAGCATTGTAGCGTATCAGTAAGTACCTTCTACAATGTACAAGTAATTTGGAAAGAGAATAGACATAATTGAACTGTTTTTTTAGTTTGTGGTCTTGATCTTTAGAAGATGGTTACTAAATACCAATAACTGGTTTAGTTTCTCATCGCAATTAAGTCTCGCGCGGCTGATGTTACTTTGCTAATATCAAGTTGCAAAGAATGAGGTGAATAATGAGCAATAAATTGCAAACCCTAGCACTATCAGTTCCTCACAGCGGTAGCATTGAAGGCTACGTACAAGCTGTAAGTCGTATTGATATGTTAACTGCAGAAGAAGAGCGCGCATTAGCGGTGCGCCTTCGCGAAGATGAAGATTTAGAAGCAGCACGTATGCTGGTCATGTCTCATCTACGCTTTGTTGTGCACATTGCAAAATCTTATTCAGGATATGGTTTGCCACAAGCTGACCTTATCCAAGAAGGTAATATTGGTCTAATGAAGGCGGTTAAGCGTTTCGATCCTACTGTAGGTGTTCGCTTGGTTTCTTTTGCCGTGCATTGGATTAAAGCTGAAATTCATGAATTTGTGCTCAAAAACTGGCGCATCGTTAAAGTGGCTACTACTAAAGCGCAACGCAAATTGTTCTTCAACTTGCGTAAAGCTAAAAAGCGTCTTGGTTGGTTTACACACGAAGAGGTGCAGACGGTAGCTAGCGAGCTAGGTGTGAGTACAAAGGAAGTGCTTCAAATGGAAGCGCGTATGAGCAGCCAAGATCAAGCATTCGATCTTTCTGCTGACGAAGACGAAACGGGCAACTTTGCACCGGTTCAATTTCTTGAAGACAAATCAACTGATGTTGAAATGGACGTTATCAACAACGATTGGGATACTAACGCAAGTAAGCGTTTGTACTCGGCCATTAAAACGCTAGATGATAGAAGCCAAGACATTATCGAAACTCGTTGGTTGGCTGACAGCAAAATTACACTTCAAGATCTTGCTGATAAGTACGAAGTATCTGCAGAACGTGTTCGTCAAATTGAAAAGAACGCGATGAAAAAGCTTCAGGCTGCCATGGTTGCCTAAGCACTTGCTAACTAAGTACTCGTTAAGAAAACGAGCACTATGTAAGTAATTCATAGAAAAAAGCGCCTATTGGCGCTTTTTTTGTTTATAAAAGAGAGTGTTAGGGGAGGTTTGAGAACGAGAGTTTGAACAGTGTGTGCTAGAATAATTCGGCTTAAATTTACCGTGTTACACAAGCATGCAGTTCGTCCTAACAGTAAGTGCTACAACAAGTCTTACATTACGCCCTACAGTGATGCTGCTAGTCAGTTGTTTCATCTTGCGAGGGTAATACCCAAAAAACGCCTTCAAACTCTGCTACTGCATTGTCGCCGTCCAAAATATCCACATTTAAAGCAAAGCGTGCTTTTTCACCTTTTTCTAACGGCTTAAATTTGCCAGATAAGGTTTCAATATTACAGATTGCCCTAGGCTTCATGGTAATGGGTTTATGATAATGAATATCGCCGTCACCTAATACAATATCGCCTGTTAGCCCACGCTCTTTTAGTTGTAAGTAAATCATTCCCCAGCCAGTTAATGTGGCCAACGAAAAAATGCTGCCGGCAAACATAGTGCCGTGAACATTAATATTTTTATTAAGTGATGCTCGGGTTTCCAATGTCCTGCCTGTGTATTGATACAATTTAATACCCATATGTTCAGTAATGGGAATGGTATCCGTCCAGGTTTGTTGCAGTGACTTACACCATTTAGGGTGTAGTACTAAGGTATTATTCTCTGTCAGCTTTTTCACCATTTGCTGGCGTCTTAGCATACCCAATTCGTTTGGCGCTTCTCGTTCAACTACAAAGCCGCATGAGCTGAAAAAGTCGATAGAGATTTCTCGGCTGTTGGTAACCGCACGTATAGCACCCAATTCTTTCGCCACGTTTTCTAAAGCGTCCATTATCATCTGACCTAAGCCTTTTCTAAGATGCTCAGGGTGTACCGCGATATGACGAATTTGGGCTTCTTCAGCAGTATTTAAGTGTACTCGGCCACAGGCAACAATTTCACCCTTGCCGTTCACTATGGTGCGGTGTTCAGCCACTTGCTCGTATTCATCTTTCTCTGAGCCAGGAGGGAAATTCCAAGGTTGGCGAAGGTAAGCCCAGCGAAAATGAAAATAGGCTTCGAATTCGGCATCGCTTTTAGGGGTTACAACCTTATACACAATAGAGAGGCCTTGTATGAAAGAGTGAAAATCTATTTAACCTTACGCTTTTAAACTGCACAAGATTAATTCTAGTATGTTCATTATACCTGAAACTGGAAGGTGGCGGGTCCGTCATTCACTAAGGCAACTTTCATTTCAGCGCCGAATTGCCCGGTTTCCACTACAATGCCTTTGTGTTTAAGGGTTTCAATGAATTGTAGATAGATTGCTTTACCGTGTTCTGGCGTAGCGCCTCTAGAAAAGCCTGGGCGATTTCCTTTTTGGGTGTCGGCGACTAGCGTAAATTGCGATACTACAAGCATTTTTCCGCCAATTTGCTCAACGTTCAAATTCATTTTACCTTCACTATCGGAAAAAATACGGTATCGGCATAGTTTATTGGCAAGCTTTTCTATTTCTTCAGGGCCGTCATTTTTTTCGACACCGAGTAACACCAGCATACCTTGTTCAATTTCACCTATTATTTCGTTATCTACGGACACGCTGGCTTCTGATACCCGTTGAACTAACCCAATCATTATTTTTGCTCCTTTAAAAACCTTGCCATGTCTCTAGTTGCGCGGCACAGCGCATATGCAATACCCGGCTCTGAAGTACTATGGCCAGCTTCAGGAATGATTTGCAGTTGGCTGCCTGGCCATGACTTATGCAATGTTTCCGCGGCTTCCGTCTTACATATCATGTCATATCGACCATGAATAATAGTGCCAGGAATATCACTTATTTTATCAATATTATCAAGTATGTATCCTTCTTCTAGAAAACACTTGTTGATTAAAAAGTGGCACTCAAGAGTGGCTAGGGTGGTGACCAGTGACAGGGGATATTGGCTGGTAGAATCACCGGTGCCAGGGGGTAAAGATACGCGAGAGAGTCTCTCTTCCCACTGATACCAGCGCTTTAATGCCGCGTGACGCTGTACTTCGTTATCGGCTTTAAGGGTGTTGTAGTAGTACTCGCAGATGGACGCACTGGTCAAAGGCGCCGCTATTCCCTTTATAAATTGACGGTAGTATTCGGGAAAAAGTTGGGCGGCAGCACTGTTTGGCGATAAAAACCAATCTCTATCTTGCTGCCTGGCTAAGAATACGCCTCTTAGAATAAGGCCATTAACGTGCGCGGCATATTTAAAAGTGTAGAGAAGCGCGAGGGTTGAGCCCCAAGAGCCTCCAAATACCAGCCAATCAGGTACATTAAGATAGCGTCTTAGGGTTTCTATATCTTCAACATTGAGCCAAGTATCATTATTTTTAATACAGGCGGAAGGAGTGGAACGGCCGCACCCTCTTTGTTCAAAACCAATAATGCGGTAGCGATTACTGTCAAAGAAGCACTTATAGTTAGGCGGTAGCCCTGCGCCAGGCCCGCCGTGAATAAAGATGACGGGAATACCCTCAGGGTTGCCGCTCTGCTCATAATAAAGAGAGTGCCCACATCCCACCTCGATAAATCCATTTTGGTAACAGGTAACATCTGGGTAAAGTCGTTTCATTTTATTTCCGCGCGTTGTGCGGGTGCCTGTTTTAGTTTAGTTTATTCTTATGAAATACTACATAATCATATTCTGATAACAATTGCGAGGAAGTTTATATGTCAGGACAAGGATCGGGTGGCAACGTGATTGCTGCAATCTGTAACTTTTTTATTCCAGGGCTTGGACATCTAGTACAAGGGCGAATACTCGGCGCACTATTTTATTTTATCGTAGTTGGAGTGAGCTATGCGCTTGCAGCTACCGTAGTATTAGCAATTGTATTTTGGCCACTAGGCGTTATTTTGCACATTATTTGTATTATTAGCGCGGCCCGCTATCGAGGGAGAGAGATGTTATGAGGCTAATAGCAACGGCTGTTATTGCTATGTTGGTATTAACTGGCTGCCAATCTGCGTATTACGCAGCGTGGGAGAAAGTAGGCGTTGAGAAACGGGATATCCTTGTTGACCGTGTTGAAAACGCAAAAGAGTCGCAAGAAGACGCACAGGAAGAGTTTAGTTCTGCGTTAGAGGCCTTCAGTGCCGTGGTGGCTTTTGAAGGTGGTGAACTTGAAGACGTTTACAACAAACTGAACAGTGAGTACGAAAACAGCCTTTCTGCTGCTAATGACGTTACTGATCGTATCGATAAAGTAGAAAGCGTTGCTGAAGCGTTATTTGATGAATGGGAAGACGAGCTTGATAAGTATCAAAATGCATCGTTGAAACGCGAAAGCACTGCGAAATTGCGTGATACAGAGCGCAGATATAGCGCACTTATCAAAACTATGCGTAAAGCGGAAAGTAGAATGGCACCGGTATTAAGTGCTTTTCAAGACAATGTTTTGTACTTAAAACATAACTTAAACGCTAGCGCGATTGGTGCGTTGCAAGGTGAGCTTTCAACGATTCAAAATGATGTTGATCAACTTATTGAGCAGATGAATTCAGCTATTGCTGAATCTGATGCCTTCATTGCTGCAATGTCTAATTAAGTAAAACATAACTCATTTAGGCCCCATCAACCGGTATGAGCTAGCCAGTATAAGTTGGTAGGTACAAGTTGGTAGATATAAGTTGGTGGTTATGAGCTAGCGGGAAGAACCAGCCAACATAAACCCGTACTGAGTAAAAAGGCGTTGTAGTTTCCTACAACGCCTTTTGTCATTTAGCATTAGTCACGCTTAATGAGTTACGTTTATTCTTCTGGCATTTGCCTAGGTTCGTCTTCCGCTTTTCTGTTTTCAAACGCTTGCCCTAGGCTACATGTAAATTCAGCCCCTAATAGCACTAGAATCCACGAAATATAAACCCACAAGAATAAAATAGGCACTACCGCTAACGCGCCGTATATAAGCTCGTAAGAAGGGAAGTTAGTGATATACAGTGCAAACCCCGACTTGGTCAACTCAAACGCTACAGTAGCCAGTACGGCCCCTGAAATGGCATGTCGTGCAAATACACGGCGGTTCGGCACTATCATATAAAGAATAAAGAAGGCTAACATGGCAGCAAAGCTAGGCACTAAGGTGAGTAAAAATGTGCCTAACCCTGGTGTATACTCTTCCGCAAACGCAGCAAGCCCAGCTAAATAAGAGCTAATAATCACACTAGAGCCAATAAGCATGGGGCCTAAGGTAATTACCATCCAATAAATGGCAAAGGTGTACACGATAGGGCGATCGCTCTGGGTACGCCAAATACGGTTAAGGGTTTTATCAACATTGGAAATTAGCATTAGTGCCACTACCAGTAGCGACAAAATACCGATAGCACCCATTTCAGACGCATTCCCCACAAAGTCAGACATATACTCGTGAACCGTATCACTGGCTGTGGGCACGAAGTTGTTAAAGATAAAATATTCTAATTTGCCTCGCACGGAAGCAAACGCAGGGAACGCCGACATGATGGTAAAAGTCACCATGATAAAAGGCACAAGAGAGAGTAGCGTTACATACGCTAAGTGGCCTGCAGAGATAGTAATATTGTCTTCACGGCAGCGCTTGATGAAGATAGTGAAAAGGTCGACAACTTGTGGTGCGAGCTTATGATAGATGGCTTTTACCCGATCCCAGTTCACATTTTACTCCTAGTTAGTACTCGCCTTGAAAGCCATTCGCTTTTTAACGCCGCAATATATCTGACCTGTTGAAGCGAGAGAATGTGACGGGTGGTGCGAGGCAAACGAGTCGTTTAAATACCTGATAATAGGTAAATGGTATACTGGTCTGCCCTACAGGAGCAAAGGTTTAATCGAAATTAACCTGCTCGAACACCTAGCATGTGGCAAATAGCGTAGCTTAATTCACTACGGTTAAGGGTATAAAAGTGGAAATGCTTCACCCCTTCTTTGGCGAGTACTTTAACCTGATCCATCGCAATATTGGCACCAATAAGATTACGGGTCGCTTGGTCATCAGCGTCAAGACCGTCGAACATCTTGTGTAAGAAGCCGGGAACATGAACGTTGGTGAAACCAGCGAACTTCACTAAGGTTTGATAGTTAGTTACGGGCAATATGCCAGGAACTAAATCTATATCAATACCTGCAGCTGCCGCACGGTCGCGGAAACGCAAGAATACGCTGGTATCAAAGAAAAATTGTGAAATGGCTTCACTTGCACCGGCTTCGGCTTTGCGTTTAAGGTTCAGTAAGTCGAATTGCGCATTGGGCGCTTCAGGGTGTTTTTCAGGGTAGGCGGCAACTGAAATATCAAAATCAGCCACATCTTTTAGCAAAGCAACCAAATCAGAGGCGTACATTTCTGTATCTGTCACTCCTGGCGGTAAATCACCGCGAAGGGCGACAATACGTCGAATGCCAGAATCCCAATAATCTTGTGCAATCTGCTTAAGCTCATCTCGGCTAGCATCAACGCAAGTAAGGTGAGGCACTGCTGCAACGCCAGTTTGTTGCTGAATACGTTTTACCACATCATGAGTACGATCACGCTCGCCACTATTAGCACCATAAGTCACCGACATGTAACTTGGTTTTAAGGGCGCCAATCGTTCTACTGACTTCCACAAGGTTTGTTCCATTTTCTCTGATTTTGGCGGAAAAAACTCAAATGACACATCAATGTCACGCAGTTCCGAGAGGGACTGATTTAGTGCATCGACACCTTGTGCGTAAGAAACCATGGTAAAATCACTCTTTTATAGACGTTTAGACGTCCAAAATAAAGAATTTACGTCTAGACGTCAAGAGGTTTACACTGCTCAATTGACCTTTTCGTCAACTTGTTTAGAATTTCTCTTCATAACATAAATAAGATCAGACAGAGTTAGCATCATGGCAGAGTGGAACGGTAAGTATATTCATCCCTACGCAGAGCACGGAAAAAAGAGTGAACAGGTAAAGAAAGTCACCGTTTCTATTCCTATTAATGTGCTAAAAGCATTAACCGATGAACGTACCCGTCGGCAAATAAACAATTTGCGTCACGCGACGAATTCAGAATTATTATGTGAAGCGTTTCTTCACGCATTTACAGGTCAGCCGTTACCGGATGACGAAGATTTAAGAAAAGATAACCCTAATCGTGTGCCCGCTGAAGCAAGACGTATTATGGAAGATATGGGCATTGACGTGTCTGTCGAGAACGAACAGGAAGATTAAAAAAACGGCAATGAAAATTGCCGTTTTTTGTAATAATTGAATACAAGGCTGCGCGCTAAGTGATTCGATTATACTGCCTTTACTCTGAGCGATTCGGTACTTCTGGAAGTCTTGCAACGCCAGATTCAATCGCCGCTTTCGACACAGCAGTAGCAATACGTTCACAAAGGCGAGGGTCCATAGGTTTAGGGATAATATACTCTTTGCCAAAGGTCAGGCTGCTGCTGTTGCTAGCTGCCAATACCGACTCAGGCACAGGCTCTTTGGTAATAGCGCGTAGTGCTTCTACTGCCGCCACTTTCATCTCGTCGTTAATTGCAGTTGCGCGAACATCTAATGCGCCACGGAAAATGAACGGAAAGCAAAGAACATTGTTTACCTGATTAGGGTAATCAGAACGCCCCGTTGCCATAATCAAATCACTTCGAACTTCATGAGCCAATTCAGGCTTAATTTCAGGGTCGGGGTTAGAGCAGGCAAAAACAATCGGATTGGGCCCCATTAACGCCAAGGTTTCTGGCGGCAATACATCAGGGCCAGATACGCCTACAAAAATATCAGCGCCTTCCATCACATCTTCTAACGTACGTTTATCGGTATTATTGGCAAACAAGCGCTTGTGTTCGGTAAGGTCTTCACGGCGAGTGTGAATAACTCCCTTTCTATCTAGCATGTAAATGCGCTCTCGTTGCGCGCCACATTTAATGAGCAATTCCATACAGGCAACGGCAGCTGCACCCGCACCCATACAGACTATTTTGGCGCTTTCGATATTTTTACCCTGAATTTCAATGGCGTTCAACATACCTGCGGCGGTAACAATAGCAGTACCATGTTGATCGTCATGGAATACTGGAATACTACAGCGCTTAATCAATTCCTGTTCTATTTCAAAGCATTCAGGGGCTTTAATATCTTCAAGGTTAATACCGCCAAACGTATCTGCAATATTAGCAACGGTATTAATGAATTCTTCTGTGGTGCGGTGCTTTACTTCAATGTCGATAGCATCAAGCCCTGCAAAGCGTTTAAACAGCAGTGCTTTACCTTCCATCACCGGTTTAGAAGCTAACGGCCCCAAATTACCTAAACCTAAAATAGCAGTACCATTACTGATGACCGCTACCATGTTGCCTTTTGCAGTATATTTGTAAGCATTATCAGGATCTTCAGCAATTTCACGTACCGGTTCAGCTACCCCTGGACTGTAAGCCAGAGCAAGATCATCCACACTATCGGCTGGTTTTGATAGCTCCACGCTAATTTTACCTGGCGTGGGTTTGGCATGATAATCTAGTGCACGTTGTCTGAAATCTGACATTAGTAAACATATCCTTCGATGTAGGGGTTAGGCAATCTTCGTTACCGTAAGGGCAATCTGCGTTGCCGCAGTAGAATATCTTCGACTTTATCACAGGGATATTTAAGTACATATCTGATCTGCCCTTTATACCTTTTAATCTAGGACAGACTTGCTTGTATGACCAGTGACATCGTCGAATATCTGCCATTCACCACATTAATGACACCTTAAGAATTAATACATTATTTCTATTTTATAGGGGTAGGTATAGATGTAGACACAGGTGAGCGTCGGATAGCGTTGTAAAAAAGGCATTAAGCCGGCCGTTTAAGGCGCTGGTTCGCGGAATAAGTATAATGTAAATATGATAAAGGAAAGCGTAACTTAAGATGTCTGAAAAGAAACTGATTGAAGCGTTAACGGCGGTGTGTGAGTGGGCAAAATCTGAGTCGGTAGGCTTTGAGTGGCTTACGCATATGGGGCATTGGCGCAGGCCGGAAATTATTGCGGTGTTTGAAACTGAAAAGCAAAAAAGCGAAGCGCTAGCAGCAAATTGGAACCAAGCATTTGAAGATGAGCTCGATAATATGTGTCACATATTGAAGGTAGACGTTAAAGGTGTACGCTACGACAGCGAGCAAGCGTGCACTTCGCAAAGTAACGGCAATTGGGAGCGGCATTTAAAACGCCGAGCTTTTCACTAGGAACATGGTATTAGCCGAGCCCTTCAATCGCCGAGCCCTCCACTCGCCGAGCCCTCCACTCGCCGAGCACTGTATTGGTAGAGCTTTTTACGGAGCGCAGACACAAAAAAAGCGCCGATAGGCGCTTTTTTAAAGAAACATAGTGTTTCTGAGTACTGAGCTTATTTAGCGCCCAAAGCACCGAAACGTTTCTTGAAGCGGTCAACACGACCACCGGTGTCAACGTTACGTTGCTTACCAGTGTAGAATGGGTGACATGCAGAACATACGTCTAGGTTAATATCTTTACCTAGCGTAGAACGGATTTTCATTACGTTGCCGCAAGAACATGTTGCTGTCATTTCAGCGTATTCTGGGTGGATACCATCTTTCATTTTGGATTACCTTCAATATGAGGCCGTATCGCTATCTGGCCCGAAGCCAAACACCATACGCAACTTTAAATTCAATGACCGACCGCAGAAATTGCAGTCAGCCGCAAAAGAGCGGCGCATAATAAAGGAAGCATCGTAAGTGATCAAGCACTTTTTGTATGCGAAGTAAACAGAGGCGGTGTTGATTCCGCACACGGGCAAAAATAAATTCCCTTCCCTTATTTGACATTATATTTAAATGCCAGATCATTAGCGGTTCTGAATTTACGTCTACTTACTTTACGTTTATCAATTTTGGGGCATCAATTTTAATGGTATTCATTCAGGTGGCTGTACCTGTGCCGCTTCGCCAGCTATTTACCTATTCTCATACCGATACTTTACCACCGGGTGTGCGGGTAAAAGTGCCTTTCGGCCCACGTCAATTGGTAGGCATTGTGGTTGAATCCGGTGTGGACATAGATGATACCAGTAAAATAAAAGCCATCATTGAGGTAGTAGATAGCACGCCGGTTATTGACGAATCGCTAAGGAAAATGGCGCATTGGTTATGGCAGTACTACCACCATGCGCCTGGGGAAGTGATACATGCCATGCTTCCTGTGCCTCTTCGAAAAGGTGAGTCTGCCACGCCATCGCCTGCGCAATATATTCAAGTCACACCAGAAGGTGCTGATACGGATATTAAGAGCTTAAGCCGAGCACCCAAGCAGATGGCCTGTTTGGAAGCAGTTCAAACCACATCACTAATGGCTAGCGAAGCGCGCAAAACCTTTTCACCTGCAGTAGTGAAAGCGCTATTAGATAAAGCGCTTATTGAGTTAGTGGAAATTACACCTGAACTCACCGCGCAAGCTTGGTTAGATACCTTCGACATTGGCGAAAAGCCCGTACCTGATAAAGAACAAGGGGTAGCGATAGCGGCGTTAAACCAGCAACATGGCACCTTTGCGATTAGCTTGCTTGAAGGGGTTACAGGTAGCGGTAAAACCGAAGTGTATCTTCAATCTATCGAACCTTTGCTTAAAGCCGGTAAACAAGTACTTATTTTAGTACCTGAAATAGGTTTAACGCCGCAAACCGTTTCACGGTTCGAAAAGCGTTTTAATATTCCTGTAGGGGTATTGCATTCTCAATTGACGGACGCGGCGCGATTATCAGTATGGCAGCGGGCAAGGGCAGGCGAACTAGGTATTATTATTGGTACTCGCTCAGCTATTTTTACGCCGCTGAAAAACCCCGGAATGATCATCGTAGATGAAGAGCATGATGAATCATTCAAACAACAGGATGGGCTTAGGTATCATGCGCGAGATTTAGCAGCCATGAGAGCTAAAGAGCATAGTATTCCTTTGTTACTTGGCAGTGCCACGCCAGCGCTTGAAACGCTAAATAATGCATTAAACGGTCGCTTTGCGCATTTACAGCTAACTCGCCGCGCCGCAGGGGCGCAAAGCACTAAGCAGTATTTATTAGATGCCCGAGACCAGCCTATTCATTACGGCATTTCAGAAGGCTTGCTGACAATCATGCGCCAGCATGTGAATGCTGGGAATCAGATTCTGGTTTTTGTAAATAGACGGGGTTATGCCCCAGCCCTTTTATGTCATCACTGCGGCACTACGGCAATGTGCAAACGTTGCGACAGACCTTATACCGTGCATAAAGGGCAAAACAGACTGCAATGCCACCACTGTGGTGCAACCCGGTCAATGCCTAAAGAGTGTGAAGCTTGCCACAGCCATGAAATGGTAACAGCGGGGACGGGCACCGAGCAGGTAGAGGAAGGTTTGATGAAGCTCTTCCCCGATGCCAAACACGTGCGAATAGATAGCGATACGGTAAGAGGAAAAGACAAGCTACATCAAACCTTAGACGCCATTAACCGCCAAGAACATCAAATACTGGTGGGCACACAAATTTTGTCAAAGGGGCATCATTTCCCCCACGTTACACTGGTGGTTGTTTTAGATTGTGATGGAGCGTTATTTAGTGCTGACTTTCGGGCCCCAGAAAAGTTAGCGCAGTTAGTTACGCAGCTTGCTGGGCGAGCAGGGCGTGCCAGTAAACCAGGAGAAATGTGGCTGCAAACCCATAATCCTCACCATCCTTTATTACAAGATTTAGTGAACAACGGCTATGCCCACTTTGCGCGCCATGCGTTGATGGAGCGAAAAGCGTCTGCCTTGCCTCCGTATATTAGCCAATTTGTGATTAGAGCCGAGGCAACCGAGAGTTCATCTGCCTATGCTTTCCTGCAACAGGCTAGAGGTGTGCTTTTAAACTCAAATACTGCAAACGCAAATTCTACGGGTTTAGTACCACAAATGAGTGGGCCTTTTCCCTGCTTAATCGAAAAGCGCCAAGGGCGTTTTCGCTTTATGCTGGTGTGCAGCCATGAAAAACGTGCGCCGTTACATAACGCGTTGCGCTTAGCATTGCCTTATTTACAAGGGCTGCCACAGGCCGCAAAGGTACGTTGGTCGGTAGATATCGACCCCACCGATTTCAGTTAGCACACAGGTGGGGAATACGGTAAAATCTTAACACTGATGTATACAAGTGTTTCAGGGTTGGGCACTATGTCTTCGATTTATTATGTCCTCCTTAGCTGGTACCACCCATTTAAAATAACAATAAGTAGTAGGAAAACTGCCTAATATGGCCCAACGCGATTATGTATCTCGTGGTAAAGCACCACAAAAAAAGAAGCCCGATAACAAAAAACGCGGTAAATCTCAGGTGAAGAATGCGCCCACGGCTTCATTCCCTATAGTCCGCTTGGTTATTGTGGTGATATTACTTATCGGTTTCGCACTTTTTTTATGGTCAATTAAAGATAACGCCAGTTCTGAAGTAGATACAGAAGTAGTACGCCCTGTGGCGCCTACACAAGAAGCCTTGCCTGAATTACCGAAAGAAGAGTGGGAATATATTCGTACTCTGCCTGGGTATGAAGTAGAAGTAGACGTGGCTGAGCAGGAAAAATCTGATAAGCGTTATCTTATGCAGTGCGCGTCGTTTAGAACCCGTGCTCAAGCAGAAGAGATGAAAGCCAAAATCGCTTTCCAAGGTTTAGAAGCCCTTATTCGCCAGAGTTCTGGCAGCAACGGCGAGTGGTTCCGCGTAATATTAGGCCCTTATGAAAGTAAGCGTGATGCGGAAAAGGCTAAACATAGCCTACGCAAAGTAAATATCGCTACCTGCCAAATTTGGTACTGGAATTTATAAGCCTTATAAGTACTCAAATCGAGAAATAGGATTTAGAAGCCTGCTATCTGATGGTAGGCTTCAATATCTTTCTGTTCCTCTTTTGCTGCTCCCCTTTTAACTGTTCCCCTTGAAATCTAAAACCCTTCCCCCATTTCATTACAAAGTCTTTTTTCAGTTATCGCCCGAGTCTGCGATAGCGCCCACCTTAAACGGGGATTAAACGTGACAACGATTGTATCTGTAAGACGTGGAAATCAAGTTGTGATGGCTGGCGATGGTCAGGTGTCACTCGGCAATACCGTAATGAAAGGTAATGCACGTAAAGTGCGCCGCTTGTACCACGATAAAGTATTAGCTGGCTTTGCAGGCGGCACCGCCGATGCCTTCACCCTTTTTGAACGCTTTGAAGCAAAACTTGAAGCCCACCAAGGTCATTTGACCAAGGCGGCGGTTGAACTTGCCAAAGATTGGCGAACCGATCGTATGCTGCGCAAGCTAGAAGCTCTATTAGCCGTAGCCGATGAAACGGCGTCTTTCATCATTACTGGTAACGGCGACGTAGTTCAGCCTGAAAATGACCTGATTGCTATTGGTTCAGGCGGCAACTATGCCCAAGCTTCTGCCATTGCTTTGCTGGAAAACACTGAACTAACTGCAAAAGAAATTGCGGAGAAAAGTTTGACCATAGCCGGTGATATCTGCGTATTCACTAACCATAGTCAAACGGTAGACGTACTCGATTACTAAGTGGCTGTTTAATTAAAAATAAACAGCGACTTGTGCCTGCTATCGATGCAGTAGCACCAAAACAGAAAAGGGTTTATGCATGTCTGAAATGACACCTAGAGAAATTGTTCATGAGCTAGACCGACACATTATCGGTCAGCAAGATGCTAAACGAGCGGTATCGATTGCACTTCGAAACCGCTGGCGCCGTATGCAGCTTGAACCAGAGTTGCGCCAAGAAGTAACGCCTAAAAATATTCTTATGATTGGCCCTACAGGTGTGGGTAAAACTGAAATTGCGCGCCGCTTGGCAAAATTAGCCCATGCGCCGTTCATTAAAGTTGAAGCGACAAAGTTCACCGAAGTGGGCTATGTGGGTAAAGAAGTAGAAACCATCATTCGCGACCTTGCCGATATTGCCGTGAAGATGACCAAAGAAACGGAAATGAAAAAAGTGAAATTCCGCGCTGAAGAAGCAGCGGAAGAACGCATTCTTGACGTACTTATTCCACCCCCTGAAGATGCATGGGGCAAAAAAGAAGACGTTGAAGATAGAGGTACACGACAAGCGTTTCGTAAAAAGCTTCGTCAAGGCGACTTAGACGACAAAGAAATTGAAATTGATGTGGCACTTCCACAAGTAGGCGTAGAAATTATGGCGCCTCCTGGAATGGAAGAAATGACCAATCAGCTTCAAGGTATGTTTCAAAACTTGTCGGGTTCGCAAAAGAAAAAGAAGAAGCTAAAAATTAAAGATGCACTGAAAATGCTGGTGGAAGAAGAAGCCGCACGTTTGGTGAATCAAGAAGACTTAAAAGAAAAAGCGATTGAGTCGGTTGAGCAACACGGCATTGTGTTCGTGGATGAAATTGACAAGATCTGTAAGCGTGAAGGCAATACGTCAGGCGATGTATCGCGTGAAGGCGTACAGCGTGACTTGCTACCTTTGGTAGAAGGTTCAACGGTATCGACTAAACACGGTATGGTAAAAACAGACCATATTTTGTTTATCGCCTCTGGTGCTTTCCAAATGAGTAAGCCGTCAGACCTTATTCCTGAGCTTCAAGGCCGTTTGCCAATTCGCGTTGAGTTGTCAGCATTAGAAGTGGGTGATTTCAAGCGTATTCTTACCGAGCCTAACGCATCGCTTACCGCTCAGTATAAAGCGCTAATGCTTACTGAGGGTGTGAACATCGATTTCGTGGAATCGGGCATTCAGCGTATTGCTGAAGCGGCGTGGCGCGTTAACGAACGTACTGAGAACATTGGTGCGCGCCGTTTACACACAGTGCTTGAGCGTTTAATGGAAGATATTTCATTTGATGCGTCTGAAAAAAGCGGTGAGTCTTTCGTGATTGACGAAGACTACGTAAACAGCCACTTAGAGTCGCTAGTAGAAAACGAAGATCTGTCTCGCTTCATTCTATAAAGCCCTAAGGCTAGTAACACACAAAAGAGCGCATTTATTTAAATGCGCTCTTTTTTTGTGCTAATTTTTTACTGCTCTTTGAAGCTGCTTTTACACGAAGAAAAACAGGTTTATGGTAGCGGCAATATTCATCTGCATGTGCAGCGCTATACAATACAACACATTGCCTGTTTTATAGCGTACGTACCCTAATAGAAACGCAAGTACACCTATAAAAACCAACACTAGAAATTCGTACTGCGTGTGTACAACGGTAAAAAACACGCTGGTAATAATGATTGCACCAGTTACGCCAAGACGGCTATTTTTAAACCTAGCATAGGCTAACCCTCTAAAAACAATTTCTTCCACTATCGGAGCAATAATGCAAACCCCGAGGATAAGCATTAAAACGTCGAGAGGGGAGTGAGTAAGTGATTTAACCGTTAATAATAGCGCTTGCGTTTCTATTGATAGTAAGGAATCGGCTAAATATTCAAACGCTAGAAACACAGCGCCGACCAGTAATACCTTCAAAAGAATAGGCATGCTAATTGGCTGAATCGCTAAAAATTTATAGGGGAATTCTGCCCCCCCAACATGACACGCTTTCTTTATGAGTGAAATAGAAAGTAGTGCTGCCACCAGTCCCGAAAGCCCCATGAAAATAGGCTGATAAAAAACGTTTTCTAGAGCATCGCCTTCTAAACCGTAAAGAACGAATGCAGTGTAGGCTATTACGCCAATTAACCCTTTAACGCCTAAAGCAAGAAAAGCCATCCACAATAACGTAGAGAGGATTGAGTAACTTTTATCATTATTGAGCTCTGTGTTTTTATTTTCAATGCTACTTTCAATATTACTTTCAAGGCTACTTTCTTCGGTACCCACTATTTCGATACTGCCAGCTTCCATGTTTTCACTTTTCATATATTCACCTTTCATGTTTTTACCTTTCATCTTCCCATCTTCCCTGTTTTTTGCCCGGCTGTTTTATTTTTGTTTTAAATGTTGTGTTCATTATTCTTAGCATTGATAAAGAGCAATTTACCCACGCTAACAACGTTAAAATTTAAATCTAAATAAAGTTATACCTGCTTGAAAAGCGTTAATGGCAGGCCGTTTCTCAATGGGCACGATGCCACTATTAAGTTGTGAGTAATTTCACCAAACGCCCAGTAATATCAACGCCAGTTTCACTTTCAACAAACAGAAAGAAAGGGCAAGGGTTTGCTTCCAAAAAGTAATATTCACCCTTTGTATTTTTACGCCAATCGATAGCGCACCAATGCATACCTAAACCTGTGCATATTTTTCGCGATAACTTCTGCATTGCTTTAGGCAATGACACCAATACAGGGCGGGCATCTTCATCTTCTCTGAAATCCACATTATGAGAGTCTATTTGAACGCTCACGACTTCTTTACCAATCACGAAGGTTCGAATGTTGGTGCCTTCAATATAGGCTTGAAAGGTGACAGGGCGCTCTTTCAATAAGTTATAGGCAAGGTCGATGGAGCTTTGGCCTTTTCTAAACAGCTTAGCCGTTTCGCCGCCCTTGACCGGCTTGTATACCAACTCTTGCATATTTGCACAAAACTGTAAGGCGATATCAGCGGCGTTACCTACATAGGTGTAAGGCACATTGGCACCTAGCCTTTTAGCCATCCGTAGTTGAATCGGTTTGCAGTGATGAGCGCGTATGGCTTCTATACCATTCACCCACTTGGTTCCATTGTATAAAAACCAACATAACAAGGTACTGGCATATTCTTGATCTAGCCACTGAGTCGAGGCAGTGTCAGAAGCATTCACCGTGGGTGGGATGTATTGGTGCCAATAGGCCGACTTTATGTCTGACAGTGGAACATGATACAAGCCATTAGAAGTAGGTTGATTAAAATGTAACAGGCCATCATTAAAATCTGGATCGTAGCTAAGTTGCCATCGCTCCCCAAAGTAGCTGGTATTGATAATATGAGGCTCATGATTACTTGCATGTAAGACGGCTGCTATATGTGATATTTGCGGGTCAGTCTCGCTCCCCACTAATGCAATTTGCATCGATTTATCCTCAGTTAAGGTGTGAAGGAGGACTGCTTAACCTCCTTGTTTATTAAGACAGTAAGTCGGGTAGTTGTCCGCCGTCTTCACCAATCGCTAAGGTGATATACATAGGTGGTTTTACCGCTCTAATCGGGCCCTCGCCTGCACCTATAGAGACCAAAGATTTGCCACCATTTACCTGCACAAGATCTACCGGGTTAATGTGCTGTAGGGTGTCGTTTTTTTGCATGTTGCTATGTGTGTTATGTTGCATTTTTCGCTCCTTATAAAAGCGTTTACGGTTGTAGAAAAGGCCAGCGGTTAAGCTAACCTTAGGGGGTGATAAATCGATCGGAAACAGCTAGCAATTAGTGCGGTGCGACTGCTAATTTTTAGCTTCCTGTAAATGTTGGCGCAGTGAAACTTAACGGTTCGCTCACTAATAAATAGTTCTGCTGCTATCGCTTTGTTCGATAGGCCTTCCATGATCTTTCGTGCAACTTGTAACTCGCGTTTAGACAGGGTATCGATGGGTAGGGCGGCGCTATTTAATTTATCTACATGCACACTGATTTGTTGACGCTCAATATCGGTGAGCAATGGTGTAGATTCTCTAACTTCGGACGTTATCATTGTGAATCTCCTTGTGGGGTATTATCGTTTTCTTCTACTACTTCAGAAGTTGGGATGAGTTGCAGCTTGCCGTCAACCAAATGGTAAACAGTGTCAGCAAGGGCAATAGTTTGAGGCCGGTGGGCCACCATAATTCGGGTTATATTTAGCGCTTTTAAATGGGTATTGATGAGGTGTTCATTTTGAATGTCTAAATGGCTACTCGCCTCATCGAGAAAGAGAATGTCGGGGGCACGGTATAGCGCTCGCGCCAGCAATAATCTCTGTTTTTGGCCTCCACTTAGGCTGCTTCCCATATCACCCACTAACGTGTGGTACTGCATGGGCATGGCACTAATTTCATCGTGAATACAGGCCAACTGTGCGGCTCGCATAACCTCTTCTTGGCGCGGGGCATCATCGAAACAACTTATGTTTTCTGCCATAGAGCCAGACAAACAGATATCTTCTTGTAACACTGCCGCTATAGTGGGGGGGCGATGGGCTGAAATCGCATTATGAGTAACATTGCCTTCCGATGGCGCGTATAGCCCCATCAGGCACTTGAGCAAGGTGCTTTTGCCGCTACCGCTAGCTCCCACGATGGCAATAATCTCTCCCGCTTTTACCGACAAATTAAGGTTTTCAAAAATAAAGCTACATCCCTCGCCATACCTGTAACCTAAGTTTTCTGCTTCTAGTTGAATAGCGGGTAACGCTGTACTTATGGGCAAAGAGTGGGCAGAGGAGGGGATTGGCGCATACGGCTGGGCTTGTCGAGTGATTAATGTAGTCTCTGCAGGCTTTGTTAAGACTATGTCGCTAAGACGAGAGAAATGTACCCCTAACATACGTAATTCAATAAATTTGGTCACCAAACTGTCTAGCGCCGCGGTAAATTTAGTTTTGTAAGCAATGAAGGCCAACATCATTCCTACCGTGAGCAAGTTGTCCATAACCAACGAGGCTGCAATAAATATAACTATGATGTTTTCAATGCCGAATAACGTTTGGTTTACTGCTTCGCTACCTATATTTAATTTTCCTAAGCTAATGTCTTTATTTAAGGTGGCAACTAACTTGTTTTGCCACTGACTGTGGCGCTGAGTTTCTTGCTGATAAACCCGTATAGGCTGCATGCCTCGAACGCTTTCCATAAAATGGCTCTGTTCATTAGCGGCTAGCGCAATTTTCTCTGTTGTGAGGCGTTTGGTCATTGGAATTAACGCAAAGCGAATTAGCAGGTAAACAGCCATAATAAGCACGACAAATAGGGTCAACTTTATTGAATAAATCGCCATCACGACGAGGGTGACAATAGCCATCACACCATCAAGCAATGCAGTGACTAGTCCCGTGGTTAGAAACTCACGAATATGGGCAAGTGAACCAAAACGAGATACCACATCGCCTACATGCCTTTTTGCAAAAAAGTCGAGAGGAAGCGATAGCAAATGATGAAAAACCGATGCAGACATTTGAAGTTGAAGTCGGCTAGAGACACTGAGAATAAGCAAGCGCCGTAAAACACTCGTGAAGGTTTCTATCATTAATAAAAATGAAAAACCGATAGCCAGGGCGATTAGCAGCGCTTGGTTACCTTGCAATAACACATCATCAACCACGGTTTGCATGTAATAAGGCGTGGCTAACGCAAACAATTGCAGTAGTGCCGATAGCGCCAGTAAAGTTGCTAAGTTGCGTTTAAAACCGATTGTACGAGTAAAAAAATCTCGTAATTTTAATAAGGGCTTGGCAGGGGGCGGCGCAAAATTGTCTTTTGGAGTTATCTCCAGCGCGATGCCAGTTAAGTGTTTGCTTGCATCATTAAAGCTAAGCGTACGCTTGCCTAGGCTGGGATCATGTATGGTTAGCGTGTTGCCTTTTACTTTGGTTAACACCACAAAATGGCGCATGTCCCAGTGCAAAATAGCTGGGCAAGTAAGCTTAGATAAATCTTGTGTCTCAACTTTAAGGGCGCGACTTCCAAAACCTAGTTGGTGAGCAATGCCCATAATGTCTTTAAGCGTAATACCCCGTAGCGATACCGGAATTTGTTGGCGTAAATGGGTTATGCCCTGCTTATCACCATAGTATTGCGCTACCATGCTGATACAGGCTAATCCGCATTCCGCTGCTTCAGATTGAAGCACCACAGGCACCTTGCTTTTGGAAGATAACGCACTTAATGCAGGTGAGATAAAACTATTAGAAAAGTGCATCCTCATAGCCTCTTGGTAATACTTAACAGGGGCTCTAGTAGCCACTCTAATAAGCTACGCTGACTGAGTGCTACATCAGCAGAGAACGTCATGCCGGCCTTAAGTGCTATGGGGTTACCGTAAGCCATAATGGCGTCGTTACTTACCTTAGCGGTAACTAAGTATGCGGGCTCATCAACCGAAAGTGGGCTGTTCGCCCATTCTCCAGGCAGTAAAATAGTGTCTGAAACGCTAACAATTTGACCTGCTTGTAAACCAAATTTTTGATAAGGAAATGCGTCGTAACGAATATCGAGCTGTTGACCATAAGAGATAAAGCCAGCTGCGTGGACCGGCACGAGCAACCGTGCTTCTATTGATGAATTCGCCGGAATTAAATTTAGTAGGGGTTTATTCTGATCTACCATCAAACCCGCTCTAACTTGCAAACTCGAAACTGTTCCTTTTGTTGAAGCATATAGAATTCGCTGACTATCCCGCGCTAACGTTAATAACTGCTGGTTAATATCAGTGAGTTGATTTTCGAGCGTAGTGCGCTCGTTAGCGTGTAATTCAGGAAGACTGTTAATGTCATGAGTGAGCCGGCTAATTTCAGCTTCACTTTGTACATGGTTTCGCTCTGCTTGTTTCCATTGCTGCTGGGCAATTAACAGCTCAAGCTCATATGTATCATAATCTGCCTTACTCACATGACCTGCACTGTGTAGCACGTTAAGTGAGTTAAATTGATTGAGCGCCAATTGCCATTGTTTATGTGAAATATCTAGAATGTGACGTAGTGAATCTGCATCAGCTTGGGCATGAATTCGTTGTCGTAAAAGTTGGGTTTTGTTTTGGTTTTGAATGCGTTCAGTGCGTGCCAAGGTGTCCACCACGCGCTGCTTTTTTAACGTTAGCTCTTGTTGCAGTTTTAATTCTACCGTTTCTCCTGTGGAATGCTGAACGCCATACTCTATAGCTAAAAGCGGCTCACCTTTTTCAACGTTTTGGCCTTCGCTCACGAACACTTTTGATATGCGCCCTTTGCGTGAGTCGGCGTACAGTCTTAGCACACCTTGAGATGGTTCCAACCAGCCTTCAACGGTTGCTTTTCGAGCATAACTTCCGTTAGTGAGGTATATTCCCAGCCCCACTATCCACAAAATAAGTACTGCGGTTATTACCATGTGAGAAAGCCGAGGCGTCATCAACAATTCACCTTGCAAAGGTGATGCTGGCTGCATAGCTTGATGACGAAATAGTCCTTTTCTCATAACAGTTCAACTCATTCAAAAGTGAAAAAATGGTATTCAGTTGCCATTTCCATATGGACATAGCGCTTAATCAGCAATCGATGCTTTTCAAACAGCGAATACCTGAATACCGAAAGTGGTCTTGGGTAGTGCCTTGACGCTTTTAACGTTAGAAGAAATGATTGAGGAATATCGAATAGACAGAAGTCATGCAGTCTAGGGCCCTTTATTCATAGGGGCTTGGCGCAGAATTTAATGAATTTTTGATGAAATGGCTCAAATTTAAATGTGCGTAAAAGTGGATGGAAATGCTAAAGGTTAGTGATACTGTACAAAGGATGTACTATAAAAAGTAGTGTACTTAATTCACGCAGTGGCTTTACCCAAACGGAATAGGAACTCACATGTTTGTACCAAGTATTTTGCTTAAACAGCTATATACCCATGGAAGCTTAACCAAAACCGATAATGGCGTTTCTTTCGCCCTTAAAAACCGTTTAAAAGATGCCACACTAAAAGAGCTTAAATGGATTTCATTTGATGGTGAGAAAGTCCCAAGCCATAAAATTTCTATTCAAAGCAGCAATGACAATGACATTAGTTTTGATGCGCTTAATGATACGGGTGGTATGCCGTTTTCATTACGGCAAGTCATCACGGTACACCTAGAACTCAATGAAGAAGTTAGTCCTGAAAAGCGCAAAATAGGCATTTGTTTTTCAGCGTCGCCTTTTGGAAAGCTTAAATTCGAAGTTGAAGATAACGTTACCTCTCCTACCAATCGCAAGCTTCACATTCCCCGTGACGATCACG
The DNA here is from genome assembly GCF_030547075.1 of Alteromonas sp. 1_MG-2023. Classification (GTDB taxonomy): domain Bacteria; phylum Pseudomonadota; class Gammaproteobacteria; order Enterobacterales; family Alteromonadaceae; genus Alteromonas. The sequence continues at coordinate 103,570 of NZ_JAUOQH010000011.1, read as the reverse complement.
ACGATTACGGCGATGACATTATTAAAAAACGTCAGTCGTATTTTGAAAGTTTCACCAACGCCAAACTCGACCATGTAGGTAAGTACTCGGTAGACCCAGATAAATTGAAAGGTAACATTGAGCATTTCATTGGGGTAGCTCAAGTGCCCATTGGTATTGCAGGTCCATTAACTATTGACGGCGAACATGCAAAGGGCGAGTTTGTTGTGCCTATGGCCACAACAGAAGGTACCTTAGTGGCGTCGTACAATCGGGGTATGAAGCTGCTAAATATGAGTGGTGGAGTAAAGGCTACCGTTGTTGATGATGCTATGCAACGTGCGCCTGTTTTTATATTTAGTGATGCTCGCGGTGCAAGGGATTTTGTGACTTGGGTAAACCAAAACATCAGCAAAATTCGCGAAGAGGCAGAGTCGACCTCTAGCATTGCCAAACTCACTTATATCGACCACTTCTTATCAAACAAATTTGCCTTTTTACGTTTCAATTATTTAACCGGTGATGCGGCTGGGCAGAACATGGTAGGGCGGGCCACTTTCGCTGCGTGCGGGTGGATTTTAGATAACTATGAAGGTGTAGAGAACTTTTACTTAGAGTCTAACTTTGCCACCGATAAGAAAGCCTCACAAATAAATATAATGCGTACGCGGGGTAAACGAGTAACCGCAGAGGCGACGATTAAGCGTGAGCATTTACTGCAAATTATGCGTGTAGAGCCGAAGCAAATTGACTATCACGGCAGGGTAGCGGGTGTCGGGTCATTCCTATCTGGTGTGAACAATACGGGCTTGCATTCGCCAAATGGTATTACCGCCATGTTCATTGCCACCGGGCAAGATGTGGCAAACGTAGCGGAATCATCGGCTGCCATTATGTATTCTGAGCTTACCGATGAAGGCGATTTATATGTGTCTATTACTATTCCTTCGTTAATAGTAGCGACCTATGGTGGTGGCACAGGAATGGGTACTCAACGCGAGTGTTTAGAGCTCATCGATTGTTATGGCAAAAACAAAGTGTACAAATTTGCCGAAATTGTTGCTGCAGTAGCCTTAGCCGGTGAAATCTCATTAGCCTCAGCCATTAGCTCATCTGATTGGGTGTCGTCTCACGAACAATATGGACGCAACCGTTGAGGATGTTTTCCGCTCAAAGGGCAGAAAGCACCATGATAGACTCGCCGTAAACCCATCCATGGGGGCTCTGCCACCGCATCCATGCAGTGGAAGGTCTATCCTGGTGCTTCCACCCTTTAATCTAAATCTGCTGTTGGCTTGGGGGGAAGATGGGGAATATTGGACATAACGGGGATCTGTAGGCATAAAAAAGCCGGCAGTTTTCACCGGCTTGATAAGTACTAATAGCTTAATAGGTAATTAGTGTTTCCAATGGAAGTGATGGGCTTTAGCGTCAATGGCTTCAGCGGTGGTTCTTGGCATAAAGGTGGCGTTGTTTTCTTCGAAGAAGAAAGGAGAACGCTTGGTTTTACTGCCTACTTCATTCATGGTGGCGGCTTCATACACACGGCCGTTAAGTACGGTGTACTCTACATACTCACTGCGACTTAGGTCTGCTAATACGTCGCCGTCAATGACGACCAAGTCAGCCAGTTTACCTTTTTCAATACTGCCGATGTCTTTACCCATACCTAGGTGTTTTGCGCCATCGATAGTACCGCCTCGTAATGCTTCCCATGCGGTGAAACCGCCTTGTTGCATTATCCACAGCTCCCAGTGAGCAGCTAAGCCTTCACGTTGCCCGTGAGCGCCAATATGTACACTGACCCCATTATCTCGCAGCTCTTTGGCGTAGCTGGCTACGTTTTGGTGGTTGTACTGGTTGTCGGGCGCGGTTGGGCGTCTAATAGAGCGGCCATGTAACATGGTAGCTGGGGTGTAGCGAAGCAAGCGTGGGTTTTTCCATACTTCAGTACGGTCATACCAATACTCTTCGCCCATCATACCGCCGTAAGAAACCACAAATGTGGGTGTGTAACCGAACTCGGTGGCTTTCCATAGCTGGGTGACATCGCTATAACCGCGCTCAATAGGCAGGCTGTGTTCTAACCCTGTATGGCCATCTACTAACATGGTCAGGTTTTGTTGAAGCTTACCACCGCCTTCTGGCACTACCATCATGTCTTGATTTTTCGACGCCCATAACACTTGTTGGCGTTGGTCGCGACGTGGCTGGTTGTAACTTTTCACCGAAATCGCGCCACTTTCTTTCAAACGTTCTACGTGAAAGTACGCATCTTCGTAATTATTGATAATGGCTTTATAGCCTAGGCCTTCTGCGCCGTACAAAATAGTACCGGTAGAGTAAATACGCGGTGCAACTATGTCGCCTTTACGCTGAAGTTCAGAGGCGGCAAATATTTCCGTAGTATCATTCGATGGGTCGTGAATGGTGGTAACCCCAAAGGCGACATTTGAGTATTGGCTCCAGTTTTTATCTGGAATAATCTCGTTTCTGCCTTGTGCACCATGAGCATGGGTATCAACTAACCCTGGAATAATGGTTTTTCCACTGGCGTCTATTTGCATAGCACCTTCAGGAATAGCAATGTCACCGCGCTTACCTACAGCTTCAATGCGGTTATCTTTAATGATAATAACGCCATCTTCAATCACTTCTTGGGTGTTATCGGCATCACGCATAGTCACGACTTTCCCGCCAATTAACGCTTTGTAACCACTTGGTTTATCGGCTTCAGTAGTGAACGATAAATTAATACCGTCGGCCACAGGATCGGGCAGGGTTTCTGGCGAACCATCTACAAAAGCGAACGCTTCTTTTAATGAGCGACTATAGAAAGTTGGACCGTTAAACCAGCTCACGGTACTGTTATCCGGCGACCATGTTAGGTACTCACCGGCTTTTGACGAAAGCTGAGTAACCGGCAGTGATGTCATTTTAGGGCCAATGGTTACTTTCTTGCCATTTTCAACAAATGGGGTAACGAAGGTTTTGAATTGATAAACAAAAGCTACCCATTTTTTATCATGTGAAAGTTTGTACTCACTTACATCATCAGCGCCGTATAAATGGGTTCGCTTATCGTTTCCTTGCAAGTTAACACTAGAAAGTTGAGTTTCACGGTAAGGAGTTCCGCCTACAGACTCGGTGAAAAATACCCGTGAATTATCACCAGCAAAGTGTGGGTTGATGCCCCCATCAGATACTTTCTTTTCGGTTTTTCTATCAAGGTCTGCTACATAAATACCAGGGTCTACCGAGTATTTAGGGTCTAGTAAGTAGCCGCCGGTGAACTTACGAAACACAATTTTCTCACCATCACTTGAGAACGAAGGCTCAATGTAATGTCCAGGTTGCTTGGTGATAACTTTACCTTTACCGCCACGGGCAGAAACAAGGCGAACTGAACCTAGTTCATCGTCGTTCCATGTGGTGTAAACAATAGCTTTACCGTCATTAGAAAAACGGGGGTAGTATTCTGAATGTTCGTTTTGCTTAGTAAGGCGTTTCATCTTGCCAGTCTTTACGTCTTTTACATAAAGCTTGCCTAAAGCTTGAAACAAGAGTGTTTTGCCGTCAGGCGACATTTGCGACCAGCGAATCATGTTTACATCAAATTCATCCGGTGCCACATCCACATCAAAACGAAGCGCATCAGCATAGTGAAGGGTAGCTTCTACGCTAATGTTAATATCTGAAATGGTCTTGTCGTCAACATTGATGCTATGAAACTTCCCGCCTGTCCAATACACAATGGCTGATGAATCTGGCATCCAATCAAAATAAGCAAAGTAACCTTCAGAGCCGAAACCTTCTTGCATGTCACGTTCAAGTTCTGTGGTAAGCGGCGTTTCAACACCGGTTTTAATATCTTTAAGAAACAGCGCGGTTTTTTCTTTAACGCGGCGCACAAACGCGACGTATTTACCATCGGGTGAAGGGGTGGCTACAACCGCACCGCCAGTGCCGCTGATGTAACGGCTTTCATCACCGTTTTCACGGTCAAATCGGGTAATGGCAAAGATACCCTGCATAGGATCGCGGTTATAATCGAACCGGCTTCCAGGCACTGTGTTCTCTGTGAAGTAAATATATTTACCGTCGTGAGAAAAAACGGGGTCGGCTATATTTTGTTGATCTTTCTTACCATGATTACGGGCTTTAATTTGCAAGCCGTCACCGCCTGTTTTGTGGTACATCCAAATTTCACCTGCAGGAATACTGCGGCTAGACATAATACCTTTCGATACCAACAAGTATTCACCATCTGGGCTCCACTTAGGCGCATGAATAAGGTTGTTCTTTTCTTTGGTTACTTGGCGCAGGTTTTCGCCATTGCTATCCATTATCCAAAGATTATTAATGCCATCTCGGTCTGAAATAAACGCAATCTGTGAACCATCAGGTGAAATACTAGGATGTATATTCCACGCGAAATCTTGCGTGATAGGTGTGGCATCGCCGCCATCAATATTCATTTTATAAATATCACCAAGCATATCGAATACCATGTACTTGCCGTTAGGCGCGATATCTAAGCTAGACCACGTAGTTTCGGTGGTGTTGATAGTGACTTCATTAAGTGCAAAGGGTGGGTTAGTCACATCCCATTTTTCTTCATTGATGCTTGTTTCTTTTTTTATGTCGTCAGCTGCATACGCAGAGTACGCCGTACTTAAGCCTAGCGCGCTCACAAGTGTAACGGCTAATAAGCTTTTTGTTGTTTTTATCATATGTATTTCCAATTGCTTGAAATGCGTTTTCTGTCTATTGATGAGTATGCCCATGAGCGTCTCACCTAATTGTAAATTTATCGTTAACTTTAACCTGAAACGGTGGGGCGCCACCTTAATTATGAGATTCCACGTATAAATCTAACGACCAAACTACAGTTTTACCACCCACCCGCCTATTTATCCATCACTCACGATGATGCTTGTCTATTAGATGGATAAACGCTAATTTTGCAACAAGCTGTTAACAAAATTTGATGTAGGTGCTGCACATGGTTAATTCAGAGCAAAACGTGATTAATTCAGAGCGAAGCGGGGTCAGCCCAGAACAAAAACTCCATTACTCAACCTGTACGCTGTGCGAGGCCATGTGCGGCATTGAAGTGGCAACACAGGGCAATCGTATACTCTCCATCAAGGGAGACAAACATAACCCCTTTAGTGAAGGTCACATATGCCCCAAAGCCAGTGCATTGAAAGATTTGTATGACGACCCTGATAGATTAAAACGGCCGGTAAAAAAGGTGGGTGATGAATGGCAAGAAATACCGTGGAGTGAAGCCTTTGACTATGTTGCTGAAAAACTCCACCATATTCAATCCACACATGGCAAAGATGCCGTGGGCGTGTATTTAGGTAACCCGAATGCCCACAACATGGGAGCTATCTTGTTCGGCCCTTATTTTTATCGCGCCCTTGAGTCACACAATAGATATTCTGCCACTTCGGTGGATCAGCTCCCTCATCATATCGTGAGTCGCAGACTGTTCGGGCATATGTCGCAAATTCCTATTCCAGATATCGATCATACCCAACACTTTGTAATTATTGGTGGAAACCCGCTGGCTTCAAACGGCAGCATCATGACAATACCCAACGTTAAAAAGCGCTTAAAAGGGGTGCAGAAACGCGGTGGTAAAGTCGTGGTTATCGACCCTAAACGCACAGATACTGCTGATTTAAGCTGCGAGCACCACTTTATTCGCCCAGGTAGCGACGTATTGCTATTACTTGCTATGTTACATGTAGTATTTGAAAAGCAATTGCATAATGCAGAAGCGCTTTTACCTTACGCCGAAGATTTACTTGATGTTGAAGGTTATGTAAAAGACTTTTCGCCCGAAACCGTTAGCGAACTCACCGGTATTGAAGCTACGCAAATAACCCAATTGGTTACCGATTTTTGCGAAGCTGAATCCGCAGTCTGCTACGGGCGTATGGGCGCGAGTGTGCAAGCATTTGGCACACTCACTCAATATCTCATTATGTTGTTTAACATGTTGACTGGAAACTTAGACAGGCAAGGGGGGATGATGTTTACCCAACCTGCCGCCGATATTCTTCCCGTATCCAGCAGGGGCAGCATGGGAGGCTATAGTTCACGGGTAAGAGGATTACCGGCTTTTGCTGGTGAGTATCCCGTAGCGTGTTTAGCTGAAGAAATATTAACGCCCGGTGAAGGTCAAATTAAGGCCATGGTCATTGGTGCTGGAAATCCATTGGTTACTACACCTAATACAGAACAACTAGAGAGGGCTTTTTCCCAACTTGATTTTGTCGTGTCTGTGGACTTCTATATTACTGAAACCTCAAGGCATGCTGATATTATATTGCCTCCTGTTACTGCCTTAGAACGTGATCACTATGATGTGGTTTTTCACAATTTTGCAGTAAGAAATTTCGCTACTTACTCTGAAGCCGTGATGAAGGTGGATGATGATCAATTAACCGATTGGCAGATATATTTATCATTGGCAGAGCGTTTAGATAAATTGAATGGCAAGAGCACCGGGCACTATCAAACACTATGGCAAAAGCAGCCTAAAGGTGTGATAGATGATTTATTGAAAAGTGGCCAATACGGGGCTAGTGCAAGCGCTAACGGCACTAAAGACGCTAACGCTAGGGGCCAAACTAGCGGGAATGGCAATGCAGGTTACAACTTGTCCCTAGACAAGCTTAAAGCGCATCCTCATGGCATAGACCTTGGGCCGTTGCAAAGTGCATTACCTAACGCTATTTTCCACGAGAACAAAAAAATCGATTTAGATTTCGATTACTTTATGCCAGATATTGCCCGAGTAAAGACGCACTTCTTCGAACAGAAGCGTAACCAAAATCAAATAGTATTAATTGGCAGGCGTCATATTAAAACGAACAACTCTTGGTTACACAATAGCCCTAGAATGGTAAAGGGAAACAATCGCTGTACGTTGCAATTACACCCTGTAGATGCCGACAAATATGGTGTGGATGAAGGCGATATGGTCAAGGTCACCTCTAGAGTGGGTGAGTTACTTATAGAAGCTGAAATTACCGATTCGATTATGCCAGGCGTAGTCTCTATTCCGCATGGTTGGGGCCATAATAAAAAGGGGATAAAACTGGGTGTCGCTAGCCAATACCCTGGCGTTAATACCAATATTCTGACAGACGAAATGCAGGTGGATACTTTGTCAGGAAATGGTGTATTAAACGGTGTGCCCGTTTCGTTAAAGAGGATATAAAAGAAAGGCGATAATCAACAAATTGATTATCGCCTTGCATTTTATAAGTACACCAGAGTTTTACTAATCTTAGCTAATATTTCCTAATTTTAGCTATGTAAAACCACCTAGGTCATCGTAACGTATTCTTCAGCACTAGTAGGGTGAATGGCCACACAGGCATCAAAATCGGCTTTAGTCGCACCCATCTTAATGGCTACAGCAAAGCCTTGTAAAATTTCATCCATTCCATGGCCTATACCGTGAAGACCAACCACTTTTTCATCATCACCTGCACACACCAGTTTCATTTTAGTCATTTGACGATGACGGGTAACTGCGGTGTACATAGACGCGAAACTCGATGAGTACACTTTAACTTTGTCCTCACCATATTCTGCAATGGCTTCTGGTTCAGTTAAGCCCATGGTGCCAATAGGTGGATGGCTAAATACCACGGTAGGTATCATAGAGTAATCCATATGGGCGTCTTTTTGCCCATTGAATAAACGTTCGCTAAGCAAGCGCCCCGCTTTTACTGCCACAGGCGTCAATTCGGCTTCACCGGTAATATCACCCACAGCATAAATATTCTTTGCCGTGGTGTTTTGATATTTGTCCACCTTCACCGTGCCATTTTCAGAAAGCTCAACATCGGTGTTTTCAATCGCTATTACATCGGTAGACGGTTCACGGCCAATAGCCCAAATTAAGCAGTCTGCTTCAAGTACTTCACCATTGGTAAGATGAATTGAAAGGTTCTTACCTTCACCTTGTTCTACTTTTTCAACACTGGTGTGATTGTGCAATGTGCAACCTTCAGCATGAATCATATCAACCAAGGTTTCGTGAATAATAGGGTCGAAGTTACGTAACGGGGCATGTTTACGCACCACTAAGTGGGTTTCTGTACCCAAGCTATGCAATACGCCAGCAAGTTCAACGCCGATGTAACCAGCACCTACAACAACCGCTTTTTTAGGTTGTTCTTTTAGTGCAAAGAAGCCATCAGAGTTAATACCGTGCTGTGCTCCTGGAATATCAGGAATGACAGGGCGGCCACCAGTGGCAATGGTAATATGATCAGCGGTATAAGTTTCACCATTAACTTCAACAGTGTTGTTATCAATAAACTTAGCAAAACCACGAATAAGGGTTACGTCGTTAGCCGTAAGTGCACGATCATACGATGCATGAATACGTTCGATATAAGCTTGGCGGCTAGCAATTAGGCTATCCCAACTGAATTTATTTACGGTTATATCAAAGCCGTATTCTGGTGCGTAGCGATGAATAGCTTCAGCAACTTGTGCTCCGTACCACATGGCTTTTTTAGGCACGCAGCCTACGTTAACGCATGTGCCACCAATATCTTTTGCTTCAATAATGGCTGCTTTTTTACCATGCTTGGCGGCGCGGTTTGCAGACGCAATGCCGCCACTACCGCCGCCTATGCAGATATAATCAAAATGTTTCATGTTAACCGCCTTATTATCCGTTAAGCCTAAAATTGTCATTTATTGTGACACGAAATGGTAGGAATACACACTGTACACGCGTTTAAGAGACCGCGGCACAAGGTAGAAGATTTCACTATAGTTGGTGTCATTCATAAAAAAGGCAAGTAAGCACTAATTGCCTTAGTGCTTCTTTGTTCAAGTTTTATGGGTACTACAGATACACTTAAGATCACGGCTATAGAGACTAAGCATCTTCTTCGCTCTCATCTAGCGGTGTCTCTGGTTCAATTAAAATGCTGAATTCACGACGACGTTCTTGTTCGAACTGCGATAGCTTTTGAATAGTGGTATCGGTAAAAACATGCCCTTCTGGCAGTATCAGAATGTGACTGTCGTTGTATAAATTCTTAGCTAGCACCATGCCCGCCTTTAACTGGGAGGCTGTCATCGTGTTGTATATATATTTGGATGTACTCACATCGTCATCTTCAAGTAAAAACGACAATATTTCTCCGTCGTAACGGGTGTTAGTGTGTTTCTTCATTTCAGCTTTCGCATCACGAGGTGTCATTTCGTCACCGCTCATGCGACCGGTAACCAAACGCCAGTAGTCTCTTGCTATCGATACTATGCGAGCACCAATAGGAATCTCTTTTGCCACAATATTGCGGGGGCCAGCACCGTTGTAATGCTCAAATTGAAATTCAATCATGTCTGATACTGGCTGTAACTCTGTTGCAGGTGCCAGCATGAGGGCTGCTTGTTTGGTTTGCTCTAAGTAACTCTGTTGCTGCTGATAATTTAATTTTGAAAAGGGTGCTAGAAAATCATCTGTGCTTAACCCTAATAAGCCGAGCTCACAAATAAGCCCAGCATAACGAACTCGCTTTACTTCTTCGGGGTTAAGTTGAAGGTGTTTTGCTAGTTTAGTCGCAAGCTCACTAACTTCAATGGCAAACTTACCGTCGATATCAGGGTTAATACTAATAACATTGAACAGTACTTGTTCCATCGCGAGGTTATGTTTTTCAATTTTGTTCAGCGCCGCTTTTATCTGACGAGTACGCTTTTGTACCATTTGTTCAAGTGACGTATTCACTTCTTTTAACTTGCGATTTTGTAGTCGGGTTAATTTCTGCAGGCGGGCATTTTCGTTTTTTAACTTTACTCGTTCTAGCCCATCTTCAATGGCCGTTATCAGTTCTTTGTTATCCCAAGGCTTTTGCAAATAGCGATGTATTTTACCTTGGTTGACCGCTTTAATAGTGGAATCTATATCGGCATAACCTGTAAGAACTAGTCGATAACTATCAGGGTATAGTTCTGCAACTTGTTGTAGTAATTCAGCACCAGACATTTGGGGCATCTTCATATCAGAAATAATGATATGAACTTCATGCTCCTTCATAATTTCTAATGCTTGTGCACCACATTCAGCAAGCAGTAAGTTTACATTTAATGAAAAAAGCGCCCGTTTAATGGCGCGAAGAATATTAGGTTCATCGTCGACAAATAAAACGGTGTACACGTCTGCGGGTTGTTCAGTCGAATTATTCATAATATATCTTCCTGAAAGGCATCTTCGGCGTTGGTATCTAGTGGGTTATTTATAGGTAGGCTTAAGGTAAAGCAGCTTCCTTCCCCCTCCTTGCTTGAAGCATGAAGAGTGCCGCCGTGCTCTTGAGCAATACCGAAAGAGATAGAAAGCCCAAGCCCAGTGCCCTGACCTTCCGGTTTTGTAGTGAAAAAAGGGTTAAATAACTTATCTAAATGACTGGTTTGAATGCCACACCCAGTGTCTTTGATTTGTAGTTCAATATTGCCATCTATTACGCATGTTGTAATAGTAATGGTGCCGTGTTTACCGGTGCTTTCGATAGCTTGGCCAGCGTTAATCAGAAGATTAGTTATCACCTGAGATATTTTTCCCATATTCATTAAGGTATGCGGTATTGAGCCTAAATGGGTTTCTACACTGCATATATATTTCAGCTGATTGTTCACCATGGCTAGGGTAGTTCGAACGCAATCGTTCAAGTTGTAAGATTGCATTTCGTCACTGTCTACACGAGAAAATAACTTTAGGCCTTTTACTATTTCAGCAACCCGCATTAATCCTTCTTTAGATTCAGTAATAAGCTCGGTAATATCAGTATTAACAAACTCTATATCCTGCTGCTGCATAAGGTCACGCAGTTGTTTGATTGCGTTATCTTGATTAGCGCCGGTGTCATTTGAAAGCATATCGTTAAGCTGCGAAAATATTATCTGGTAGGTTAAAATATATTCGTTGAGCGTATGCATATTGCTATTAACGAACCCGATAGGGTTGTTTATTTCGTGAGCCACACCCGCCGCCAATTGACCAACCGAGGCCATTTTTTCTGCTTGTAGCAACTGAACTTGGGCTTCTTTCAAGTCTCTATTCGCCTTTTCTAGCTGCGAATTTTTCTGATTCAATAACGAGGTACGTTCTTCTACCTTCACTTCCAGCAAGCTATTCAACTCTTTGAGTTCATTTTCAACTCGACCGCGTTGAACGTTCTCGTCTTTTAATAGCTCTACCAGTTGATTGAATGCTTCGGCTAATTCACTGAGTTCATCTTTCCCCCGAACCCTTACCGAAATGTTACGGTAATTTTTGTCTTTTACCGCCACGCCTAAATGTCTAGCTCCCGCTCTAAGTTGCTTTAATTGAGACATTAAATACGTACCAAGCAAAAAGGAGCACAAAGCAATTAGGGCTAACTCAATGGCGGCAAGGGTTAATGTCCATGTACGAACTCGAGTTACTGATTGATTTATCGAATCCACATCAAGACCAATCTCTACATGGCCAAATAGCGTGTCACCTACGGTAATGTCGGCTGCGGTATCGTAAATGCCATCCACGGCGCTCATGACATTTCTGTCTTGTTTAAAGGGACGGTTTAATACGTCGGGCGCTCCTCTTTCGACATACACATTTTTATTGTTATCGAGAACACGCACATAGCTGATATTAGGGTTTGAAAGCATCTCTGTTGCGTCTGCTTCCAGTGAGGCAAGGTCGTAACTTAAAAATGCATTTTTTGCTGTAGATACAAATAGACTTGTGGTGGTTTGAGCTGACCTTTCAACACTTGTGTTTACTAAGTCGTTTAATAACTTAAATACAGTAGTGATAAGTATTAAAAAAAGAATGGCAGCAATAAGCGCCACACCAATAATGGTCTTGGTTCTAAGGGATAGCCTTAATAAGGTGTCCTTTTTCACAATTGCGGCCTAGCCAGCGAGGTAATGCCTAGCGCTCGTACGTCATCCCAGTCTTCATTCTTAGACGGAATGAGCCCCTTAAATCCGATATTTTTAAGTAGCTGACTACTCTCTTTATCATCTGATAGTTTGAGTAGTGCATGTAAAAGGGCGTCTCTTTGTGTATCTGTTACTCGCGGGTGAGTTGCTATCGCGTGAGGAGTATAACCCTCACTTTCCCATAAAATACGAAGGGCGCTTCGTGTGTTTTCATCAACACTATTTAAGGTTCTAATTATGCCCCCACCCGCAGTGAAAAAACCTCGTTGTACGTTTAGGTACACCGAATCGTGAGAGTGCACATACCGAGGCGTAAAACTGATTTCTTGCTGCTTTAAAAAGGCGCTAGGTATTATTGTGGCCGCGAATGCCGCAGGAGAAGGGAAGGCTATATCTTTTTCATTAAGATCGTTAATAGACATGATGTCACTGGTGGCATTCACCACGATAATGCCTTTTATGCGCTTATCTTTCTGACGAGCCAGTGCGCGGTAGCCAACAGAGTCGTGAAAAACGACAAAGTGGTAAGGGTTCATATAAGCGATATCGTATTCGCCTTTAGCCAACCTTTGCTCGAATGTGGGAATATCTTTTGCGGTTTTAAACACCACGTTAAGATCGGAATGCAAAGAAATATAGTTAATAAGCGGTTGCCAGGTTTCAGCAAGTTTTTTGGCAGACTGCTGAGGTACGATACCTAATGTTAACGTATCGCATATACCGTTAGCGGAGAACAGCGTGAGGGATAAACAAACAACAATACGGCGTACTGTTTGAAATATTGACTTCTTCACCATGATGCACCTCAAATTTATCCACTCAAACCAATTTATTAACGCTATTTGCTACTCACTATCTACTATGCTGTACCCATAGACCTCGACACCTAATCCAGCATGAACTGCTTGATGGTTTCAAGCAGTTCATCATTTGAAAACGGTTTCGATAGCGCAGCGTTTGCGCCAATTTTTATCGCGCGTTCAAGACTAATATCGTCAAGCGCAGAAATGACTAAGATCTTTAGGTTCTTATATTTTGGTTGTTCTCGAACGAATTGAATAACGCTATAACCATCCATCCCAGGCATACTTAAATCCAGCGTCATAAGTTTAGAGTTGTGTTGGCTTAGCATAACCCCAGCTTGAAATCCTCCTGTTGCGATATGACTTTCAAATCCGCCCCGGCGAGCGACACGCTGAATAGACTTAGCCATCGGCATCATATCGTCGACAATGAGAATGGAAGGTGTAATTTCACTTTTAAGATCGTCAGGAATAGGGATGTTGTGTTGTTCCAAAAATGAAACAAATTCTTCAATCAAAACACGGTTGTTGCCACGACCGGGCAATTTGAAACCCTTTAGCTTGCCGCTTTCTATCCAGCGAATAACCGTGCGAAGATTAACATCGCAATATGCCGCTATTTCGCCTGATGTGAGTGTCTTCATGGTTGAATTCCTAATGCTAACTGTTAAGAGTTATAGCACTGTAATCCACTGTTCACAATTTAGACAAAAGTAGCGTGTGTGACATTTGTGACACCCTGTAAGCCTAGTTTTAGCTGTTAAAATAAGGGGTTAAAAGAGTTGGTTTACATAACTTCAAAGAAAGAATTTATTAAAAATTGATCTTTGGTCGTAGAGATAGGAATAAACCAAGTGTAAACGTAAAACAATCTAGACCTAGGAAAAGTATAGACGTAACAAAGCAATAGTTGATTGCATTATTCAATGCTTGTTTTTATTGCAACCAACCCCCACATAACTTGCTATACGAATTGAAAAGAGTAGACGAATTATGACGACCCCAGCAATTGAAATGGTAGATGGCTTGCCTTTATTTTCATCTATTAAGCCCGCAGAAATAAAACCTGCTATCGAAAAAGCGATAGCCAAGTGCAAGCTTGAAATTGATGAAATGGTCGATTCTAAAGATTACTCTTACGCCAACTTGGTGCTTCGCTTAGAAGAAGTTGACGACAACTTAAGCAAAATGTGGTCGCCAGTCTCTCATATGAATTCAGTCGTTAGCAGCGATGAGCTACGAGAGGCCCATGATGCCTGCCTACCTTTACTATCAGAGTACGGCACGTGGGTGGGCCAACATGAAGGTTTATACAACGCCTATGTGGCGATAAAAGATTCCAATGAATATGCCGACCTAGACGAGCAGCGTCAAAAAGTGATTGATAACGCCATTCGCGATTTCACCTTAAGTGGCGTAGCACTGCCTAGCGAGGAAAAGAAACGCTATGCAGATATACAAGCAAAATTAAGCGAACTGTCATCTACCTTTTCTAATAATGTGATGGACGCCACCATGGGGTGGACCAAACACGTTACCGATGAATCTATGCTAGCGGGCATGCCAGAGTCTGCAAAAGATGCGGCTGCACAAGCTGCCCATCAAAAAGATTTACAAGGCTGGTTGTTCACATTAGATATTCCTTCTTACTTACCCGTGATGCTTTATGCCAATAGTGGTGAGTTGAGAGAAGAAATGTACCGTGCTTTTGCCACCAAAGCGTCAGATCAAGGCCCGAATGCAGGTAAGTGGGATAACACCGAAATCATTCAGCAAACACTGGCTCTTCGTAGTGAAATTGCGCAACTGCTTGGCTTTAGCAGTTATTCTGAGCGCTCGCTTGCCACCAAAATGGCAGAATCCACAGATCAAGTTACCGGCTTTTTACGTGACTTAGCGGCTAAATCTAAGCCTCAGGCTGAAAAAGAATTAAACGAAGTGCGCGTCTATGCAAAAAACACTCACGGCGTCACCGATTTGAACGCATGGGACTTACCTTATTACAGCGAGAAGTTGAAGCAAGAAAAGTACACCATTTCAGATGAGATGCTGCGTCCGTACTTCCCAGAAGACAAAGTATTGTCGGGCTTGTTCGAAGTAGTGCATAGATTGTATGGTCTTAAAATAATTGAGCAGCCTGGTATTGATACATGGCATAAAGATGTTCGTTATTTCACTATCACAGACAGTGCCGATGCCTTGCGCGGTAGCTTTTATTTAGACTTGTATGCGCGTGCCAAAAAACGTGGTGGTGCATGGATGGACGAGTGCCGTGTTCGCCGCGAAAAGTCCGACGGCGAGTTACAATTACCGGTGGCCTATTTAACCTGTAATTTCAATGCCCCAATAGGGGATAAGCCTGCATTATTTACTCACGATGAAGTTGTAACCTTGTTCCATGAATTTGGTCACGGTATACACCATATGCTAACCAAAATGTCGGTAGCGGGTGTTTCTGGTATAAACGGTGTGCCATGGGATGCAGTCGAACTTCCTAGTCAGTTTTTAGAGAACTGGTGTTGGGAAGAAGATGCCCTTAACTTTATTTCAGGTCACTTTGAAACCGGTGAACCCTTGCCGGCAGATTTACTCGATAGAATGCTAGCCGCCAGAGACTACCAAGCAGCGATGCAAATGGTACGTCAGCTAGAATTTAGTTTGTTTGATTTCTTATTGCACAGTGAGTCTGGCGATAAGGTTGATGTACAGGCCATTCTTAATAGCGTGCGCGCTGAAGTGGCGGTAATTACCCCGCCAGCGTTTAACCGTTTCCAGCATAGCTTCGGACACATCTTTGCTGGTGGTTATGCTGCAGGATATTACAGCTATAAATGGGCAGAGGTACTATCTGCCGACGCTTATAGTAAGTTTGAAGAAGACGGTATTTTTAACCGAGATACGGGTAAAGCGTTTTTAGAAAACATACTTGAGATGGGCGGAAGCCGTGCACCTATGGATTTGTTTGTTGCCTTTAGAGGTCGTGAACCAAACGTAGACGCCTTACTTCGCCATAGTGGAATCCGCGGCTAGTTGGTAGTTAGGTAATTATGAAAATAGAATCGTTTTCCACCATATACCAGCGAGCCTGTAAGCGAAAAGGTGGTGAACAGGCGCTTGAAAGTATGCTTTCAGCGCCGCTAGCTTCTGAGCAAGTTGCCAAAATACCTGACGATCGTTTTTTGGCAGCCATGACCAAGCAAGTGTTCCAGTCTGGCTTTGTGTGGCGGGTTATTGAAAAAAAATGGCCTGAATTCGAAACCGTGTTTTTTGAATTTAAAATTGAAAAAGTGCTGCTCATGCCAGATGAAATGCTAGAGCAAAAAGCCTCGGATAAACGTATTGTGCGTAATTACAAAAAAGTAATGACCGTTCGCGACAATGCTATGTTTATCAAAGATATTGCACGGGAACACGGCAGCTTTGGTCAGTTTGTGGCTAAATTCGATGCCAGTAACATCACTGATTTATGGACTACCATGAAGAAACGAGGCGCTCGCCTTGGTGGTAACACAGGCCCGTATATGCTGCGCGCACTGGGTATTGATACCTTCTTATTCTCACAAGATGTTGAAGACTACCTGAGAAAGCACGATATCATCGACGGTGGCCTTACAAGTAAGAAAACTTTAACTGCTGCTAATGCGGCGTTTGCCCAGTGGCATCAGGAAAGTGGACGTTCGTTACAAGAAATAAGCGTTGTTATTGCGCTTAGTTGGGGCACAAATCAGTATATTGCATAAGGTAAATACTGTTGCTGGGCGCCACAATCCGATACACTTCAGCCTTTACTATGAATCACTAATGCAGGAATGCCATGAGCGACAATCATAACAACACATCGCCCACTGAGGCATCGGTCGCATCTACTACTCACTTCGGCTTTAAGCAGGTTGAGAAAAACCAAAAAGCGTCGTTAGTAGCCAATGTTTTCGATTCTGTTGCCGCTAAATACGACGTAATGAACGATTTGATGTCGATGGGTGTGCACCGTTTATGGAAACGCTTTGCTATTGATTGTTCTGGTGTGCGTGCTGGGCAAAAAGTACTGGATATCGCGGGTGGTACTGGCGATTTAACCGCAAAGTTCTCTCGCCTAGTTGGCCCCACGGGCAACGTAACCTTGGCCGACATTAACTTGTCGATGCTAAAAGTTGGCCGCGATAAATTACGAGATCGCGGTTTAGTGAGCAACATCGATTACGTTCAAGCTGATGCTGAAGCGTTACCTTTCCCCGATAATCACTTCGACGTAGTTACCATGGCGTTCGGTTTACGTAATGTAACTGAAAAGCAAAACGCGCTTAATTCAATTTACCGTGTGTTAAAACCAGGCGGTCGCTTATTAGTGTTGGAGTTTTCTAAACCAACGTCAGAGCAATTAAGCAAACTATACGATACCTATTCATTCCACATATTGCCAAAAATGGGGCAATTAGTGGCAAACGATGCCGAAAGCTATCAGTACTTGGCAGAAAGTATTCGTATGCACCCTGATCAAGAAACCTTAAAAGGCATGTTCGAAACCGCCGGTTTTGATCAGTGTGATTATCAAAATTTAACGGGTGGTATCGTTGCGCTGCATCGAGGCTATAAGTTTTAATGCCATCGTCAGCGTTACTAAGTGCCGTTATCGAAACGGCTGCCAATAAGGTATTAGCGTTAGACCCAGATAGCAGCGCTAGAATGGCGGCGCTGAAAGGGGCGCGCCTTATTGCTTATGTAGAACCTTTACCCTTTGCAGTAGTACTGGTGTTTTCTGAGCAAGTAGATGTACTCACTTTGCATGAGTCGTTTCAAGACACAGTAGCGACGCTCAACCACAAAGACTGCTGTATTAAAACATCGTTAGATACGCTTCCTGAACTAAAACACACTAATCAGCTTACGCGGCTAATTCAACAGAATAAGCTACAGGTTGAAGGCGAACTTGCTGTAGCGCAGCAGGTGAGTGGTTTGTTTCAGCAATTAGATATTGATGCAGAGGAATTGCTCGCGGCTAAAACTAACGATGTGGTTGCTCACCAGACCATGAAATGGCTAAGTGCTTTCAGACAAAAAGCCGTAGGCGCCCTGACTGAATTTAACAGAGTGGCTAGCAATGCTTTAATAGAAGAAAAGCAAATAGCAGCGCCTAAATTAGCGGTACTACATTTTAGCGATGAAGTGAACGCACTACGTGACGATGTGGCGCGATTGGATGCCCGTTTACTTCAGCTAGAACAAAAATCAATTTAAGAGACACGCATGCGCATTGTTAGGTTGTACAAGATAAATAAGGTGTTGTTAGAGCATGGGTTAGACGACCTTATCCCTGCGAAATGGCTACCATGGTACGCACGCCTTATGCGCCGCAGCATCTTTTGGATTCGAAACAAGCATAAAGATAAATTGCCTGGTGAGCGTATTACCCTTGCTCTGCAAAGCTTAGGGCCAGTGTTTATCAAATTTGGTCAAATGCTGTCTACCCGCCGAGACCTATTACCGCCAGCTATTGCTAACGAATTAGCGCGACTGCAAGATAAAGTGCCACCGTTTTCTTCTGAGGCGGCACAGCAAATTATTAAAACTTCCCTTGGCCTAACCCATCTATCTGAGTTATTTAGTGAGTTCGATGAAGCGCCATTGGCATCCGCCTCTATTGCGCAAGTGCATGCTGCAAAATTAAATGCGAATAATGAAGATGTGGTGGTTAAGGTTTTACGTCCCGATATTCGTGAAACGATTGTGGCTGACATGGAGCTGTTGTTCAGCTTAGCGTCGGTATTGCAAAAATGGTTGCCGGATGGAAAGCGCCTTCGCCCCGTTGAAGTGGTGGTGGAGTATCGTAAAACCATAGTGGATGAACTTGATTTATTACGTGAATCGGCAAGCGGCATTCAACTAGGGCGCAATTTTGAAGGCTCTGATGCCTTATACATCCCCAAGATTTATAGCGATTATTGCCATAGTAACGTAATGGTGATGGAGCGAATATACGGGCTACCTATTTCAAATGTCGATGCATTGCTTGCCCAAAACACCAATATGAAAAAGCTGGCAGAACGTGGGGTAGAAGTATTTTTTACCCAAGTGTTCCGCGACAGTTTTTTTCATGCTGATATGCACCCAGGCAATATCTTTGTGTCTACTGAGCACCCAGAAAATCCTAAATACATTGCTATCGACTTTGGCATTGTGGGCACGCTAAATCGTGAAGATAAACGTTATTTAGCCGAGAACTTTATTGCGTTTTTCAATCGTGACTACCGCAAAGTAGCACAGCTTCATGCCGACTCGGGGTGGGTGCCCAACGATACTAATATTGACGAATTTGAAATGGCAATTCGCACTGTATGCGAACCTATTTTTCAAAAGCCACTGGCTGAAATATCGTTTGGTAATGTGCTACTGCAATTATTTAACACCGCCCGTCGGTTTAATATGGTGGTGCAACCTCAGTTAGTGTTGTTACAAAAAACCTTACTTTATGTCGAAGGGTTAGGCCGCCAACTGTACCCGCAATTAGATTTATGGAAAACGGCAAAACCGTTTTTAGAAAACTGGATGCGTGAGCAAATCGGTGTTGGCGCGATGCTTAAAAAAGTAAAAGACAACTTACCGTTTTGGTCTGAAAAATTACCAGAAATGCCAGACTTGCTTTACGACAGCCTACAGCAGGTAAAGCGACTTCCTCTCCAGCAGCAACGGGCTCAATTGGTGCTTTTAGAGCAGCAAAAGAAAGGGGCACAAGCCATGCAATGGGGCGTAGTAGGCGCTACCTTTATATTGCTGTCAGCCATATTGCCACTATATCAGTTGAATTGGTGGGCTCCAGTAGTGTCAGGCGTTGCAGGTTTAGGCAGTTGGATCATGGCGTGGCGTAAGAATCGCTAGTCGAAGTAAGGTGCTAGTGAATTTTTTATGAAATACGTAATTTAGTGAATAAATTGTATATTAATCAGTTCGAAGAGTGTTATAGTTGCTTTGGCTTTAAGCCAAATGTCTTTGAATAGACGCGATACGAAATTATTTGCTATATGTAAAACCGCTCAAGTTACCTTGTGATTTGTTGTAAGTTGTTTGCCCATTCGTAAGTAAGACCAATCCGCCTATTAAAGACACTCGCTATACGCGCTCATTGCGCAATTTAATATGATATTTGAGGTCTATACGACATGTCTAAAGTTACAGGCACCGTTAAGTGGTTTAACGCTGATAAAGGTTATGGTTTTCTAACTCAAGATAACGGCGGTAAGGACGTATTCGTTCATTTCCGTGCTATCGTTTCTGACGGTTACAAAACTCTTCCAGAAGGTCAGCGCGTGGAATTTGAAGTAGAAGAAGGTCAAAAAGGTCTTCAAGCTGCTAACGTGCACGCCATCTAAGAAATTCAAAACGGCGGTCTGAAAAGACCGCCGTTTTTCTTTCTTTAATACACACTAGATTCATTAATATAGTTGGTTTTCCACTTATTAAGTGCTTTACTGTTCCAGTAATTAACTTAATGAAAGGATTTGCTAATGTTAAGGATGAATAGTGTTTTCTCCGCTTTTCTTCTACTTTCCACCCTTATATCTGCATCATCATTTGCGCAATCGGCCAGCAAATTAATTAATGCTGTTGATGCTAGCCTTTATACTAACGCTCAAGCTAATACTCAGGCCAATACCCAACCTAACAATCAAGATCAAGCTGTTGCAATGTTATTCGGTAAACCCATTACATTGACAGACATCAACCCGGATAAAGACGTTATTTCAGATCTTCGCAGACAAGCTCCAGATAATTATAAGCTGCTTATCACTCAACTGCGTGCTATTGAACTTACTAATCAAATTATTGAAGCTGTATTAGATGATTACGCAACAGCAAATAACATCCAAATTGACTCGTCGCTAGTGGAAAGGTTTAAACAAAATTTTGGGGCCGAATACGAAGAGAAAAGTCAGGCTGCTAGTAGTGCGGAAGAAAAGGTCAGCTCGACAACTGAGAAAGCCGAGCCTAAAAGCATTGATGATGTTGCTTCAACCCAAGTAAAGCGCTGGCAAATAGAAAAGCATTTATACAGTAAGTATGGGGGAGCGGTAGTGTTTGAGCAATCAAATCCATCAATGCCAGTGGCTGCTTATTTAGCCGTAATGAAAGAGTACGATAGTAAAGGCAAGTTTAAAATATTAAACGCTACTTTCGCGCCTCGCTTTTGGGAAGCCTTTGAGCCTCCCTACGATTTTCCTATTCCTGCAGAAAGTGTTGATTTCAGCCAGCCATGGTGGCTTTAACTTTTAGCATTTAAAATAGGGTGGCCGGTATGCCTATACACCTGCATCGTTGTTCGTCATTAATCAGCGAATAACGGTGTAGAAAAGTAGCGCTCAGCACCATCGGCAAGAATAACCACAATGTTCTTATTTTGATTTTGTGGTTGTTGCGCCAATTGGCTTGCCGCATAAAGTGCTGCACCTGAGGATATACCCACCGCCAAGCCTTCTATCCTAGCGATACGCTGAGCATACAAAATAGCCTCATCGTCTTCTACGGTTATAATCTGATCTATTTGGTCGACATCCAGCACATCAGGAACATGGCCTGAACTCAACCCTTGAATATTGTGCACCCCGCCGTGCCCTTTACTTAATACTGGGCAACTTGCAGGCTCTACTGCAACTACCTCTAAGTGAGGTATGTGCGCGCGCATACTGGAAGCTAAACCGGTTAATGTGCCGCCTGTGCCTACACCCGCCACAATAATATCTACATTGCTATTAGTATCGCGCAAAATTTCTTGAGCAGTAGATTGTGCGTGTGCATTGGGGTTAGCTTGATTTGAAAACTGCGATAACCCTACTGCATTTGGGTTTTGCTCGATAAGTGCAGCGGCACGTTCAATTGCGCCTTTTGTGCCAAGGTGCTTTTCAGTGGTTACCACGTGTGCGCCATAGTGGCGAATAAGCTTTTGGCGCTCAATAGACATATGCTCTGGTATGCACACTGTTAGCTTTATACCGTAAATAGCACAAAGCCAAGCACAAGCCACACCATTGTTACCCGATGAGGCTTCAATAATTTCAGTATGTTCATTAAATGTAGGGCTATCCATTAATGCTTTAAGCATCGCTAACGCCGGTCTGTCTTTGATTGAGCCCGCTGGATTGAAAAACTCTACCTTCGCTAAAAGGGTGGCATTCAAATTATTGCTTGCAGCAAATTTGCTAAGCCGTATTAGTGGGGTATTACCTATCGTTTGGGTTATATCTTCAAAAATACCGGGCATAGTGTTTATCGGGTTATCAAGCATGATAGCGGTCTCTACAATTTAGTCTTATACAATAGTGACATGCACAAAAAGAGAAATTTACTCATTGAAACCCTTTTGATAACCTAAAGTTGAAAAATAATTTTAATATTGATCTAAAAAATGAAAAATATAACTCTTGATGGTGTTGATAAGGCTATATTGTTGCTGCTTCAGCACGATGCCGACATGTCTGTGGCTGATATTGCAGAGAAGGTAGGCTTAACCGCTACCCCTTGTTGGCGTAGAATTCAGCGACTGGAAACTCAGGGCTTTATTTCCAAGCGGGTAGCATTGTTACATGCCATTAAATTGGGCTTAGCGATGACAGTCTTCGTGCAAATTAAAGCGGCGCGTCACGATGGAAAATGGCTGGCTGATTTCGCACAACATGCTTCTTCTTTCGAAGAAGTTGTGGAGTTTTACCGAATGTCTGGAGAGTATGACTACCTGCTGAAAGTTCTGGTGACTGATATGGCGGCTTTCGATCATTTTTATAAACGATTGGTAAATGGCATCGATCTTAACGATGTAACCTCTAGCTTTGCCATGGAGCAGCTTAAATACACTACAGCATTGCCGCTAAATCACCTTTAATATTAAGCTAAAGCGGAGTTTATTCTTAATTCGCGAAAGTTAATGTGGTCAATTCGGGTCTACCTAATTTATGCCCTACTAAAGATGCTTTTAACAAGAAACCGTTGGTTTATTCTTCAAAGTGTCTACAGTAATACTATAAGTTAATTTTTCTCCCGATAGGCAGTATGTAATGTTAAACACTATTGAAGTTCGTATTTTAACTGGCTACGCGGGAATTTTACTCGTTACTTTAATTGCTGCAGTGGTATTAACCCTCAACAACAAACAGGTGACCAATCAAGTAAATGCCTTTGTTAGCGAGACCTTACCTGCCCTAAGTACCCTAGATAGCATTCAAAGTGATAGTAAGCAGCTAATACTCATCGGTTATTCACTTTACGGAACGACATTGTCTGCCAGCGCATTTGAAGAGCAAAAGCATGCGTTAGAATTAAACGTAGAGTCTGGATTTAATGCGCTTGGCTATATGGCAGATGACACACTCAAGTCTCAATTCTCATCGTTACTTATTAATATGAATTCCCTGCATAAAACGATGTCAGCGTCTCGGGTAGACTGGGACAACGCACGAGACGATTTGCAATTACTGAACCAAGCGGCAGCAGTTTTCAATGAGGCGTTAATTGAAGTGCGCAATCAAGTGGCCAGCAAAGCAGGTGACCGTTCACAAGCGATTGGAAGCCAATTGCAAACTAGCCAATTCACTATATACCTGCTTATCATTATTCTTGCTGGTGTCGCTATTCTAGGTTTTGTGAGCGCTAAAAAACAGATTGCACAGCCTATTGAAGGCATGGCAGAGCAGCTTGATAGTTTAGCGAAAAACCGTGATTTAGTGGCACGGCTACCGCAACAAAGTACAGATGAGCTATGCCGAATGACAAACAGTATTCATGGGTTAGTTTCTGTCTTTCATACGGGAATGAAGGACGTAAAAGCTGCGGTGTCGGGAATAGAGGGTGCAGTTAGCACCTTATCCAATTCTACTGGGCAATCGAGTGACACCGTTGAAACCTTACTTGCCGATATAGCCAGACTCGCCAATGTAATGGATTTATTAGAGGCTGACATGGTGGAAAGCCTGCAGCGTTCACAGACGGCGGCAAATGCAGCTCAAGACAGCGCGAAGCAAGTAGACGCAGGTCGAATACAAGTAAAAGAAACGGCGGTAGCAATTTCCGATTTAGCAAATGATATTGAACAAACAGCCAGTATGTTAGAAACCCTGCAGGTGGAAGGTAATAACGTGTCTAGCGTGGTTAAGACTATTGCTGAAATTGCCGATCAAACAAATTTACTCGCCTTAAATGCTGCAATTGAAGCGGCAAGGGCAGGGGATTCAGGAAGAGGTTTTGCTGTTGTGGCCGACGAAGTAAGAACCTTGGCAGTAAGAACACATCAGTCCACGGTTGAAATTAATACTATGCTAGAAAAAATAGTGGTATCTATCACTTCTGCGGTTTCTACTATGAGTTCGAATCAGAATAAAGCGCATGACTCGGTAGGGCTCGCGAATGATTTAGTGACTACCTTAGAGGAAGGAACAAAAAGTATTTTAGCGTTGGTTAATGTTAGTGAAGAGGCTGCGTTACTGGCAAAGCATTCTCAAGCACAAACTATAGAGGCGAAAGACGGTGTTACTCAGTTTAAAGTTCTGGGGGGTATCATGTCGCAGAATAACCAACAAGTTAGCGATGCTGCAGAAGTTTTATCTTCGCTGGCGAATGACCTTAGCGCCAATGTAAATCAATTTAAATTGAGCTAATGCAAGAAGGGCCCTGTTAGGGGCCCTTCGTTACTAATGCTTTTGTTCTTCAGTTTGCTTGCTAGCAAAAATCTTGGATTTCTTTTGGATCTTACATCCTAAAATATTTTGAGCATTTTTCCGACCTATATAGTAAGCGACTGTATAGGGGTGAGCACGCCTGAAGAACCTTGAAAATGATTTAACTACATTATTCATGATGGAACTCCTTTTAATTCTGCCCAAAATAAGCATACGTATATTTAATAATTATGTCAACACCGTCATAAAAGAAATTAAGGGGTATTTTTATTTATATTGGTGTAAATTTTTATTTACGTTAAGGTTTGGTTTTTTATTCTTTGAAGGTGATCTATATTTAACGGGTATGAAAAAGCCCCTGAACCAGAAGGTTAGAGGCCTTTTGTAATGTGGTAATGATTACTTGCAACGGCTGGATAAGTCTTTCATTAAAAGCTTAGTAGTAACTAAGTTTCTCAGATTTTCCGGAAAATATTTTATAAACCATTGCGGTGTAAGCAAGAATGCAGGGCACTACAATGACCACACCCACTAATAAAAAGCGAAGTGAATTAGCATCGCTTAGCGCATCTTGCACGGTAAGGTGCCCGGGTATTACGAATGGATAGTAACTTACCCCAAAAGCGGTGAAGCAAAGCACAAACACCGTTAGCGCAATAGCAAAAGGCATCCATTCACCTTTACCGCCCGCATCAGGCAGCTTTTTCAACAACACCCCACACAAGCTAAGTAATAGAAAGCAGGCAACAGGAATAGCCATTAGTACATAGCCAATCGAGGATGATAACCATAAGTCACGCACATCATCATGCAAGGTTAAGTTTGCGAGGCTTACCGCGACTATTCCTATTGAAAGGGCAAATAGTCCTCTGCGCGCCCAGTAATAAGCTTTGGCTTGTAATTTATTTTCGGCTTTAAGAATTAGCCAGCACGAGCCAATAAAAGCATACGCTGCAGTTACTCCAACCGCCGACAGTAAGGCAAAGCCTTGTGCCCATAAATCGGTGCGCAAACCCGTGACGTAAATACCCAACATATACCCTTGCGCCAGCGTAGTAAGTAATGAACCGTACTTAAACGTAAGATCCCACTTGCGTTTATGTACTTGAACAACTTTCGCGCGAAAGTCGAACGATACGCCTCGTAAAATAAGCCCCAGCAACATTATCGTAGCGGGTATATAAAGGCTTTGAAGCACTTCGCTGTGTGCTTCTGGGAAGGCAATGAGTAATAACCCCACTGCCAAGACCAGCCAAGTTTCGTTGGCATCCCAATAGGGCCCAATAGACGCAATCATATCGTCACGGAACTTCTCTTCACGAGGCGGTATTAATACACCTACCCCTAAGTCGTAACCATCTAATATGGCGTAGAGCAATACCGCTAGCCCAAGTAGGCCAACATAGATATTCCCTAATGCTTCAGTAGATACATTTTCGAATAACATAGCTGCTCCTTAAGTGTTGGCCGGTGACATTTTGCTGGCCTTAGCCATTTCACGTTCTTCTGTCGAAATTTCTTCAATTTCAACGGCTCGGCGGCACATCAACATCAGCGTGCCCATGTAGGCAAACAGCAAAATTGTATAAATAGTGGCGTACATGGTGAACGAGAAAGCGATATTCGCTGGAGGAAGTGTTGTTACCGCTTCTTGCGTACGTAATACACCGCTGACTAAGTAAGGCTGTCTACCGATTTCAGTGACATACCAACCCGCTAACGTCGCTATCCACCCACTAAATGCCATGCCAGCAAATACGCGTTTTAGCCAGATAGGGAGAGATTTCCCTCGAAGTAGGTAGCTACTGCCAAGCCATGATACGGCCAACATTAAAAAGCCCATACCTACCATCACTCTAAAGCCGAAAAACACAGGTGCTACAGGCGGATGCTCGCCTTTAAAGTCGTTAAGTCCTTGAATTTCACCATCCATTTTGTGAGTTAAAATGAGGCTGGCACCATAGGGAACTGGTATTTCAAAGTGGTTCTCTCTGCTTTCTTCATCAGGGATGGCAAACAACAGTAACGGAGCCCCTTCCGTGGTATCCCACAAGCCTTCCATCGCAGCAACTTTCTGAGGCTGATTCTCTAAGGTGTTCAACCCATGCATATCACCGGCAAATATTTGCAAAGGGATTAGCACCGCGGCGGT
The DNA here is from genome assembly GCF_030547075.1 of Alteromonas sp. 1_MG-2023. GTDB lineage: Bacteria > Pseudomonadota > Gammaproteobacteria > Enterobacterales > Alteromonadaceae > Alteromonas. Next base: position 77,006 of record NZ_JAUOQH010000011.1, on the reverse strand, counting down.
ATAGGTGGCGGTTTTAAGGGCAAGCTTTGGCGCAAGTTTGTCATCGCCTTTTAGCATGCGGTAGGCCGATAGACCGGCTATTAAAAAGCTGGCCGTCAAGCCTGAGGCTAACATCATGTGTACAAAGCGATAAGGGAACGAAGGATTAAAAATAATTTCGCTCCAATTTACCGCATACACAACACCATCGATAACTTCGTGCCCTTGAGGTGTTTGCATCCAACTGTTTAACGCCAAAATCCAAAAGGCAGACATGGTAGTACCCACAGCCACAATCAGCGTTGAAAGGGTATGCAACCAATTAGGCACTCTGCGAATTCCAAATAACATAATGCCAAGGAACGTGGCTTCTAAGAAAAATGCAGTAAGAACTTCGTAACCTAGTAGTGGGCCCGCCACATTACCTACCCGCTCCATGAAGCCTGGCCAGTTAGTACCAAATTGGAAAGACATGGTTACGCCACTTACTACACCAAGTGCAAAGCTTAGTGCGAATACGCGCACCCAAAAGCGGTACATGCGCATCCATACTGGGTGGCCCGTGACATTAGAGCGAAATTTAAAGTAGAAAAGAAACCACCCCATAGCCATGGTGATGGTAGGAAACAGAATATGAAAACTGATATTTAATGCAAATTGTAAACGAGACAGCAAAAACGCATCCACAGATAGTCCCCTTAGTTAACGGAATTTTTTCCCGGAAGAAGTTTGTCTTTCAGTTCTAACATACGGCCTACACCCGAACCGAGTTTCATCAAGGTATTAAGTTTATCTGGGCCTAAGTTCTGAAGCTCTTGTGACCACGCCGTAACTGATTCTAATAGGTCGTGAATTTCATTCAGCTTATCTTGGGCATTCGCTTCAGTTTTATTGGCGGGAGTGTCTAGTAATAAATCCCGCAATAAGCTCATGGTAGGGTCTATTTCGCGCTTGCGTCGCTCTTCGAATACGCGGTTTGCAAGAGTCCAAATGTCACCGCCTGCAATAAAGAACTCTCTTCGTTCACCGGGAACAAGATGTTGCTTTACTAAGCGCCACGACTGTAACTCCTTCAACCCCATGCTGGTGTTACCGCGAGATATATTGAGTGCGTCGGCAATTTCCTGTGCTGAGATGGGCTCGTCAGCAAGTACAATAAGCGCCAAAATTTGGCCCACAGTGCGATTAAAGCCCCAACGACTGCCCATTTCGCCAAAATGCATAACCGCAGAAGTAATAAGTGGTGTCATTTTCATGTCTATACCTGCTGAACTTTCAGAAATTACTGAAAGTTTATGCCGAAGTTTGATTGAGATCAACAAGTATCAGATGAAAATTATGTTAGGAGGTGCACGAAAACACTTAAATGAGCAGTTGAATCTTATTTACGCAATATGAAGCTCATTGGGTTTTATCGGGTTAATTACTTACGGTGAAAGGTGCGACACAAGCTCACTGGCAACACTATCCTAGTAATCGTAAAATTCAGAGGGAATTAAGTCTCAACTTTACCTTTTGATATGTTGTTAAGTGTAAAAAATAGATGCTATAAACAACCTAGAATTAAATAGGAAACGCGATGTTGAGGATTATTGCTCTTAACCCGCTAAAATTAAGGATGAGTTTTGAAAATATTTTCTGCTTTATTATGCGTGTCATTATTAATGTTAAGCAGTTTATCTTTTGGTAGTAGCAAAGAAGTTAAAGCCGCTAAATTAATAAAAAATGCCAACAAAATAGAAGATGCTTTTACCTCGCGCGGTGGTATGGAAGGTTGGACACGAGTTTCATTTATTATAGATAAAGACGGAACAACAAAAGATATCGTTGTTTTTGATTATTCAGGTAAAGACAGGTATCTGAAAAAAACCACTAAATTAGTAGAAAACCTACAATATTCCTCCGCATTAATTGATGATAAACCAGTAACCAGTGCTCGAATCTTATTTGTTAAACACACATACTCAGAGGCTGGCCATAGCGAAGGTAGCGTGACCCCTGCCTTCGCAGAAGAATACCAAGCTATAATAGACGCACTTACTAGCCCTTCCCCGAATATGGCTAGCATAAAAGCATCTATAGACGAATTGGTAGAAGATCATACTAAAAATTTAAACGAACATGCTTTAGCTGCATGGTTAAAATCTATCTATTATCATAAAAATGAAGATTTTTTAGAATATATGCGCCAATCGCAAATTGCGGTAGATTTATACGAATACCTACCTATAGCAATATTGGCTAAGTCTACGGTGAATCTTTTTCAGTCACAGCTTTACTACGGTAATTTCAATGGTGCATCTGAAACCCTTGCGCGTATGGGAAGCGTTGATGGTCTCAATTTATCTCAACAAACACATCAACAATTTGCCGACGCGCTTAAGGCTTCAAAGGCGACTGAATCATCAAATGTTACTAAAGGTCAGCTCAGTAGTTTAGGCGCGTGGTCTCAATTTTATGAGTTCTCAAAATTTAAAATTGACGTGTCTGAAGGTAATGTTGATTCAGTGGAACTTAGATGTAACGACTATCAGCAAAAATATGTGGAAGGTTGGAAAGACAAAATAGATGTTCCGACGCAAACGTCTAATTGCATTTTGGTGATCCGAGGTGAAGCTGACTCAACATTTGATATTCTTGAAATTACGAGTTGAAAAATCACGCAAGTGAGCACTAAAGCGCAACTTCATTGACTACAAGGCCGCTCTTCCAAAGTGCGAGTACAAGGCGCTGTTAGAGAGAGCGGCTAAAGAGATAGGTGGAAGAGAGATACTAATGAGGCAGTTAAGTAACTACCAACGTCTAATCATGGTTTTATAAACATCCGGGTCGAGTAGACTTTCTCGCTCGCCTTTAACGCCATTAAGCATAGCCATAGCCTCAGCTTTAGTCTCTACGATAACACCATCAATAACGTAAACACTGCTATCACCAGGTAATGCTTTATCTAATGGGTAGGCAACAAGTGTATCTGTTGGTACAAGGCTTACGCTAGTTTCACCAATATAGTCGGCGACACCATCGTTATTAATATCTTTAGTAAGCCAAGGTAGTCCTAGAATTTTGTTGTAACTGCCATCCTGTTGCATAACTTGAATCGTTTGTTCAAACGCTTCAATAGTGGCCTTAGCGTTTGGCGTATTGTTGCCAAGAGCCAAGGAAAAACCTGCGTTCATCAATACTGCTGAAGACATGTGTAAAAGTTCTTCGCCGTCTTTTTCAAGCAGCAAGTTAAATTCTTCAATAAGTAAACGAGTAGTAATTAGGTAAGGGGCTCTGTCATCGGCGAGCTGCTTAAAGGCATCATACGTACTGGGGTTACGCGACCATTTCACTTCTTTTAGCATGCGGAACTTTGGTGTATTAGCAAAACGGTTTTCTATCGCTACGCGACTGTCTTTTAAATGCGGAATTAGCTTTATTTCTTCAACATCGTATTTTTTGCCGGTGGCATATAAATAGATGGGCAAGTAGGGGGCTGATAGAGTAATCGCGTCTTTTCTTTCGCCTAAATCTATATAGGCAAATTCACCATCTACCTTGCCAGAGCGCACCGCGCTGCCTAAAAAAGCTTCTCGCATAACCTGAAGCTCTAAGCTAGTTTGCATGCGAGAAAACGCGGTTTCAACAATGGACGTTAGTCTAGAAGGTTCGCCCTCATCACTGACATAAGTTTCAAAAGGTGACGCAGCAAGCGTGACACTGTTTGCCTTAATTGGCGCTATTACTGTGATAAAACTTAATAAAGCGATGACTCTCACCGACACGGGCGACATCTCCTAAACAACATTATTATTATCAATGGGCGCCACTACCTATTAGTACCTATTAGCATTGTAGTCGTTACTGGCCAAAACTGCCTGCAGCACCTGGGTATACAACTGGGCTTTCAATACCATCGTTATTTACGCTGGCTACCCCAAAAAAGTAGTTATCAATCACTACGTTTTCCAATGTGGCTTCGCTCACCTTACCAACAAACTTACTAAATTCCCATTGTGGTGCATCGGTGTGGCGCCAGTAAATCTTGTAGCCCGACAGTTGCGGGTTTTGTGCTGCATCTGCCGCTTCCCACATTAGTGTGGTGGATGGCTGAACGGCACCTTTAATCGTAACGTTAGCCGGCGGGTTGGGCGCCCAGGCCATAGCTGCCAGTGATACGGCATTTAGGCCAGTAAGCTTGGCTGCATAATCAAAATTAACGCCATCTAAAGTATCGCCATACTTAATACCGTCTTCTTCTCGAAGGTCTTGGTGCTGGCGAGTGTAGTTTTCATTGGTTTCCATGATACGAATACCGGGGAAACCTAAATCGTTGAAAGGGCGATGGTGACCACCACGACCAAAGCGGTCTAATCGATAAATCACCATGGTGTCTAAATTTTCAATGTATTGGTCGGCAATGTTATCGATGTATCTTGCTAAGTTTCTGCTTGGTGAATCTACTTCACCACCGGTGAAACGGCGGGTACGCGCTTCATCCGAAGTTTCGGTCACGCGGGTGCCTTCAGCAAATATACGCGCGGTGGTGTTATTAATTACGCCATTAACACCTTCAATATTGCCAATCATGTCGTTGTTCAATACGGCCTTTAACCGCCAACCATCTTTCTGCGCTTGCTTCGCCATAATACGGCCGCCAAACAAACCTTGTTCTTCACCAGCAAGTGCGGCGTACACAATGCTGCCGTTAAATGTATATTTCGATAATATGCGTGCGGCTTCCAGTGTGCCAGCTACCCCAGACGCATTGTCGTTTGCGCCAGGCGAGTCCGATGTAAAGTCCATCACGTCAGATACCCGAGAATCTATATCACCAGACATCATCACGTAACGACCAGGATCGGTACTGCCGCGTTGAATAGCAATAACGCTCACAACGTCGACAGGGTCAGGAATGCGTTTTTCACCGCTAATAGTTTCAGACTGAAAGTACACTTCTAAGCAACCCCCACACTCAGCTGATATTTTTTCAAACTCAGCTTTAATCCAGCGCCTTGCTGCGCCAATGCCGCGAGTATCTGACTCGGTTTCAGACAGGGTATGACGCGTACCAAAATTCACAAGTGTGGTGATATCGCTTTCAATGCGCTTAGGGGAAATATCTTCGGCTATTTTATACAAGGATTGCTGCTGTTCACTTTGCGCCTGCGCGGTTAATGCAAAGGCAAAGGATAGTGCTGGTAATGCTGAAAGTTTTACGAATGTCGGAATGCTTTTTATCATTGTTTTCTCCATCTCTTTTTTTATAACCATACTGGATACGAGAGAAAGCAACAAATGGGGTTAACGTGTGGAGAAGTTAATGGTCGATAACAGCCTAAAATAGAAAGGGCATGCTTGATAGCGTGCCCTCCTTGTATGCACCGAGTGTATCAACAGCTAGGCGCTATTTATGCTAACTATGAAGCAAGCACGTAACCGATTTAAATAAACGCGAAGGCATCGCCAAATAGGTTTTCTACTTTCAGTCCGCGTACTGAAAAGTCTTCACGCACAGTCTTGGCCATTTCAAATCGCCCAGCGACATACACTTGCATGTGTTCGAAATCCGTATGATCGGCTAATACAGCATGGTGAACCCATCCTGTTCTACCTTTCCAGTCGTCTTCGGCAAATTCAACCACAGGAACAAACGTAAAATGCTCGTGCTCTGCGGCTAGTGCATTTAGCGCTTCTGATAAATATAAATCACCGGCATGACGGCCACCCCAATAAAGCGTAATAGGTGTTTTATCGCCACTGTTCAGGTGCTGCTGTAATATAGAGTAGGTGTAAGAAAAGCCTGTGCCGCCAGCGATTAATACCATAGGCAAGCCATTTGATTGCAAAAAGGCTTCACCGTTGTTCACGCTAAGGCTAATTTCGCCTTCTTCTTTCATACGACTCAATACTTCACCGGCAAAGGTGTTGCCAGGCTCTGCACCAATGTGAAGTTCAATGCGTGAACTATCAAAAGCGGCATTGGCGATAGAAAAGGGGCGCTTGTCTTTTTCGCCCATATCAATAAGCGCATACTGACCTGCTTGGAAGGTAACTGGCGCGGGAGGCGTTAATTCAATTTTGTATACTACGTCGGTTAACGGCGTGATGCTGGCAACCTTACATTTAATCTGTGACATGTAATCTCTTCTTACGTTTGCTGTTAGCGTTTCGCCGTTGGTAAATCCATGATACCAAGTTCATCCCAGATATCATCCACCCGTTTTTTCACGTATTCGTCCATGACAATCGGCTCGCCCCATTCACGGTCGGTTTCGCCGGGCATTTTATTGGTGGCATCCATCCCCATCTTCGACCCAAGGCCAGATACTGGCGAAGCAAAATCTAAATAGTCGATAGGGGTATTTTCAATCATAACCGTATCGCGGGCTGGATCCATACGTGTGGTAATAGCCCAAATCACGTCGTTCCAGTCGCGGGCGTTTACGTCGTCATCGCACACTATCACAAACTTGGTGTACATGAACTGTCGTAAAAACGACCACACACCCATCATTACGCGCTTGGCATGACCTGGATATTGCTTTTTCATTGTAACCACAGCCATGCGGTAAGAACACCCTTCTGGCGGTAGGTAAAAGTCTACAATTTCTGGAAACTGTTTTTGTAAAATAGGCACAAAAACTTCGTTTAATGCTACCCCTAAAATAGCCGGTTCGTCAGGCGGGCGACCAGTATAAGTAGAATGGTAAATGGGGTCTTTACGGTGAGTAATATGGGTTACCGTGAACACGGGGAAGTCATCTACTTCGTTGTAATAGCCAGTATGATCGCCGTATGGCCCTTCAGGCGCCACTTCGTCTTGTGCAATATAGCCTTCCAGTACAATTTCAGCACTCGCGGGCACTTGTAGGTCGTTGCTTATCGATTTAACCACTTCGGTTTTATCGCCTCGTAGCAAGCCAGCAAAGGCATATTCAGAAAGGGTGTCAGGCACAGGCGTAACGGCACCTAAAATGGTTGCCGGGTCGGCGCCTAATGCAACGCTGACTGGATACGGTTTACCTGGGTGAGTTTGGCACCACTCACGAAAATCGAGAGCTCCACCACGGTGAGATAACCAGCGCATAATAAGCTTGTTCTTACCGATAACCTGTTGGCGATAAATGCCTAGGTTCTGGCGGTTTTTATGCGGCCCCTTAGTAACGCTTAATCCCCACGTAATAAGTGGCGCGGCATCACCTGGCCAACAACGCTGAATAGGCAGTTTACCTAAATCGACATCATCACCGGTTAGCACGACTTCTTGGCAAGGTGCTTTTTTAACCACCTTGGCAGGCATATTGAGTACCTGTTTAAAAACAGGCAATTTTTGCCATAAATCTTTTAGCCCTTTTGGTGGCTCTGGCTCTTTTAAATAGGCCAGCAATTCCCCCACTTCACGAAGTGCAGCAACCGACTCTTGCCCCATTCCCATTGCCACACGTTCTGGTGTGCCAAATAAGTTGGCCAATACAGGCATGCTATGGTTTTTAGGGTTTTCAAATAATAGCGCAGGGCCACCGGCACGAAGTGTACGGTCGGCTATTTCTGTCATTTCTAAATCGGTATCGATTGGCTGGCTTATGCGAACCAATTCACCTTTGGCTTCCAACTGGTGAATAAAGTCACGTAAATCTTTGTACTTCATTTGAACAGGGGGTATCCGCAGACTAAAGTTAGGAACAAGAATATACTATTTCGACACAAAGTCCGATCAGTTCAGTGGGCTAAAAGGGTGGCTTATCAGGTTTTAGCGGCGTATGTTGATAAAATAATCTGGACACCCTACGTAAATGGTAGTCTGATAGCGTTAGTGCGGTTGAACTTCAAGTAGTTGAACTGTCTATACAAAAGAGTGAAAAACAATAATATCCTTTTTTGCCTAAGGTGAGTGTATGACAATATTTGATCAGGACATGCTCGACGAACTTAACTTATTAGTTAAGTTTCCAACGGACAGTTTGTTACAAGGCCTAAAGATACATCACGATGCTAGCCAATCTATGGTGAACGCCGCATCAAGACTTTATACAAAGGGCCTGATTACTCAGCCCGATGGAGGTTACCTTACCGATTTAGGAATAGATTTAGCCGATCATTCCCGCCACCTACAATCAGCCTTGTGTAACCGCAAAAGTAGCCATTAATTTGGATAGATTCATACTTTAGAAAAGTTGGCGAGGCCTAAAATTCAGGCCTCGTTAAATACCCGTTAAGTTATTAGTTGTCTGGTCGATAAGTAGTCATAGCCATAAAGCTTGAAGTGTCATCGCTATTTTAAGCGCATTATTTAAATAGCCTTTTATTAGCGGCTTTGTACAAGCAGCTTTATATAAAAGCTATGACTTCAACAAATGAATTTTAAAAGACATCATTGATATGAAACTGCAATCACTGCCCACAATCTGCTTTTTACTTTCTTCGCTTTGTAGCGCAGCTGTTTTTGCTGAAGGTGAAACCATTGAAGAAATTCGTGCGGTGCAGTTGTACGATCAAGATGCGCTTATCGATATGATTAATGCCAATACCCATTTGGACAAAGTAGTCGCTGATAGATGTCAGCTTGTACAGGACATTGAAGCCCGTGCCGATATACTTAAAGTGCCTGCCTACCAGTTTTTATGGGGTGATATGTTAGCCTGGGGCGTATGCGTAGATGCTGAGCCAGCAAGGGGGATGACTCATATTGAAGATGCTGCAAACCAAGGTTTTCCAGCCGCGTTAGAACAACTAGGCCGTTATTATGCTAACGGGACATTGGTACAACAAAATAAAGAAAGAGCCGTGGTGTATTTACGAGAAGCCGCAGCCTTACAAAACCTTAAAGCACAATTGCAGTTAGTTGAATTGTTTTTAGACGGCTATGGTAGCCCCTACGATTACCAAGATGCTTATCATTGGTTACACAACTCAGTCACTAACGACAAAGCGCAACACCAAAAGATAGCGAGTAGCTTATCGAAACTTGAAAAGCTGATGCACCCAAAAGCTGTACGCGCTGCTAAGCGACCTATAGACAGTTGATACCGCCTCGTTTACTGCTTTTCTTGCTTCTTTTCCCTTTTCTATACCTTTCTTTTTACCTTTAGCTCCTCGTCCTTTTTGTTTACTTCATTCCCAATACAGTAGTCATGTATTCGTATACATACATGATATTTCTTTGGTTTATGTAACACCTTGTCATAAAACTGCCTTGTATCTGTCACCCCCGCTTCATCGTTTCGTCTTATTGCAGGATTAGATTCATCTGCTTTGCAGTGATCTGACCACTACTGCAATAACACATGAAAAACACACAACTAAGCACACAACACACTAACGAAACGGAAATTTAAGGGACAGACACATGTTTTCAAAAACCCTATTAGCCAGCGCTATTTTTAGTGCATTGGCCGCTCCAACGTTTGCTAACACAGACTCACCTGCAGATGAAAAAGATTACATTGAAGAAATCACAGTGACTGCGCAAATGCGTGAGCAATCCATAATGGATGTTCCTGTCACTATGGATGTTATCTCCGGCGATTTTCTAGAGCGCACTAATATTATGGAGCTTGATGAGTTGTCTCGCGTTTTGCCAAACGTTCAAATTCAAGAACAAGCGGTAAGCCTGCCTTCGTTTAATATTCGTGGCGTGACAGACGACGGTTCTTCCGTTTCGGCTACCCCGCGTATTTCTGTGTATCAAGATGGCTTCGATATTAGTAAGAAAACCGTATCAAGTGTGGCGCTTTACGATATAGCTCGCGTTGAAGTATTAAAAGGCCCGCAGCCCACACTATTTGGTGTTGCCGCGGCAAATGGCGCTATCAGTATCCACTCTCAGTTGCCTACCAATGAAAAAGAGGCAAGGGTTCAGTTAGGTTACGACACTGAGTCGGGCAAAGAAGCTGAGTTCATGTTCAACTCACCTATTAATGACAATCATAGCGTGCGTATTGCCGGCTTATATCGTCAGATGGACGGTATTGTAGAAAACAACGCCTGTTCAGAAGACAGCTACTATGGCAACGCCGACATGATTGATCATTTAGGTAACGCAGTGCCCTGTAATAGCGAAGACTTACAAGGTATTTCAGTGCAAGCCCTGCGTGGTACATGGAAAGCCAGCTACGACAACTTCGAAGTAGTAGCCCGCGCTTCGATGGAATACAACGACCAACCAGGTATCGCCTTTAAATCGGGCTCGATTGCCCCTAATGGCGGCGACACTAGCCCGTTTACGGCTGCTGAGTTCAGTATGGGTAGCGAGCTGGGAATTGAACGTACATTGCAAGCCTACGATATTTCTTTAGATTACGATATCAGCAACAGCCTAATGTTCCACGGTGATGCTTATTATAAAGACGTTGAAGTAAGTGAAGGGTTTGACGCCGATGGTACTGCCCTTAGAATTCAAGATGCGTACTTCGATAACGATGCGACCTTAAGCGGTGGCTCGATGCGCCTGGTTTATGATTCAGGTGAAAAGCTGGTTGCCTTTGTAGGTGCCTCAGTTAGCCAAGATGATTCCATATTACCGTATTACGTAATGGTAGACCCGTTTATACGTGGTACGTTCGATGCGGTAAAAGAGCAATTAGAAGCCTCTTCCAATATTCCCTTAAATCAAAATATTGCTACCGATGCCTCTTTAGAAGAAATTGAAGCACTGCGGGCTATGTTAGTGTCTTCATTGTTCAACGCCGACGGCACACCCATTTCTAATGCGGACTTTCCTTCGTCGTTAATTCAAGGGCCGTATATTTTTGAAGCTGAATTAGACATTACTTCTTACGTGGCAGAAGTTTCTTACTTTGTGACTGACAAAGTGAATGTGACCGCCGGTGTGCGCTACATTGATGAAACTCGCTATACCAAAAATACCTACACTTTAGATTCAGGTACCTTTGAATTTGAAGCAGAGGGTGACTTTGACGATACGCTACCTCGTTTTGCCGTTAGCTACGACATGAACGATAGTTGGAATTTTTACGCCAACTACGCGCGGGGGCGTCGCTCACCTGTGGTTAATGCTGATTTCTCTGGTGTATCCACCACCAAAGCGGAAATTGTCGATAGCTACGATTTAGGCGTTAAATATCAAAGCAACAACTTCACCTTCTCGGGTGCGGTATTTACTTATGAATATAGCGATTACCAACAGTCTTATACTGACCCTGAAACACTGCAATCTATTACCGTAACGGTTGGCGATTCAACCATGTCGGGTATTGAAGGCATGGGTACTTATCACTACAGCGATACCTTATCAATTACCGGTAGTATTGGTTTCTTAGACGCAGAATTTGCTGAGGAAACAGCCGATGGAAGCCCATTTCAATATGCTGGCAATAAATTCCGCTTAGCCCCAGAAGTGAGCGGTGCGATAAACATCAACAAGGAGTTTGAAGTTCAGAATTGGTTAGTAAATGTAAACTGGCTAACTAGCTTCCAGTCTGAAGTATTCTTTGAAAGCAGTAATTACCCTGGTTTATCGCAAGATACTCATTCATTAACAGATATCTCTGTACAGTTCTCGCAAGAAGCGAGTAGTTTTGCGTATGAAGTGTATTTAGAAAATGCTTTTGATAAAGAATATGTGATTGATGCAGGTAATACTGGTGGTGGTTTAGGTATTCCTACCTATGTTCGCGGTATGCCACGCATTGCAGGCGTTAGATTCTATTATAGCTACTAATATTAGTAGCTTTTAGTGTGAAAAAATCCCGTTTCGCTTTTGGGCGATAACGGGATTTTTTGTTATTACTGAACTTAATTTAATAAAAGAACGTCTGTCCATAAAGCATGTCCGTAAAAGATATTTTTTTGGTGATTAAGAACTAAAGATATATCGAAAGTGTATGACAGTGGCATGGCAGTTTTATAACGTAATGTTTTGTGTAGATTGCTGTTATACTGTGCGTAAATCGAACGCTTTAAAATTGCCATGCGTAGAACATGGGCAACAGCGTTTGAAAAATGAATAAACTAACGAGGCGACAGAACAACTCTATGAGTGATGATCCGCATTATCAGCGCGAGAAAGAAAAGTACGAAAACCCGGTAGCAAGCCGGGAGTTTTTGATGAGTCTATTGAAAGAAGAAGACAAGCCACTGTCTTTTCTTGAAATATGTACGGCAGTAAATGCACAAGAAGAAGATGCCCGCATAGGCATTCAGCGCCGCCTTCGCGCCATGGAGCGAGAAGGGCAAGTGCAGTTCACCCGTCAAAAGAAGTACATTCTTCAAGATCAAGATGAGTTGTTCCGCGGTAAAGTCATTGGCCACCGAGATGGCTTCGGTTTTTTACGCCCCGAAGATAAAAGCGGTGACCTTTTCATTAGCGCAGGCCAAATGAAGCTGTTTTTGCATGACGATATTGTAGAAGCGCGAGTAAGCGGTACCGACCGCCGTGGTCGGAAAGAAGCCTTTATTACGCAGGTGGTAGAACCTCGTTCAGAGCCAATTGTTGGGCGCTACTTTGTAGAGCAAGGATTTGGCATGGTTGTGCCAGACGATAGCCGCCTACAGTATGAAATTGTTATTCCGCCTGAACACGTGCACGGCGCCCGCATGGGGCAAATAGTAGTGGTTGAGCTTACGCAGCGCCCACGCCGTAAAATGAGCCCAGTGGGTAAAATTGTCGAAGTACTAGGTGAACATATGGCACCTGGTATGGAAATAGAAATGGCGCTTCGCACCTTTGATATTCCACATCAGTGGCCTAAAGGCGTTACTAAGCAAGTTAAAAGCCTTACCGAACAAGTACCTGATGAAGCAAAAGAAGGGCGAATCGATTTACGTCAGCTTCCTCTTGTTACCATTGATGGTGAAGATGCGCGGGATTTTGATGATGCCGTATATTGTGAACCGCTAGACGATGGCGGCTGGCAGCTTTGGGTAGCCATTGCCGATGTCAGTTACTACGTACGAAATGGCACAGCACTAGATGATGAAGCTCAGCAGCGAGGCAACTCGGTGTATTTCCCCGAGCAAGTTATTCCTATGCTACCTGAAGTGCTTTCTAACGGTTTGTGTTCATTGAACCCAGAAGTTGACCGCCTGTGTATGGTGTGCGAGATGACTATTACCGCGCAAGGTAAGTTAGATTCTTACCAATTCTATGAAGCCGTAATGAATTCACACGCTCGCCTAACGTACACCAAGGTATGGCAAATTTTGCAAGGCGACAAAGACTTGCATCAGCGTTATGAAGCACAAGTGCCGCATTTGCGTCATCTTCACGATTTGTATCGTTCGTTGAAAAAAGCCCGTCAGCACCGTGGTGCTATTGAGTTTGAAACCCAAGAAAGTAAGTTTGTATTTAACGCACAGCGTAAAATTGAAAACATCGTGCCACTTATTCGTAACGATGCCCACAAGCTTATTGAAGAGTGCATGATTTTAGCGAACGTGAGTGCTGCACTTACATTGTCGGAAAATGAAGCTCCTACGCTTTATCGAGTACACGATAAACCCGATGCCGATAGGCTGACGGCTTTCACCAGCTACTTAGCTGAAATAGGTGTGCCGCACAAGATTACCGATGAAGCCTTACCGGCAGATTTCACCGACGTAGTATTAAAAACCCGTGGTCGCCCTGACGAAGAGCTGATTCAAACCATGTTGCTTCGCTCAATGAAGCAGGCTATTTATGATGGTGACAACCTAGGCCACTTCGGCTTAGCGCTTGAGGCTTATGCGCACTTTACGTCGCCTATTCGTCGTTACCCTGATTTGGTAGTTCACCGCGCCCTAAAAGGGATTATTGCCAAGCAAAAGGGCAAAAATACGGTTTCAGGTGCAAAGAACTACACGGTTGAAGAAATTGAACAGCTAGGCGAACAATGCTCGATGACCGAACGTCGTGCCGACGATGCTACCCGTGATGTTGCTGACTGGCTTAAGTGTGAATTCATGCTTGACCACGTAGGTGACACTTTTGAAGGCGTAGTAAGTTCAGTGACAAACTTTGGTTTGTTTGTTCGCTTAACCGAATATCACATTGACGGCCTAGTGCACATTACGTCGCTCGATGACGATTTCTATCACTACGACCAAGTTAAACAAATACTGGCGGGTGAGTCGGGACATCGTCAATTCAGACTAGGCGATACTGTAGAAGTAAAAGTAGCTGCGGTTAACCTAGATGAAAGAAAGATTGATTTATTGCTGGATAAGTCTATGCTGCGCGGCCCCGGCGGCAAGAAGGTTAAAGTAGCCAGTGCGAAAAAGCCGCCTAGAAATGCCAAGCGAGGCCCTAAAAAAGCTGCGCCTAAAGGCAAGGGGGCACCATCGCGTTCGAAGAAAGGGGGTAAGCGTTAATGGCACAGCAAGAATGGTTATATGGTTTACATGCAATGCAGTCGGTTCTAGAACAAGAACCAGAGCGTGTAATGGAAGTGATGGTATTAAAAGGCCGTAACGACGAGCGTTTGACCAGTATCGTTAATCAAGCGCGTCGATTCGGTATATCAGTACAGTTTTGTCAGCGTAAAGCATTAGACGATAAAGTTAACGGCGAACAGCACCAAGGCGTAGTAGCCAGAGCGAAACCAGCCCGTGTAATGGATGAAGCTGACCTAGATAGAATTCTAGATAAAGAAAGTAAACCTTTATTACTTGTGCTCGACGGTATAACCGACCCGCATAACCTAGGTGCATGTTTGCGAACTGCTGATGGTGCTGGTGTACATGCGGTGGTAGTACCAAAAGATAAATCGGCAAGCCTTAACGGCACCGTGCGCAAAGTCGCGTGCGGCGCCGCGGAAGTTATTCCACTTATTCAAGTGACTAACTTGGCGCGTACCTTAAAGCACCTACAAGACAAAGGTTTATGGATTGTGGGTACGGCGGGTGAAACCGACAAAACCCTTTACGATATAAAACTAGATGGCCCAACTGCATTAGTAATGGGCGCTGAAGGTAAAGGCATGCGCAGGTTAACTAAAGAAACCTGTGATGAACTAGTGAAGTTACCTATGGCAGGAAGCGTAAGTAGCCTGAATGTATCGGTAGCCACTGGTGTTTGCTTGTACGAGATAGTACGACAACGTGGCTAACGAGCCTTGATTTAGTTGGTATACAACTCGTCGCTATACAAGTATTAGCTACAGACTTATTCGCAAAACACTGAAGCCGTTAACGTATTCGTTAGCGGCTTTTTTTGTTGCTGAAATACATTTATATACTTGTAAAATTAATCGCTCAATTTTTAAGGTTGGGTAATGGGTGAATTAACATTTGCTTACAAGTTAATGCTTTACACTCAAACTCCGCGCCCCGCCTAAATTTGCCAAAATTCCAGTGCTATTAAAGCACAACCTAGATCTACAAATTACGTATATGTTTTCAACGTAAGGAGCATATCGCAATACTTAACCCATTGATTCAATGCTTAATAGTTAAGTGGTGCGCAATTAGTGATTGACTGATTGCCACAACAAAAGGCAGGTGGGCCGTTTGCGAAGTCAAGCATGGAGTGCGTTCGTAGGAAGTAGCGTTAGCCCTGAATGTCTATCTAAAACAACGAAGTTTCAAAAACGCTATAAAGCGTTGAAACACGTCAAGACAGATAACAGGATTAAAAGTGAATATAAAACACACAAGTATATCAGCCATTGCTCTTGCAGTTTCTGTAGGATTGGTAAGCCACGCAGCAACAGCAGCAATAACAAAAAAAACGACAGCTATAAATACAACCAATGCGCCAGTAAAAGTGGAAGAGGAAAATACATCGTTTCAATCTTTACTCGGTAAACGACTTGCCCTCAAAGGCGAGTCTGCACAAGAAGAACAACGCTATATAATTAAATTCAAAGAAACATTAACTACAGATGTTATTAGCAATACCAGTAGCAGTAAGTCTGACTCGTCAGAGCTAGTTCAAGCTACTAAATCTCGTGTAAAACGACCTTTTGAAGTGCAATCTGCACGAAGTGAAATACAGAAGGTGGGAGGAGATGTTCGTAAAGAGCTTGGAAAACATCGCATGATGGCGGCCTCTTTGAGCCGCAGTGCCCTTAATAAACTTCGTAACAATACCAACATAGAAAGCATAGAAGTAGACGTAAAGCGCAAACCTATGGCGCAAACCACACCCTATGGTTACACAATGGTACAAGCTAATCAGCTTTCGCAAGCAGATACTACCGCTCGACGTGTATGTGTTATCGACACAGGGTACAACCTAGGGCATCCAGATTTACCCGGTACCAACGATGGTGTTACTGGCGAAGGCAATAATAGTGCTGTCGGAAATTGGTACAACGATGGTAATGGTCATGGTACCCATGTGGCTGGCACTATTGCCGCCTACGACAATAGCGAAGGGGTAGTAGGTGTTTACCCTGGTGTGAATCTGCATATCGTTAAAATATTTAATGATAATGGCGATTGGACTTATGCATCTGATCTCATTGACGCAATTTCACAGTGCCAAGATGCTGGGGCTAACGTAGTCAATATGAGCTTAGGGGGTGGTAGCGCGTCAACTACCGAACAAAACGCAATGCAAAGCTTTAATGACGACGGCTTATTACTCGTTGCTGCAGCAGGTAATGCAGGTACGAGTGCGAAGTCATATCCTGCCTCCTATGACGCAGTAATGTCGGTTGCCGCTGTAGATTCAAATGAAAATAGAGCAAGTTACAGTCAATACAATGACCAAGTTGAAATAGCAGCCCCTGGCAGTGCTGTTTATTCAACCTATCCTACTGATACATATGCCTCATTAAGTGGGACTTCAATGGCTACCCCACACGTAGCAGGTGGCGCGGCCTTGGTGTGGAGTTACTTCCCTCAGTGCTCAAACACGCAAATACGTAGTGCGTTAACATCCGCGGCAGAAGACAAAGGCACTAATGGACGGGATAATTTATATGGTTATGGGCTCATGCAGTTGGAAGACGCTTACAGCTATTTAAATACTAACGGCTGCGGTGGAAATGGTGGTTCAGATCCCGGCACCGACCCCACTGTTGAGCCAGTGTCAGGGGAACTAACAGGACTGTCGGCATCAAGAAGTAATTGGAACCGTTATACTTGGACTATTCCAGAAGGTGTGACAACGATGACAGTGCAAATCTCAGGGGGCTCAGGTGATGCAGACTTATACATGAAGTTTGGATCGCAGCCAGAAACCAATGATTTCGACTGCCGCCCTTATGCAAATGGTAATGACGAGGTGTGTACTTTTCAAGCACCAGCAACAGGTACTTGGCATATTGGTATTCGTGCCTATACTACGTATAGCGGATTAACGTTATCTTATTCATATGAATAAATAGAATGAGATAAAATGCTCCCCTCACACCGATTTAACAAGTGTTGGGGGGCTTTTTCGCTTTTTTTAAATAAAACCCTTTTGTCGTTAAGTGTCAGTTTTGTAAAGGGATCGTAAAGATCGGAACTAAAGCAAGCTTTATAGGGCCATAGGGCAGTATAGTTCACGCCTTTCTGGGCAGTGTAACTCCCTTCAAAACAATCACGAATTTAGTAAGGACGTTCAGTATATGCAATTTCAAATTCCGGCTTGGTTACGAAACGTAGCTATCGGTCTGGTGGCAGTTTCAGGTTTAGCCGCGTGCGGCGGCTCTGACAGCAACTCCGATTACTCGTATGCTTATATACAATTCTACAATGCGTCACCAAATGGTGCGAATGTAGAAATGCGAGAAGTCGATGAAGATAGCTTTGGCTCTGCGCAATTCGGTGATACTACTGCTATGTATTCGGTGGATAACGGTGAGATTGAACTAGAATTCATTCGCACGGATTCAGACGATCAAGAAGTACTTATAGATACATACACCGTTAAATTGAAAAATGGCGATAAGCATCTTATCGTGATGAGCGGTGATTTCTCTTCTCCAATTATCAGCGATTACAGCTATACCCGCGAAACGTTGGATGACCATTTCCGATTATTCGCACTTTCAGTAACAATCGATGAGGGTTCTTACGACTTCTACCTAGCTGAATCTGGCGACCCGTTTGAAGCCGCTAACTTCTTAGGTACAGTAACTGCTTCTGAAATGATTGAGTTTGATTACTGGGATCCAGATGATGACAGCGATTACTTTGACGAAGATGAGTATACGATTTATCTTACGGAGCCAGGTAGCACAGACGTGATTTTTGAGTCACAGACAATAGATTTCGCTTACGAGACTGAATATTTACTGACTATGCGTGATGTAAGTGGTGCTATTCAATCAGGCATAGTAGTAGATACTATCTTAAACTCTTCTACTGTTACTGAGTTGACCGACGTTGAAGCTGATGCTCAGTACCGTATTTATAACTCAACGAACATTTCTACTGCACTAGATGTCACGTTTGGTGGAAACACTGACGAAGAAGATGTTGCGTTTTCTCTAGAAGCGGACGAGTTATCTGACTTTACTGAAATTGGTTATGGCGATTATCGCGTAACAGTAACCGATTCATCTGGTGAAGCTACTACGTTAAGCAACAAGCTTATCACCCTAAACCAAGGTGAAAGTAAAGCTATCCTAATTTATGAAAAAGCCGGTGCACTTGGTGCGGTTACGTTCGTAGAAAGTGGACTTCCACAGGCTTACGACAAGACAGTTAACTTCATCAACCTAGTTGAAGACTTTGATGACGTAGATTTTTATCTAGTGCGTAACGATGAAACTATCGATACCGCAGAATACGATCTTCAAAACCTTGAATTCGGTGAAACTGACAGTGAAGTATTACCATCTGACTACTACGAAGTTATCGCAGTTTACGAAGATGATAACGAAGAGCAGATTCTGTTAGACCGCACATCATTGTTCGGATTTACTGAAGAAGAGAACTATATTGTAACTGTAGAGCCAGCAGACACTGCAACTGGCTATGAAATTAACATTTTGTATTAATCACTTATGTGAAACTTATACTAATTGATAATACTGGTAAGCTTTAAATACCGCCGGTTTCAGTTACCTTTAAAAAGACCATTACTTTCCTGTAATGGTCTTTTTTGCCTTTAGGGCGTTAATAATGGAGGGCTGAAATCCTCATGAGTGTAATCAAAAAGCTTCACCAAGTTACCACAGACGGCGCCTTAAGCTTCAGTGAGAAAGTTAACCGATTGCTAGAGATTGGCACTGAGGTTTTAGGCCTTGAAACAGGTATTGTTAGCTATGTGCATAACGATACCTACACAGTGGTACAAGCAATATCTCCGTTAAACGAGATTGCTAGCGGGGCTACGTTTCCGCTGGCTGATACCTATTGTGCTGATACCGTTAATGCTAATGGCATAATGGCTTATAACGACATCGATGTATTGCCAGGGGCTTCCCACCCTTGTTACGCACTTTACACATTGAAAAGCTATTTAGCCACGCCGATACAAGTGGACGGTAATTTGTATGGCACGTTGAACTTTTCGTCCACAATGGCAAAGAAGGAACCTTTTAGTGCCTTGGATTTTGATTATTTACTCTTACTTGCCGATTGGATTGGCGCTGAGGTGGCCAGGGATGAAGCATTAAGCGAAATCTTATCTCAGAAAACGGCATTAGAAGAACAAAACGCCCAGTTAAATCAGATTACTGAGTTGGCGGGGGTAGGCACTTGGGAACTTGATGTCGAAACAAAATCGCTAATATGGTCTGCAGCGTTAAAGCGAATGCTGAAATTAAACGAAAAACAAGACATGACGCCTGCTGGTGCGCTCAGGTTTATGGCAAATGATAAAGTCGAAAGCCTATATCGAAGCAAAATGCGAGAAATTGCCGAAACTGGTGAGGATTGGACTTACGAGTTCGAAGTGATTACCGATGCCGGAGAAAAGCGCAGATTAAAAAATAGCGCGCACCCTATCATGAAAGATGGGCGATGCTTGAAAATTATCGGCGCTACACGAGATATCACAGATCGATTTAATACGACACAAGCATTAAAGCAAAAAACCGCTATCGCTGAGCAGGCATTGAAAGCGCGTAGTGAATTTCTCGCTAACATGAGCCATGAGATAAGAACACCGATTCATGGAGTGCAAGGCATGCTTGAAACCCTTAATAGTTCGGTATTGACTGATCAGCAGAAAGAATATGCAAGCGTGGCTATGCGAAGCTCTGAGTCATTACTTAACATCGTAAATGATATATTAGATTTTTCTAAAATTGATGCAGGTCATATGAGCTATGATGTTGAACCGGTTAATTTTAAAGAACTAATAGAACATCAAATACCTATGTTTAGCCGCTTAGCCCAGAAAAAGGGAATTGAGTTAATCACTGAAACGGCAAATGTATCCAATACTCTGTTTTTGGCTGATTCACTGAGGTTAAGCCAAATTCTTATCAACCTTCTAAATAATGCAGTGAAATTTACCGACGAAGGCTCGATAAAAATAAGTGCACGAAGCACTAAATATGGTGTAGGCCGTTTTAGAGTGAAGCTTATTGTTACCGACACCGGTATAGGCATTAGTGAAGAACAGCAAAAAGTGATTTTCTCTCCCTTCCTTCAAGCTGAAGAATCTACCCAACGACGCTTCGGAGGCACAGGGCTAGGGCTTGCAATCGTGAGTAATATCGTAGAGCACTATGACGGCAAAATTGAAGTGTCGAGCGCGATTGGTGAGGGCGCACGCTTTGTTGTCTCTATGACGCTCGATTGCGCAAACGCTGGTAGTATAAGAGATAAAAGCCCAGCTATTGCTATCAATAGAACCACGCCCATCAGCAAAGCGGTTTTGTCTGAGTCTCGGGTGTTAGTGGTTGAAGATAACGAGATAAATCAAATCGTCATTAAAGAACAACTTAAGGAAATTGGTGTTTCGGTAGAGATAGCCAGTAATGGCGCATTAGGGTTAGAAAAGGTAAAAAGCGCAATTGCTAGAAGGAAGCCCTTCGACCTTATATTGATGGATTGCCATATGCCCATTATGGATGGGCTTACCGCAACAAAAGAAATCAGAGAGCTAGGGGAAACTATCCCTATTATCGCACTTACTGCTAACGCGTTAAGTGGTGAAAAAGAGAAATGCTTACGGGCGGGAATGGATGACTTTATATCTAAACCAGTGGGCGTGTCACGGTTAGGAGACTGTATTAACTATCACTTGTGGCATAAACAAGAGATGTTCAAAGATCCTGCTTGATAACCACCTTGGTTATCGGCCCCAGTATATGCTGGGGCTTTTTTATTTCTAACGTAAACTATTCGCTAATTTAATAAGCAAACTTGCTGCTTTATCAGTTTCGATAAAACGACGAGACAAACCGTAAATTCTTGGGTATAATGCGCCCAAGTTTCTGACACTTCCTTTGCGCTTTTTCGAATTCCTCGCGCATTTCAGAACTAAATCCAAATAAATCCCCATCGATTAAAAATAATCCAATTTAACGCTATCTCTAGCCCAAAATTTCTGTTATAGTTTCGCGCCCTTTTTATGGGGGTATGTATATAAATTCAACAATGTTTGTTGGGTTTAGCAGCAATAACGACTCGGCAGAGTCTCATAATAGAGCGGAGCACTAACATGATCCAAATGCAAACTAACCTGGACGTTGCAGACAACAGCGGCGCTCGCAGGGTTCAGTGTATTAAGGTTCTTGGTGGCTCGCATCGCCGTTATGCAGGTATCGGTGACATCATCAAAGTTACTGTGAAGGAAGCAATTCCTCGCGGTAAAGTTAAAAAAGGTGACGTACTGAATGCAGTGGTGGTGCGTACTAGAAAAGGCGTTCGTCGTGCAGATGGTTCATCCATTCGTTTTGACGGCAACGCAGCTGTTTTGCTTAACGCAAACAAGCAACCAATTGGTACGCGTATCTTTGGACCGGTAACCCGTGAGTTGAGAAGTGAAAACTTCATGAAAATCATCTCATTGGCCCCAGAGGTACTATAAGGAGTCACGATAATGGCTAATAAAATTCGTCGTGATGATGAAGTAGTCGTATTAGCGGGTAAAGACAAAGGCAAGCAAGGCAAAGTCCTTAAAGTGCTTATTGCTGATAACCGTGTAATTATAGAAGGTGTTAATCTTATCAAGAAGCACACTAAGCCAAACCCACAATTGGGTGTAGCTGGTGGGATTGTTGAGAAAGAAGCTTCTATTCACGTTTCTAATGTTGCGATTGTTAACCCGGCAACGGGCAAAGCAGATCGCGTTGGTTTCCGTTTCGAAGATGAGAAGAAAGTTCGTTTCTTCAAATCTAACGGCGAACTTGTTTAATTATATTGGAGAGTACGATGGCGAAACTGCATGATTTCTATAAAGAAACAGTAGTAGCTGAACTTGCTAAGCAGTTCGGGTACAAAAGCGTCATGCAAGTCCCTCGGATTGAAAAAATCACTCTAAACATGGGTTTAGGTGAAGCAATTGCTGACAAGAAGGTGCTTGAAAATGCTCAAGCTGACATGGCGGCTATCGCCGGTCAGAAGCCGATTGTTACAGTTGCTAGAAGATCAGTAGCGGGCTTTAAAATCCGTGAAGGTTATCCGATTGGCTGTAAAGTAACCTTACGCGGCGAGCGTATGTGGGAATTCCTTGAGCGTTTGATTTCAATCGCTATCCCACGTGTTCGTGACTTCCGTGGTTTGAACCCTAAGTCATTCGACGGTCGTGGTAACTACAGCATGGGCGTGCGTGAGCAAATCATTTTCCCTGAAATCGATTTCGATAAAGTGGATAAAGTTCGTGGTATGGATATTACTATCACTACCAGTGCGGACTCAAATGAAGAAGCACGTGCTCTGCTGGACGCGTTCAACTTCCCATTTAAAAAGTAGGGTGTAGGGTTATGGCAAAAGAATCAATGAAGGCCCGTGAAGTAAAGCGCGCTAAGCTAGTAGCTAAGTACGCCGAAAAACGTGCCGCACTTAAAGCGACTATCAGCGATGTTAACGTATCTGAAGAAGAGCGTTGGGACGCTGTTCTTAAGCTACAACAACTGCCACGTGACTCTAGTTCTTCACGTCAGCGTAACCGCTGCCGCGTAACTGGTCGTCCACATGGTTACCTTCGCAAATTCGGTCTTAGCCGTATCAAACTGCGTGAAGCAGCGATGCGCGGCGAAGTCCCTGGCCTTAAAAAAGCCAGCTGGTAAGGAGTAGCTGATAATGAGCATGCAAGATCCTATCGCGGATATGTTTACCCGCATCCGTAACGGCCAAATGGCAGAGAAAGTTTCGGTAGTAATGCCTTCTTCTAAAGTTCGCGTAGCAATATGCGAAGTATTAAAGTCTGAAGGTTATATTACTGACTTCGCTACATCTGGTGACGTTAAGCCTGTTTTAGAAGTTACGCTTAAGTACTTCGAAGGCAAGCAAGTAATTGACACTATTGAGCGTGTAAGCCGCCCAGGTCTGCGAATCTATAAGAAAAAAGATGAGCTACCTAAAGTAATGGGTGGATTGGGTGTCGCGATCGTGTCGACTTCTAAAGGTGTGATGACTGACCGTGCAGCGCGTAACGCTGGCATGGGCGGTGAGATCATCGGTTATGTAGCATAACGGAGGAGTTGAAATGTCACGAGTAGCAAAAGCCCCAGTAGACTTGGTTTCAGGTGTAGATATTTCTATCGCTGGCCAAGAAATTACCGCAAAAGGTAGTAAAGGCACTTTGACCCGCGTTTTTAACGACGCTGTAGAAGTTGTACAAGAAGAAAACCAACTGAAAGCACTTCCTCGTGAAGGTTTCGCTGACAGCTGGGCGCAAGCAGGTACTGCTCGCTCTCTTCTTAATGCAATGGTTCAAGGTGTTTCACAAGGTTTTGAGAAAAAGCTTCAGTTAAATGGTGTTGGTTACCGTGCACAAGCACAAGGTAGCAAACTAAACCTGACGCTTGGTTTCTCTCACCCAGTAGTATACGAGATGCCTGAAGGCATTACCGTTGAAACGCCTACGCAAACTGAAATCGTCGTGAAAGGCGCCGATAAGCAGGTTGTAGGACAGGTTGCGGCGAACATTCGCGCTTACCGTCCACCAGAGCCTTACAAAGGTAAAGGTGTACGTTACGCTGACGAACATGTACGTCGTAAAGAAGCTAAGAAAAAGTAGGTGGGTGATACGATGGATAAGAAAACAGCTCGCATTCGTCGCGCTACACGCGCACGAGCAAAAATTCGTGAACTGGCCGCGCATCGCTTGGTAATTAACCGTACACCTCGCCACATCTATGCTCAGTTAATCGCTCCTAGCGGTTCTGAAGTATTAGCAGCGGCTTCTACTGTAGATAAAGAACTTGCAAAAGATCTTAAGTCAACAGGTAACGCTGAAGCAGCGGCGATAGTCGGTAAAGCAATTGCAGAACGCGCTAAAGAGAAAGGCATTGAAAAAGTGGCTTTCGATCGTAGTGGTTTTAAATACCACGGTCGCGTTAAGGCATTAGCTGATGCAGCTCGCGAAGCTGGCCTTCAGTTCTAGGAGTTTATAATGGCTAAACAAGAAGTTCAGAACGGTGAACTATTAGAGAAATTGATTGCCGTAAACCGCGTATCTAAAGTGGTTAAAGGTGGTCGTATCTTTAGTTTCACTGCATTGACAGTAGTGGGTGACGGTAACGGTCGCGTAGGTTTTGGTTACGGTAAAGCACGTGAAGTGCCTGCTGCAATCCAGAAAGCTATGGAAAAGGCACGTCGCAACATGGTTGACGTTGACCTTAACGGCCATACGTTACAGCACCCTATTAAAGGTCGTCACTCTGGCTCTAAAGTCTACATGCAGCCTGCATCAGAAGGTACCGGTATTATTGCCGGCGGTGCAATGCGTGCAGTACTTGAAGTAGCTGGTGTACAGAACGTACTTTCAAAATGTTACGGTTCTACGAACCCAATCAACGTTGTTCGTGCAACAATCAACGCGCTGACAGAGATGAATTCTCCAGCGAAAGTTGCTGCGAAGCGTGGATTGTCTGTAACAGAAATTTTGGGGTAATCAGACATGGCAACGATTAAAGTAAAGCAAACTAAAAGTGCGATTGGCCGTTTGCCAAAGCACAGAGCTACGCTTAAAGGTTTAGGCCTTCGTAAAATCAACCATGTTCGTGAACTGGAAGATACGCCAAGTGTACGCGGCATGATTCACCGTGTTAATTACATGGTCGAAATAGTCGAGGAGTAAGTTATGCGTTTAAATACTATTGCTCCTGCTCCAGGAGCTAAACATTCTGGTAAGCGTACTGGTCGTGGTATCGGTTCAGGTCTAGGTAAAACAGGTGGCGCAGGTCACAAAGGTCAAAAAAGCCGTTCAGGTGGCCGTGTTAAGCCAGGATTTGAAGGTGGTCAGATGCCACTTCAGCGTCGTCTTCCTAAATTCGGTTTCACTTCACGCAAGAGCTTCGTTACTGATGAAGTAACGCTTGCAGAAATCGCAAAGGTTGATGGTGATACAGCATCTCTAGAAACTTTAAAAGCAGCTGGTCTTGTGAAAAAAGAGATTCAGTTCGTTAAAGTTATCAAGAGCGGTGAAGTATCACGCGCTGTTACAGTAAGCGGTTTAAAGGTTACTAAAGGCGCTAAAGAAGCGATTGAAGCTGCTGGCGGTAAAGTAGAGGAATAAGCTAGATGGCTAAACCAGGATTGGATTCAGGCGCAAAAAGCGGCTTGAGTGAGCTTAAAGCAAGATTGTTGTTCGTACTTGGTGCGATTGTTGTTTTCAGATTAGGTTCATACGTTCCTATCCCAGGCATCGATCCAGCTGTACTTGCAGACTTGTTCGAGCAACAGAAAGGTACCATTGTAGAAATGTTTAACATGTTCTCCGGTGGTGCGCTTGAGCGTGCATCCGTTCTGGCTTTGGGCATCATGCCATACATTACTGCATCAATTATTATGCAGTTGCTCTCGGTGGTTCATCCACCGATGATAGAGCTTAAAAAAGAAGGCGAAGCAGGTCGTCGTAAAATTAGTCAATACACGCGTTATTTAACGTTGGTGTTGGCTATCTTCCAATCAATTGGAATATCGACGGGTCTGCCTAACCTAATTAATGGACTGGTATTGAACCCTGGCTTCGGATTCTACTTTACGGCAGTAGTGAGCTTAGTCACAGGAACTATGTTCCTAATGTGGTTAGGTGAGCAAATTACTGAACGAGGTATCGGTAACGGTATTTCTATATTGATATTTGCTGGTATTGTTGCCGGTCTACCAACAGCGATAGGTCAGACGGCAGAACAAGCAAGACAAGGTGACATTAATTTGTTGTTCTTGTTGTTGATGGCTGTGATTGTTATTGCGCTTACATACCTTGTGGTATTTGTAGAGCGCGGACAGCGCAGAATTGTGGTAAACTACGCAAAGCGTCAGCAAGGCCGTCAGGTTTTTGCCGCGCAAAGCACGCATTTACCACTGAAAGTCAACATGGCTGGTGTTATTCCACCCATCTTTGCTTCCAGCATCATTTTGTTTCCGGGTACTATCGCAGGATGGTTCGGACAGAATGAATCTACAGCGTGGTTGCAGGACGTAGCACTTATGCTATCTCCAGGTCAGCCTCTGTATGTGATGTTATATGCAACAGCGATAATCTTCTTCTGCTTCTTCTACACGGCGTTGGTTTTCAACCCGCGTGAAACAGCGGATAACTTGAAGAAGTCTGGTGCGTTTGTACCAGGTATTCGTCCTGGTGAGCAAACATCACGTTATATCGATAAGGTAATGACTCGTCTGACTCTGGCAGGCGCACTGTACATAACCTTTATTTGTTTGGTGCCTGAATTCATGCTGATTGCCTGGAATGTTCCGTTCTACTTCGGTGGTACGTCGCTTCTAATTATCGTGGTGGTTATCATGGACTTTATGGCACAGGTGCAGACGCATTTGATGAGTAGTCAATATGAGTCTGTTCTGAAGAAAGCTAATCTTAAAGGCTACGGCCGTTAAGTTAGCCCCTTAATTTATAAGATAGGGGAGTGATGTAATGAAAGTTCGTGCATCAGTTAAAAAGATTTGCCGTAACTGTAAAGTTATCAAACGCAACGGTGTTGTGCGCGTAATTTGTACAGAGCCGAAGCATAAGCAAAGGCAAGGTTAATCTACGCGGTACTGAATACTCGCAAAGCTAATAAGCAGGGCCTGACTTATACTTATCAGGTTCTGCTGGTTTTGTTTAAAGTATTTAGAACCTAAATATTTGCAATTTAGTTGACGGGTAAGTATCCTATCGGGCTTTTTAGGTCGTCAACAATAAATTAGAGGAGTGCTGTTAATGGCCCGTATCGCTGGCATTAACATTCCTGAGCACAAGCATGCTGTAATCGCTATCCAAGCGATCTATGGCGTTGGTCCTACACGTGCTAAAAGCATTTGTGTAGGTGCTGGTGTTGCAGAAGATACAAAGATCAAAGAGCTAGACGAAGCGACTATTGATAAGCTTCGTGACGAAGTGGCTAAATTTACCGTTGAAGGTGATTTACGCCGTGAAGTCTCTATGAGCATCAAACGTTTGATGGACCTGGGTTGCTTCCGTGGTATTCGCCACCGTCGTAGCTTGCCTCTACGTGGTCAGCGCACTAAAACTAATGCGCGTACCCGTAAAGGTCCTCGTAAGCCAATTAAGAAGTAAACGGGGAATAAGTTATGGCTAAAGCACCAGCTCGTAGTACGCGTAAGCGCGCTAAACGTCAGGTTGCAGACGGTATGGCTCATATCCATGCGTCTTTCAACAACACAATTGTGACTATTACAGACCGTCAAGGCAATGCATTAGCATGGGCGACATCTGGTGGTTCAGGTTTCCGTGGTTCACGTAAATCTACCCCATTTGCTGCACAGGTTGCTGCAGAGCGTGCAGGTGTTGCTGCACAAGAATACGGTCTTAAAAACCTAGAAGTGTTTGTAAAAGGTCCAGGTCCAGGCCGTGAGTCTGCGATCCGTGCTCTTAACGCTACTGGTTATAAGATCACAAATATTACCGATGTGACACCAATTCCTCACAACGGTTGTCGTCCACCGAAAAAACGTCGCGTTTAATCGACGGACAGTTGGAGAAAGATCATGGCAAGATATTTGGGTCCAAAACTCAAACTTAGCCGTCGCGAAGGAACTGATTTGTTCCTTAAAAGCGGCGTTCGCGCAATCGATTCTAAATGTAAAATCGATACAGCGCCTGGTCAGCATGGAGCCCGTCGTGGCCGTTTGTCTGACTACGGTGTTCAGCTGCGTGAAAAACAAAAAGTTCGTCGTATGTATGGCGTTCTTGAAAAGCAATTCCGTAACTACTATAAAGAAGCTGCACGTCTAAAAGGGAACACAGGTGAAAACTTGTTACAACTTTTAGAAAAGCGTCTTGATAACGTAGTTTATCGTATGGGATTTGCTAGCACACGTGCTGAAGCACGTCAGCTAGTTAGCCACAAGGCGATCATGGTAAATGGTCAAGTTGTGAACATTCCATCATTCAACGTTTCTGCCGAAGACGTGGTTTCTGTTCGTGAAAAAGCTAAAAAGCAAGCTCGTATCGTAGCTGCTTTGGAACTGGCTGACCAACGCGAGAAGCCAACTTGGATTGAAGTAGACAGCACGAAAATGGAAGGTACTTTTAAGCGCCTACCAGAAAGAACTGATTTGTCTGCGGAAATTAACGAACAGTTGATCGTTGAACTTTACTCTAAGTAAAGCTAACTAAAGAGGAAGCATTGTGGGTTCTGTGACTGAATTCCTTAAACCGAGATTAGTTGAGATCGAAAACGTTTCTCCTACTCGTGCCAAAGTAACTTTGGAACCACTAGAGCGCGGCTTTGGCCACACTCTAGGTAACGCCCTACGTCGTATCTTGTTGTCATCCATGCCAGGATGCGCAGTTACTGAAGTAGAAATTGATGGCGTTCTTCACGAGTACAGCACCAAAGAAGGTGTGCAAGAGGACGTAATTGAAATCTTGCTAAATCTTAAAGGTTTAGCGGTTCGCCTTGAAGGTAAAACTGAGGCAACCCTAACTCTAGTGAAATCTGGCGCTGGCCCTGTTGTTGCTGGTGACATTCAGCATGATGGCGACGTAGAAATTGTTAACCCTGACCACTTAGTTTGTACTTTAACTGGCGAAGCTGAAATCAGCATGCGTATTAAAGTGGAAATGGGTCGCGGTTATGTACCAGCTTCTACCCGTCGCTCCTCTGAAGAAGATGATCGTCCAATTGGTCGTTTGTTAGTTGATGCTTCATACAGCCCAGTAGAGCGTATAGCTTATAGTGTAGAGTCTGCTCGTGTTGAACAACGTACAGACCTAGACAAATTGATTATCGATATGGAAACGAACGGTACTTTAGATCCTGAAGAAGCGATCCGCCGTTCTGCGACTATCCTAGCCGAACAGCTTGATGCATTCGTAGATTTACGTGATGTGTCTGAGCCAGAAGCGAAAGAAGAGAAGCCGGAATTTGATCCGATTCTACTTCGCCCAGTTGATGACCTAGAGCTAACTGTACGTTCTGCTAACTGTTTAAAAGCAGAAGCTATCCAGTACATTGGTGACCTGGTTCAGCGTACTGAGGTTGAGCTACTTAAAACGCCTAACCTTGGTAAAAAATCGCTAACTGAAATCAAAGATGTTCTAGCATCTCGTGGACTTTCTCTAGGTATGCGCCTAGAAAACTGGCCGCCTGAGAGCATCGCTGAAAAAGATTAATCAGGTTTTTAATAAACTGATTTGTAGAGAAGGATAAAACTATGCGCCATCGTAAGAGTGGTCGTCAGTTGAATCGCAACAGCAGCCATCGTCAAGCTATGTTCAAGAACATGGCCGGCTCTTTGGTCAAGCACGAAGTGATCAAAACGACGTTACCAAAAGCGAAAGAATTACGTCGCGTTATTGAGCCTCTTATCACTATGGCTAAGCAGGACAGCGTTGCAAACCGCCGTTTAGCTTTCGCCCGTACTGGTGATAAAGAAGTTGTTGGTAAACTATTCAACGAGCTTGGTCCTCGTTACGAAGCTCGCCCAGGCGGATACACTCGCATTCTTAAATGCGGACTCCGTGCTGGCGACAATGCCCCTATGGCATACGTTGAACTAGTAGACCGTCCAGTTGTTGAAGCTGAAGAAGAAGCAGTAGAAGCAACTGAAGAGTAATAAATACTCTTAATTCTGAGTTATCAGAATTATTAAAAAACCCGGCTTAGGCCGGGTTTTTTGTTTTTTGAATTTAATATTTGGATTAACTAAGAATTAATCCCGTTAATTGCAGGAAGCGCCGTTTCATACCTATACAAATCTTTGTATACTTGACTGATAATTAAGTATCAGGACGTGAGACTCTACTCACCCATTAAGGAAGTTTAAATGAAACCAGTAGTACTTGCAGGCGGCACCGGAAGTCGTTTATGGCCAAAATCACGGGCAGCATTGCCAAAGCAATTTCTTTCGCTCACCTCAGATAACACCATGTTGCAAGACACTATCGTTCGCTTGAATGGTACTAAAGCACAAAGCCCTATTTTTATATGTAATGATGCACATCGTTTTTTAGTTGCAGAGCAACTACGCCAAAAAGACATTCACCATGGCGGTATTTTACTTGAACCTGTAGGGCGCAATACTGCCCCAGCTATCGCGCTAGCTGCATTGCATGCAACCATGAACGGTGAAGACCCTGTTTTACTAGTATTAGCTGCAGATCACTTAATTAAAGACGAACCTGCATTTCATGCGTCTATTGAAAAAGCAGAAAAGTTGGCAGAGCAAGGTAAGTTAGTAACATTTGGTATAGTGCCTGACCAGCCTCATACTGGTTATGGTTATATCAAAGCTGGTAGTGAACTAGGTGATGGATTTGAAGTTGCTGAGTTTGTCGAAAAACCAGCACTTGAAACAGCGAAAGGGTACGTCGACTCTGGTGACTATTATTGGAATAGTGGCATGTTTATGTTTAAAGCTAGTAGATACTTAGAAGAGCTTGAGAAATATAGCCCTGAAATGCTAGATGTCTGTAAACGTGCTATCGACACTGAAACCCCAGACCTAGATTTTATACGAGTAGATCATGACATCTTTGCTACCTGCCCAGATGACTCTATCGATTATGCCGTAATGGAAAAAACAGACAGTGCTGCTATGGTTCCACTTGATGCCGAGTGGAGTGACGTAGGGAGCTGGACTTCGTTGTGGGAGACTGCAGAAAAAGACAAAGACGGAAATGTCTCAGTTGGAGATACTATTTTAGAAAATACCAAAAATAGCTATGTAAACGCTGAACAGCGTTTAGTATCTGTTATTGGTTTAGAAGACGTTATCGTAGTCGAAACAAAAGACGCAGTTATGGTTGCTCACAAAGACGATGCACAGAGTATCAA
The DNA here is from genome assembly GCF_030547075.1 of Alteromonas sp. 1_MG-2023. Lineage (GTDB taxonomy): Bacteria > Pseudomonadota > Gammaproteobacteria > Enterobacterales > Alteromonadaceae > Alteromonas. The sequence continues at coordinate 45,798 of NZ_JAUOQH010000011.1, read as the reverse complement.
GAACGTAGTAAACAAACTCAAAGCCGAAAAACGTCCAGAATTTCAATTCCATCGTGAAGTATTTCGCCCTTGGGGCAGTTACGATTCAATTGATAATGGCGCTCGCTTCCAAGTTAAACGAATCACCGTTAAACCTGGCGAAAAACTATCTGTACAAATGCACCATCACCGTGCCGAGCATTGGATTGTGGTATCGGGAAGTGCCAATGTAACTATCGACGAAGAAACTCAATTAGTTACCGAAAACGAGTCGGTCTATATACCGATCGGTTCGGTACATGCCTTAGAAAATCCAGGTAAGATCCCATTGGAACTTATTGAAGTTCAGTCAGGCGCCTATTTAGGTGAAGACGACATAGTACGCTTTTCTGACAGATATGGGCGTGTAGCCAAGTAATATAAAGACCAACCAACCAACATTAAAATTTAAAACCGGCTTGTTAAATAAGCCGGTTTTTTTATGTAAGATCACTCTTTGTTATTTAGCTTTCCAATCTTGCAAAGATAGCAATTCAGCAAGGCATTTGCTGTAAAAAAATACTGTTTCTAGCGGTGTATAAAAAGCTATTTATTTTATACAGCACAGTATTTTTTTATTCCCACATACCGACCTCTTTTGTTGTTTTTTTTACAGTTTTAATCAGTCACTAAACTAGTTACACTACATCATCAAAAGGACATTATAGTTCACGGTAGTTTTCAGGAGATACCATGCCACGTGCTGTTATTATTGCTGTAGGAGATCTTTCCCTTAATCCTATCGAAGCGCTAGCAGAAAAGCACAATATTCGTTGCACAAGTATACAAGCGTTAGACGTAAACAATATTACTAGCATTGATAACTTGGTAGGAGATACAGAAGAAGTAAAAGGGGCTAGTGCAATCACTGACTGCTTACTTGTTCAAACGCAACAAGGTGCATTTAAACAAGCCACTGCTTTTAAAGACATTGAAACACTACTTGTATATAGCTTACCCGAAACATACTTATCGCAACACTTGGCAGCGAAGCATACTGAAAAATCAGTTCATGCGTTATTACAAACTTGGCAAGAAGACATGCAAGGTGCACTTCATACCGCTGAGCAAAGCACAAATATAAAACTGTGTTCATTAAACGATATTCTTGATAACCCTCGAGCGTTTTTCTCAGACGTTTTCAATGAAAACATTGATTGTAGCAGTATTCCTCTTGATTCTGACATAGTACAAAAGGCCGAAGTGTTAAGCGCATCGGCTTGGCTGGTTGATAAAGATGAACTTTATGAGTTATACGACGATGCTCTGTCTATAGGCACCTTGTATGGTGAGTTTGTTGTTCATCTAAGCCCTGAGGCAGATACCTTTAAGTCCGGTGCTAAAACGCTCTGTGAACTAACGCTAAAAATGCGAGCTACGTTAACTAAAGTTGCAAAATTAGAAAAGCAAATTACTGGATGTAATAGCACTTTAGCAGCAAAAAGCGCCGAGCAAGAAACAATTAAAATAACGTTGGGCGAGCTTACACAGCAGTTAAACGAAGAAAAAGAACGTTATAGAGAAACATCAAATCAAATCGAAAAGTTAAAGCTACAAAATGTTGATGTCGAGAAGGCAAATACACAATTACATACCGAGTTAGTGACAGAGCGTGAAAAGCTGTCAGCTATTGAGTTACGGAGCGCTGAGCTAAACGAAAAGCTCAGCACAGCAGTAAAAAAAGCGAATAGGCTGCAACAAGTAGAGAGCGCATTAAAGTCGTCTTTAGAACAAGTTACAGCGCTTGAAAAGCAACTGATAAATGCAAGCGACGATGACCAGCTTACTAAAGCACAAATTGTACAGCTTCAAGAAGAATTAGAATTTACCGCAGATAAAGCAAACAAACTAGAACAAGCGGAAGCGAATGCCAAGGCGTTTTCTATTAAAAATACCGAATTAGAAAAACAGCTTGCAACGGCGAACGATGATGCTCAACTATTTCAACTTCAAATTACACAATTGCAAGAAGAGTTAGAGGGCACGTTTAAACAACTTCAGGCTGTGAAAAACAATGAGAGTAATTATCAAAAGAATACTGAAGCGTTAGCGCATCTGAATAAATCCGCAATTGAAATGACCGACGTAAACGCGATACTTACTACGCAATTATCGCAGCTTCAAAACGAGGTAGAACAAACAGATGCTGAAAAAGCGAAATTGCGTACTGAACTTGACTCAGTCCTCACTCAACAAGGCAAGCAACAACAAGCCATGTTAGAAAGTGAAAAAAAATCGCAAAATGCTGACGTAGAGCTTGAACTGGCATCGCTTCAAATTACCCAGCTACAAGAAGAATTAGAACACTACTATTTAGCATTACAAGAGAGTGAGCGTTCGTTGAAAAAAGGGTTAACACACAGCACTATGAACACTAATAAAATTCAAACTAAGGTTTTTGACAAGGTAACAGCGCAAGGCATATCCGTTACCGGCCAGTATTCTGAAGGTGATTATAAAGATATTCACTTGTGCCTTCATAATGTAATGCTACCAACGGGCAATATGATAGAAAGCATTCATGCAAAGCTAATAATAGTCTCAGGTCATGTTGGTATAGAATTTAGGGCTGAAGACAACGAGCGCTTGTTTAGAGAACACGAAGATGCGGCCGATGCATATGGCCCTTATTTACGTTACTTTCTAACTGCTCCTGAAGGTGCACAAACGCAACAGCAAAAAACTGTAGAGCGCATGAATGCGTCAGAGCGCTTACTTATTATGGGCTGCATTAACGCTATAGCCTTGCAACTACAAAATAACAACATAGAAACCGCCGTTAATGTAATGCCTGATAGTTGGCGGGAGTGGCGTAAAGCTTCATTAGCATTCGTACAACATGTAGACAATCTGCCAAATTGGCTAAGCTTTGATAGCGTGCACTTGCGTGAAGAATATGTTACTGACGGGTACGAGCACTTGTGGTTAGTATTTAGCGGTGTGTTATTAGGAAATGTATGGCGTAATAGCCTAGAGCTAAAACTCTCAGCTAATGCGATAGGTTCAGCTAATAATGGCGAATTTAGCGAGGCTTTAAATTTAGAATTTAGAGAGTTAGACGACGGCAGTGCACCTCTGATGGCATGGCCGCCAGAGAATGTTGATGATTATGGCCCTAAGTTAAGTGTAGCAGTCGATAACCTAGCAATGTTAAGTAAGCTTGCGGACCAAGATGTAAATCTGATAGAGCATTTAGTAAACAACTTTCCTAGTATTTTAGAAAAGCTAGAACTGGAAGGTCACGAATTGGCACATAGCAAGGATGCATGGGGAAGTGCGATTACTGCGTTGTTGTCAGTTACTGCAAAATCAACAATACATCCTGAGGAAATAGACACTGTAAGCCAAAACGAAATCACTGAAAATATGCCTGATATTACGCTTGTGACATGCGAAGAGGTCATAAGTGTAGGAAACTATCAACATTTAGTATTTACGCAGAAAGGTAACAATACAAAAATAAAACTGCGAGCAGAAGATGTAAATCCCGACACATTTGACGCAGAAATGTATGTTGAACTGAGGGATGGTACCAGTGACGTTATTTACAGAGATTCAGAATTTTTTGGTGAAGACGGTTATGGACCACGTGTTTTAATACCATTAGAACATATAATTAGTCAGCAAAAATTAAATGAAGGTAATGAGTTCGTTTGGGCGACTCAAGCATTTGCTGCAATTGCCTGTTATTTAAATGAGTCTAATGAACTAGATGATATTGTTAATAGACTGTGGCTAAATTTAATAGCGAGAAAGCAAAAGTAATGAGCCTATAAAAATTTAGGTGCTTTTGCTATCAGAAAGATGATTTACTGAATAAGGTCTAGTTGTGCTATGGAATTTGACTTGTCCAAGCTTTTACCCTCTAACTATGAACAGTTGGGGACGATTGTACACATAGGTGCCGGAACTGGTGCGTATGTAAACGCACTAGTAGAAACTAGCCCCAAAAAAATTGTTTTAGTGGAAGCATCAGAGACCTTATTCTCTCAATTAAAAAGAAAGGTTAAAAAGTTACCTTATGCGAGTATTAAATGTGCATGGATACTACCAATAGGTCAAGAAAACCATGAAGTATATTGCTTTTCTAATCCTCGCTATAACTCATTGTCAAAACCAAAAGATGATAAGTCTGCATTTAGTAGTCGATTCTCAGTAGAGAAACGAAATATTAAAGGTGTTCCTATAGATGTATTTTTATACTCATTAGAACTAAGCAAATCTCAAAAAAATGTATTTTTTCTGTCAATCCTTGGTGGTGAAAAACTATTGCTTTTAAAAGAGCTAAAAGGATTATCAGAGCTTTTCGATTATGTCATCATTGAAGCCCCTTACGAGAATCGATTCGAAGAAAAATGGACGCACGATGATGAAATTGAAAGTTTCATACACCTATCAACCACTTCTTATGGCGTACACGAAAGCACATTTTTTGTCTATAAGCTCAATAAACAGTTAGTCACATTAAGTAATGAATATTTGGCTCTAAACGGCGAAAATTCGCAACATCTTGCTAATATTGAAAGCCTTAAAGACTTACTTCAAGAAACAACACAAGATTACATAGAAAGAATAGATAGTTTGGAACAGAAGTTAATATTGCAGCAAAGAAATATTACTGATTGCCAAGAATCCGAACGACAATTGTCTCGGCAACTTACCAATAAAAGAGCTGAGGCTGAAAAATCTTATGAGTTGCATAGACAATGCAACCAATGGGCTAAAAAATTAGAAGAACAAAACAAAGAGCTTGAAAGCAGTCATGCAAATTTGAATGGCGAGTTAATGAAGTGTAACAACATCTTAGAATCGTTGAGAAAAGAAAAGGCAGAGTTAGATGAGCGAATATCTCTCCGAGAGAAGTCTTTGCAGCTATCGCTAAAATCTTATCTTCGTATGGAAGAAGAAAATAGTTCACTGCGCCATAGTTTGAAAGAGAAGATTATAAGCGAAGAAAAGTTAATGGTATTAATCGAAAATTTAGTGACTTTTTCTAAAAGTGCCTCGACTTATTTAATGAGTGTTCAAACGCAATTAAATGATGAAGTTGATAAGGGAACAAACAATTGAAACTTGACGTTGACGAGTTACGAGCTCTTTTGGAAAAGAGCGAGGAATTATTTAATGATCCTGCAGTTCAGGAATTCGACTCAAGTAGTTTGAAGTTTAAGAAAAGTACGGCAGATACACAACCCGTAGAGCATATAAAGACAAGTACTCTAACAAAAAAATTCGAAATACGATCAATCCACCATTTTGCATGTAGTGGAGGTTCGCTTATTTCAAAATGTCTTGATGCTATGCCAAGAGTTCGTCTTTTAAGTGAATTGCATCCTCTTGCTCGGAAACACCTTCAAACTCAAAGTCACAAATTTACACCATCAGACCTTATTTCTTGCGCATATTACGCTGAAGTCTCAGACTTAGATGAACTCGCTGTGAAAATAATGGATAGCTCTATAAAACTGTCGGTACAACATGCTTTCTATAATAGTGAGATACTCGTATTTAGAGAGCATAGCCATACTGATTATTGTTGCGGTGACAAGCCACTCGACCTCCGATTATTTAAAAGGATAGCTAACGAAAACTATCCTAATCTCGCGATAGCAACAGTTAGAAATCCAATCGATAGTTTTTTATCTTTGCAAAAGAATAATTGGGTTCACTTTTCCCCATCGACTTTTGATGAATATTGTAAGAGGCTAAATTTATTTTTATCTTATTACGAGGACGAAGATATTTTCTACTACGAAAAGTTTCTCGATAACCCCAAGCAAGTTATGCAAGAAATGTGTTGTAAGCTAGACGTTCCGTTCAGTGAAAGTTTTTTAGAAACCTATAGCACTAGAAAGATCACTGGGGATAGTGGTAGAGGCGCTCAAAATATTACGCGGCTAAAGCGCCGTGAGGTAACACCTGAACTCAATATAGATATAAATAACTCGCTAGAGTATAAAAAATTTGTTCAAAGATTTGAATACTACAAGAGAAAGTCGGAGATACTTTAGTTATGAATTTTTATCACATTATCAACCCGTATAAGGTTGATGATAGTTCAGATGCATATCAAGAACAAAAAATGACTCTTGAATCGCTATTTGAGGCAATTAACTATGTTGATGACAGTACAACCGTCAATATTGTAATGAAAGTTTCACAAGAGGATTTTGATTACTTCGCAAGCTCCTATGGCGATGATAAAAGAGTTAAGCTTCTTAAGTTAAAAACAGATAGTAGCGAATTGCAGCCACCCTTTAACGTGGTGAGAAAGTTACCGCTTCTAAATGACCTTCTCGACTTAACAGAATTAAGCGATACAATTCATGATGAAGATTTAATTGTCGCAACTAACATGGATATTTGTGTTCAACCTTTCTTTTATACGGAATTAAAAAGACTCAATAATACTGGTCGTGATATTTTCGTAGTCAATAGGCGAACAATACCTAAAGAATTGATAAAAAAAGATCTTATTGATGCATACATATCGGAAGGAGATCAACATATCGGGCATGATTGCTTTGTATTTCCGTACGAAGCACTTAAAAAATTTGATTTAAGAGAGCATATTTTAGGAATAGGATTCGTTTTTCGCCCGTTTCTCTTGAACTGCATACTTCACGCAAAAAGGTTTGATGAATTAGATAATGCTTATCTTACTTTCCATTATGGAGATGATATGTTGTGGAAAAATGAGAAATTTAGTGATTATCTTGAACACAATAAGCAGAAACTAATAGAGGTCTATAAAGCCAACTTTGATCTAATAGAACAAGCTAGAAAGAATTCAGATAAGAAGCTCTGGATTGAAAAGTTTTTTAATTTTGCATTCTTAGAGTAAATTATAGTGCTAAATTTAGGAAAAGAACTAGAACAAGAATATGGTACACACAGAGCCGGATGGGCATATGCGGTCAGCTGTTTAGGCGACTATCATGATGAACACGGGCCAGATTTTATCAGCTTTTTAGAGAAAAAGTTCGTATTCGGCTCTGATGTTGGGGATTTCAGCAATCAGTTTTCGCAACCAGATAGACCTTGGGTTGGGGTTGTTCATTGTCCAGTTCAGGTTCCTATATGGTTTAACCGCCATTATTCACCAGAAGTTTATTTTAAAACGGAAGCATTTGTGAAGGCTCAGGAGCTTTGCGCGGGACTTATTTCATTGTCTACACCATTAACCGCATGGCTTCATGAAAATGTTGATGTTCCCATAACCACATTACTTCACCCTACTGAAGCATGTGAAAAGCAATTCGATGAAGCAATGCTTCTTGAAGATAAGCCTTTAAAAGTAGTACAACTTGGATTTTGGTTAAGAAAACTTCATGCCATTCATCAATTAAAACTAAGTTCAACTGACTTTAAAAAGTTTACAGTCGGATCGTCTCGCCCCCATCAATCACGAGTTATCAATATCGAGAAAAATATTTTTAATGTTAAACCTGAGACCGTTCGTGACGTGAAGCAGGTAGGTTTTCTTGATAACACTGAATACGATAATTTATTGGCAGAGTCGGTAGTATTCGTCGACTTCTACGATACTAGTGCTAATAATGCGATTATAGAATGTGTAGTAAGAGGGACTCCTGTAATTTGCCCGCCTCTTAAAGCAATAGTTGACTACCTTGGGCCACAATATCCACTATATTTCAGAGATAAAGATGAGGCCGAGGAGATTCTAAAGGATAGAGATAGGCTAATAAAAGGAAGCCGATATCTGAAATATAGCGGCATAGCGAGTAAATTGTCTTTAGAACAATTTAAGAGTGACTTTGCAAACATAAATTATAAGGGTTGATAACAGTGAATTTGGTGGAAAGTTTAGTTTCAAATAAACGATATATTGGAGCGCTATCGTTTTTACTCAAGCCTGATTATTATTCTACTTGTAACGATACCATTAGCTATGGTTATAGTTTGATGAAAATAATCTCTGAAGATGTAGCGTTATCTGCCTCACTGAAGCATAGAGTTACTAGCCAATTGACACAAAAGCTAAATGAGTTTATCGCTACTTTAAGCTTAACTGATTATGTTGCTTTTACACATCGATTAATAGAAAGCAACCTTATAGAAGAGGCAGCTAACTATTTAGCAATATATACCCCTAATTCTAATACACAAGATTTGAAGTTACCTTATGATAACGTATTGGTATCGTTGTTATCTGACCAACAAATTAACGAAGAAGTCTTAGCTGAGCTATCTGTAGCAGAACTTCGGGCCTTAGGTGGCCTAGCAGAAAGGTTATCAAAATTTGAAAGCGCTGCAATTTTAGGTGACAGAACTTGTTCGATAGCGCGTGATCCCTTTTGGGATTATCACTTTACGGGCTTGCAATATAGTAGAATTTCGAAAATTAATGATGCATTTAATTTTTATAGTAAGTTTTTAGACACAGCATTAAATAGGAATGATCGCAATGCTATAAAGACTGGCTATTTGCGTTATTTAGAATGCCGCCAACAACTAAACTTAGAAGAGTTAGTTGTCTCTGATTTTGACAGCAAGATCCCAAAAGATGTAATGAATTCAGCGGAAGTTTTGTCTGCACTAAGTGAACTCGCTGATATAAATAATTTCAGAGAGAGTATTGACCTTCGTTCGAATCAGAAGCTTGATGTTGGGTATAAAGCACTTCTAACAACTGAAAACGTATACAGTTACATTGAGGACTTAGAGCGCGATGTTGGTATGAAACCTAATTTTCATGCGTTCTATGAACTTTACAAGTGTTACGCAATTGTAGGTAATCCGATAAAAGCCAAAAAGTATTTAAAATTGGCAACCGACTTTAACTACTTTCTTTTTCAAAAGTACGAGTGTTAAAAATTGGCTAACTTTAAAAGTATATTAGTCACTGGTTTTTTTCGTACGGGGAGTACTTTGTTGTTTTCTGCATTGCGGCAGTGTCCCGATCTTCAAGTATTTTACGAGCCCTATCATCCTGAAATACTTAAGTACGTCGAAGCGTGTCAAAAAGGCATTCCAAATGCTGACCGCGAAAGGCTGGGACATACTGTAGAAGGGGACTATTTCGAAGAATATCGATATGTTGATACTAAAGAAATGGGCGAAGTTTATAATCTCAAATCTAGAACTCTAGACCATCCTTTGCTAGAAGCAACTTCAGAGAAAAGTGACTTATATAATTACGTCGCCTTCCTTTTTGAGCATGCTAACGGCAATGGGAAAACTCCTGTACTGCAGGCGAATAGACTGAACTTTTGTTTTAACTGGTTTAACTCTAATTTTCCAGGTAGTTACAATATATTGGTAACTAGAAATTCAAGAGATATTTTTTTATCTTTGCAAAAATTAGCTAAGAAAGATGGTATTAACTTAGATGCCGATACAATAGGGCTTGACTATTGGAATGTCCTATCTATTTTCAACTCTTTGCAAGCTAGATACCCTAAAATCAAAGAACTCAAACAATGTTATTATTACAAGCTTTGTTTTGTTGTTGAATGGATAAATCGAGTTGAAAGTAAAAAAGCTGATTTGATATTACCTTATGAGTCATTAGGCAATCCTTCTACTCAGAATGCATTAGCGCAGGCGCTGAAAGTGTTCAGTAAGGAAGCTCTACCTGTGTGTAAGTATATTGAAGGACGCTACATCGAAGCGTCTCCATTAGCTAAAAGTGAAGACTTAAATAAAATTGAGCGATTGGTAGAGGAACAACTATCTTCTCTAGATTACATTTATTAAGGGTGAAATATGAAGTGGATATCACTTGGCTCTAGCTGCCAACCTGCCTATTGGATAAGAAACTATATAAAGCAACCAGAGGCATATTTTTTTGATTGGTTAATTACTCCTCCAAAGGCGTTAGTTAAAGTATTAGAAGAGGGTATAGATAGCCTACTCCTTTCTAGTAATATCTCTATCCACCATAGAGGTATTAGAGTGGTGGATGATTTTTACGCCTTGGAGTTTCAACATGACTTCCCTGAGGATAGTAAAGGCATTATTCTACCTGGTTACGAGAGTAAATTAGAAAGTGTTCGTGAAAAATATGCGAGGCGATATCAGAGAATGATGGACGTTATTAATGCGGAGAATAATACGTTTCTTCGTTATGGCGACCAATTACAAGCCATTGAAAAGCTAATTCCAACACTAAATGGTTTGCTAGGAGTAAATAATGTTTATGTTTTTATAAGTCACCACATCACTGAGTTTGAAGAGCGAGGTAATGTTTATCTTTTTCCATGTGGATTAGTAGATGATTGGCGCGGAGACAATGAGGCTTGGTTATTACTCTTAGACACCATGCAGAAAAAATTAGGGAATGATGAATGAAAAATTCTGTTGTAATAGCAAGTCCCCACAAAGTTGGGAGTACATGGTTGTTCAACTTGATAGCTGGCCTTGGTTACAAAAGGCAGCAAGCACCAAATGAATTGAGAAAAAACCCTAATTTAGGACTTTTAGACCTTTCTTTAGATAATTGTGAAAATTTCTTAGCTAGCGCAACTGTAAAATCTGTATTCAAAAGCCACTCATTTCCGCCAAGCTATGAGATTTCAGATAATGTTGCATTAGTCTCTATAATCAGAGACCCAAGAGACTTGCTTGTCTCTAAAGCATTTCACTCCGCAAATTTAGCTGAAGAAAATGGAGGGCAGCCATTTTTAAAAGAATTAAGTGATCAAGACAAAATTTCATTTTTTCTTGACTCAAATACCGAAGACTTAGATCTTTTATTTGCATGGATGCGGTTCGACAATGCTCTCACTATAAAGTATGAAGAACTTCTTACTAACAAAATTGAAATTTTATCTAGTATTGCGTCTTATCTTGAAGTTGATAAAACAGAAGAAGCTTTGGCTAAAATTATCGACTCTTTCAGTATCGAGCAGATGCGAGAACATGCTCCCGAAACAAGGAAATCATTTTTTAGAAAAGGTGTGAGTGGCGATTGGAAAAACTACTTTGACGAAGCATTGAAGGATAAGTTGAAGCTGGCTCGTTCCGGTAAATGGAATGATTTTTTAATCGAAGCCGGATACGAGAAAGATAAAAATTGGTGAAAATTATGAAAAATTATAGGGATATAGCAAGCTTATTTGCAAAGCAGTTAGTTGAAATTGTCCCTAAAAAAAAGAACTTTAATGATTCAATAGCTTCACAAGGTAAAGTTCTTGCTGATGACATTATCTCGAGGGTAAAGGGTGTCCCGAGTGTTTTTGACTTCAGTGATGAATCGTGGAGGGGGATGACTGGTTTTTTAAGGGATTATGAAAATGAACTCTTTCGTTTCTCTGATAAATATCATTCATCAATAACTTTGAGTGAAAGGGTTACTAATGATTTAGCCGGGAAAATGGAATTTCCTTCAGGAATTATTCCTGCTGCTTTTAATCCTACAAGAAAAACGATTCCAAAATTAAATATCCATACGTTGCACAACGTATCTATTGTATTTTCAGGTAGGCACTTTGCTATTTTGGATACTAAGAGTAAAAAATTCTTTTCAGGTTCTACTCTTTTACCCAGTGAATCTAATATCAAATATAAAAAACCTGTTGAAGTTAAAGAGTTAACTTTCTGTGGTGACTTTAGAGGTCAAAATAATATATGCCATTTCGCTTATGACTCTTTTCCAAGAGCATTAATTTCAAGAGATGTAATAGGCGACCTACCAGTTTTGTTTAATCCCCCAAATACTTTTGGTAAATACCAGAAAATGCTTTGTGACAAAGCAGGTATTCGAGTCTTAAATTTTGATCAGACTTGTATTGTAAACGTTAAAAAAATGCATTTCTTTGATAATTTAATTCCACAAAAAATGTGCCATCCCGCTCTTCTTTGTCATCCAATTTATATTAAAAATCTATCTTCGGTAAAACCTTTTTCAAATGGAAATAGGATCAAGCTATATATATCTAGGCGAGATGCAAAGTCTAGGCAAATACTTAATGAAATAGAGCTTGAGAAGGCTCTTACCCTTTTAGGTTTTAAGATAGTTATTCCGACAGAGCATTCCCCCGAAGAACAATTACAACTGTTTGCTGATGCAGACATTGTAATTGGTTCTCACGGGGCTGGATTGACAGGTGTTTTTGCTTGCAAAAGCGGAAGCAAAGTTATAGAGATATTCAATCCGAGTAAAGGAACTGCTGCTTATGCAAATATGAGCCAAGCAATGGGTCTAAATTATACAGCTGTGTTCGGTAGTCCAGTTAAAGACGCTAAAAATAATTTCACTGTAGATGTAAGTGAAATCACAAAGTTGGTCGAATTAGATTTTGAATAGAGATAATTTAATGAAAAAAGCACTAATTACCGGTGTAACCGGCCAAGACGGCTCATATTTAGCCGAGTTTTTATTGGAAAAAGGATATGAAGTACACGGTATTAAGCGTCGCGCTTCTTTGTTCAATACACAACGTGTTGACCATATTTATGAAGATCCACATGTAGAAAATGCACACTTTAAATTGCACTATGGCGACTTAACAGATTCATCAAATCTAATACGTATCATGCAAGAAGTGCAGCCCGACGAAGTGTATAACTTGGGAGCGCAGTCGCATGTTGCTGTGTCTTTCGAAGCGCCGGAGTATACGGCCGATGTAGATGCAATGGGTACGCTTCGTTTGCTTGAAGCTATTCGCTTTTTAGGGTTGGAAAAGAAAACCAAGTTTTACCAAGCGTCTACATCTGAGCTTTACGGTGAAGTGCAAGAGATTCCTCAAAAGGAAACCACGCCTTTTCACCCGCGTTCACCTTATGCGGTAGCCAAAATGTATGCATATTGGATAGCAGTTAACTATCGTGAGTCTTATGGAATATATGCTTGTAACGGTATTTTGTTTAATCATGAATCACCACGCCGTGGAGAAACGTTTGTAACAAGAAAAATTACTCGTGCCATTGCTAACATATCTCAAGGTCTAGAGTCTTGTTTGTACCTAGGGAATATGGATGCACTTCGTGACTGGGGTCATGCAAAAGACTATGTACGTATGCAGTGGATGATGCTTCAACAAGATACTCCCGAAGATTTTGTTATTGCTACAGGCAAGCAAATATCAGTACGAGAATTTGTCCGTATGTCGGCAGAGAATGCGGGTATTACTGTCGAGTTTACTGGCGAAGGAGTTAATGAAGTTGCTACAGTTACAAACGTAGATCCAGAGCTAGCGTCAGGTGTAAATGTTGGCGATGTAATCGTAAAAGTAGACCCGCGCTATTTCCGCCCCGCAGAAGTAGAAACACTGCTTGGCGACCCTACAAAAGCGAAAGAGAAATTAGGATGGGTACCTGAAATAACGGTTGAAGAAATGTGTGCTGAAATGGTGGCTTATGATTTAGAAAAAGCTAAACAACATGCATTACTTAAGCAACATGGTTATTCGGTTTCTGTTTCGAAAGAGTAATAGAGTAAGTTACTTTATTATAATTAATACAATTGGCGGCTTTAGCCGCCTTTTTACTAGTAAGAGCCCCAATTCACTAACTCTAACTTAGATGTAGTACTTATTGAAGATAAGCTAATCTAATCTTAAGAAGCTAACTTAAGACCACCAAATACCAAGTTCAGAGAGGCATTGTGCTTTTTCATCAAGTGTTTTCCCTGATAGGGGGTGGGCGATATAAACATCGTCGCTAATAGTTTCAACTAATCGAGGAAAAAGGTGATGTGGTAACACACATATGTTGAGGTCATCACTTTCGCTTTTAGCTATGCTTCTCATTACTTCTTTTGATGTTGTGAAGGTTGTTTCTCTAAAAGGTATCTGAAGCGGTTCTTTTATCTGCCAACCGTTTATTCTGCTTGCAACTTCTCTGTTTACCGATATTTGGTCATCATTATCATTTTCTACACGTTTTCTTACTTGCTTTAGAAAGTGCCTTGCTTCAGAGCTATTATTTAAGTAAAACAAGCCACAACATAATACAACACCATGAAGAGTATGCACATCATGTGGCCATACGGTACCTTGAGTAAAAGTAATATTGGAGTTAAGACTTGATATCATTGGCAACGGATTACGCAGCCAAACTGCGTCAGCATCTGAATGTATGATTTCATCATAAGACTGCAGAAGCTCATCAAGTATTTCGAGACGGTGTTGCCAAAGTCCGCTAAAGTTTTTCCCTTCTACAGCAATAGGTCTATGCAAAGTGTCGCAAAAGTCAATTGCATCATGAGTCTCGTTGTCTAGAGTAATGACTAAAGCATGTTGCTTTAGTCCTATTTTATCTAGTGCTAGTAACCAGTTTTTTAAAACTGGAACGTAGCTTTTGTTGCAGAAAGTTACTATTCTAATCATGAAATTTTCCACCCATAGCAGGCGTAATCTATTTTTTCGCCAATAAATGCGATGCCCTTCTGTGTAAAGTAATCATCTACGGCTTCCTTACAGCCTTGCCAATGACCATAATCATCAATTATTAGGTAGCCGTTTCGCTCAAGTAAGGGGTACAGCTCACGTAATGAAGCTATCGTGGGCTCATACAAGTTAGCATCAAGCTTTAAAATGGAAATTGATTTCGGTTTGATTTTCGTAACAGTCTCTTGAGCAAGTCCAGCGACTAAAAATAAGCAATCATCGGCCAATCCTGTTTCTAATACTTTCTCTTTTACACTTGCTTCTTGGCAAGGCGTGTCACAGTATTTTTCCAAGTTGTATTCTTTAATCGATTTACCGTTGAGGTCTTTTTCATTGGGAAGTTCTTTTTCAAATCCGGCAAATGTGTCGTACAAAAAGAATTTTCTCTTAGCATATTTTGAAGATGCTAATGTCGCTACAACGCTAGAATGGCCTGCGGCAACGCCAACCTCTACAAAGGCACCTTTTAGACCCGAACGCTCAACATCCCTGATTGCGTGAATCAGATAATTTGCTCTTGCGCTACCTGTCTGTTTTTCATTGGTATAAATAGAAGAATGATTTACATTTTCGTAAATAATATTGAGCTCTTTCAGAATCTCAGTAGTGGTTTCTTTTCCATCAAGACTAAATCGTGCTGCTTTATGTTGCCAACGATTATTGATCGCTGACATGCTGTTGATATGGGCAAATTCGTCCAATACTAATTCACCGAGTTCTTCACGACGTTCTACTTCTTTGTTAACACCAGAATTTTGCGTGTCGTCTATAAAAATTATGTGATCTCGAGCAACCAATGGTTTTAATAGCTCTAAGTCAGTATGGATTGTTTTATCTTTCCCACCATCTAAATGTATAAAATCAAATTGATTAACCGGAAGGGTGTCTAATACCTCTGTTGAATAGCCTTCGATGAAAAAAACGCGATTAGGAAACATTCTCTTTAGATATAAAGCACAGTGCCTTGCGTGTTCGAATTCAGCGGGATCAACGATAGTGACTTTACTCGTTGGATTAGCAAGCAAAAATAATAGTGCACTGTGTCCCGCGCAAAACCCTATTTCTAAAATATGTTGTGCATTATTCACCAGACTAAATAGGTTTTCTCTTTTTTGCAAAAGTGAATGTTCGGGCCTGCCAGCTAAAGCATTTTCTAGATTTACGTAAAAAAGATTACTTGTCATTCTTGCGCCATGCTTTAACACTAGCGTCGCAATGTCGTATAAATATGGTTTTGCAGCTTCTTCAAGCTTGCAAAGGGAATTATTGCGAGCTGGAGCATGGAAGATTTGAAGATTTTTGCGATGATTAATATTTCTCGTGTTGCTCTGGTTACGTGCTTTCAAAGTTAACTCAAGGTCAAACGTGCACCCCCGCTTTGTAAATTCTTCTCGCCATTCTAGTTCTGGTCTCTCTGCTATATGGCCATGGCCGCCCTGTCCGGGTCGCGCACCCGAGAATACGATCATTCGGTTTGCTCGGCTTACAAGAAAGTCGAATAGCGCCTCGTGTTGATCAAGCGGGATATGTTCTGCAACTTCAATAGATATAACTGTATCAAACAGTTTGTCCAAGACACTAGGCACTGAATTATCAAAGATATCGATATTCAAAAGGGATACATTTTTGCCGTATGACTCACTAGACTCTACGGCAGGCTCTATACAGTATGAAGCTTCTAAATCTACAGCTTGTGATATGTAGTTTGAAAGTGCGCCAAGTCCTGAGCCGAATTCGAGAAAATTTTGCGGCTTAATATTGTTGATTATAAAGTCGCCTAGGCCTGTATTTAAATTTTTACCGTATAGCTTCTCGTGTGCGTTTTTATCCCAGCCACCGCCTTCATAGCCTTGGTGTTGAATCGTTTTAGTCATTAGTAGTCACCTCGAGGCAAGCGCTCAGGCATCTGCCCAAAGCACATCATTCGCTGTATTAGTCTGTTCATCATTGTAGTTTTAATATCTTGGTACTGTGGTACATCAAACAGGTTTTCTTTTTCATTTGGATCTTGAAGTATGTTATACAATTCACCTTGGTCGTCGGCATATAAACATATTTTCCATTCTTCATTCCTCAGCATGGAGCCCGGTCCGTAAGGGGTTGGCGGCATTGCTCCTTTAATTCTAAAGTTAGCTACGGGCTCTTTAGGTTGTTGTAACATCATTCCCGCATCGGCATAAATATCTTTACGAGTGTTTTTACCGCTTACCTGAGAAATAGCATGTGAGCCTTGAGGTTGTTCCAAATTACATAAGTCAAGCACTGTCGCCATGCCATCCATTAATTCAACTAAGCTGGTATTTTTACCCTTGGGTAAGCGGCCTGTTGGGTCGTATATAATTAATGGTACTCTCATTAAACATTCGTAAAATGCAGGGATTTTGTGAGTAACACCGAAATCGCCAATAAACTCACCATGATCACTCCAAAAAACAATAATTGTATTATCGAGTAGCTCCAAGTTTTTAAGAGTATCCAGTATATTGCCGACTTGATCGTCTACGTATCGAATTTGACCACAATACATTGCCATAGCTTGCTTTAATTCTTCACTGGGCATATCGGTCTCACCGCTATGAATTCTCCAATGCGTTAACCTTCTAATTTCTTTTTCTATTGGCGCGTTTCTATAGTTTGCGGGTAAATTGAATTGAGATGAGTCGAATAAAGAGCAATAAGGTTCAGGGCAAGTAAAAAATGGGTGTGGATCTTGATAGTTCAGTGTAAGAAAAAATGGCTGGTCGCTATTAGCATTTTGCTTTATAAAATCTATACCGGAATCAGTTAAGCGTTTAGTTAAATTCCATTGAGAGTCTTTTTCTAGCTCTGCTGAATCCCAAGCGTTAACATAATTCGGGTTTTGACCCATAATCCCAATACAGATATCTTCCCCTTCATCGTATAAACTACCAATAACATTGCCTTTAAAACAGTGATCTTTACCCCAAATGGCCCGCTTATAACCCGCGTCACCTAGTATCTTCAACGCGCTAGGTTTTGATTGGTCGTACTGTCCACCATATTGTCGAACGCCATGTTCGATAGGGTATTGTCCAGTCAAAAAGCTTACTCGACTTGGACCACACATTGGCGCGGAAGCAAAGGTGTGTTCAAATAACGTCCCCATTTTGGCCAGTCGGTCAATGTTTTTTGTTTCGATAAATTTATGGCCGTAACATGATAAGTAATCCCATCTAAGTTGGTCAGGATTGATGATAACAATGTTGGGTTTCAATTTTATTCTCCGCTTAATAATCAGAATGTGTATTGAAAATGATCTATTTCGTCCCGAAAAATATTCGAAACTAGGTCGATTGTTTCCTGACTCTTATAGTATTGCTGGTAGCCCTGACGATTTGACTTATTAATATGGGGTAATTGTAAACTATCGATTTGTAGTTTTTCACATAGCGCTTTAAAGTCCTCTGAAATTTGTTCAAAGCGTATGTAAAAATCAATATTGTCAAAATAATTTGAAGTAAAAGTTGAAGTTTTCAAGAAGTGGGCATGGGGCTTTATCGTGGATTTTATAAATTCTGCAAATGCAACTTCCGACCAATCAACAGGGCCGCGGTGAGGTGAGAAAAAAAATGAAACACAGCGATCCCAAGGATTACGCACACATGTTATCTTCAGTAACTCTTCAAAAGTTTGCTTGTCTAACTGCGAACGATAGTCTTCAAGTGATGAGTGCTTATGTATATTGATAGACTGGGAGCGGATTTCAAATCTGTCTATGCCATCATGCATGTCGTTCGTGAACACCACCTGATCATCACTGAAGGGTAACAATGATTTCTGAATAGCATTGCCACCTGTTTTCGGGATATGTATAAATAGAAACTTATGTTTTGTTGACAGCAATGATAGTCCCCTCAGTAATACTTATTCAAATAGCTTAAAGTAACGTAATAACTAACTTTTTGCATCAATATTTAAATGTGAAAATCTTTATTCAGAGCTTCTGACGAAGCTTGAAAAATTTTTTGATAACTTAAAGACTGTCGCATAATTAATATCAAGTGTTTCAGCAATCTATCATGACTAGTTTTTGTAATTAGGAATGATGTAATTGAAGGGAAACGCGTACGTTACTACTCTAACTATAGTAATAGATAATTATTCATAAATTGTTGGGTCTCTCGATTATACCGAGCAAAACCTGCATAATAAAAATAGGTTGCCCAGTATGTAAGGCTCAGGCAGATTGTCTTGATAAAAGTTTAGTGTGAATACGTAATAGCCTTAAAGCAATAGACGTAAAAAACTGTAAGTGGGTATAGATTAACTCCACTGCGTTTGTATAGGTCTATTGATAAATATAGTTTTATAAAAGTGAATTGGATATGAAAAACGTATTTGTAGCAGGTCACCGTGGAATGGTTGGCGCAGCGATTGTTAAACAGCTAGAAAGTCGTGATAACGTTAAGATTATTACGCGTACCCGTACCGAATTAGATCTAACAAGTCAGCAAGCAGTAAGCGCATTTTTTGCGGACAACATCATTGATGAAGTATATTTGGCAGCCGCAAAAGTGGGTGGTATTTATGCTAACAATACTTACCCCGCTGAATTTATCTATGAAAACTTAATGATTGAAGCAAACATTATTCACGCTGCCCATATGAATAATGTACAGAAGCTTCTGTTTTTAGGGTCTAGCTGTATTTACCCTAAGCTAGCTGAACAACCCATGACCGAAAGTGCATTGCTAACTGGCACGTTAGAAGAAACTAATGAACCGTACGCTATTGCCAAAATTGCCGGTATTAAATTGTGTGAAAGCTATAACCGCCAATTTGGTCGCGACTATCGCTCAGTCATGCCGACTAACTTGTATGGTCCTAACGATAACTTCCACCCTGAGAATTCACATGTTATTCCAGCATTGCTGCGCCGTTTCCATGAAGCTGCTCAGCGTGGCGACAATGAAGTAGTCGCGTGGGGAAGTGGTACGCCAATGCGTGAATTTCTGCACGTTGATGACATGGCTGCCGCTAGTGTGCATGTTATGGATCTAGATAATGATACCTATCAAGCGAACACTCAGTCTATGCTTAGCCATATCAATGTTGGTACAGGAGAAGATTGTACTATTCGTGAATTGGTTGAAACTGTTGCGAAAGTAACTGGGTTCAGCGGCGACATCAGGTGGGACACATCTAAACCCGATGGCGCGCCACGTAAACTTATGAAAGTATCGAGATTACATGCTTTAGGTTGGAAACATACCTATAACTTGGAGCAAGGGCTCCAACATGCGTATGATTGGTTTTTAGCTAATCAGGATAACTTCAGAGGTTAGTTGGTAGTAATTATTTCAAAACACCGGGCTTGCCCGGTGTTTTTTATTAAGGGATAAAATGGCATTTTTAGAAAAGAATGTGTTTACCACAGTAATTAATAGTACACCCTTAGTATCTATCGATTTATTGATAGAAAACCCCCAAGGTCAAGTTTTATTGGGCTATAGGAATAATCGCCCAGCCGAAGGCTACTGGTTTGTGCCTGGCGGCCGCATTTTAAAAGATGAAAGCATGAATAAGGCGTTTAAACGTCTAACGTTGGCTGAGTTAGGTTTGGTCTTTGAACGCAAAGATGCCGAGTTTTTAGGGCCTTACGAGCATTTTTATAACGACTATGTTTTTGGCGAAGGCGTAACTACGCATTATGTGGTACTTGGCTATAAATTAGTCTGTGATTTGGATATTTCCTCTTTGCCCAGCGCGCAGCACAACAAGTTTAAATGGTTTGAAAAATGCGACATGTTAGCTAGCGACAACGTTCACGAACACTCTAAATGGTACGTAGAGTAGGCAATTGCATAACGCAACGTGCACTTACATAATGATGCGCGTTTTTATTTAGGGTAACATTGTAGAATATACGGATTAAATGTAAGAACAGATGAAGCGCAAACTTATAAACTTAATTAAACGCCTGCTAGGTAGAAGCGAGCTCAATTATCATATTGATACGGTAACAAGCGATGTGGTATCTGGCTGGGCGGTCAACTCGGCAAATCCTTCTTCTCCCTGTGATATTCAGCTGAAAAGCGGCGATAAAGTTTTGGCCAAGACTAAAGCTGCTACGTTGCGCGAAGATCTCGTGGCAGCGGGTATTGGTAATGGCTGTCATGGTTTTACTTTGCAGTTAGATATGCTGCCATTTTCTGCCGAGGCGCGCGAAGCGCATCTATACATTAACGGTAAACGTGTTACAGGAGAGCCTATTTCATTGAAAAGTAGCTTTACCGAAGTATTGGGCGAATTTTCGATAGAAGTAGAGCGAAGAATGGATGCATTACTCGCCATTCAAAATGAGCGCATGCAGCGCGAGTTCGATTACGTAAAGCAGCAGCTAGAATCAGGGAAGTAATGACTAACGCGCCATCTCAGGTAGTGGTATTTTGCCCATTGCCGCCTAAGCCGAACGGCATTGCAGATTATTTTGCTGAACAAATTCCCTATTTTTCAAGAACCACACAGGTTGTTGTTGTTGTTGAAAATGAGCACCCTGAACCTACAGGTATTGCTGCGAATATCACGGTATTGCGATTAGAAGAATATATGTGGCGACAAGCGGATTTTGCTTGCGTACCTCATATTTATCACGTTGGTAATAATCCCGATACGCAATATATGTTGCCAGTTTTGCTCTCTAAACCTGGTGTTGTAGTTGTGCATGATCTTAACCTACATTACTTGGTCGACCTTACTAATTTATCTAAGGGCGATAAAAAGGGTTATGAATTAGCGTTGACCAACAATTATGGTGAAGTTGGCAAAATAATTGGGCAGCAGTTGAACAGCTTTGGTTGGAAGGGGCAGTTTATGCCTCATGAACTGATGATGAATGCGAGCATCATTACTGCGGCAGAGCGTATTCTTGTTCACTCGAAATACTCAGCAGATAAAATAGCTGCACTTGGCCACAACCAAGTGAAGATTGTACCTCACCATTTTTCACCGGCTGCTAGGCAATATCAGCCTAAGCTCAAAATGCATTATCGTGGGCAATTAGGATTACCTGGTAATAAACCTGTTATTACATCTATGGGATTTATAGCCAAAGCAAAGCAAATTAAATCTGTTCTGACTGCACTGGCAGCGCTAAAACAAGAAGGCTTAGACTTCACTTACGTATTAGCTGGGCAATGTAAGCCCCACGAATACGATGTTCATCAGGATATTGCTGACAGCGGGCTGGTCGACAATGTAATAGTGACAGGCTTTCTTGATGAAGACGCCTTTTTTAAGTACATGTTGGCGTCGGACCTTATTGTAAATTTACGCTACCCGACCGGTGGTGAATCTTCAGGTACACTAACCCGCGCAATGGGAATGGGACTATGTTGTGTAGTGGTAAATATTGGTCCGTTTGGAGAGTTACCCAATGACTGTGCAGTTAAACTAAATTGGGACGAACGCTTCAGCGATAATCTGCAAAATCAATTGAAAAGGCTTATTGAAGATAAACAGTATCGCGTGACATTTGGTAAAAATGCACAGAAATGGGTTGAGCGAACACACAATATTGCAGTTACTACAAAAGCGTATTTAAATGAAGCGGCGCAAATTGTGGATGCTACAAATTTTACAACTAAGGCGCTGAATAATTCTTCTCGTAAGTATTTAACTGAGCAGCAAGTTCTAGACTGGCGACTTTCAAGCAGTATGTCTGCCAACAGTAACAATCTATGGTGGCAAGCGAATACGGTTCCAATAGAGCAATCTTCGGTGCTGAGTATTTCGCATGATTCATTGCATCAAACTACCGTGCTTTCATCGTTGTTTGGTTATGGGGAAGAGCAAATTACCCAGCTAACACCAGAATGTTTATCACAGCATTCAATTATCGATACTTTCCCCTTAGTAGTATGTGATGCATCGTTAAACGATATCGCACATGCACCGGTGAATTGGTTTGCCAATTTGAATAAAGTGGCAGGTATGGGCGGGAAGCTGATTATTTCATTACAGAACCCTAATAACCTTTTTAGCGAATATATTTTAGATAGAGCCAGTGTAAAACGGCTTATAGAAGCGGCAGGTTTCTCTATAGATAAAATTGTAGCTGGCCCTTTAGATGTTTCGATGTTGAACGACCACACGCCTACAAAAGAATACTGGGTTTTCGTCGCTACTAAGCGTTCATGGATGATAAACATCAACCCCGAAGTTTATCAAAACGGAAGCAGTGAACTGAAGTGGTTATATAAAAGTAATAAAGGCGTAGACGTGAAGGAAACGCAAAATGACTAATGCGGAGAACGAAATAACCTCACCACTAGAGCTTGCCGCAAAACGTCATAACATTAATATTGATATACTGGTAACCTCAGCTTTCCTTCGTAGTTTGTCACAATTAGGTGAAGTAGTGCTAACCACTATGCCACAAAGTATTGTTTCAAATTTGGCAAGAGCTGCTGGAGCCAAAGTAACTTACCTTATAAATAGAGAGCTTTGCGAACAACATGGCCTTTCTTTTTTTGAAGCAAGCAAACATGCAGGTGTGGATGCTGTGTGCTTCGATACTAAACCTATAATGGTTGAGCTTGCACCGAAAGTACAAGCTGGCTTGAAAGGGTTGGGCACGTCTCCGGAGAGTATTTCAGTAACAACGCCGGATAATTACTTAAGCAGCCGGGTACGTGTAAGTTGGATAGCACTAAACGACCTGTCAACTTCTCTCCTAGCAGTTGCTAAGTACACAGTGCAGCGCCATAGGCCTCTACTGAGTGGTGATGTAGCCTCGGGAAGCATTAGTGACATTGTAGCATGGTGTGAATGTAACAATTACTACGCGGTAACTAACACTTTAAAGCCTCTTAATTCTGCTAATATGGATACTCATTGTTGGCTCATTCCAGACATCGCTATTTTACAGTCAGTGGAATCGTTGGTGGGTAATCATGAGAGCCCAATTAATTCAGACTTGCCAATATCTATGGTGGCACAACAAGCTTGGCCAGCATTAACAGAAGCTAATGATAGACTCGCCCATCAGACCCTTGATTATCTATTAAATAGAAGGCGTTGGTATTACTTAGATAAACTATTAAATATTGGTTTGTTCCCTATGGAAACTGATGGGGAAAACTTCTGGCGCTGGGTAGGGAATGATGGCGTACGACTTTTTCTTCCTTTGCGGGCAAGCGGGCACTATACCCTATCTTTTGATGTGTTTTCGCTAGCCGAAGGACTGGAAAATACAACCCTGCGTTGCTTTGTTAACGGGCGATTGAAAACCACGATTAGCGTCATAGCAGGAACAACGGTTAAGATTCCGTATTACAGCGAAAGTGATGGCAGTATAGCTGAAATGCTGATCGTTTCAGAACTAAGCGTACCGATAGATGATAAATCGCTAAGTATTTCGATATCTGAATTGTCTGTGTATTGGGAGGAAATTCCCCTATGAGTAAACACGTACTTATTGTTTCGCCGATCCCTTCCCATCCACAGTTCCAAGGGAACAGCGCCCGTATATTTCGATTAAACAGAATGTTTCAGCTTAGCGGTTACCAAGTTCATTTTCTGTACTTTGGCATGGAAGGGTTAGACGAAGAACAACAAAGAGAAATGGAGCAGCAATGGGATTATTTTCATTTTATTCGGCCAGAAGGGCCTGCAGCTGAGCCTTCTTTCGGTGAGTTTTTTGATATAGATGATTGGTATGATGACAGAGTGTCCGATTACGTAGATGGACTTTGTCAGAAATGGAGCTTTGATGTCTGTGTTGCAAATTACGTTTGGTTTTCCAAAGTGCTGGATGTATTGCCAAACACTACCCAGAAAGTTATTGATACTCATGATGTTTTCGGGGATAGGCACATCGTGGCAAAACAAGCAGGACTAGAGCCTGTTTGGTTTTATACCACACAAGAGCTGGAAGCATATGCTCTTGACCGAGCGGACCTCGTATTAGCCATACAAGACGAAGAGAAAGCCTATTTTGAAACCATTACGGAGACTCGCGTAGAAGTAATGGGTTATGTAGTGCCATTTCAGCCTTTGGTAACCGCTAAACATGATAAAGTGGTAGTTGGCTATATTGGTTCAGGCAATCCATTTAATGTGGAAAGCTTGCGTGTGTTTCAACAAGAGATAATGGCAAAGCCAGAGCTTATGCAGAAATTCACCTTTTTACTAGGTGGTACAGTTTGTAAAGTGTTTGCTGAGATGAACGAGATTTTCGATATCATAGGGCTAGTTGATGATTTAGATGATTTTTATCGTCGAATTGATATCGCCATAAACCCAATGTTGGGTGGGACTGGGCTGAAAATTAAGTCGCTAGAAGCATTGTCCTATGGGAAAGCGCTATTGGCTACCAAAGATGCGATGGTGGGAATTTCAACCACTGACCCTCACCAGCAAGCTAATTCGATTCTAGACATGGTAGCAAGTTTAAGTGAGCTTGATGACGCTCGTCACAAACTTTTGCTTACAAATTCCTCAGATGTTTTCCATCAGTACAATGGTGAACACATCAGTAACTTCAAAAATTTATTCGGTTGAATTAATGGATTTTCAGTTATATAAAAAAATGTTGGGAGATTGGGCTAGGGCGCAGCAGCCAGTGTTCATAATGGGACCTGAAAGAAGCGGTACTAGCTTATTGTTTCAACAGGTTTCGAACCATCCTGATTTTTGTGATTTTTCACACGCAACAGTAGAAACATTTTGCTTTATCAAGCCTTGGTTGTTACTCGAGCCTTCTGGGCCTGAAAATTATGAAATGCGTGTATATTTGGGTCAAAAGAACTTAAAAGCTTTTCAAGATAGTATTTCGCCATTAGTTGAAAGAAATAAAATGCTTTCATCTCAGGGGATGTCTCGCCAATATTTGAATCACCCTAATAGAAAAGAAATTTGGTATGAGAGGCGATATAAACATGTTAATCGTGCATTTTTCTATAACTCTTGGAAACATTTAGGGGAGAAACGATTAGTCGAAAAAACACCAGCTCATATCCGATGTGCGAAGGAAATTTTAGCCACGTTCCCAAATGCTAAATTATTAGTGTGCACAAGAGAGCCTGGTGAGATCATTGCATCCCATAAGAAACGTTTCAAAAAAGAAATAGAATTGGGAAAGTCTGCTGATGACCCTTCAATCGCGTGGCTTTCGCATTCCACTGAAAATTATATGAAGTATTTTTCTAACATTGATAAAACGGTGACTAACTTACTCAATGATATAGGAGAAAGTGTAAAAGTGGTTCCTTATGGTGACTTAACCTCTTCACCAAATGACACTCTACAATCTGTGTATGATTTTATTGGAGTTGACTACATTGATCCAAACAACATCTCTCGCCCCAGAAACGCGCAGGCTTGGGATCCCTTGTTAAATAAAGCACCGCAGAAGAATGACGTAGACCTTTCCCTAGAGCTTAGTCAAAATGAAATCAGTTTTATCAATAGTAAAAAAGAAACTCTCTCGAATTTTTGGAGATAAAGGAATGGATCTCACAGTTTTAGAAAAACGAGTTATTGAAGAGCCATCACTTGTTGTAGAAGAACTTCAAAACTCTGAAAAGCTGGATATAAAAGTAGAGAGATTATTTGCTAGGGCGTGCGTGAGGGCTGGTAAAAACAAAGCACTGATCCTTCGGTTGAAAGGAAAACAATCACATCACTCTGACCCAATCCTTCTAAATTTTTACGTTAGAGCATTGCAAGCGGAAAATGACTGGGAAGAAATAGCTCAAATAAATTCAAGCTTAATGGTAGTTAATAAAAATAATGCACTTACCTTGATGAAAGCTTGTTTGAAAACTGGCCGATATGACGGTATTTCGGAAGTATCACAAGAGTTCGAATTTGAAGGCGATGATAAAGTTCGAGCAGCTTTTATTCTCTTTCAAGCATTAGTTAAGCAACAAATGCACAATGAAGCGATGTCAATCATTCCTCAGTTCGAAAATACAGAAAATGAAAATATTTTTAAATGGCACCAGCTTACGGTTAAGGAGCTAAAAGAATTAAGACCCGCTGATAATGATTGGGTTGCCTTTTCGCTTGCTAGGTTGTGGTTTAAGAAGCGGCAATATATAAGTGTCATCTCAGTGTTGAAGCCATTCATTGGAAAGCAATTTTCATCATCGTTGATAAAAAATTATATCTTTAGATATTACGGAGAGTCTTTGTGCAATGTTTTAAGTAGACCGGCGCTTATAAGTGAATTGACAGTAACTGTCGATGCGGCGAAACAGCATGATGATTTGAATAGCTTTGTTTCTTTATATACGGGTCAGCTAAATCACTTAAATGGGCACTTCAGAGAGGCGGTTTCATATTTCAATAAAAGTAATGAGTCAGACTATAGTTTGCCAAGTGACAAAGGAGCAATTACGGTTCGATCTCCTGAACATATTGAAAAAATGCTAATTGCAAAGAAAGAGAAAGTGATATTTGATGAGGCAAACGTAATTGCCGATTGCCCAATGACTACCGTTGTGGCGAGTGATAGTAAATATTTTCTGCTTTTTTTCGACATTTATCAAAAATCATTTAAGGCTAGAAATAGTGGGTATCAATTACATTTCCATATTGTAAACCCTTCTGAAGCAGTAAAAGTAGAAATAGATAAGTACCGAAAAACGGCTGGCGATATAAACTTTTCGTACAGTACAGCTGAGAACAGCACGAATATAAAAGCACTTTACGCTTCTATTCGTTTCCTGATTGTCGGGGAGTTACTCCAATATTATAACTCTCCTATTTTGATAACAGATATAGACGTTGGCTTTTCTGGAAACCTAGCCGATCTTAAATTTGAAGAAGACAGTGCAGACATCGCACTTAAGATAAGAGATGAAAGCAACTTGTTCCCTTGGCGGGTAATACCTGCTAATACTACGGTCTTTAACAACACCGAAGGGGCTATGCAATTTATCCAATATTTTTCAAATTACTTCTACTCTATATATGGTGATGGAGAGGGGAGTAATATTTGGTGGATAGATCAGTCAGCTTTGTATTCGTTATACAGTTATTTTAAAGAAAAGAAAGGCTCGGTGGTGTTTAGCAATTTATATGAGTCATATGACATAGACTCGTTATTACTCTTCCATCAACCTTTTGAGACGAAACAAGAATTTATAAATAGAGTTTTTAATGAGAAATAATATGAAACTAGGGATATTGGGATACTTTGGATTTGGAAACTATGGTGATGAACTCTTTCACCAAGTGTGGAATAACGAGTTTTCGGATGCAGAAATAATTACGTTTGAGCAAGTCACTGGAATCCCTAAGTGTATGCACTCAGAACCATCTGACAGAGAAAACTTTGTTGATAATATTGATGCCCTTTTGATAGGCGGTGGCGACTTAATTCGCCCGCAAGGCAAAATAAATTATTGGTATAAAGAACTTCTTTCAAAACCAGTATTCCTGTATGGGATTGGAGTTGCTACGTGGCTAGGCCACGAAAAGAAAGTGATTGAAGAAATTGTCACATTTTTAAAAGACGATGCTGTTAAGTATATCGGTGTAAGAGATATAGAAAGCTACAATTGGATCGCTAAACAAGCTCCTTCAGTAGTTCAGAAACTTTATGTGACTCCAGATATTGCTTTCTCTATGGAGAGGGTAGGTGTAGAGAAAACTGATAGTAAAAGAGTTGGTATAATCACGCGTCATCAGAAGAACTATGGGACCGATAGAATTCAACAAATGCGCAAGATTGTCGACATCTATACAGAGTGCGGATACGAGGTGGTTGAAATTCTGGCTTCAACTGGTCCAGAAAAAGAATGGGATATAGAGGGAAGTAAGTCTTGGGATTTGGGAGTACCAGTTTTAACGTTCGATAATGATGAAGATGTTACAAAGGCCATAGCCGAGTGCACATTGCTTTATAGTATGAAATTTCATGGCTGTGTCGTGGGCCTAGCTCATCATGTTCCAACTATTTCGCTATTAAAAACCGATAAGTTTGTTAACTTATATAAATATTTACGATTAGACTCTTGGCTAATTGGTGGTGATAAAACAAAAATAAAGTATGAGAACCCCCAAAACAAAAGACCTCAGCTATGGAGTAATATTGATACGTTAATAGGCTTTTCTAGAAGTTCACTTCTGAGCCTGAAATTACAAATTGAAGCGGAAGTTAATAAGTAAATTTGTAGAGTATATTGAATGCCTAAGCTGCTCAAAGAGCAGCTTTTTTGTTGAGTTTGAAAATTGACAATACTTATACATATTGGTCCTCCAAAATCAGGGACTTCGGCGATTCAGAAGTGGCTATTAAGTCATGTTGAAATGCTTAGAAAATTTGGAATTTATTATCCAGAACATCCAATTGACCCAAATGGTGTCAGTTCGGGAAATGTGCTATCTATTTTTACTCGTTCAAATGAAGGAAAGTTAGAGTATTCTGAAACGAAGAAAGAAAAGCTTTTGTTAGACTTTCATAAGTCAGGCTGCTCGACATTGCTACTTTCTTCAGAATTCTTTTTCTTACATCCGGAGATATTAGCGGATGCCTTTCCTTCTGCCAAGTTTATAGCATACCTACGCTACCCCGTAGAAGTCATAGAATCGTCTTACAATCAGGGGGTAAAGCGACATGGAGAAGTGAAAAAATTAGGGGTTCCGGTAAAGCCTAAATCCTTCCAATTGAAAACACTTGAAAGAAAAATTAAGAAAATTGGAAAAGAGCGTTTTATTCTTAGGCCATACAATGATGCTTGTTATACCAATGGCACTTTACTAGGTGATTTCAGCGATATTCTTAAGTTACCAGTTTCAGAATTTCCGATTGATTCCCATCACGTTAGGGTGAATACTTCATATTCTATAGATGCTCTAGAGTTCAAACGGTGGTTTAATCAGTTTCCACTTGGAGAACTTCAAGGAGCACTAGATCGTTTTTTACAATCTTATTCTGCGGGAAAAGAGGCGTACTCTTTAATACCAGTGAAAGTATTCGAACTTTATAAAGAAGAATATTTAAATACGTTAAAAGACTTTTGTCAAAAATATGATGTTTACAACAGTGATTTATTCATAGAAAAATGTAATCACTTGGAACAGAAAAAGTTTAGAAAGCAGCAGTTATCTGATAACGACTTTAAGAGCTTACTCAATGATTTTTTGCAGTCGGCCGATTCTTTCCAAATTTTGATATACTATAAAATGGTTAATGAGTGGTCGTCTAATGGGCAGCTCAAAGCTCCTGAACGCATTAAAATATTAAAAAGAAGTATTCCTATTAAAATAAAGCTAAAGCAATGGTTAAAGAAAAATATTACTAACGGTAAACGTACTTTGGGGCTCAATTAATTTAATGTGCAAAAAAGCAAATTTAGAGTGATTTCATGCTTTATAAATATGATTTAGCTAAAAATTAAAAAGGTAAATTTTCAAGTGCAGTGTTTTAGGTTTGTCATAGTTTAATTTGATAGTAGGTGAAGATAAATTTTGGAAGTTGAAAATAATAGAGCATGGTTGCAAGTATGAAATTAAATAAAAAAGATATTTTGACTACCCTTAGTGAATTTTCTATCTCAATTAATACTAATGGAGATGCCAAAAATCCAAGCCTAGTTGTTATTGAAGATGAAGCAAGGCTAGAGCCCCATTCTCGTTTTTCTGGAAATCACTTATATACAATGGGAGCCTACTCTTATTCCCGCAGCAATTTTGTCTCATTAAAGGTTGGACGATTTTGTTCTATTGGACGAGGAGTAAAGATTTTAGGACCCGAGCATCCAGTTAAATGGCTTTCTACATCCCCAGTGTTTTACTCTCCTTCTATTGTTAGAAAGTACCTTAACGATGACTATAGTGAGTTGACTCAACGTTACTCGCAAAGCCCGTTGCCGGTGACAATTGGAAATGATGTTTGGATTGGGAATGACTGTATTTTAAAGCCAGGAATTACTATCGGGGATGGGGCAGTGATAGCAGGACATTCAGTCGTTACCAAAGATGTACCACCTTACACAATATTTGGAGGCTCTCCAGCCACCTTTCTAAAAAATCGATTTAATCTCAAACTATCTGAAAAACTATTAAATATAAAATGGTGGGATTATGCACTAGATGACTTACTCTCATTAAATGTGAAATTTGACGACGTAGAAAGGTTCTGTGATGTATTGCAGGTGAAGGATTTAGATAAGATTAGTTACCCCGTTATAGAACTTAATAAGGTGAGCGAGTTCAAACTATGATTATCATTGAAAGGTGTTTCTCTGTGATCCTCAGAAATATTAGGAAGCTAAAAACGCTATCTCACTAGTGAACATTAAAGTTAAGAAAGTAATGGATTTATTTAATCATTTCATACCATGGACAAAGAAAAGAGTCAGCAGTTTAACTCCTAAGATATGGGAGCAGTTGTTTGCACCTAGCCAAAATATAAAGCAAGACCAGTCAATAATAGTCACAAA
Source organism: Alteromonas sp. 1_MG-2023 (assembly GCF_030547075.1). GTDB lineage: Bacteria > Pseudomonadota > Gammaproteobacteria > Enterobacterales > Alteromonadaceae > Alteromonas. Next base: position 15,011 of record NZ_JAUOQH010000011.1, on the reverse strand, counting down.
TCTAATTGTTTTACTGTATCAAAAAATAAACGGAAATATCGACGTATCAACTTACAAAAACCGAGCCAAAATCGTAGGTTGGTTTGAACAATATGGACGCAGTATATTCAATGTCGATGAGCTTGAACTGAGCTATTCAAATATACTTAAAGATCCAGAAAAGCTAATTCCCGGTGGGGTCAACCTAGTAGGGTATAGTAGAGGGCGACTAGGCTTAGGGGAAGACATTCGCTGCTACGCAAGCCTGCTTGATGATATGGGGGTTGATTACTCGATTTTGCATATTGGCCATCCATCAGATGACCCACAAGCTTACACGCACCCGAATGAAGGGCGATTAAGGTTTGATAAGTCAGTTATATTCCTAAATCCGATTGAAATTCCGAAGCTCCTCAATATTTATGATGATTTTAATGGAAGCTTTGGTAGCGCAGTTGCTGTCCCACCTTGGGAGTTAGAGAACGTTCCAGATGAATGGACTTCTACACTTGCTCCTTTTGATGAGGTTTGGGGAATATCAGAGTTTACAACTACAGCACTTCGAAAAGTACATGGTAATGTTCATTATGCCGCCCCAGTGGTTATGCCATTAAATGAGAGTGGTGTGAAAGATAAAAGAGCCAGTTCGTCATTTCGTTTCTTATTCATCTTCGATGCTGGATCGTTTATTGAAAGGAAAAACCCTCTTGCTATTGTTCAAGCATTTCAGCAAGCATTTTCCACATCAGAAGATGTAGAACTTATTTTAAAAGTTGCAAATGAAACAGATAGCGCTCATTGGGAAACCGTGAAACGCAAGGCGAGTTCAGATCATAGAATTAAAATAGTGAGTCGATTAATGACTCAGAGTGAATTAGAGCTGTTATGGCGCACTGCCGATTGTTATGTATCGCTGCACAGAAGCGAAGGGTTTGGGCGTACTTTAGCGGAAGCAATTTTAAGAAAAATACCCGTTATAACCACGAAATATTCTGGAAGTACAGATCTCTTTCCAAATGATTACCCTTGGTTTGTAGACTATAAGTTAATGTTGGTAGAAGACAGTGCATATCCTCTTGCGTGTAATTCGCGGTGGGCGAATGTGTCAATTCAAGATTCAGTTGAAAAAATGCGTGCTGTTAGAGCAACAAAGAACGACATCAGCCTTCAATATGTTACCGACAATGCGGTAGATTTCTTAACGAAAAAATTCAACTTCAAAAATGACAGTCGACCAATAACAAGGTGGTTAGAATGCGAAAAGGAATAATTCTAGCTGGCGGATCTGGCACACGTTTACACCCACTAACTAAAGTAGTCAGTAAGCAGTTAATGCCGGTTTATGATAAACCCATGATTTTTTACCCGCTTACTACATTAATGATGTCGGGTATAAAAGACATTCTTATCATTACCACCCCTCAAGAACAGCAGCGTTTTATTGAGCTTATTGGCGATGGCAGCGCATTAGGGATTAATGTTCAATACGCAGTTCAACCATCACCGGATGGTCTTGCTCAAGCATTCTTAATTGGTGAAGACTTTCTAGCCGGTGAAAGCTGTACATTAGTGCTAGGCGATAACATTTATTATGGTCATGATTTAAAACTATCTCTTCAGAATGCTTTCAGGCAAGAATATGGTGCTACCGTATTTGGTTACCACGTAAACGACCCTGAGCGTTATGGTGTAGTGGAATTTGACGACAGTTGGAACGCGCTTTCAATTGAAGAAAAGCCTGCTGTTGCTAAATCTAACTATGCGGTTACTGGCTTATATTATTACGATAATCGTGTGGTAGATTTTGCTAAAGAAGTGAAGCCCTCACATCGTGGCGAACTTGAAATTACCGATCTTAATAATCTTTACCTGCAAGATGGCAGCTTAAAGGTTGAGTTAATGGGCCGAGGTTCTGCTTGGCTTGATACAGGTACGCTTGATTCATTGTTAGATGCAGCGAACTTTGTTGCAGCTATTGAGAAACGCCAAGGCTTAAAGGTATGTTGCCCGGAAGAAGTCGCTTATCGCATGGGCTATATCGATGCTGCGCAATTAGAGCAATTAGCGGCGCCGCTTAAAAAGAGTGGTTATGGCGATTATTTAATGAAAGTCATTAACGATCGCGTTAAAGCTTAGTTTCACCTCTGATACCGCCAACAAATTGGAATAGTGCACAGCAATGCAAATTATAGCCACAGACATCCCAGACGTTAAAATTATTGAGCCAAAAGTATTTGGCGACGAGCGCGGTTTCTTTCTAGAAACCTTCCGCACCGACTGGTTCAAAAAAGAATGTGCAGATGTTGAATTTGTGCAAGACAACCATTCAAAATCCAGCCAAGGTATTCTTCGTGGGCTGCATTACCAGTTAGAACAAACTCAAGGTAAATTGGTTCGCGTAGTCAGCGGCGAAGTATATGATGTTGCCGTAGATATGCGTAAAAGCTCACTTACTTATGGAAAGTGGGTAGGGGTTTTACTGTCGGCTGAAAATAAGCGTCAACTATGGGTACCCGCAGGTTTTGCTCACGGTTTTTATGTAACCAGTGAATCTGCTGAGTTCGTGTATAAATGCACAGACTACTATCACCCAGAATCAGAAGTGTCGGTTAAATTTGACGACTCTACTTTAAACATCGATTGGCCATTAGTTAATGGCGAAAAGCCGTCTTTATCTGGAAAAGATGAAAATGGCGTCGCGTTCGTTGATGCCCCTACGTTTTAAGGATTAAACATGAGTATTGTAGTTATTGGCAATGCTGGCCAATTGTCGTTTGAATTGGTTCGTATTCTAGGCGAAGACACTATTTGTTTAGGCCCTGAAGATACTGACATTACCAACGAATCTGTACTATCTGAAACGCTAAGCAAACTAGCGCCAAGCGTTATTATTAACGCAGCAGCTTATACTGCGGTAGATAAAGCAGAAGATGATTTTGATTTATGCCACGCAATAAACGCGACTGCCGTTGAAAACCTAGCAAAGTACTGTAAGCAATCAGGTGTATTTTTAGTACATGTGTCTACCGATTACGTGTTTAACGGCCATAAAGGTTCACCTTATCTCACTGACGATACTATCGAGCCTCAAGGGGTTTACGGTAAAACCAAAGCTGATGGCGAAAAAGCCTTGCTTGATTTACTGCCTAACTCAAGTTGCTTAATTCGTACCGCGTGGGTGTATTCATCTCATGGGAATAACTTCGTTAAAACCATGCTTCGTTTAATGGCAGATAAACCGCAGTTGTCGGTGATTGACGATCAAATTGGCACCCCTACGTGGGCCAAAGGGTTGGCAGAAGTGTGCGTAAGTGCGGCGCAGAATAAAACCCAAGGTGTATATCACTGGACGGATGAAGGCGTAGCCAGTTGGTACGATTTCGCGCTAGCCATTCAAGAACTGGGCATTGAAAAAGGTTTGTTATCTTCGGCTATTCCAGTATTGCCTATTCCTTCTTCTCAGTACCCCACGCCAGCTTCACGACCGCACTATAGCGTGCTAGATAAAACCAGCACACGAGATACTTTTTCATCACTTAATCTTACACATTGGCGTACGCAATTGTCTGCCATGATGGATGAGTTGAAAGCATAATTATTGAGTAATACACGTATGAAAACGATTTTAGTAACAGGTGGCGCAGGGTTTATTGGCTCGGCAGTTGTTCGCCATCTTATTAATGATACAGACCATAAAGTCGTAAACTTAGATAAGCTTACCTATGCGGGTAACTTAGAATCGCTTTTATCTGTATCAGATAACGAGCGGTATGCGTTTGAACAAGTCGATATTTGTGATGCCGACGGCGTAAAAGCCGTTCTTAATGCCCACCAACCCGACATCATTATGCACTTGGCGGCTGAATCTCATGTAGACCGTTCAATTGATGGCCCAGGCGAGTTCATTCAAACCAATGTAGTAGGTACTTATACCTTGCTTGAGCAAGCTCGTGCTTTTTGGTCAACGCTTGATGATGGGAAAAAGAAAGGCTTTAAATTCCACCATATTTCAACTGATGAAGTATATGGCGACCTTCCACATCCAGATGAAGTAGAAGAAGGTACAGAATTACCTCTATTCACTGAAACTACCCCTTATGCACCAAGCTCGCCTTATTCTGCAAGTAAAGCGTCTTCAGATCAGTTGGTGCGTTCATGGCTTCGTACCTACAAACTACCTACATTGGTAACCAACTGTTCGAACAATTATGGCCCGTATCATTTTCCAGAAAAGCTAATTCCTTTAGTTATTTTGAATGCCTTAGCTGGCAAGCCATTGCCTGTTTACGGTAAAGGTAATCAAATTCGCGATTGGTTGTATGTGGAAGATCATGCCCGTGCATTAGTGCTAGTTGCCCTTGAAGGAAAAATTGGGGAAACCTATAACATTGGCGGCCATAACGAAAAGCAAAATATTGAAGTAGTGAATACTATTTGCGAAATTCTGGATGACGTTCAGCCTAAAGACAGTAAGTATGCAGAGCAAATTACTTATGTGGCAGACCGCCCTGGTCACGATATGCGTTACGCTATCGATGCGTCTAAAATTGAACGTGAGTTAGGCTGGTCACCCCAAGAAACATTTGAAAGCGGTATTCGTAAAACTGTTGAATGGTATTTGAGTAACGAAGGCTGGTGGAAAGCTGTTTTGGATGGTAGTTACCAAGGTGAGCGCCTAGGTACTAGCAGTTAGTTTTTAGCTTTTAAATCATGTTAAACTTGAAGGCCGCTATTTTAGCGGCCTTTTTCTTTTTATCCGAGGGATCTACGTAGTATGAAGAAGTTTGCAATGCTTACCGTGAAAGGTGCGGTAGGATTACTGCCTTTATCGTTCAAACAGAAGCTAAAGCAAAATGCTCAGTTAACTGAGTTGTACAGCCGTTCTCTTCAGCGCTCCGGACTCTTCTATGGTTTTCCTAGTAAAAAGAAGCGCATGGCAATGTATAAGCATTACTTAAAACTTCAGGGGAAGTTGCTAGGCGATAAATACGCCAGCCATATTGAAAGTGATAAAGAAAAAGTTAACGTGGTAGTAGTAGGAACTGACTTTCTCGCTACCACACTGCAAAACGTGCAACGGTATTCAGGCCAAATTAAAAATGTATTTGTAGTTGGTAAAATAACAGCTTCTCAATACGATAATGTTGAAAGTGTACTATCTATTGCTCAAGCCTTAGATGCATGTGATGCGAATCATTCCACTTTATTGATTAAATCCGGCGATAGCCTTTCAGAGTTTGCATTGAATGAGTTTATTGCTGTTGGGAATAAAACCGATATTGCGTATTGCGATACTGATGAAAAGAATCAGAAAGGGGTACTAACAAGCCCTAAGTTTCTACCTGATTGGAATCCAGACCTACAACTCTCTACTGCTTATATCAATACGGGCGTGCTGGTTTCGCCAAGGGTATTGGACGTACTTGCCACTCACAGCGCTAGTAGTATTGCCCAATTAGTTACCACGGCTTGGCAAAAGCAATCAGCTGTTACCATCTCTCATATTCCTTTTACTTTGGTGCATTCAGAAAACTCGGTTAAACGTGAGCAAAGTGAATTGCTTTCAATCTCTGATGACTTAAATGCGCAGGGTAGTGCAGTGTCTAGCTTTGCAAAACATCAAAAAATTAACTGCGTGTTGTGGAAAACACCTAACGAGCCATTAGTATCTTTAATTATTCCCACTAAAAACGGCAAAGAGTTAGTAAAGGCGTGCATAGATTCCATCCGCGAAAAAACCATCTACAAAAATTACGAAATTCTTCTCATTGATAATGGTTCTGATGAAGTTGAAAGCATTCGTTATTTCGAAACGCTGGCAGAGTTGCCAGAAGTTCGCGTTTTAAACTACCCAGGACCATTTAATTACTCAGCAATAAACAACTTTGGCGTAAATCATGCTAAAGGAGAGGTAGTAGGGTTAATTAATAACGATATTGAAGTGATCAGCCCTGAGTGGCTTACGTATATGGTAGGTCACGTTATGCGTGAAGATATTGGATGCGTAGGTGCTAAACTTCTTTATTCAGATGGCCGTATACAGCATGCTGGCGTGGTACTTGGTTATGGAGGCGGTGCCGGGCACGCACATAAATATTTTCCTCGATATCACCCTGGGTATTTAAAACGACTTGCCGCCACACAAAACTATAGTGCGGTTACTGCGGCATGTCTGTTAGTAAAGCGTAGCCATTTTGGTGCAGTGGGTGGCCTAGATGAAGAAAACCTCGCGGTGGCCTTCAACGATGTCGATTTCTGTTTACGGGTTAGAGAATTGGGTGTTAGAAACTTGTATTGTGCCGAGGCTGAGCTATATCATCATGAGTCGGTCAGTCGAGGGCTAGATATTTCACCTGAAAAAGCCGCAAGGTTTAATCGTGAACTTGAATATCTAAAAACAAAGTGGTCTCATGTTATTAAGCACGACCCTGCATATAACCCTAATTTAACGCTGAAACGCGAAAACTTTGCGCTTAAGACAAAAGAAGAGCAGAGTGTTTTATTAGCTTCATATTGATAATTTATAGTCATTGCTTCTAGTTACGGAGAAAACGAAATTATGGAAAGCACACCACAAAGCATGAAAATAGCCGTCGCAGGCACAGGCTATGTAGGTTTATCGAACGCAGTTTTATTGGCACAGCACAATGAAGTTATTGCGGTAGATGTAGTACCAGCGAAAGTGGATCTTTTAAACGACAAAAAGTCTCCTATTGAAGATAAAGAAATTACAGAATACTTAACGAACAAGCAGCTAAATCTTAAAGCAACGCTAGATACTGAACTTGCTTATAAAGATGCCGAGTTTGTTATTATCGCAACGCCTACCGATTACGATGCGCAAACCAACTATTTCAATACCAGTTCGGTAGATGCCGTAATTAAAGAAGTGATGCGAGTAAATCCTAATGCGGTGATGGTGGTTAAGTCTACCGTACCAGTAGGTTTTACCGTTGAAGCTAAAGAGCGTCATGGCACTGAAAATATCATCTTCTCGCCAGAGTTCTTACGTGAAGGTAAAGCCCTTTACGATAACTTGTACCCAAGCCGTATTATTGTTGGTGAGCAAAGTGAGCGTGCGAAGGTGTTTGCTGGTTTGCTAGAACAAGGTGCTATTAAAGAAGATATCAATATTCTTTTCACCCACAGCACTGAAGCTGAAGCGATAAAGCTTTTCGCTAATACTTACTTAGCTATGCGTGTAGCCTACTTTAATGAGTTAGATAGCTATGCAGAGCGTAGTGGCTTAAATTCTAAACAAATCATTGAAGGTGTTGGATTAGATCCGCGTATTGGCGATCACTACAACAACCCAAGCTTTGGTTATGGCGGCTACTGCTTGCCGAAAGATACCAAACAGTTGCTAGCTAACTACAGTGAAGTGCCTAACAACATGATTCAGGCTATCGTAGATGCTAACCGCACGCGTAAAGACTTTATTGCCGATTCTATTGTTAGTCGTCAGCCTAAGGTTGTGGGTATCTTCCGCTTAATTATGAAGTCGGGGTCTGACAACTTCAGAGCGAGTGCAATTCAAGGCATCATGAAGCGTATTAAAGCGAAAGGTATCGAGGTTGTTGTTTACGAGCCGGTTATTACCGAAGATGACTTCTTTCATTCGCGCGTAATCAAAGATTTAGAAGAATTTAAATCTATTTCTGATGTAATCGTGGCAAACCGCGTTACCGAAGACATCGAAGACGTACTAGAGAAAGTGTACAGCCGCGATTTATTTGGCGCTGACTAATACTTTTACAAAAAACTGATAGCTCACAAAAACCAGCATTAATGCTGGTTTTTTTGTTTTCAAAACCTCAGAGTTCACTTCAACTAAGCATCTATAGGCTTTTGTGAGTAACCTAAGTTGATGCGCGCCGCCCTAATAATAGATTCAGTAATAGTAAAATCTACGCGACTTTTCCCCGTAATAGCATAGTACCTTTCATTCAATGAATGGGCCTGTCCAATACAGTAAACACCATATTGCGCTTCAACATGACTTGATATGGCCGACGGCGCGCAAAATACCCCGAAGTTCTCGCTACCAAATAGTTTTAGCAGTGCAGTGTCATCAAACTCTGCTACTATCTTTGGATAGAGTTGTTCCGTTTCTAGCCAGCTCGTTAACGCGTGGTGTATACCGGACGTATTCCCCTGAATCAGCAATGGCATATGATTTAAGCATTCGGGAAAGGTCTGGTTATCGGAAAGGGGGTCTTTAGCAAAAAAGCTAAGCGCACTTTCTCCAAGAAAGTGGCTGTTAGCACTAACTTGTGAACCCGGCGCAACACCCCTATCGGCCAAAATGAAATCAATCGCGTAAATTGCTAGTTCTTTAAGTAAGCCATCGAAGCTATCTTCTTTAATCACATATTTAACGTTAGCGAAATTGCGCATCGTGTCATGAACGAAGTCATAAAAAAGTACTTTAGGTATGCCATTAGTAATACCAATCACAAATTCCTTAGTATTTATTTCATCACCGGCGTTTAGTATTTCTGCTAGTTGATGGCCTTTATGAAATATCTCACTGGCATACTGGAAGCTTACTTTCCCTTTATCATTCAAATATAGGCGCTTATTAACTCTATCGAAAAGAGGATAGCCAATCTGATTTTCAAAGGTACTTAGTTGCCCACTGACAGTTTGAGGAGTAACGTGAAGTAACTTAGCGGCTTGCGCAATACTGCCTTCGCGAGCCACTAAGTAGAAGTAGTAAAGATGATGATAGTTGAGGTGATGCATAAGTAAGGTTTTTACGATGAACTAATAAGAATATAACAGGTTTAGTATTGTTTTATTTGAATTACACTAGATAGAATGCGAAGTATCACTCGGCGCTATTGAAGGAATTATGGGAAAAGTCATCAATTTACACGCAACTAGGAAAACCTTGTTTGCCATTTTAAAACCGGAGTCAGGTTTTTTCTGGGTTGCTATTGCTTACGGTGTTGCCATCAGTTTAATGACCTTGGCTGTACCTATTGCTGTGCAAACCCTGATTAACAGCATTGCTAATATTGGTTCTACACGGTCGGTTATCATTCTTGCCATTGTATTGTTTTCGACGCTTTTCGTGTCGGGCATCTTTAGTGCGCTTCGAATGCGCGTTATGGAGTATTACGAACGAAAAATTTATGCACGCCTTACCGCTATGATCAGTTTAAAAACCATTATGGCGGAGCATCGTTTTTTTGAAGGCAGGCAAAATACCAATATTACCCAACGTTATTTCGACATTATGACCTTTCAGAAGAATGTGCCTTCACTTATGGTCGATGGTTTTGCCCTTGTGCTGCAAATGCTAGTGGGCTTCACCTTGGTATCTTTTTACCATCCCACACTATTTGCGTTTAACTTGGTGCTTGTGTTGGTGATGTATGCCATATGGAAAATTTGGGGAACGGGAGCCAAACGTTCAGCTATTGAACTGTCACATGCCAAATACGATTCCGCGAAGTGGTTAAACGACATAGCTGCGGCTCATGAGTTTTTCAAATCTGCCGACCATGTGGAATATGCGGGAAGAAGTACCGACAACTTCATCAATAATTATCTTAAAAAGCACGAAGGTCATTTTCATTACACTTTTTCTCAAGTGGTGATGTTCTTGCTGCTTTATGCGTTTGCCAGTGCTGCATTGTTAGGTATTGGTGGTGTATTGGTGGTGCAAGGTCAACTATCTATAGGCCAATTAGTTGCGGCTGAATTAATAATGTCTGCCGTGTTTTTTGGCTTGTCACGATTTACACAGTACTTAAAGCTCTATTATGAATTGTATGGTGCGGCTGAAAAGATAGGATCTGCACTGGTTATTCCGCAAGAAGACGTTAATGAGAAAGCCGACCGCGTGCCTACTTCTTCACAGTTAATATTTAATAAGTTACACCTTACCCATGGTAGCGATACTTGTTTAATTGATTTGCAAATTGAAGCGGGTGGTAAGTACTTTATTACTACCAATAAAAGCTGGGTTCAAAAACAGCTTATTGGTTTGATGAAGCGTTATGAAAAACCACAAAAGGGTGAATTGCTTCTAGGTGACTTAAGTTTATACGACTTCGATACTTATGAATTACGCCAAGCAATTAACACGTTAGATCGCTCTTTGATTGTTGAGTGTACTATTGAAGAGTATTTACGGTTAGCTAATCCAAGGGCTAGCTTTGCCGAAATTAGAGCGGCTTTAGCTGTTGTTGAACTAGATACCGTCGTTGACGCACTTCCTAACGGAGTAGACTCAAAAGTGTCTGTATTGGGAGCACCTCTTCAGCCTCTTGAGTTCCTATTGTTAAAACTGGCGGCGGTTATTATTGAAGAGCCAAAGGTGCTTATTATTAACCAGCACTTCGATGCTATACCTCTCGCGCTACGATTGCGTTTATTGAACCGTTTATCTGAACTCACCTGTACGGTACTGTATTTTACTAATACGCCAGAGGCCCATTGTTTGGACGGTGTCATTTATCTAAAGGATAGTGCAAAGGTCGTCGCTACCGAACCAGCTAATGAAATCATTTCTAAACCGCAAGCGCAGCAGAAAGGAGCGGATGATGAATAGTGCAGAAAAGCGATTTTTGGATAATGTCAGTTCTTTATCGTCACTGCATATCCCTAAGCTGCACAAAGTTGTGTGTGGATTGGTGATAGCGATGGTGGTGTGTGCCTCGCTGATCTTGTGGTTTACCCCTTGGATGCAAACTGCTTATGGCACGGGCATGGTCGACTCGTTAGATCCTGTAGACAGGACTCAGGCCATTAGTGCTCTAGTCGATGGGCAAATTAAAAAGTGGCATGTGCGGGAAGGTATGGAGGTTAAAGCCGGTGATCCAATCGTTACATTAATTGATACTGATGCCGGTCGATTAGATAAATTACAGTCTCAACTTACTGCGGCAAAAGCAGGGCATCAAGCCAACGAAACCGCCGTGGCGAATGCTGAAAATAATTTAGCCCGTCAAATTGGGCTGCAAGAGCAGGGCTTAGTGTCTCGCAAGGATGTAGAAGCTGCGCAAATAAAGGTGCAGGAACTTAAGGCAAAGGCGGCAAGTTCTTTGTCAGCAATCGACGATGTAAGTATGAGCTTGTCTCGCCAGTCTACACAAACCAAAGTTGCACCGGTCGATGGCACTATAATTAGGCTCTACTCCGGTGGCGTATCTACATTTGTAAAAGCGGGGGCGGTGTTAGGGCAGTTCATTCCATTAAACGCCAAACGCAGCGTTCGTATTACGGTAACAGGGCTAGATGCACCGCTAGTTAAAAAAGGCGCGAAGGCACGCTTGCAGTTTGAAGGTTGGCCGGTATTTCAATTTAGCGGGTGGCCTGGTAGTTCAATTGGCACTTTTGGCGGCGAAGTTATTTATGTAGAACCTGTAGCTAGTGCTGCAGGTACGTTTCAAATATGGATAGTGCCTGATGAGGATGATGTGCCTTGGCCTAAAGAAAGCGCTACCCGATTAGGGAGCCGAGTTAAAGCATGGGTATTGTTAGAGGAAGTGAAGTTAGGTTATGAGCTTTGGCGACAATTAAATAACTTTCCTCCGCAGCAAACTGCTGAGCCGGAATCATCTCAAACCAAAAACTCGAGTTGGTAAGGGATAAAATGAGAAAACTAGCTGTCTTTTCTTTAGCTTTAGTATTTAGCTTTCCATGGGTAAGCCCTGCTAAAGCAGCTTCTTTGCCGTCGGTAGCCGAGCTTATCGAATCAATGCAGTATCATCACCCTTATACACAAGCTATTGCTGAGGGAGAAATTCAAAGTGGTGCCGATATTGATATCGCGCTAAGTGAATTCGACCCGTATATCGAACAGCAAACATCTAGCAGAATAAGTGGTTACTACGATGGCTTAGCATTGCAGCAACGTGCGATAAAACCGTTGGAGTCGTTGAACGCTTCCGTTTATACCGAATACCGTGTGTCTGATGGCGACTTCCCTGTCTACGAGCAAGAATACGAGACACTATCAGGCGGGGAAGCCAGTGTAGGAATAGCTCTGTCTTTGTTGAAAAACCGCGAGGTGGATAAACGAAGAATAGGGGTAAGAAATGCAAGGTTAGCTGCACAGCAATGGGAGGCTGAAGCGCAAGACCTACTAAATAGCTTCTTACATAAAGGGTTAACCGAGTATTTATTATGGTATGAAAGCGCATTGCAGGTGGTGTCGGTAGAGTCACTACTAAGCCGAGCCTCTGAACGAGAGCGAGCATTGTCTACCCGAGTGGAAAAAGGCGACCTCGCGCGGGCTACGCTAACTGAATTTAAGGCGAATGTACTAGAGCAGCGTTTATTAGTGGCTAAGTTAAAACAGAAACGTAACGGTCATGCACGAACCTTGTCGTACTACTGGCGTGATAAACAAGGTGAGATGATACCGGTAAGGGAAACCAAGTTATCACCGAATATTCAATGGCCTTTTAGCGTAAACGATACCCAGGTAGCTCAACTACGTCAGCAAATAAGCCAGCACCCTCAACTCGCTTTATTGCGAATGAATAAAACTGTGGTTCAAAACAAACAAGCGTTAGCCAAAAATGCGCTATTGCCAAAGCTTGATTTAAAAGCATCTTTAGCGCGAGATATAGGAAGCGGGCCTAACTCCCTTGATGGCACGGAAAGCAAAGTAGGCTTAGCCTTTTCCTATCCATTAGGGAATAGAAAAGCAAAAGCAGAACAAGTTAAATTGGTGTCGAAGGAGAGAGAACTCGACAATAAATATGTGTCTAGCAAGCAGTCTATTGAGCAGGCATTTGAAAAAGCATATGAATACTGGTTACAAGCGAAAGAGATTGCTAGCTTACAACAGCAAAATGCTGAACTAGCAAAACAGCTTTCCAATATGGAGTTGCAGCGGTTTGATGCTGGCGATAGCGATATGTTTACTTTGAATGCAAGAGCATCGAATGAGATCAAAGCGCAAATGAAAGCAATAGAAACGAACGTAGACCTACTGAACGCAGAACTGATGCTTTATCGTGTGGTTGCTATGCTTCATACAGTGAATAACTAGGGTTCTTTCTTATACTGCCTATTAAAGTTTGGCATACACACGAGCTTGATTGTATTGCATTAGTGTCGGCATCAGAGCTGCGGGCAACATATATTTAGTTTCACTAAACCACCTATCATCATAACGAATCTCAGACTTGCGCTTATCGCAATTTCTCATAGGGTTGCCGAATAACACATGATGAGTAGATTGCTTCATATTCTCATGACTTGGCACTTTTGGTAGTGCGAGAAACTCATAAACGTTATCGAGGGTTTGGCTAGGGTTAAAGCAAAAGGGTTCATATCCGATTGTTCTAAACGGTAAAGCAAGTTCCTTTAATAGGGACTCTCGCTTTTTATTGTCAGTAAGCCATCTCAACATCTGATACCAATAGTGACCCTTCACCTTTTTTAGTCCCTTACGAGGTTGTGAACGGGCTAACCGAGCTTGTGAACTTGCATATGAGCGCACATCCCTAATTAGAAACAATGCTTTTGCATCAATAGTGTCAGAACCTGCCAATAGTTTTAAATGCTTAATCCCTTTTGAAGTATCTATAGGTTGGTATTCACTGCTATACAATTTAGCAAACTGACCAAGTAAGGCGGAGTAGGCGTCTGGGTAATAGCTAGGTTTGGTTGGCTCGATAATATCCAAGCTTCGCATTTTCGTTAATACAGGCTGCCAGAATTCACACTGATGCGCGGGTGCGCCGCAACTACATAGATGCTCTTGCCTATTTAACCAATAGGTAGGTCCCATACGGAGTACTTGGTAAACTTCTCCCAACGATATTAGGTTTTCGTGGCAGGCTAAGGCCATTGAAAATACTGTTGACCCAGAACGCGAAAGGCTAGTTAAGCATATAATTGGTTGTTTCGAATGGGAGAGGTCAGTCATCATTGATCAAAGTAAGCAAAGGTTACTTACTCCGACCAACAATGCTTAAAAATGTTTCGGTCTTTACGTTATCTTTACGGTTAATTTAGTAAAGCTAAATTAATTGTTGATGGCTGAAGCAAATTCGTCCTCAGTTAAACCCGCTGCGAGTGAATACTCTCTTAATTTATCGTCTTGTACCCCCGCGTGTTGAGCCGTAGCGAGTATACGAATAATTTGTTCACGTTGTTGTGACGATTCTCTAACTGCAGTCTCTACTACCGTTTTAGCATCATTTGGGAACACAGCTAATAGTGCATCTACAACATATTCACCTACGAAAGGTACTGCATTAAGTGCACTTGTCATTATATCGACAATCTTGTTCGGATGTTCTTGTGATAAAATTTGAACAATACTGTCTGCTGCATCTGGTTGCGTAAGCACGGCTACGCGAACTATCTCATTTAAGTCTTCGGGAGTAGCAACAGCAGCAGCCTGAACAATAAAATCTACATAGGTAGGTTCGGCCATTATCGCTAACTGAACGATACTAGGGCACGAGCTTACGTCTTTCTCTATAGCTAACTGAACAATTTCTTCTGTAGAAGATGGTTGAGAAGATATAGCAGCAAAGATGATTTCTCGATACTGGTCGGGATAGGTGTCTAATGCGATATCTACAATTGAAACCACATCTTGAGGATAATGCCCTGCTATAGAACTAATAGCGCGGCCAACAGACATATTCTGATCAACCTGACGTTTTAAAAACGAGGTTTGGAAACTATTAGACTGGCTGTGTGTTGTGCTAGCTTCTTCCGGTGAAACTGTTCCATCATTTGCGGTCATACTTATCGCTGGTGTACTTACAGCTAGTACCAGCACTGCCGATGAAAGCAATGAAATAATACGAAACATATATCCACCTTATATTTATTGCGTAGTCTATACCACTTAAGGACTACTACTTTATAGGAATTAGTCCCCCATCCTATTAGTAATTAGTCCATATTGTCTACTTATTATGTCATCTGAGTGAAAAATAACCAGTTGGTTCATTTTATTACACTTTTTTTAATACAGAGGTTGACGCAGGCTCAGAAATCTCTAGAATGCGCATCCGCTTCGACAGGAAAGTGAAATAACTTACACTGAC
>NZ_JAUOQH010000010.1 GCF_030547075.1 Alteromonas sp. 1_MG-2023 | reverse complement strand
GAGCGGGAAACGAGATTCGAACTCGCGACCCCGACCTTGGCAAGGTCGTGCTCTACCAACTGAGCTATTCCCGCATACAAAAAAAGGCACTTCGTTTTGAAGTGGTGCGCATTGTACAAAAATAATTTTATTTGGCAACCATTAATTGGATTTTTTTGTACAAACGCACCATTGTCGGCTAAATCGTGAACACTTTCTCACGATAGTAGCGCATTTCTTCAATAGACTCGCGAATATCATCAAGGGCAAGATGAACACCCTTTTTATCGAACCCCTCTAACACTTCAGGCTTCCATCGCTTAATCAGCTCTTTTACGCTGCTCACATCAATACTGCGATAATGGAAGTATTCTTCTAGCTCTGGCATGTATTTCACCATAAAGCGTCTATCTTGGCCTATAGTGTTACCACACAGCGGAGACTTACCTGCATCGACATAGTCTGCCAAGAACGCCATAGTTTGGCGCGCAGCTTCAGCTTCAGTCACCGTGCTGGCACGACAACGCGCAGTAAGCCCAGTTTCGCCATGTACCCGCGTGCACCACTCATCCATATTATCAAGTACGTTATCAGGTTGATGCACAGCAATAACAGGGCCTTCTGCGAGAACATTTAACTGAGCGTCCGTCACTATCGTGGCTATTTCCATTACCACACAAGTCTCAGGATCGAGTCCTGTCATTTCCATATCTATCCAGACTAAATTGCTGTCGTGCTTTGTCATCGGCTTCCTCATAGTACTGAGGCATGGCAACCATGCCCTACAAACGTTATTATAGCCGCAGTATACGTGAACTAGAAAAGAATCGTGGCGAAAAAACCAAAACTTACACACAGACAGAAACGCCAAGTTGCAGCTAATAGAAGTAAACGGTTGCAAGATAAGCATGGGGATAACAAACAAGCCTCACTAGATGAAAGCCAACTGGTGAGTGGTGTTGTCACCGGTCGCTTTGGTAAACATGCCGATGTCGAAGATACCGAGGGCAATGTGTCTCGGTGCCATATTCGCCGCACCGTCGATTCAGTAGTTTGTGGTGATAAGGTACTATTTAGTAAAGGTGACGATGCCGACTCGGGCTCTGTTCGCGGTGTAATTGAAATTGTTAACGACCGCCATTCAGTGCTCACTCGCCCTGACTTTTACGATGGCATAAAACCCATTGCGGCCAATATCGATAAAATTATAGTGGTAAGCGCTACCCTACCTTCATTGTCTACCCACATTATCGACCGCTATTTAGTGGCCTGTGAAGACATTGGCATTACGCCGTTTATTGTTTTAAACAAAGTGGAGCTCCTTTCACAAAGTGAGCGAGAAACCATTAATGCACAATTAACCGTTTATAACGATTTAGGTTATGAAGTGCTTTTCACCAGCTGTAAAACCGGTGAAGGTATTGATGAACTTAATGCCTACTTAGATAACAACGTGAGTGTTTTCGTTGGTCAATCAGGTGTGGGGAAATCTAGCTTAATTAATCAAGTTTTGCCTGGTGCCGACATACTCACTGGTGAAGTGTCAGATAACTCAGGCTTAGGCCAACACACCACTACCGCAGCCAAGCTACTGCATTTACCCGCTGGCGGCGATTTAATTGACTCTCCAGGCGTGCGCGAGTTTGGCTTATGGCATATACCAACCGAACGAATTACTTGGGGTTTTATTGAATTTAGAGACTACTTAGGTGGCTGCAAATTCCGGGACTGCAAACACCTTAACGACCCTGGCTGTATTCTTAGGGAAGCCGTAGATGAAGGTAAAATTAATGCCGAGCGTTTTGCCAGTTATCATAAAATTTTAACTACCATGGACGAGCAACGCCCGAGCCATAGCCAACCTCCTGGCGCATAAGGCTAACTTTTACTATTTTTTTGGCTTGTTGAAATAAAATACAGATACAGTTTCAACAAGCCCGCCCTTCTCGCTTATTCCAAGTTTGTAGCATACATAATCTTAAAGTTGCTTACGTGCATATAAGTTAGGGTACAATTAACCTGTCTTTTTAATGGAGAGCTTTCGTGCTGGACTGGCTTAAAATAAACTTACAATACATTACCCCTAAACATTTGTTGTCACGCCTAGTAGGCAAATTAGCGGCAGCAGAGCTTGGTGGTTTCACTACGTTTCTTATCAAGCTTTTCATCAAGCAATATAATGTTGATATGAGCGAGGCGTTACATTCAGATCCTGCCCATTACCGCAGTTTCAACGCTTTCTTCACTCGCCCATTGAAGCCTGAAGTTCGCACTATTGACCCACGAGAAGATGTGTTAATTCAAGCGGTAGATGGCACGGTAAGTCAATTTGGCGACATTGAAGCTGACAGTATATTTCAGGCCAAAGGGCATGATTACAGCCTTACCAGCTTACTAGGCGGCAAACCCGATTTAGCCGCACCGTTCAAAGACGGAAAATTTGCCACCATTTATTTAGCCCCTCGCGACTACCACCGCATTCACATGCCGGTAGAGGGAACGCTTACCGACATGGTTTATGTTCCTGGTGAGTTGTTCTCAGTAAATCCGCTAACCGCACAAAATATTCCTGGCTTGTTTGCTCGTAACGAACGGGTTGTAGCGTTATTCGATACGCCAGTAGGCAAAATGGCTATGGTGTTAGTGGGTGCAACGATTGTGGCCAGTATAGAAACCGTTTGGGCGGGCACTGTGTCGCCGCCTACGGGTAAAAATGTACAACATTGGTCTTACGAGAAAGATACCGAAGCAAGCGTACACTTAGCGAAAGGTGACGAACTAGGTCGCTTTAAACTAGGCTCAACCATTGTGGTATGTTTCGAGAAAGACATGATTGATTTTGATGCACTCGCCCCTGGCCAAATTACCCGATTGGGTGAGCCAATGGCGTTCAATGCGAACCAAAGTGCGAGCGCTAATGTTAGTGTAAGTGAAAATGAAAGCGAAGATAAAAGCGCTGATTTAGGCAAGCATGCGCCAACAAGCTAGTTTATGAATGCAGTAAAAAAGAGCCTGATATCACTGCACTTTACCGTTGCATTACTGGGCGGTACAGCGCTGTTTTCTCACTTTGTGCCACTCAGTGCCAGTGATATTACGCTAATGCGCTCAATGTTTGCTTGTATCGCGTTGTTTATCTTTTTAAAGTTTTCGAATGAAAACTTAACGCTGACGAGCGGCAAAGATTATTTGATTGCCATAGGCCTAGGTATTTTAATGGCGCTGCATTGGGTAACCTACTTTGCAGCCATGCAATACTCAAGTGTGTCTGTAGGCATGATAGCGCTATTCACCTTCCCTGTAATAACCGTGCTGATAGAACCGTTTTTCGAAAAGTCTCATTTAGTCTGGCAAGACGTAGTCTCTGCACTTACCGTGATTGCTGGCGTGTACTTTATCGTACCTGAAACGTCTTTAGATAATGATATTACGCTAGGCGTGGTGGTTGGTATTGCGTCTGCGGTGCTTTATGCGTTTAGAAACTTAATTCATCGAAAGCACTTTAAGCAATACAGTGGGGCAAAAGCGATGGCGTGGCAAACGCTTGTTATTGCGATATTTTTGTTGCCCACGGGCAGCGATGAAATTGTTGAAGCCCCCATGAGTGCATGGCTAATGTTGTTACTGTTAGGCACGGTGTTTACCGCCTTACCTCATGCATTAATAGCAGCTAGTTTGCGTCACCTGCGAGCCAAAACCTTTTCTCTCATCGCGTGCATGCAGCCTTTCTATGGCGTGATCCTTGCCGTATTACTGCTAGACGAAAACCCTAGTGCCAAAACCATTCTAGGCGGCATTTTAATTACTTCAGCTTCTATTTATGAAACCCTAAATACCCATAAATTGACTGGCGCAGCTGAAAAGGAAGAAACCTGATGCTTATTATTGCGCACAGAGGTGCTAGCGCTACTGCGCCAGAGAACACCTTACAGGCATTTACCCTCGCCTTTGCACTGCAATCTGATGGTATAGAGTTCGACACCTACCAACATGATGAAGCCATAGTGGTATTTCATGACAAAACATTAGGTCGCACGACTAATGGCTCAGGGCTTCTATTACAGACCCCACTGGCGCAATTAAAGCAACTAGATGCCGGTGATGGCGAAACTATTCCTACCTTAGAAGACGTATTGGCTACCCTACCGGTTGGCGCATTATGCAACATTGAAGTAAAGCATCTACACAATGCAGAAAGCTGGGTACGAGATGTTAAGCGAGCAGTAGAAGAGGCTAACATTGAGCCTGACACCCTGTTGATATCTTCGTTTAATCACCATTGGTTAGCTGCTATAAGTGGCTTATGGCCTGAAGTTGCTACTGGTGCGCTAACGGCGACCTACGCGCTCGATGCTACCCATTGCGCCCGCCAGTTAAAGGCAAAGTCTATAAATATTGCTTTAGACATAGTGAATCAAGATTTTGTCAATGAAGCCAAACTTGCTGGATTAGATGTGTATGTTTATACGGTAGACGAACCGGAAGATATGCTGCAGTTAAAACAGTGGGGGGTGACCGGTATTTTTACTAATGTGCCTGATATTGCGAAGGGTGTTCTCGCTTAAGCATCTGCAAATAAAGTGGCTGTATATTAAATGCCTGTAAATCTTGCGCTTGTAGACTAAGCACTTGTAATAAGCACTTGTAATAAGCACTTATAAATTAAATGCTTTGTGCGCTCGGCTCCAAACCTACTCTGCTCTCAACCTACTCTGCTCTCAACCTACTCTATTTCGGCAGACAAGTGATCAGAAAATACAGTTTCTCTACAGCACTTACATTGACGGCATAAACGCATGTTGATCCAGTGGCCAGATACAATAAGTAACGCTCCCACCGCTATGGTAAAGGGTTCGTAAGCTTCACCAAACATGTTCTTATTCCAATAAATCGCACCACCGGTAAGTAGCAGCGCTAACGGGTAATAACGCCCATGGTAGCGCGTGGCACCACCGATAAGGGCTACGGTGCCGATAATTATCGATATGGTTAAAATGCTGCGTTCGAACCAAACTTGCGCGAAAAAAGAAGAACCAATAAGCGGCAATAAAGGCACGGCAACAGGTAGCGCTAAGCAATGCAACGCACACAAACTCGACACCCAAATGCCTAATCTGTCTAATTTTGTTGGATTGTCGTCTACCGAATTCATCTCATCACACCTTTAAAACTATAACGCGCATCTAACTAAACAAGCGCCAAAAACCGCAGGATAACTCTGCCAGAGACGTTATAATATAACATTTTATTGGGAATGAAAAACTTTACCCTATGATATTTTCAATCTTGAACAGAACAAAATGCGATAAGGCCAACTGAGGCAGGTTGTACTATTAGATTTGTTATTCGTTCGGTGCAGCCGCTATCGCTTCTGATAATGCGTTTTTGTCTACGTCCTTGCTTGATAAGACGTCTATATCCTTGTCTAATTCAGAGGATAATTCAGAAAATGATTCTGAGGATGATTCAGAGAAGTACTCATCTACCGACGTTAGCGTAATACCTTCATTAGCCAAGGTGGGCAATATTTGTGTTAGAAAAGTGAGCGTTTCGGGGTAAGGGTGGGCAATAACCACCACAGTGCCGTTGCGTTTAGCGAGTTTTTTAGTGTATTCAAACTGTTTGTAAAGTGACCTAGTTGAGCGATCGTTATCAAGAAATACCTGTCTACTCGTATTAGGTACTCCTAAACGTTCTGCCACTTTTTGTGCTGTGGTATATACACTGGTTCTGCTATCTACAAAGAAAAGCCCTTGGCGTTTAATCTCTTCCATAATCGTTTGCATGGCTTGTTCTTCCACCGTGAACGCACTGCCCATATGGTTATTTACGCCTACGGCATTTGGTACACTTTTAAGCGCAGCTCTTAACGTGTGAGTAATCGCAGCAGGATACATATCGGTAGATAAACCCAAAGGTCCCATGGCTTTGCCACTGGTGGATTGCATTGGCATGTGTAACATGACAGCGCGGCCTTGTTGCTCGGCTTTACGTGAAATAGTTTGCGCAAGAGGGGTTTGCGGTAGTATTGAGAACGTAACTTCGCTTGGCAACCTAAAGGCGGCTAAGTCTGATTGTCGGTAGCCTAAGTCATCCAGAATAATAATGATGCGAGGCTTTATGGGTACATTCGCTGACGGCGCAGCATGACTCGTAAAGCAGGTCATTAAGATAAGATATAAAACACACAGACGCCAAAGCACCTTCATTTACGTTTCTTCACTTCCATTATTGATTTTTTTTATTTCCGCGCGCACTGTTTACAACATCAGCCCCATCCGCAATATCCGCATGAGAACAACGTAGCTTTTTGAGGCCGACATTGATGCAGCATATCAATTTACGAAAAGGAAACAAGCACTGTCCTACACTTGCTCAATACTTGCCCATTACTTTTTGAAGTGTAAAGCTTGCGTAAAGAAGATGAATATACCTAAATTTCAGCTTTAATGGTCGATAAGGTTAAAACGTATACTATTTCTAGTGAGGTAATAATGATTTCATCTGTAAACAGTTCCACCATGCACGCTGGTATGCCGCCTCGCCCTGAAGGACAAGCACTTACCGATTCACAAAAAGAGTCTGTAAGCTCTATTTTATCTTCTTTCGATCCTGAAAACCTATCAAGCGATGATGCAGCTTCAATTGTTGAGCAATTTAAAGAGGCGGGTATCGAGCCAAGTAAGTCATTAAACACTGCACTAAGCAGTGCCGGATTTGACGGTAAAAATGTGGCTGAATTAGCCGGTATGGGTAAGCCGCCACCGCCTCCACAACAAGATTCTGCGAATTTACCGGATAATTCGACTTTTTCTATAACGGTGTAAACTGGTTCGGCATATAAAGTTAATTGGCCAAGCCCTGACAGTTGTTAACTAAACTCGGCCAGTTAATTAAGTGCAACGATTCAATGAAGTAGCACTAGTTAAACCAAGCGGTGGGATTTAATGCTTTTCCCTTATGGCGTATTTCGAAATACAAGTTAGGATAATCTTGCCCACCGCTTCTTCCTACCAAGGCAATACTTTCACCTGAAAGAATGTCATCGCCCGCTTGTTTTAATAACGCTTGGTTATGACCATAAACACTCATGTAGCCTTCGCCATGATCAACGATAGCCACTAAGCCAAAACCACGAAGCCAATCGGCATAAAGTACTTTACCCGACGCTACACTTTTTACTGCTTCGCCTTCTGAACCATCAATAATAATCCCTTTCCAGCGCACTTGGCCTTGTCGACGATTACCAAAAAGCTTACGAATATGACCCTCGACAGGTGCAATTAATTTGCCCTTTAACTTGGCTAAGCCATCTAACGATACTTTAGCCCGTGCTGCCGCGCGTTCGGCGGCAATTCGCGCCGCTTCAATAGCATCAAGTAAGGCCTTTTCGTTCGCTTGTAAGGTAGCAATTCGCCCGCTTTCGTTAGCAATGGTTTTATTGAGTTTATCTAGGGTTTGTTTTCTATCGTCTTGTCGGGTTAATAACACCCCGCGCTGATTTTCTTGAGTTTTACGTAGTGCTAGTAGAGATTCCGCTTTTTCAGCCAACTCTTCGGTTACCGCTTCAAGACGAGCTACGTTATTTCTAAAACGGGTAATTTCTTGCTGACGGGCTTTTGCTAAATATTGGTAATAGGTAATAACACGTTCGAAGTTGCGCGCGTCTTCTTGATAAAACAGCATTTTAGCGTAATCGTAATGCCCTGCCATAAAAGCACTTTTCAATTGGCTTGAAAGTAATGACTGTTGCTGACGAATGGCTTCTTTTAATGCCTCTTGCTCTTCAGCTAACGCTTCTTCTTCCGCTAGTACGCTATTTAATTGCTGTTTGGTTTGCGCTAGGGCTTTCGCCACCTTTGCTATTTCAAGCTCTGAGACTTTAAGCACTTCTGCTAGCTCTTTGGCACTGGCTTTATTGTTTTTCAAAACCTGCTGGCGAGCCCGAAGTTCGACTTGTAGTTCTGCCAATTTTTCTTGGCTGACATCTTGCGCCGCCACGGTGAATGAAGCTAGGCTCGTACCAATAAAAGCAGTAAGTAAACATACAAGTAAGCAAAAGCGTTGAGTAAACATAAAAAGGTAATAGCAGCCTTTAGCGGTGTATTGGTGGTAAAAACAGATTGCAGAATTTGCCTACAATCATGGTGATAGTTAGCGTATCAGTGTATCTGAGGGCTAGATTAAATCCCAGTGCAATTTGGTTGTAATATCAAGCAGCTATTGTACTGGGCGCATTTACAATACTTACTGAAGTAATGCAGGGTGGTTTCTCGTCCGTTTTTCTATATACTTTGCACTCTTTTTATGGTCTGTAGACAAGGTTAGAAGTAATGGATCAGCTAATAGCGTTTGCCAGTAACAACATTGTTCTTGCTGGAGTTTGGGTTGCTTTGGTAGCCATGTTGGTGTTTAGCTACATCACAGTGTGGACATCTTCAATTAAAGAAGTGACTACCCACGAAGCCACTTTATTAATGAATAAAGACGACGCCGTTATCTTTGATATGCGTGCGGCGAAAGACTATAAGGCTGGGCATATTTTAGGTGCTAAGCAAATAAAACCGGAAGAATTACGCGAGAAAAACTTCGCTAAGCTTGAAAACAGCAAAGATAAACCCATTATCGTTGTATGCGCGATGGGCAATCAAGCTCGTGGCACAGCTGGTGCAATGTCAAAAGCAGGGTTCACTAATGTGAAAGTGCTTAAAGGTGGCATGAACGCATGGCAAAGTGCCAGTTTACCAATTTCCAAATAATAGGTGATCATAGTGAGTAAAGTAGAAATTTACACCAAAGGGCACTGCCCGTACTGCCATAGGGCGAAAGCACTGCTTGCACAAAAAGGTGTTGAGTTTCAAGAATACCCTATTGATGTGCAACCTGAACTTCGTGACGTAATGATTGAGCGTGCGAATGGCGGCTGGACAGTGCCACAGATATTCATCGATGATCAGCACGTAGGCGGCTGCGATGACATGATGGCCTTAGAAGCACAGCAAAAACTAAATCCTATGCTTGGGTTAGCATAACGCGTCAGCGCGTACAGCAACGCAATACATTAAAGTAAAACGATAATTAAACAGGAAATATCATGGCTGACGATAATCAGACTACAAATGGCGCCGCAGTAGGCGACCAAGCGCAAGCCCCTCAATTCAATATTCAACGTATCTACACTAAAGATATCTCTTTTGAGTCGCCGAATGCGCCGGCTATCTTTACTAAAGAGTGGAAGCCAGAAATTAAGCTAGATATTGACACTAGCACCAACAAACTAGACGAAAACGTCTATGAAGTGGTGTTGTCAGTAACTGTTACCGCTACGCTTGGCGAAGAAACTGCGTTCCTATGTGAAGTTCAACAAGCCGGTATTTTTGCCATTGGTGAAATGCCTGATCAGAACAAAGCTCACACGCTAGGTTCATTCTGCCCGAACATGCTTTTCCCATATGCTCGTGAAACGATTTCAAACCTTGTAAACCGTGGAACTTTCCCTCCACTGAACTTAGCGCCAGTTAACTTCGACGCTATCTTCGCTGCTTACGTTCAAAAACGTGCACAGCAAGTTCAAGGCGAAGCGCCTAAGATGGACGCGTAAGCATCATTATGATGAACCCGAATTCGGTTTCAGTACTAGGGGCGGGGTCTTATGGCACCGCCCTTGCTTTTTGTTTAGCCAGAAATGGCAACCCTACTTTGTTGTGGGGACGCGATGAAAAGCATATGGAAGCGCTGGCTTCTAGCAGAGAAAATGCCCGCTACTTACCAGGTGCTACGTTTCCTAATGCATTGAATGTAAATGCCGATTTAGAAAGCGTAATAGCCGCTAGCCAAGATATTTTAGTGGTTGTACCAAGCCACGGCTTTGCTGCAATGCTTAACAGTATTAAGCCTTTATTGCAGCCTACTCATAGAATTATTTGGGCTACTAAAGGGCTTGAGCCTAAAACTGGCCGCTTGCTGCGAGAAGTAGCAGAAGAAATTCTGGGTACTGCATATCCTCTGGCCGTGTTATCTGGCCCCACATTTGCGAAAGAAATGGTGGCTGGCTTGCCTACCGCTATCTCGCTGTCATCCACTGACGAAACCTTTGCTGACGAGTTTGCCGCTAAGCTACATTGCGCTAAATCGTTTAGGGTATACAAAAACCCTGACTTCACCGGCGTACAATTAGGCGGTGCGGTGAAAAACGTGATTGCCATAGGCGCTGGGTTAGCCGATGGGTTAGGTTTCGGCGCCAATGCACGTACAGCATTAATTACGCGTGGTCTAGCAGAGCTTACCCGCCTCGGCGTAAAACTAGGTGCGCAACCAGAAACCTTTATGGGCATGGCTGGCCTTGGTGACTTAGTACTAACCTGCACCGACAATCAGTCACGTAACCGTCGATTCGGCTTAGCTTTAGGTCAAGGTAAATCTGTCGATACGGCGATTGAAGAGATTGGGCAAGTGGTAGAAGGTTATCGCAACACAGAAGAAGTGCATGTGTTGTCGCATAAAGTAGGTGTTGAAATGCCCATTTGTGAGCAGATTTACGCTGTACTTTATCACGGTAAATCGCCAAAAGAGGCCGCATTGACCTTACTTGGTCGCGACCTTAAAAACGAAGCCTAATTAAAAAAGATATTCAAAATAGATAAAGCGCGCAGCTTCAAACACTGCGCGTTTTTTATGTTTAGCGTGCGCCGTCGTAACCTAACTGGCGCCAGCTTTCATACACAAATACCGATACCGCATTCGATAAATTCATGCTTCTGCTATCTGGCAGCATAGGGATACGTACCCGTTGTTCCGGTGGCAACGCATTAATCACATCGTCGGGTAAGCCTCTGGTTTCTGGCCCAAACAATAAGGCATCGCCTTTCTTATATTCTGCATCGCTGTGAAATGCTTTGCCTTTGGTAGTACAAGCAAAGATTCGGCTCGGTTTTTCACTTTCAATATAAGCATCTAGCGAAGCATGGCGCTTAACATGGGCAAACTCGTGATAGTCCAACCCTGCCCTACGTACACGCTTATCATCCCACTCAAACCCTAATGGCTCAATCAAATGCAGCATGAAGCCGCTATTGGCGCATAGGCGAATAATGTTGCCGGTATTGGGCGGAATTTCTGGCTGGTAAAGTACGATGTCTAACATGCTGGCTCACTGTCGAAATGCTAAATTGCCACAAACGCTGTCTGGCGATATGACGAATAGGCAGTTATAGCCTATTCGCTGTCATTAATGTGTTGTTATGCGCGCTATTTTACTCGCTTAGAAAATCAAATACAGTAGTAAGTGCAGCATCACGAATATCGTCCGATTCTGTGAGTACTTCGTGAAACGCTTCAGGAATAATTTCTACTTGAGCGTTAGGAAAGTGTGCTGCCACTCGACGCTGGCGTTTATTCTCAATAATGCTATCTCCATCGGCGCTTAAAACTAACGAGGGTGTTGTAATAGAGGCAGCATTAGCTTCAATCGTATTCATGGCAATTTGAGCGGCTAACAGCCATTCTGTGGTCACCCCGCCCAGTTGAATTTGGCGCTCTTCATCATATAGCTGACGAAATAAGCTGTAGCGGTTTTTACTATGCGTAAGCTTATTCAGAGCATAAGGAAAAGCGATATAGGGCGTTTGGCCAAAGAAGTAACCGGACTCTCGTTTCTTCCATTTATTGATACTCAGTCCTACCCTAATAAGGCTATTGGCTAACCAGTTGGGCAGCGCAGGCTTAACCCCAAACATAGGTGAAGCAAGTACGGCTTTGTCGAATAAATTAGGGTTTCTTAGCAGGGTTAATGCGCCTATGGCACCACCCATGGAATGGCAAAGCAACTGTAACTTACCTTTTTGCCGCGGTATAACGATGTCGTTTACAAAAGTGATTAAGTCATCGACGTAATCAGTAAAGTCTGCCACGTAACCGTGTTGAGGGTCGTGGGTCATACGCCCAGATAAACCTTGGCCGCGATGATCAAGTATAAAAACCGCAAAGCCATTTTGGTATAAATCGAAAATGAGCTCTTTGTATTTTAAGTACGACTCAATACGACCTGAACTTATTACCACAGTAGAGCGGGAATTTTCTGGTACGCACCAGGCGTAACGAACATCGATGTTATCTTTGCCTACAAACTCGCCTAGGTTAACGTGAGTTTGCCAAAAGGGGTTTATAGTAGTGGCAAATGTTGCGGCTAAGTCTTGCTCTGACGTAAACGTCCAGCTCATAGAAATACATCCTAATAGAATAATGAGGCAGTGATGACTTGAACGCGACAGGACAATGCGAAGCTATGCGCGTTAAGTGTCTTCTAACTTACGAGGGAAGGAAAGTGTGACGCTTAGGCCACCTTCTTCTCTTGTCACTGCTTTTATTGCGCCATGATGCAATTCTACGGCAGCTTTTGCAATGGATAAGCCTAATCCAACACCGCCAGATGCCCTTTCACGTGCCAAAGTCGCGCGATAAAAAGGGGCAAATACCCGTTCGCACTCTTCGCTAGATAAACCTTCACCATCATCGCAAATTGTAATGGCCCACTGAGTTTGCGTTACCTCAAACTCAACCGTCACTAAATGCGCGCTGTGGCGGATGGCATTACGTAGAACATTCTCTACCGCACGGCAAAGTAAAACATGATCGACCGCTACGGTTAGCTTGGGTATTTCGTCAATATCTAGCGCTTTGTTGCTGTTGGCGGCTTCAAACTGTCCATCGGTAAAAATATCGCGAAATAGCAGTGATAATGAATAAGACGAAAAAGTGGTTACCCCATTTTCAGCGCGACTCAGTTCAAGCAATTGGCTAACTAAAGCTTCCATTCGCTCTGCTTCTCGTTCAATTCGCGCCAGCGATGCGGGGTCTACATTTTGCTGGTGTGCTAGTCCCAGCGCCATCTGTAATCTCGCGAGTGGAGAACGAAGTTCGTGAGATATATCAGCGAGTAAGCGTTTTTGACCGCTCCACATTTTTTCTAGTTGGTTAGCCATAGAGTTGAAATCTCTTCCCAACTGACCTAACTCATCTTGGCGTTTGTCCGTGTTATCAATACGCGTTTCCCAATTACCATTTGATAATAAACGGGCTGACTTTTGAATTCGCAAAATTGGGCGGGTAAGAGATTTCGCAAATAGCCATGACAACAAGAACGTGGTCACCATTGCGATACAAAGAAAGAGGAGAAAGGGAGGAGCATTTTCTCCTAGAGGCTCTAATTTTGCAGAAAACAAAGCAAAACGTTTACCGTCACGTTCAAATAACATGGGGCCCGTTATCTTTAGGGCGCCCCGATTTAGTGTAATAGGAACTTTCTGGTCGATTATTCGCTGTATATCGCGCTTATCATCCTCACGTAAAGGCGGCCCACCTGCGGCAATTATTCGACCTGAGTCAACATCAACGGCAATTGCCCTACCTCGTCCGGGCCGGCCATTTCTATCTAGAGCAGCCCGAAGAGGGACTTGTTTTGCGCGATCATTAGTAATACCTTTGAGCACTCGCTCTAGTTGTTGAATTTCTTGTGGAGATGCTGTTTTTACCTGAAGTTCTTCAAAGAAAAACCGACTTCCCCATACCGCAAGTACAGCGGTAACAATAAAGGTGGCCCAAAACCATAAAAACAAGCGCCCCATAATGGCGCGGGCAGGGTTTAATTTGCGTATAAACGTCATTGACCGGATAGCAACATATAGCCCACACCGCGGATGGTTTTAATCTTTTCGATATTACTAATAGCAGCTATTTTCTTACGTAAGTTACTTACGTGCATATCGATACTTCTATCAAACGCTTGAAGTGACTTTCCTAACACCTTCAAACTAATTTCTTCTTTGGTTACTCGGCTACCTGTGTTTAGCATAAGTAGTCGTAAAATTGAAAATTCTGTACTGGTGAGCGTCATTTCAACTTCACCCACTTTCGCTACCTGACTGCTGGTGCTTAAGAATAGCTCATTCACAACCAAGTCTTGTTCAATGGTACCGCCGCTGTTGGTCAGCGCTAACCTGCGGAATATGGCTTTAATACGTGCCACTAGCTCTCTATGATTAAACGGTTTAGGTAGGTAATCATCAGCCCCTAGTTCTAACCCAAGAATGCGGTCGTAGTCGTCGCCTCTAGCCGTTAACATAAGTACAGGCGTTGCATGACTGACTCTTAATTTTTTAAGTACATCAAAGCCGTCCATTTTAGGCATCATGACATCTAGCAGGATAAGATCGTAATGACCACCGGATGTCGCTTCCGCTAAACCCGCTTGTCCATCATTGCTGACGTGAATCTGATACCCCATACTCGACAGATAAGTGGCTAGCATGTCAGTTAGTTCATTATCATCATCGATAATAAGAATTGACTGTAAATGAAACTCTGAACTCATGTTTTTGAAACCTACGACGGCTTGATTCATCTTTCTGATACCCAAGTATAATGCATTGAAGGACAAGTACAGTTAAATACTACACACTGTTTTTTTAACAACGGTAGCGGTATGACTCACTATATGACCCGCTACCTAGCTATTCCCACATGCATACGATAGAAATAATAAACTTTCCGACCAATAGAATCTGCTTTCGGTTCAGCCTTTACACAAGCTTTACAGTGGTTTGACTAATTTTACATCTAGAAATAGTAAGCTTCTTTTGTGCGAATACAACGGAGACGCCCATGAGAACAATAATTATTGCTGGGTTATTAGCAACCACATTTACCCTTACTCACACTGTAAATGCGGCCCCACAAGGCCCTAGAATGCCTAGCCATCCTCCTGGGATGGAAATGGTTAAAACCTTAGGCCGATTATCGCTAACTTCAGAACAAAAAGAAGAAGTTAAAGCACTGATCGCCGCGTTTAAAGAAAATAAAACGCCTCCAGAAATGCCTGGAGGAAGGCCATCAAAAAGGCCTGAAATTGATAGTTTAAACGACACTGATATTCGCGCCCTTGTTGAAGCAAAAGTGTTGACGCAACAAGCGCATCATTTTGCCATTGCCCAACTTCGTAGTGAGATTTACAACCTCCTTTCAGAATCGCAACGCATCGTGCTAATCGAGCTTGAAGCCGAACAAAACACCATGCTCGACAACAAACGTATGCGCGACGACAAACGTTTTAGCACCAGCGGTGGCAAACCTATGCGCCCTATGCCGCTTAGAGGCCCTCGCCTGCCGTTTGAAGATCTTCAACTGTCAGACGAGCAATTAGCAACACTTGAATCCTTAAACGAGACTTACCGTGAAACCCGTTTTCAGCATAAATCCACTATGGATGCGTTTAAAAACGCGGAGCAAGCGCTCGTGCGAAGTGGAAATTTCTCTGAATCTGCATGGGATGCCCTTTACGCCGAATATAAAGAAGACATCATTAACGCTGGTACAAAAGAGATTCGCCATATGCAAGCCGTGTTTGACGTACTTACCGACGCGCAACAAGCCGAGTTGGAACAAAGGCGAGAAGAAGATGACGAGCTTCGCCGGTTATTTACAGATAGCTAAAGCTTACAGATAGCTAAAGCGAATGGCTAAAAACAGATAACAACATGGAACGTAAGCAAAGACGCAAACTTTTAGTTTGCGTCTTTTTTTTGTACCGGAGAAACTATGTCGTATAAGTGCACCGCCGATTCTGCGCCCTCAGCTTTCAACACACTCACCTCATCGCCTAAGTGTGAAATATCGAAAAGACCGTCTTCCACCGGAAGCATTACGCTTTTAGTGGGAGACAACAATACAGGTAACGACTGCTGCTTATACAACTGAAAACTGTCGCCTTCGCGAATACCTTGAGCAAGACCTAAATCGACGATTAACTGCTGATTACTGGTGTTGACCACACGGGCAAAGGTTGGCTCACAGGTTATGGCAGCCGAGATATCGGTTACCGCTGCATTCACCGTATTCAGCACCATGCGCCCGTATTCACTGCGCCAAAACAAGCTGTTGTTAGTATCCACTTGGTAGCTATTTTCAAACGCCCAATCAGCTTCGCTGTGATAACTATCGTTATAGATAATACGTTGTCTGAAGGTGTCTAACACAAATACTTGAAGGGTGAAGTTTCGTCTAACTGCTACTTCATCACTATCAAAAAATGACTCACTTTGCTCTACTTGCTCGAACAGGCTCACATCTTTGATGTAGCCAAACAAGGCGAATTGCTGCCCATAGGTGTCACGCAAGTAAGTGGATTTTTGCTGTAATTCTAATCCTGAGAGTGCATCGGCTGACCACATATCTGCGCTGGTCATGGCTTGTGCTATTTGCATAACATTAGGCGTATCTGCGGTGTTCTTTAGCTGCTGTGAAAATCGCTGCGTGATGTGTTTGCCAATATTATAAATTCCCCCCGTTGCGGCTTGTCTTGAATCGAGTAATGCAAAGTGCGTTACCAACAAGCGCTTTTGAAAACGGTTGGGTTCACAATCGAACAATGGGGTTAAATTTACATTTACCACAACGGATAAAACGTTATCTTGTACGTTTTCACTGATGATTTCGACCCGCTGTATACGGCCAGCAGTTCGAAGTTCGGCTTTACTGCTAAGTATTAGCCCATTGATAAGAACATCTTCTGCCGCAATAACACTTCCGCTTTTATAAGACGCATCAGCAATTGCATTTTTAATCACCGTAGGGCGTACCGAGTCTAAATCTGCTCCGGTAAAGTTGAGACTCGCCTCCCCTTGTACCCATATAGCAAAGGCCGAACCATGCCATACAGAAAATATCGCTACACCAAGACGCAGATAGCCTTTCATTACATTTACCTTTTAATCAAATATCGCGAACAGTTTGTCAATTACAGAGCGCTCTTGGTTCTCTTGTAAATCACCAGTACCGCTGTATTCAATAAGCGCATTCCCGACCTTAGAAGACGCAACAGTGTTGCTTTCATCCACATCTTGTTTGCGCACTTCACCCGAAAAACGAATGTACTCTTTACCTTTGTTCATGGTTATCCATTTCTCTCCTGTTACTAGGAGATTTCCAGCCGGGGTAATAGCGGTAACGTAAACCGTAATGCTACCTTGCAATGAATTTGACTGGCTTGATTGGGCTGAACTTGTAAATTCGCTGTCCTGTTCGTGGTCTAGTTCTAAATCATCCCCTTCAATTTGAATTCCCCCAACCCGCAAGGTCAGTGGCTCTATATCAAAGGTGCTGTTTTTGTCTTGATTGTAATCCAATGACTTTTCAGACTGAGTAGTTTCATCCAGTTTGATCAATATCATATCGCCCACTTTGTACGTGCTATGGCGTTGATACAATCCCATGGCAAGCTCTGGATTAAACAAAGATCCGCTAGGTATGCGCACTTGTTCAACAGGATATGCCCGTGGTGGAGAATAATTCGGATCGCCAGGTGATGGCTCATCAGATACCGGCGTTACTGCACGTTGCTCTACCTTAGGATTAGTTGGGCTGCTTGCCACCACTTCTTCTTCTTGTGAAACCGTTTGAGCGCAACCGGTCATTGTAAAGATTAAGGCAAGAAATACTTTCTGGCATCGATTTTTCATAGTGTGCTCTGAAGGAAATAAAAAATAATACTAATTGAGTGCCATCCATGACCCGAACAGGAGCAAGTTTAAACGAATAATTTCCATACGAAATACGTTCTTTAGTAACTTTGCAAAACCTTTACAAAACAATGATATGCCTGCGGGTATGGGGGAGTTATGGCCATTGAAACCACTACACAAAGCACGCTAAATTCGTTGCTTTCATCAACACCGTTTAGCGGGGAAACTTCCACCACAAATACGGCAGAAGAAGCGGCAACGAGTAGCCAGTCTTTGCCGTCTTTGTTTGCCGCTTTGTTATCAAATGAAGAAGCTAGTAACGATGAAACGGCGGAAGTCTCGGAATCAAGTACAACCACTGACAGTGATAGCAGTATTAGCTCAAGCGTGCTTGATACCAGTTTGCTGTCTAACCTTGTTACCGATGACGCCATCAGCCTAATGCAGAACCAATTACTTGGTGCCCTGCAAAACAACGTATTTGCTGCACTGACAGCAGCAGCGACCGGTTCATCAACCGATACTGCGACAGATACGGCTAGTAGTGATACCACATCGTCTACCGTAGACGTCGAAAGTAGTGCAACAGATACTGCCACAAGCTCCTTATTCGGTGGCATGATGACATCTGCATTCGGGGAAGACGGATTAGGCTTACAAGATGGTTTTGACACCTTAAATATTGTAAATCACTTACCTATTATTTCTGATATTTATGAAGCAACAACATCTAGTCATATTGCAGCAGCATCAAGTATGGCGGGTAGCTTCTTATATGGTGGCATGGGCGGTTTACTTTATAACGCCGTCGACCTTACTGTTGAAGGACTCACCGGAAAAAGCATTTCAAATAATTTGTGGGATGTAGGCAAGCAGATAATTAATGGCAATACCACTGCCGACGCAAATGAAGAAACAGCGTCGACGGATGAAACCTCTGAAGATATTTCAACAAATGCCGCAGGTGACGTATATGAGTTTGTTCGCCGAAGCGTGGGGGACTAATGGTTGCTCGCAATAAGTGTGTAACAGATACTGCGTTGAAATCTGCGGTGGGAGAAGAAGCGGCGGTTACCGCCGCTGCACTTAAAAGTTAGGCTTAACCGGCTTATAGTCCGGCGATAAGAATAGTGGTGATGTAACTACTAGGTCGGCCGTGGCTGGCGTGCACGCTACAGGCACGTTCCATACTGAGCATAACCGCAATAAAGCGCGAACATCAGGGTCGTGTGGTGCTGCATTTAATGGATCCCAAAAGAAGAACAACGCATCAAGCCTGTTTTCAGCGATTAACGCGCCAATTTGCTGATCGCCGCCTAACGGACCACTTTTATAGCGTCTGACTTCCAGTCCTGTTTCATCACTGATCAATCCACCCGTAGTGCCAGTCGCCACTAGGTCACACTGCTTCATAATTTCAATGTGATTTTGTACCCATGCCAGTAATTCAGACTTTTTATGGTCGTGGGCCACCAGCGCAATGGTTAGTTTACTCATACTTAGAAATTCCAACTGTCTTATTATTTAACCAGGTTAATCGGTATCATCGCCGATTTATGCGGTAATTAGTATAAATATTCAGTTTTTAGTCACAATTGTCAACTTTATGTCATATCTCAGTGATTACTATAGTGCAAAAGCTTATCGCGGTATTAATTGAAAGTGCATAAACTCAAAAAAACTTAAAATATTTATACATTTTTATTGCATAAATATTCCATATAAGTAAACTAGGCCACGGTTAAGGCGTCTACCCCAATTTAGGGTTGAAACAGACACAGGAAGCACTGATGACACAACCAACTCTCGTTCGTGGTAGCAATACTGGGAACGTCAATGAGTTAACCTCTCCCCTGGATAGCTGCACATTGCATTGCTTGCGACGACGAATGTCTGCGAATATGCTTTTTCGGTAGCACACTTTTTACCTTTGTAATGTGGTAGCGGTTAGGCAATGAATTTCGCCAAATCAGTTTATAAAGGTAAAAAGTGATTTTTTTCTCCATTTATTGAATTTCTCATTATGTATAACGTATCGATTATTGGTGCCAGTGGTTACACCGGGGCACAGCTAGTTCAATTAGTTCATCAACATCCTGCTTTATCGCTTGAAGGTACTTTCGTATCTGAAAACAGTGCGGATGCAGGTAAAAACATTTCAGCGCTGCATGGCAACCTAGCCCACCTGAACTATTCTCTGACCCCTATTAGTAATGACATACTAGTCGAGCTCGCAACGGAGATGGATTTTGTGTTGTTGGCTACGCCTCATGAAGCCAGTCATGATTGGATGGAAACCTTGTCTGCGGGCAAAGCGAAAATTTTAGATTTATCTGGTGCGTTTAGAATTAAAAACACCGAAGTTTTCGAACAGTTTTATGGTTTCCCGCACACTGCAGAAGATAGCTTAAAAAATGCGGTATACGGGTTAGCGGAATGGTACGAAGAAGCTATTGCACAAGCGGATATTATTGCCGTACCAGGCTGTTACCCTACGGCCAGCTTATCTGCATTGAAACCATTGGCTGCTAATGATTTATTAGATGAAGCCGTTCGCCCTGTGATCAATGCTGTTTCAGGCGTATCGGGAGCGGGTAGAAAAGCCAGCCTAACGTCCAGTTTCTATGAAGTAAGCTTGCAAGCTTATGGCGTACTTGGCCATCGTCATACACCAGAAATTGAAGCCTATTTAGATACACCGGTCATTTTCACTCCTCATTTAGGTAACTTTAAGCGGGGCATACTTGCTACGGTTACCGTTAAAGTGAAAGCAGGTACTACCAGTGCTGCGCTAGACAACGCCTTTCATAACGCTTATAACAATGCGCCTTTAGTAAGATTACGCTCAAGTTTCCCCAAAATTGACGATGTGGCGCACACGCCATTTGTTGATTTACATTGGAAGCTTGATGAAATGTCTGGGTATGCAGTGATTACTGCTGCTATCGACAACGTGATGAAAGGTGCTGCGTCGCAAGCTATTCAATGTGTAAACATAATAACTGCGCAGCCCGTTGAAACAGGACTCGTGCAATAATGAACAGTTCACCGGTTGTAATTAAAGTAGGCGGCGCGTTACTTGATGACGCTGCCGCAATGCAAAAACTCTTTGTTAGCATTAAGCAAGTCAGCGAAAACCGCCCCGTTGCTGTAGTTCATGGCGGTGGCCCTTTGGTTGAAACCTTAATGGCAAGTTTAGGCCTGGCGAGTACAAAAATTGATGGCTTACGGGTAACGCCTGACGAGCATATGCCGTATATCTGCGGTGCATTAGCGGGCGCAGCAAACAAACAATTATGTGCTGCGGCGATTGCCTCAGGATTAACGCCAGTCGGTCTTTCTTTACTTGATGGCAATATGGTAGTGTGCCAACCGATGGCTGAAAAATATGGTGCTGTGGGCATTCCTAGCACTTCCGATGCCGCGTTTCTTAAAAGTGCATTAGCGCAAGCTACATTACCAATTATAAGCTCTATAGGCAGTAGCCCCGAAGGCCGTTTGTTGAATATAAACGCAGACCAAGCCGCTACTGTTGTTGCCGAACTGCTCGATGCTGAGCTCTTATTGCTATCTAACGTCGATGGCGTATTAGATGCCGATAAGCAGCTAATTGATGAACTTACACAAGACACGATTGCCGAATATGCGCAAGCAGGTGTTATTACCGATGGTATGAAAGTTAAAGTAGATGCTGCATTACAGTCTGCAAACACCCTCGGTCACCCTGTTTACATCGCTAGCTGGACGGCTGATATTACTGACATTTTAAATAAAAAAACGGGCACGCGAGTTCTACCTACTTCGCAAGTACCTGATGGCGTACTAGGAGACGCATTATGAAACAAGATCTACTGACTTTTTCCAATTGGACACCGGACGCAATGCACAAGTTGTTGGATTTGGCTGTTGAAATTAAACAATCACCTTCAAGCTACAGCAATGTATTGGCCGGAAAATCGGTAGTTGCCTTGTTTGAAAAGCCGTCTTTGCGTACCCGTGTAAGCTTCGATATTGGTATTAACCGTTTAGGCGGCCACATGGTGTATTTAGATAGTCAAAGTGGCAAGCTAGCGGGCCGTGAAGATGCCGTGGATATGGCTGCAAACTTGGCGTGTTGGGCTGACGCTATTGTGGCACGTGTTTTTTCTCACAACACCTTAGAGCAGTTTTCTGCTGCGTCTAAAGTGCCTGTCGTTAACGCATTGTGCGATAAATATCACCCATGCCAG
Source organism: Alteromonas sp. 1_MG-2023 (assembly GCF_030547075.1). Classification (GTDB taxonomy): domain Bacteria; phylum Pseudomonadota; class Gammaproteobacteria; order Enterobacterales; family Alteromonadaceae; genus Alteromonas. The sequence continues at coordinate 149,959 of NZ_JAUOQH010000010.1, read as the reverse complement.
GCATTAGCCGATTACCTTACCGTATTTGAACGCTTTGGTAAGACCCAAGGTATTACCATGGCGTACATTGGTGATGGCAATAACGTTACTCACTCGCTATTAATAGCGGGCGCGTTATTAGGCTGTAACCAAGTGGTAGTTACCCCTGAAGGTCACGAATGTGATGCCGAGATTGTTGCGCATGCTAAAAAGCTTGCCGAGCAAACCGGCGCGACTATTGTTGAAAGCCATAACGTTGACGCTGCAAATGGCGCAGATGTCATCTACGCTGATACCTGGTTATCTATGGGTGACGATACGCCACTAGAAGAAATCAAAGCGAAGTTCATGCCATATCAGGTAAATGAAGCGCTTATGGACGCAACTGGAGCTAGCTTTGTTATGCATTGCCAACCTGCTCACCGCGACCTAGAAATTACCGGTTCATTGATTGATAGCGATAAATCGTTGTTAATGCAGCAAGCCGAAAATAGAATGCATGGCCAAAACGCCATTCTCACTCAATTATTAAGTGCCTAAGAGGACTCTTTTAGATGCAAAACGTTAAGAAAATCGTACTCGCCTATTCAGGCGGCCTTGACACTTCAGCCATCATTCCATGGCTTAAAGAAAACTACGACTGTGAAGTTGTTGCCTTTGCGGCCGATGTTGGCCAAGGTGACGAAGAGCTTGAAGGCTTACACGAGAAAGCTATTGCTTCTGGTGCTAGCGAATGTCACATCGTTGACTTGAAAGAAGAGTTCGTACGCGAATACATCTACCCTACCATTAAAACCGGTGCGGTTTATGAAGGTGAATACCTACTTGGTACGTCGATGGCCCGCCCTGTTATTGCCAAAGCACAGGTAGAGATTGCCCTTAAAGTAGGTGCAGATGCACTTTGTCACGGTTGTACCGGTAAAGGTAACGACCAAGTACGTTTTGAAAGTACTTTTGCGGCCCTTGCACCACAGCTTACGGTTATTGCGCCATGGCGTGAGTGGGACATGGTATCTCGTGAAGACCTATTAGCTTACTTGGCTGAACGTAATATCGAAACCACTGCTTCTGCTACTAAAATTTACAGCCGCGATGCAAACGCATGGCATATTTCTCACGAAGGTGGGGAATTAGAAGATCCATGGCAAGAGCCTACTAAGCAAATCTGGACTATGACGGTTGACCCAGAAGATGCACCTGATGCACCAGAGCGCGTGACGCTTTCATTTAACGAAGGTGAACTTACTCACGTTGACGGTGAAGCATTATCGCCTTACCAAGCATTAGTTAAGTTAAACACCGTTGCTGCTGCACATGGTGTTGGCCGTATCGATATTGTTGAAAACCGTTTGGTTGGCATGAAGTCTCGTGGTTGTTATGAAACACCAGGAGGCACGGTAATGCTTAAAGCTTACAAAGCCCTTGAAACGATGGTGCTTGATAAAGCTGCGCTTAAATACCGCGAGCAAATTGGCCTTGAGTTCTCGCACGTAATGTACGACGGCCGTTGGTTCACAGCCTTAAACGATGCCTTGCTAGCGGGCGCTGAATCTTTCGCTAAGAAAGTGACTGGCGACATCGTAGTGAAGCTTTATAAAGGTCAGGCGACCGTTACTCAACGTCGTTCACCGAACAGCCTTTACTCTGAAGATTTTGCTACCTTTGGTGCAGATGATGTTTACGACCAAAAACACGCTGAAGGCTTTATTCGCCTGTTCAGTCTTTCAAGTCGTATTTCTGCATTGAAAAACCAAGGTTAAGGGGTAACACATGGCATTGTGGGGTGGTCGATTCGAATCAGGCGCTAGTAGCATGTTCAAGCAGGTTAACGATTCGTTGCCGTTTGACCAAGTGATGGCAAGCCAAGATATTCAAGGCTCTATTAGCTGGTCTCGTGCACTGCAAAAAGCAGGCGTGCTGACCACAGACGAACAAGCACAACTTGAAGGTGCACTTAGCGACTTAAAAGCGAAAGCTGACGCAGGTGAGCTAGACTTTAACGCGTCTAGCGAAGAAGACATTCATAGTTTTGTTGAGTCTGCACTTATTGAACAGCTTGGTGATATTGGCCGTAAATTACATACGGGCCGTAGCCGTAACGATCAGGTAGCTACAGATTTTAGATTGTGGGTACGTGAGCATATAGCTTCACTTCGTAGTGATGTTGTTGCCGTTATTCGCTCACTCCTTAATGCCGCAAGTCGTCACCAGGAAGCGATTATTCCTGGTTACACCCACTTGCAACGTGCTCAGCCTATTCACTTTGCACACTGGTGCTTAGCGTATGTTGAAATGTTTAAGCGCGACTTAAGCCGCTTAGATGACTTAAAAGTACGCATGAACCAGTGCCCTCTTGGCTCTGGCGCATTAGCGGGTACAACCTACCCTGTTGACCGCCACGCTATTGCTGAAGAGTTAGGCTTCGACTCTCCGTGCTTAAACAGCCTTGATGCGGTTTCAGACAGAGACTTCGTATTAGAGCTTTTGTTTGTTGCCAGCACCAGCATGATGCATTTGTCTCGCGTCGCTGAAGACATGATTTTTTATAACTCGGGTGAAGCAGGCTTCTTGCAGCTTGGCGATAGCGTAACCTCTGGTTCGTCGCTAATGCCGCAAAAGAAAAACCCCGATGCATTAGAACTTATGCGTGGTAAATGTGGCCGTGTATTCGGTTCACTTCAAGCCTTGCTTGTGACAATGAAGGGCCTTCCTCTTGCGTACAATAAAGATATGCAAGAAGACAAAGAAGGCGCTATCGACACGGTAAACCAATGGCACATTTGCTTGTGTATTGCTACCGAAGTACTTGATTCATTGCAACTAAATGAAGACCGTTGCCGCGAAGCTGCCACACAAGGCTTTGCCAATGCCACTGAACTTGCCGACTACTTAGTAGGTAAAGGTATTCCGTTTAGAACAGGTCATGATATTGCCGGTAAAGTGGTACTAGAAGCCATTGAAGCAGGTTGCGCGATTGAAGACTTGCCTTTGGCAAGCCTACAAGCGGTATGCGATAAAATTGAAGACGATGTTTATACCGTATTGCAATTAGAGTACGGCGTGAACCAACGCAACATATTAGGTGGCACTAGCAAAGAAACAGTGACTAAAGCACTGTATCAAGAGCTAGAAAACCTAGATAAGCAAGGGTAATAAACATGGTGCTTGCACATCATGACGGCGTTAAGCTTTTTAGAAGCTCATTGCCGTATATTAATGCCCATCAGGGAAAAACCTTTGTGTTGATGTTCGGTGGCGAAGCCATTGAACATCCTAACCTTCCCAATATCATTCATGATATTGCCCTACTGAACACCCTAGGTGTTCGAGTAGTGGTGGTGCATGGTGCACGCCCGCAAATCGATCAGCGTGTTGCCCTTCGGAATATTGAAGGTCGCTTTGAAAACGGCGTGCGTATTACCGATAAGCAAACTCTTGAATGCGTTAAAGACGCGGCAGGCTCTGTACGTGCCCAAGTTGAAGCTTTGCTTACCATGGGGTTACCTAACTCACCTATGCACGGCGCTCAAATTCGTGTGTGCTCGGGTAACTTAGTTGTTGCTAAACCTATGGGTGTTAGAAACGGTATTGATTATGAGAATACCGGTATGGTTCGTCGTATCGACACGGTTGGTATTAACGATCATTTAAATGATGGCTCAATCGTGCTGCTTTCCCCTATGGGATATTCCGCAACGGGTGAGGTATTTAATCTTTCTCATGAAGATGTAGCTACCCAAGCTGCCATTGCCCTTAAAGCCGATAAGCTTATTGTATTTTCTAACTATGACGGTATCTATAATAGCGAAGATAAGTTACTTCGCACCATAGAACGCCCTCAGTTAGAACAGCTTATTTTAAGTGGCAATATTACTACCGAAGATACCGTATTAAAGGCGTTAACCACCAGCGTAGCTGCCGGTGTGCCTCGAGCGCACTGTATAAGCTACGAAAAAGACGGTGCGTTGCTGCAAGAGCTATTCACACGTGATGGTACTGGCTCGCTAGTAATGGAGCATCATTATGAACAGCTTCGTGCAGCAACAATCGACGATGTAGGTGGTATTTTAAAACTAATTAAGCCCTTAGAAGAAAGCGGTGTATTGGTAAAACGCTCTCGTGAACGCTTAGAAAGTGAAATTAATCAGTTTATTGTGATTGTTCGCGACGGCATGATTATCGCTTGTGCTGCACTTTACCTTTACCCAGAAGATGGCTGCGCTGAATTAGCTTGTGTGGCTACACATCCAGATTATCGCGGTAAAAATCGTGGTGAGCGTATTTTGGATGAAGTAAAAATACGTGCTCGCGAAGCTGATATTAATCGTGTATTTGTACTTACCACAGTCACTGCGCATTGGTTCTTAGAGCAAGGCTTCGAGCATGCTGATATTAGTGCTCTGCCAGAAGTGAAAAAAGAGCTTTATAATTTCCAGCGCAACTCAAAAGTGTTTACGCTCAATATTTAGCTTCGATATTCAGTCTCGATATTGGGCCTCGATATTCAACCTTAGTGTTTAGTCTCATTATCTAGCTTCCACATCTAATCGGTATTCAGCGCGTTATAACTTTATAACGCGCCGCTTGTTAATAACATGAATAACTTGTTAATAAGTATAGACATTTCATCATATTCCACTCGACAAACCATCACGGCTGATATAACGTTGTCGGCAGAATAATTACTCGGTTATATGTTTTGTTTAATCGTTGCAGTACTTTACTCAAACGTTACCTGCTTCTTGATGCTGACAATGTCCGCGCGCCAGACGCCGACATATGGAAGCTTAGTGTGCTGCGGATTGTTCTTCTTATCGGTGTTACCTTAACATCTGCTATCGTGCTTCACTCTTCATACGCGGCCTATCAACAAGGCATGTATTATGTCTTATATCTCACCATCGGTTTTTCCGCATTGCTTTACGTTACATTGGGTTTACGCAAAGGCCAGATCAAGCTGGCATCAGCGAGCCTCACCCTGACCATAGTGATGGCGGGGCTATGTATACTTTTCTTCACCATTGATATTGCGTCTGCCCGCTATGGATTATTATTTTTCTTTACCCTGCCCATTTTTTTACGACTGTTTTATGGGAACAAGGCAGCCATTATTGGCATGTTCTTAAACCTTATTCCATTTGCGTTATTAATAAGAAATCAGCCAATAGCGCCGCTTTTTGGTATCGACATTACCTTACCTGAAACCCATACCTACCTAAGCTCACTAATTTTTATGTTTTTCAATTTTTGCCTTCCCATGGCCGTTATTCGAGTTATGACATCATTGGAAAGTCAGTCATCGTTAAATTTAAAACAAACGAAAAAAATGGAAAAGTTAGTAAGTCGGTATCAAGAGATATTTAATAATGGTGGCACACCGTCACTGTTCTGCGACCAGCAAGGCAAAATATTACAAGCCAATAAAAGTGCGCGAAAGCTCATTAACCAATTACCCGCACCATGTAATTATATTGAGCAGTTATTTGAATTGCATGAACCGCTTAGTGCAGGCCAACGCCATAAAACGCATTTGACCGGTAACCCTCACGCAACCTTCGAGCTGCAATCAGCGAGCCTTCAGCACCATAAAAAGCAGTTAATCCATTGTTTTGATGTATCTGAAATTACAGAGAATGGCCGCAAGTTCGACGCATTTAAGCGCCAACATTTCGAAAAGCACTATTATGACGAACTAACCGGTCTACGGAATCATCATTATTGGAATAGCAGTGTTAACCAACCGATTTCCGCCAATACCCATACCGTAATGCTTAAGCTTGCAAATTTGCGTGACATCAATTTGCAGTACGGCTACTCACAGGGAGATAAAGCATTAGCACAATGTGCGATGCAAATACAAAATGCGCTCCCCTCTTCCACACTCATGTACCGTTTACCTGGCGCTAAATTTCTAGTTTCATGCCAGCTAGAGCAAGAGAAATCGACAGATTTCAATGTGTGGCTTAAAGACAAACTGCCTAGCACTATTCAAATTAAAGACAATTCAGAGCTCCTAACACAACCGCTAATTTGGGTTGGCGGGTTTGTTTACGTGAGTAAAGCACAATCACCCAGTAGCGTTGCTGAGTCTTGTGCGATAGCCTTGAGCCAAGCGAGTAGCAACAGTAATTTCAGTCAGTTTGATTGTAATGTGGTAAAGCTAATTCGAAAAGATACCCAGCACAGAGACAAAGTGAAGCGCTTACTCGACAATCGCTGTTTGGCGCTGTGGCTACAACCCCAGGTTTCAATTAACAATACAATTGTTGGGTTTGAAGCACTTGCACGGCTTAAAGACGATGAAGATGGCAAAATACTTCAGCCTTACCAATTTCTTCCGGTTATCGAAAAAAACAATTGGCATATCCTCTTCACACAGAAGATTCTTGATAACACCATTGAGTTGATAGAAAACTGGCCAAGCGATATACCACCGGTACCTGTTGCCATAAATTTATCAGGCCCTGAATTACTCAGCGATTTGTTTTATGAGAAATTGCTTCGCCGCTATTCTGAAAGCCAATTTCTACGAGAACGGCTGAAGCTTGAGTTAACGGAAACATCGGTATTGGCCAGCCACCAAGAAACGAAACGCAGGCTAACTTCATTAGCCAATGTTGGCGCTACTATTATTATAGATGACTTCGGTACTGGCCACGCGTCACTCTCTCAACTTATTGATATGTCTGCATCAGTATTGAAAGTAGATAGAGAGTTTATCGACCGTATAGATAGCTCAGAGCGCCATCGAAAGATTGTTCAGATGACCCTAGAATTAGCAAAAAGCCTTGATATGCAAACTATTGCAGAGGGTGTAGAAACCCAAGCACAACTTAACCTGCTTATAGATATGGGGTTCACTCTTTTCCAAGGGTACTTGTATGGTAAACCCGCCCCAATTGAAGCTTGGCAAGGCATGAGCAAAGCGATTACCGTTGGAAAATCTGCGATTCAATAATCGCTCGAGCATGTTTCAATTCCAATTGAATAGCACACTATAATAATTTTAAATGGCCATTCTCTTGCATTTTCACCCCACTCCCGCTTTACTGGTATGACCAGAGAGGAGGGGAAAGATCCATGCCCAAAGATATTAGCGTCACCTGTGAAGACAGTACTCACTTAACCGCAACACTCTACGCCCCCGAACACGCCGTTAAAGGCGCAGTCATGATAGCGCCCGCCACAGGTATTAAGCGTCAGTTTTACACAGCGTTTGCTAACTACCTCTGTGAACAGGGATTTGGTGTGATCACATTCGATAACCGCGGTATTGCTGAATCGTTAAAAGGTAAGATTAAACACAGTAAAGCCTCTTTGGTAACTTGGGGGCAGCAAGATATGCCCGGAGTATTAGAAACCTTAAAAATGCATTTTCCCAAGACTCAATACTTTTTAGTCGGTCATAGTGCAGGCGGGCAACTTTTAGGGCTAATGCCTAACGTGAATGATCTTACTGCATTTTGTAACTTTGGTAGCTCATCGGGTAGTTTGCGTAACATGCGAGCTGGCTATTTGCTAAAAGCGCACTTTTTCATGAATGTTTATATCCCCTTGAACAACTTACTTTTCGGACACACAAAGTCTCACTTAGTCGGCATGGGTGAGCCTTTACCTAAAGGCGTTAGCAGGCAGTGGCAAAAGTGGTGTAATGGCCAAGGTTACGTGAAGGAGGCCTTTGGTAAAGAAGTACTGAAGCACTGGTATGATGAAATACGCCTGCCATCTAAATGGTTGTTAGCCAGGGATGATGATATTGCCAACCTGTCAAACGTTGAAGATATGATTAGCGTCTTTCCTGCGCTAGAGGCAGAAATTCGTTTAATCGAGCCCAACGACCATAATCTTGCAGAGATAGGCCACATGAAGTTTTTCTCTAGAAAATGTCAGTCGCTATGGCCAGAGGTGAGTGATTTCCTCAGATCTCACCTGAACGCTTAATTTCTTCACGCAATGCTTCGGCTTGTGGGCGAGTATCAAAATATTCTTCGACGGTAAGTAACGACGTTAGAATTCGCTCGGCCTCATCAAAGTTACCTAATTTATAAAGTGTAACGGCTAAATGGTATTTAAGTGATGGTGACGACGCATCCCTTGCCGAGGCATCTCTTAGAATAGGTAAGCTTTCTTTGTAACGTCCGTTAAGCGCTAAGCTCCATCCATAAGAATGCAACACATCTGCGTTTTTCGGCGCAAGCTCATACGCTTCTTTTGCATAAACGAAACTTTGGCTAGTATTCGTGGGGAAGTGCAAAATAGCTAACCGATTCAACATCGCATACCTGCTATTATCATCAACAAGACCAAGTAATTGCTGATAGTGGCCAATGGCCTGAGTTCTATCGCCATAATAATAGTGATACTGGGCAAGTAAATTGCGAGGAAAGTAACGCGTTGGCTCTTGCTTTACTATGCTATCTAAACGAGACAGCAAGCGTTCAAAACTTTGCGTTTTAACGCTAATTGAATACAGTTTTGCTAGGGCCAAGTCAAAGTTCGCATCAAGTGCTAAAACGCTTTCGAAATACTCATAGGCCTTATCTAGTAGCCCTTTCGCTTGTGCTAGTTCCCCTTGTTTGAAGATTACTAAGGGATCGTTAGGAAAATCCCTTTCGAGCATTTCAAGAGAAGTCGCGGCAGCTTTCAATTCTCCAGAAACAAGCATCAACTTCACCAGCTGTAAATGGATATTTTTATCATCTGGCACCAACTCATGTGTGCGTTTCATGGCCTCTAACGCTTTGAGTTGCTCACCTAATGCTGTCCAAAGGGCGACTTGCGCAAGTCGTGTATTAATAGAAAGCGACGGGATAACATCCATCTTTTTAAGTGTAGTCAACGCTTGTTGCTTATCTCTTACTTTTACATAAAACCCTGCCAGTTGCACTAACGCAACTTGGTTTCCAGGTTCATTCGCTAACAACTTTCTCAGCAAGTCTATAGCACTCTTGTAGTCACCCATTTGCGCATATGCGGCTACTGCCGCAAAGGTAACGCTAGATGGTGCCGCTGCACCATTGGATACTAATATTTTACCAAAGCCTGAAATGGCGGCTTGAAGATTACCCATTTGGAAATCAATTTTGGCCAATTGAAAAGCAACTTGTAAATGTTCAGGACGTAATGCGGATAGGGAGAGTAATATTTCTCTAGCCTCATCAAGCTCATTACGTTGGAACAATAAGGTTGCCTGATTATAGCGTGCTGCGAACAACCTCGGTGAATGTATAAGTACCTTATCAAGAACCTCTTGTGCTTTTTCGTACTGCTTATCAATAATGAGTTGTGCGGCATACATATTTTGAATCGATACATCATCTGGGAAGCGTGCTATCAGAAGCGTAATTGCTTCACTAGCCAGTGCCGAGTTCCCGCTATTAAGGTGATGTAACGCATAGGTCATCAGTACTTGCCGGTTTTCGGGGTAGCGTTCCTTTAAGCTAGACAGTTGCGCATTGCTTTGAACTGCTTTCCCACGACTTAACGCGACTTGCACCGCATATAAAGCGACGTTAACGTTATTTGGATATGCTTCTTTCAACTTATTCAATAAGTTTACTGCTGCAAAATTTTGCTTGTTCTCAAGAAAAAGCGTTCCGAGCATTAAGGCTTGATCTATATTGTTGTCTATTAATGTTTCTGCATGAGGCTGCAAAGCTGACATTGCTGATTTCTTATCCCCAAGCGCAATGTTCGTGCTTGCTAGCAATATCGCCGTTTGTACATCTTCTTCCGTATGCTTGGCATAACTGAGGAAATTATCCCGCGCCGTTTCGTAATTTTTCTGCATCAACGCCACCATACCCCGGAGGTAATAAAGTGCGGGGTCGGTGTGCAACATTACGTCATCTACATTGGCTAACTGAGTAGCAATTTGCTCTAACTGAGGCCTGATAACAGCTAACGATTCAACCTGGCTAGTCAGCCAACTATTGACGAACAATACATATAGATCGCCTTCAGTTTGTAACAACAAATCTTCAGTGATTAAAAGCGCTGCATCAAAGTCAGAAGAAGAAATGTAAGCATCAATTAAACTACGCGCCATGGTTGGATTATTGGGAGACAGCAAGAACGCTTGGCTGTAAAACGTCTGAGCTTGCGCATATTCTCGACGTTCTGTTGCCAGTTGCCCCTTTAGCCACCAAGTTTGCGCTTGGGTATCACTTTGCGCCATAGACTTCACTAATAGGGATTCAGCTTCTTTAAAACGACGCTCAAGTATCGCTAATAATGCCAATCCGTTGAGGCCTTTTGGATTGTCAGCAGCGCGTGTCAAGAGTTGGTCATATTCATACTTAGCGCACAACATCCGAGATTGCTGTATGCACGCTTTAGCACGGATTGTATGCCAGTTTATTAACGCTTCAGCAGGAAAAGTTGAATCAAAATCAAGAGCGAGGATGCGCTCACTCTCACCTAAGCGAAGCATTACCTCGCCCCAAGGTTCAAAAATAAGTCCAGCATCACCCCCTGCATCATAGGCAGCTTGAAATGCAGCATCTGCTTGGGTAAACATACCGTTAACCTGATACAACTGCGCTAATAATATCTGTGCGGGTAAATAGTCTGGAGCAGCTTTAAGCGAATTCTTGGCATGAATAAATGCCTCTTTGTATTCCTTTTGTGCGAAGGAAGCCTTCCCCTTTTCATAGTCTTCGTTATTCGCTGAATAAACGGAGAAAGAAAACGAAAAAGTCACAAAGAAAACAAGCGCATTGAGTGCGCTTGTAGTTATAGAAAACGGGGGAGAGATTTTACTCATCAAGTAACATGCTCTTTTAAGGAAATTTAGTGGCGGCGCGCTCTTCTAAAACTCAAGAATAACAAAAATAACGCTAGTACAGCAATGGAAGGTGGCTCTGGCACACTCACTACCGGGGGAGCTGATGGAGTCTCGTAATTAAACACATAGTTATGAAATTCACGGGCGCCGGTATATGAAACCGCAGCGAAAGAGCCATCGAACGACGCGCCACCACGAGTTGTAGCCAAGGGGGCCAACACCGAACCTTTAACGGCTAAACTATTAAAATTAATACTTTCTGCATCGTAGAAGTTCCAAAGTACATTTGAAAATGCTTCGCTACCGTTGAAACCGTTGTTTAAGTTCACTCCGCCACCCACTACTATTTCATTAGCAAGGTCGCTACCAGCAGAAACATTAATGATAACGGTTTCTGCATCGCCCCAGTTAAGAGACAAATTACTATTTTGGGCAAAGATATCGTCAGCAGAAACGTCGAATACTGCAACGCTGTCCGTACCTACATAATTAAACGTGCCATCGCTGTATGTGGCATTTGCGCTAAGGCTAGCAAAATATGCTGAGTCGGCATGAAGTGAGGCCGCTACGTCATTTATACTAAGGTCAGCATTATAAATAGCTTCGCCATCATTCCCGTCATTCAGTTCTACATGCGATACATTAAGTGCCCCGCCGTAAACCAAATTATTGTCGTTTAATACGCGAATTTGGTTGGCATTAACGTCACCCATAATAGTCACGGCGTCTATGGCAGTATCTGTATTTGCAAGTCGACTCCCAAACTCAACCGCACGTCCACTTGCATTTAAGTCACCACCGATAAGCACTTGCCCCTGCACGTCTCCACCTTGGAAGTTGTAATCTTCCAACAAGATGAGGTTGTAGGTACCTAACGTACTTGAAGTAGTCTCTTCGGCTTTCACAGAAGCTACGAACGCGAACAACGATATCACTAATACTACTAAGCGAAACATCACGTAATGCCTTATATTTGAATGAGGTTTGGAAAAGCTTTTCAACGAAGCAAATTAATTCAGAGCTCGCGGGTCACACGCAGCCATAGAAAGCACAGGCAAAATTCATACCAACAATGCAACCCTCTGATTAAAAGTAGGTTTTTACATCCTAGCACTAATTTAATTGACAAGATGTAAAAATAACTGACTCGCGGCTACCTTTATTGCACTTATGGTAACATCTCACGTTGTTTTGGTGCATTGTGCTTTAGTAGTGATTAGTGCCTTCCCCATTAACTTCAAGGGGAAGGGTAGAAAGTGAGCCATAAATTACGGTATGAATATTAGTCCTTCATTAGCCGGAATGTCACCAATACAAATATTCTCAAAGTTATGCATTAACGACGCTATACTGTTGTGCTGTTTTATCGATAACCAAGAAGCCGTCCACATAATAGCTTCTTTAACAAAGGTACCGCTTTTTGCTTGAAACACACTCGAGCCTAATTCCGCCATTCTGGTTTGAATGTGCGTAGGTGCAAAGAAGAATTCATCGCTATTGCCAGAGGCGTCTTCAGTATTTTCAGCGCCATCCCCTGTGCCCGCATCTTGCCAATGGGTTAATCCCACTTGCACATAGCGCATAAGATCATCACCAAGCCTAGTCTTGAGTCGCTGCTTAACGTCACTGTTGCCCGACATATCTACCACAATACTGGCTTTACTGGCGATGTCATCTAGGTTGTCATAACAAACCACTTGATTGTAAACATCTAGCCCCGCAACAAACTCTTGGCTTTTACCAGAGGTTACCCCTACCACGTGATAGTCATCTTTTTTAAGGGCGTAGGCTAACCCTAAGCTAGTTTTACTTGATGCACTTAGCACTATCACTTGTCTTGGCTTCGGCGAATTGTACTGATCTATCAAATCCCACAAGCAATAAGACGTGATATACAAAGGCCAAAGTAACATTTGCAGGTTTTCTCGATGTGACTGGGTACTATCGCCACTCACCTCTAACGGGCGATATAGGTTATAGCCTTGGGGCAATGGCCTTCTGTGCGCACTGGTGTCAATTAAGTTACCTTGAGCGAAAGTGATTGAGTCCATATGCAGATGAGTAGCTGGTGGAAAGTAACCAAAAAAGCGGCTGCCTACCTGGATATTATCAAGGCTAGACGCGACCACCTTTCCAATTCCCCATACGGGGATAACGCCCCATTTATTTTGCGGTTCGTTATTTGAGGCGCCTTCGTTAATCGGCGGAAAAAACTGCCAATAACCTAACTTTTCCCCCATCATAAAGTATGTAAGATTATTCGCCGTAAATGCAAAGCGCTCTACTTCAAATGTAACGCCTTCTTTTGGCAGTGCTGAACTATCTTGCGATACCACTCGAAACTGACTTAAATCGTTTTTATCAACTTGAAACTGTTGCATATCTTGATACCTTTTCCTTAACCTTGTATTCGCCTAAGACGCCAATTTGTCGTTCGCTTTTAGCGAGTGCATGTAGCCCATGAGTTTGCCCATCGCCGGTTGCGCGGCGTCTTTTAAGCGCCCCAACACCTGCAACTTAGGCATATCGTCTTTTGCAACACCATGAACAATTCTCGAGAAGCCATCTAACCTACAGTTGTGGATCCAAGTACGAAGTTCTTGGTCTTCACCCCATATCTGCATGTTTCGCAACATGGCAGCCGTCATAGGCACCCAGTCGATATCTCGATTAGGTAGCGGTACTACTTGGGTCAATTTCTGTTTTGTGGCCTCATCGCTATAGGCAGCTTCAACATGGGCAATCAGCGCCGCGCTAAAAACGGGCTGGTAGGCACGTACGGTTTGCGGCGTAATAGTATTTCCTTCAAACACCGGTTTAATTTCCAAGTTGGTGAGCGCTGATGCAGAACAATCTACCACCAACGCATCTTCGGGCATCGCCCAACTTGTATCTTCAAAGATAAGTGCATCGGTTCCAACATGCGTTACACGGCCGCGGCGCACAATACTGGTTAAACCTTGTAGAGCGGCTAATTCAGCCTCGCTTACGGTAGCGCCGTGAAACATGGAAGGTCTGACATTTTTATCGATACGCAGCATGACGCCTTTTTCTTCCAGCTTGTCGAATATGTCATCGATAGACGTCGACTGCGCAATGGCTTCCATTTGATTTGCTTGCGCGCCAATCGTGTCGAAGAAAAAATCATCTAACGGCTGGGTATTTTTCCGATTAAGTAGCCATGCATCACGAGACACGACCCAATGTATATTTTCAGGCGCAACAAAGTTACTTAGCAGCCATAAACAGGTGTCTATGCCCGTCTTCCCACCGCCAATGACCACATAATTTTTATGCCCTCTGACACGCTGAGTAAGTGTATTCACTGGCGTAAAATCCACTGCATCGTCAAGGGTAAAGCTAGGTTTATGGGTAATGGGGATACTGGTTTTTAGATAGGTCGCATCTACAACTTTTTTGTTTATGGTAACCTCATAAGTTTTACCACCCGTGATATTGGTAAATGTCCCATTACCTTCATAATTGCTAAGGGGGAAGTATTGAACTCGGCCTGATGGCAAGAAAGTTTCTTGCATTACCGAATCGAAATATGCGCTCACTTCAGCGCCTGAGGCTAACCCCATCAACCCTTTGTTCATTCCTGTTTTGTCTATGACACCACGATTTAGCTCGCGAGAACACACACCGTAAAATGCAGACGGCTGGTGCAAGGTCACAAAGGGGTAAGCTAAATTCCAATGACCGCCGGGCTTGGCATATTTGTCGACAATAATGATGCTGGCATTGGTTTCACTTAGCAGTACATCGGCAAACGCCATGCCTACCGCCCCACTTCCCACAATCAAATAATCGCAAGTTAATTGCTCTGCTTTCATATACTATATCCTTCATGTCTGAATCTGCCTGCACACAGGTTGATGAAATCATTACTCTTATAACTTCAATCTGATGGCACGCATTAAATATAACAGCGTTATATTTAATATATATAACGCCGTTATATTGCGCAACATGTAAATTCAATGTAAATGAAAAGAGATACTCGACAGAAAATTTTAGAAGCTGCTTCAACTTTATTTTTAAAGGGGGGAACTCATGCGCTAAGCGTACGTGCTATCGCGGAAGGTGCGGGTATGTCTACGATTGGGATTTACAGTCACTTTAAAGGCAAACAAGGCATTCTTGATGCCCTTTACATTGAGGGTTTTACATTAGTCGATGAGATGATGAAGCTCTCACAGGGCGATACTCCAAGGGACAGATTACTGAATGCTTGCGAACAGGTGCTGAATTTCTCTGAAGAACATGCCGCGCACTATAATTTGATATTTGGCTCTAATTTAAAAGATTACACACCAAATGAAGAGGCTATTGCCGCTGGAGAAAGCGCGTTTATAACGCTAACAAAAGTGGTATCAGCAATTATTCAAAAAGACATTCCAGCAGAAGAGCGCCAAGACATCGCCATGCAAATATGGGCGCTGTGCCATGGATATATTAGCTTAAACCAGCATGAGATTAGCAATAGAATAGAATGGAGCGATTGGAAAGCCCGAGCGCTGAATGCTATTGGGCTTCATGCTCAGGTGCTAGTGGCGACACATAAGCAGTAGTAGTTACTGCTTATGTCGTCCCACCGTTTTATTTTGCAGCGTTTAGTGCGTCATCAATATCTTGAGCGCTGTGTCGGTTTGCCAGCTGCGCATCACCCCAAGTACGGTTAACAATAACCCCACGTTGCACAGCAGGGCGAGATTCGACCTCTTTAGCCCAGCGCAATACGTGTTTGTAATCGTTCACTTGTAGGAAAGTTGCTGCATCATACAGGTTGCCTAAAACTAAGTTACCGTACCATGGCCAAATAGCCATATCAGCAATACTGTATTGATCACCTGCAAAGTACGTGTTTTTAGCAAGGTGCTTGTCTAGCACATCAAGCTCTCGCTTCACTTCCATGGTAAATCGATTGATTGGATATTCCATTGGGTACGGTGCATAACTGTAGAAGTGACCAAAACCACCCCCTAAATATGGTGCTGATCCTACTTGCCAAAATAACCAGTTAAAGCATTCCACTTTTGCAGCTGCATCACTAGGAATGAATACATTAAATTTCTCAGCTAAGTAGTGCAGAATTGAGCCCGATTCAAACAGCTTAGTTTCTGGCGTGGTAGACGTATCTACCATAGCAGGAATTTTGGAATTTGGATTAACATCAACAAAGCCTGATGAAAATTGGTCCCCCTCTCCTATGTTAATTAACCACGCATCATATTCGGCGTCTGAAATACCTGCGTTCAAAAGCTCTTCCAACATGATGGTAACTTTTTGTCCATTCGGGGTAGCCAGCGAATAAAGTTGCAACGGATGCTTGCCTACCGACCTTTCTTCTTCATGGGTAGCGCCAGATACTGGGCGATTTATACTAGCCCATTTGTTGCCATCGTCTTCATTTTGGCTCCACACTTTAGGTGGCATATAGGTATTGCTGTCAGACATATCCAATCCTTTTTCTCGCGTTTACGTGGTGATTAGTTTGATGTGTGTTCTGAGTATGGAATTACAAGGGGTAGGTGTGTGTGTTTTCGTATATGTTTTATTATAAAGGGCAAAGCGCATTTGGTTTCGGCAATTTGCAAAAAAGGCAGAGTAAAACCGTTAGTAAACGTATTTTAAACTGCCCTGCAAGAATAAAAGGCGCGCAATCCATTGCCCGCAAACTGTTTGGTCGCTGGCGATTAACATCGACTAATAGCGTGATTAGCTATTATGGTTAGTTCGCCCACAACCTAATTTTTTAAGGTAGGAATATCGGTTTCAAAGGAAGCCTAGTCATTTTCTAAAGAGGAAAGTGCACTTACCAACATACATGTATTGAAATCGTTTGATGCGCTATGGCTAGCGAACATTGTTTTGGTAAAATCCTTTAACACTGAAAACATACACTTCTCCCTTTGAGTACTGTTTTAAAAGCTACTGTCATAAGAGCTAATAAACTCATGTGATGTGACCTGTACTACCTAGTAACTCGCCAATCTCACGTTGCTAGGCTTAGGTTGATACTCGTATCCTCACCCTTATTTTTAATAAAGCACTATTCATGCCACCATAAAAAATCAATAATAATCAATGAATTAAATCACTTTAACGTTTTATGTAGAATATAGAGATGAGAAAATGTTGCACTCTCGCAACACTTTATTACTGACTTAAAAAGTAAGCCGAACATTTAATATTCAAAGGGAGATAAAGGAAGGCAAAGGCACGCAAAGGAAGAGGAACGGCTGACGTAATGACAAAAAAAGCAGCCCGTAGGCTGCTCGTATTACTGTAAGAAATTAGATACTCACCCGTTTGTAGGGTCTGTATTCTGCTTTCCAGAAATTCCGTTCAATATGGTCATTCAACGCATCGTCTGACATTTCAAGGGCTAAGCCCTGTGCCATGGCAACCTTACCTACTTCAAAGGCTATTTTGCGACTAAGCTCGGCAATTGCACCTAATGGTGGTAGTAATGAACCTTCACCGGTATTTACCAGCGGTGATGCATCAGCAAGAGCATTACTTGCAGCCATCAGCATTTCATCACTGATTAATTTTGCTTTTGCCGCAACGACACCAAGGCCTATACCAGGGAAAATATACGAGTTGTTACACTGGGCAATGGTAAATACCTTACCTTTATACTCAACGGGTTTGAACGGGCTTCCTGTTGCAATAACAACTTCACCGTCAGTCCACTCAATAACCTGTTCAGGACGCGCTTCAACCTGACGAGACGGGTTGCTTAGTGGGAAGATAATCGGTAGCTCACAGTTTTGCTTCATGGCCCGAACCACTTGCTCGGTGAACAAACCAGGTTGTCCTGATACGCCAATAAGAATATCAGGCTTTGCGCAGTGCATCACATCAAGTAACGATGCGTAATCACCACTAAAGGTCCAACTTTCAAGGTCGACTAACTGTTGGTTTAGCTTTTGTTGGAAATCACGTAACCCTTCCATGCCTTCGGTGACTAATCCGAAGCGGTCTACCATGAAGACTTGTTTGCGCGCCTGCGCATCGCTAATACCCTCATGCACCATTTGCTGAATAAGCATTTCAGCAATACCGCACCCGGCTGAACCTGCGCCAACAAACACGACTTTCATATCAGAAAGCTTTTGTTGTTTCATGCGGCACGCCGCCAAAATAGTACCTAATGTAACCGCAGCAGTACCTTGGATATCGTCGTTAAAGCAGCACACTTGATTGCGATAGCGGTTTAACAAAGGCATCGCATTTGGCTGCGCGAAATCTTCAAACTGAATCATCACTTCAGGCCAGCGGCGTTTAACCGCTTGAATGAACATGTCGACAAATTCGTCGTAATCTTCTTGGCCAATACGCGGGTGACGTGCGCCCATGTACATAGGGTCGTTTAGTAACTTCTCGTTGTTCGTTCCCACATCAAGCATAACGGGCAAGGTATAAGCAGGGCTAATACCACCACACGCGGTATATAGAGATAGCTTACCGATTGGAATGCCCATCCCACCAATACCTTGATCACCAAGACCAAGAATTCGCTCGCCGTCTGTGACAACAATGACTTTCACTTTACGTTTAGTGGCGTTACGAACAATGTCATCTATTTGATGACGTTCTTCCCACGACACAAATAACCCGCGCGAACTACGATAAATGTCTGAAAACTGCTCACAGGCATCACCCACTGTTGGGGTGTATATAATTGGCATCATCTCATCAATATGCTTTTGAATAAGACGATAAAACAGGGTTTCATTGTTATCTTGAATGGCGCGTAAATAGATATGCTTATTCAGTACTTCGTCGAAGCTACTGTATTGCATGTACGCACGCTCAACTTGCTCTTCAATACTTTCGTAGCGAGGCGGTACTAAGCCGGTTAGGTTAAATGCAGCACGTTCTCTGGAAGTAAAGGCACTGCCCTTATTTAATAGGGGCGTTTCCAGCAGCGAGGGGCCAGCATGAGGAATATAAAGATATCGATTTGAATCTTCTGACATGGGTTATCCGGTTATATTTACAGGCAATCACTTAGCAGCAACCTGATGAGCGCGCTTTTGCACGCTCTTTATTAAAATATTTCTTCAGGCTCAGGCGTCGTTGTTTTATTTTGCGAGGCAGGGTCAACCACTTCATCATCAAGAACATATGAAGTAGGTTCGGTGCCTTGCAAGAAATATTCGAACAGTGTCGTATGGTCTGTCCTTCGGGTCAACTTCCCACTGGTACGATCAATGCGAACACGCACTATTTTTTCAGGCACAGGGATGGGTGAATGAGGCTTACCTGCAAGAGCATGTTGCATAAACCTTATCCATGCAGGCCCCGCCGCTTTCGCGCCATCTTCGGTGCCAATTAAGGCGTTACCAATCCAATTGAATTTTTCAGGGTTACGATTAACAAGATTTTGATTACGGGTGGCACGACCTAGCTGCCTGCCCATGTTGTCAAACCCTACCCATGCGGTAGCCACAATATCTCTTTGGAAACCACTGAACCACGTATCTCTTGAATCGTTGGTGGTACCGGTTTTACCCGCAATATCGGTACGCTGAAGAATATTGCGTGCTCGCCAACCTGTACCCAGCCAATAAGTTTTCTTGCTCCAGTTCCCATTCGCGCGCACACCGGTACGCATCATTTCGCCTACTAAGAAGGCGTTTTGAGGCGTAATCACTTGGGGTGCACTTTGTTTTTCATTTACATCACTTTCTGCTAACAACACATCGTTGTTTAGCTGGGCTTCGAGTAAGGCTTCTACATCAACCTCGTCGCTATCAGCCTCATTTTCAGGGTAACTTTCAGGAGCGTGACCATTAGTACAGTCATCGCAAGCCCATACAGGGTTTGCCTGCCACAGTACTTTGCTATGTTCATCAAGTACCTTAGAAATAAAATGTGGGTTGACCAAGTAGCCACCGTTGGCAATCACTGCCATACCGCGCACGACTTCTAATGGTGTATGGGAACTCGATCCTAAAGAAACCGTTTCGTCTAACGGAATATCATCAGGATCAAAACCAAAGCGAGTAAGGTAATCTGCTGCTTTACGCAAACCTACGCCACGTAGCAAACGCACTGAAACAACGTTTTTCGATTTACCCAAGGCTTTACGCATGCGAATCGGCCCATCGTATTCTGCTGGTGAGTTTTGAGGGCGCCAAGCAACACCGGTGGCCGCGTTCCATTGGTTAATAGGGGCATCATTAATAATAGAAGCCAGCGTGTATCCACTGTCTATTGCTGCAGAATAAATAAAGGGTTTAATGTTAGAGCCAACCTGTCGTTTTGCTTGGGTGGCACGATTAAACTGGCTTTGGTAAAAACTGTATCCGCCCACTACGGCTTCAACTGCACCATTTTTAGGGTTAAGTGCAATGAATGCCCCACTCACCTCAGGTAATTGGGCTATTCGCCATGCATCATCTTGCTCGCGAATATAAATAACTGCGCCAGGTTGAGTAACATCTAGCGCTGTCTCTGGTTCACTGCTTTGTCTGAAGTCAGTGATATAGCGCCTTGCCCAATCTAAACCTTCCCATGTAATGGTGCGCTTTTCGCCATTCACATCAAGCACATCAATAGATTGGTCAGCTGCGCTCAGCACAACCGCCGGTACCAATGGTTTGATGTAAGGTTGTTGTGACAAGGCAGCAAGCATATCTCGCTCGCTCCAGTCACTTGCCAGTAATTTATCACTGGTATCAAAATCTAAAGAAAGTTGAGGAACGGGCTCATCTTGGGCTTCTGGTGAAGGCGCATCCCACAAATAGCCTAACGGCCCTTTATAACCATGGCGCTCATCGTAGTCATGTAAATTTCTTACCACGGCCTGTTGCGCTGCAAGTTGAAGATCAGAACCTGCCGTTGCATAAACTTGATAGCCGCCGGTTTCCGCTTCATCTTTACCGTAAATTTCAACCATCTCGTTATAGATGATGTCGGCCAAATAAGGCGCGTCCACTTCAATTTCAGCACCATGCTTACGCGCGGTTATAGGCGCGTTTGCTGCATTATCAAAATCAGCTTTGGTTATATATTCTTCATCGAGCATACGCAGCAATACTACGCGGCGACGCCCAGCTGAAGCTTCTGGGTCGGTAATAGGGTTTAATGCGGAGGGGGCTTTAGGAAGACCTGCAATCGTGGCTAGCTGTGCCAAAGTAAGTTCATTTAGGGATTTTCCGTAATACACCTGTGCTGCAGCACCAAAACCAAACGAACGATGACCTAGCTCAACCTTATTTAAATAGAGTTCAAGAATCTCTTCTTTACTCAGTTCTTGCTCCATGTGCCAAGCGATAAATATCTCTTTTACCTTACGAATATAAGTTTTTTCTCGACTTAAAAAGAAGCCTCGGGCAAGCTGCATAGTTAATGTACTGGCTCCTTGCCTTTTTTCACCCGTGATAATTAAACTAACAGCAGCGCGGGCAATACCGATGGGGTCAATTCCGTGATGTTCAAAGAAGCGACTGTCTTCAGTAGCTAATATCGCGTGAATTAACTGCTCAGGTACTTCCTCAAGTTTTACGGGGATCCGCCGTTTAACACCATATTGGGAAATTAATTTTCCATCATGGGTATAAATCTGCATAGGAGTCTGGAGTCTAACATCCTTAAGTACAGTAACACTTGGCAGGTTAGGTTTGATATAAAAGTAAATACCAACAAGCGCTATGCAACCAATAAGGCTAGAGATGACAATGAATAATAATAACGGTTTAATGTACTTCACAATTTAAGGATACCAAGGCATTTTTGCGAAAATCACGTATATTTTCATACGTATGTGTTATCTATAGAACCATACGCACAATAAAAACTGAGTAATATTGTACTTTAGAGCAACTACCTTTGAAACCGGACACTAGTAAATGAAATCGCTGTTTAAGAAAAAGATGCCTCCCATTGTGGGTTTAGATATAGGCACACGTCAAATAAAAGCGGTATGGCTAGAACATTCTGCCAACGGCTACATACTTCAAGGCTATGCATGTGAATCTATTAATAAAGTCGCTTTTTCTGAGCGAGATATTAAAGATTACGAGGCCGTCAGTTTAGCACTTAAAAAAGTGCGTAACAGCTTAAAAACTAAAATAAAGCAAGCCAATGTGGCTGTAGCTGGTACGTCAGTAATCAGTAAAATCGTTTTTATGGATCCTGATCAAAATGATTATGAACTGGAAAGCCAGATAGAAATTGAAGCTGACAGTTTAATACCTTTTCCATTAGAAGAGGTTTATCTGGACTTCGAAGAACTCGGGCAAAGCGAAACGCACACAGGCAAAATCAATGTATTGCTAACTGCCGCACACAAAGACTTAGTAGATAGTCGCTTGTTACTTTCACGTGAAGCAGACTTCGAGCCTAAAATTGTCGATGTTGAAAATTATGCGATTGGTAATGCCGTCGACTTTTTCTACAACGGCAAGGCTGAGAACGAAGCCGTTTGTGCTATCAATGTTGGCGCATCTTTACTGCAAGTTAGTGTGGTACGTGACGGCAATGTTATTTACACCAAAGAGCATTCATTCGGGCTCAATAACTTGGTCAATGACATTAGCGCAATTCAAATGATTGACCGTGACGAAGCTGAGCGTCAACTGCTTGATGAATCATTATCAGGGCATTGGGTAGAAGATGTATTACCCATTTTTGCCTCTAACCTGCAACAAAATATCAATCGTGCATTGCAGATGTATATGTCTACTTTTCACATTGACCGCCCGAGCAAAATACTCCTTTGCGGCGGCGCTGCCACCATACAGCCCCTTGTTGACATATTAAGCCAAGACTTAGGTCTTAAAGTTGATGTATTCGACCCCTTCTTAGGTATGACATTGAACCCTAAGCTAGATTCTCAGCGGTTACGTCGTATTGCCCCGCAGCTCAGCATAGCTGCTGGCCTTGCTAGCCGGAGTTTTACCCCATGGCACATGTAAATTTACTTCCTTGGCGCGAGCAACAACGCCAACACCAAAAGCAGCAATATTTAATGGGTCTGCTAGCCGTTGCCGCTATTGTAGGATTAATTTTCTGGTTTATCGGTCAAGCGATCGATCAGCAAATTGATCACCAAAATTCTAGAAACCAGTTTCTTGAAAAAGAGATTGCATTACTAGATGCACAAATAGCCGATATTAAAAACATCAAAGAAAGCAAGAATGCGATTGAACAACGCATGGCCTTAATTGAACAACTACAGGCCAGTCGAAATGTAGCCGCAATTGTTTTCGATGAACTCGCGAAATTAGTTCCTCAAGGCGTGACTTTCCAATCGATGAAGCGCATTGGTAATAAGCTTGAAATTGAAGGTGTAAGTGATTCAAATAACAGGCTTTCTGATTTTATGCGTTCGTTGGATAACTCAGAGGTTTTCGTTGGAGCGGAATTATCGTCAATAAAAGCCGATACCAACGCCTCTCGCGCAGTAAGCACTTTCACCCTAACATTTATGATTAGCTCTTCGGTATCTCCGTTAAATCAAGACGCCGATGGGGAGACTAACCAATGAAGTTTGATATAGAAAAACTCAAAGAACTCAATGAACTCGACTTCGAACAAATCGCCATATGGCCAAACGAAGTGCGTATTGTTGTGGCAGCGTTTGTGGCTATATTGATTGGCGCTCTTAGCTATTATTTAGTCATCAACCCTAAGCTTCCTATTCTTGATGCCGTACAGCTAAAAGAACAAGAACTAAAACTCCAATATGAAGCTAAGTATCGCATTGCGGTAAATAAAGAAGCCTATAGAGATCAACTTGCACGACTAGAAGATGACTTTTCTTCGATGTTGAAAAGCTTACCAACAAGCAATGAAACACCAGGCTTGCTAGACGATATCACTTATGTGGGTACCTCTTCGGGCCTTACATTTAAGTTATTGAACTGGCAGCAAGAAGTTCCTAAAGAGTTCTATACAGAATTACCTATCGAAATTGAGGTTAGCGGCGGCTACCACCACTTTGGCGAATTTATGTCTAAAGTAGCGGGATTACCAAGAATTGTAACCTTGCATGACTTCGATATTGCAAAAGAAAGCAACGGACTAACATTAAAACTACAAGCGAAAACTTACCGCTCGGAAAGTAGTACGAATCTTAGCGGAGGAACTGAGTAATGCGTCATTATGCAGTAATAGCTTCGGTTGTAATGATCACCGCTTGCTCGCCGAAATTAGATGATTTGCAGGCATACACACAAAGCGTGAGCGACAATGCGGTTCACAATATTGAACCGTACCCTGAGTTCGCAACGCCTACCACATTTAATTACTCCGCAAGCGAGCTACCTAGCCCTTTCGACTCACCCAAAGAAAACACGCCACCGTTAACCCAAACACGGCAGCAAAATTGTTTTCAGCCTGACTTCGACCGCACAAAGCAAAAGTTGGAAAAGTATGGCTTAGATTCGTTAGGATTAACCGGAAACTTCAAAAGCCAAGGAACACAATGGGCATTAATCAACAGCAACGACGGCGTGTTACATAAAGCCAAAATTGGCAGCCGTATCGGACTATTTTACGGTAAAATCACTGGAATTAATCCAAACTCACTAACAATAGAGCAGCTAATACCTGATGGTGCAGGTTGCTGGCAGAAAAAAGAGATAACGTTGAGCAAAGCCTCAACGTCAGGAGAGAAAAAATAATGGCTGAGCGTTACCTATTTAATAAGTCTTTAAATCGTAGAAGTTCTCGCTGGTCTTGGCTGCTTGGCTTTGTCGCTGTATGTACCACTTTAATGGTTTATGTTGCGCCGGCTAAAGCTTTAGAGCCCGTGCTTTATGACGCAAATGAATACAAATCACCCACTCAAATTACCGGAATAGACTTCACCCGAGAAGCCGGTAATACGGGCGTTGCGTTAATCACCTTTGAAGGCATGGAACCTACCCCGCAACTCGTTGAGTCTCAAGGCAAGGTTACTATTACCCTTATCGAGACTACGCTGGAAGAAGATCAACTGGTTGAATTAAATGTCACCGAGTTTTCAACGCCGGTATCAACTATTGAAACCTTTCAAGACGAAAAAAGTACCCGCATAGAAATTCTCTACAACGATACAGTGACCGCGCGTCATACCATTGAAGATAATGTACTTCGGGTTAAAATTGAGCCCATGAGCTTGTCGCAACAAGAAGAGTTAGAAAGCAAAAAGACCTATACGGGCGACCCTATCTCTCTAGATTTTCAAGACGTACCTGTACGTCAAGTACTGCAAATCATTGCACAAGTTAATGGCTTCAACTTAGTCACCACCGACACGGTTACCGGCAATGTCACCATTAGCTTATCGGGTGTGCCTTGGGATCAAGCCCTTGATATGATTTTGCGTGTTAAAGGGTTGGATAAGCGCTTAGAAGGCAACATTTTATTGATAGCGCCTACCGAAGAGCTTACTGCTAGAGAAACACAAGCACTTCAGTCTAAAAAACAAGTATCAGACTTAGCTCCACTTAGTACGGTTAATATCTCGGTAAATTATGCCAAGGCAGCCAGTTTAGCGACCATTTTAAAATCTGCTGAGGGCGGCATTTTATCTGAACGCGGTACTGTAACGGTAGATGAACGTACTAATACCATGCTAATTAGAGATACCTTGCCGTCGATCGACGAAGCAAGAAAAATGATTGAAGCCCTTGATGTTCCAGTTAAACAAGTATTAATTGAAAGCAGAATGGTTACCGTACTTGATAACGTTGATGAAGAGCTAGGCGTTCGTTGGGGTTTAAGTGATAGAGAAAGTGACAGTGGTGTTTCAGGGTCTATTGAAGGCGCTGAATCTATTGCAGGCGGCACTATTCCAAGCGTTGACGACAGACTAAACGTAAACCTACCGGTTTCTAGCGCAGCGGGAACCATTGGTTTTCAAATTGCTAGCTTGGTAGATGGCACCATTTTAGATTTAGAGCTGTCGGCTCTGGAGTCTGAAAACAAAGGTGAAATCATCGCCAGCCCGCGTATTACTGTTGCAAACCAACAGGAAGCGTATATTGAACAGGGTACTGAAATTCCTTATGTTCAAGCTACATCAAGTGGTGCGACATCGGTTGAATTTAAGAAAGCGGTATTATCACTTCGCGTTACACCGCAGATTACGCCAGATAACCGCATTATTTTGGATTTAGTCGTTACCCAAGATACCCGTGGTGAAACTGTGTCTACCTCTACCGGCGATGCGGTGGCCATCGATACCCAAGAAATCAAGACTCAAGTATTGGTAGAAAATGGCGAAACTATCGTTTTAGGTGGTATTTTCCAGCAAACGAGTACAGATGCGGTGTCAAAAGTACCGTTATTTGGCGACCTACCTTATTTAGGTGTGCTGTTTCGTAATACTTCAGAGTTTCAAGAGAAACGTGAATTACTTATATTTGTAACGCCAAAAATAATTACAGAAAAACCATAACAAGCTATAATGCAACGTGAAATGCGGGCTACAAGCAGCCCGCTTTTTGCGTTTTCTGGTACTACAACGCCCCTTTATTTACATTATCGTGCTAATTGTTTTCAACAATACTTGCAAGGGCTTGTCAGAAACTGAGATAATCACGGTCTCGAAATTTTAGCGAGGTTAAAGGAGTAGTGCTTATTGGACATTAAATAGGCACGAATCAATGGGTAGGCTGGTAAGGCAACAGTGCATGCCCCTAACATGATAAAGTTGTGATATAAGCAAATATGGCTGAAAAACGTAATATCTTTTTGGTTGGCCCAATGGGTGCTGGCAAAAGCACCATCGGTAGACACCTAGCAGACGAACTTCACCTGGATTTTTATGACTCCGATCAGGAAATTGAGCGCCGTTCTGGTGCAGATATCGCCTGGATCTTCGACCTTGAAGGCGAAGATGGATTCCGTGCGCGTGAAGAAAACATCATCAATGATTTAACCGACAAGCAGGGTATCGTGCTTGCTACTGGTGGCGGTTCAATTGTAACCAAAGCAGTTCGTAATCGTTTGTCTGCTCGAGGCATTGTTGTTTACTTGCAAACTACGATTGATAAGCAAGTTGCTCGAACACAACGCGATAAGCGTCGCCCTTTGCTTCAAAATGATGATCCGGAGCAAGTACTTCGCGATCTTGCAGATTTGCGTAATCCTCTTTATGAAGAAGTTGCAGATTATGTAGTTGATACTGATGACCAATCTGCTCGTGCAGTTGCAAATCAGATCATTGGTAAAATTGGTTTATAATAAAAAATAACTAGGAGGTGCTTCGCCCATGTCAACCTTAACTGTGGAACTTGGCGAACGTAGCTATCCTATACATATTGAGGCCGGGTTGTTAAAACAGCCTGGCCTTTTTGTGCCCCATATAAAAGGTCCGCTGGCCGTTATTGTCACCAACGAAACCGTTGCGCCTTTGTATCTTGATGTGGTGATAGCTGCGTGTGGTGACAAGCAAATAGAAACCATTATTTTGCCCGATGGCGAACAATATAAGAACCTCGAGCAATTCGAGGTAGTCATGACCCGCTTGCTTGAACTCAATGCTGCCCGAGATACCACCTTAATTGCATTAGGTGGCGGTGTTATTGGTGATTTATGTGGTTTCGTTGCAGCTACGTATCAACGTGGTGTGCCCTTTATTCAGGTGCCCACTACCCTACTCTCTCAAGTTGACTCATCTGTTGGCGGAAAAACCGCAGTGAATCATCCCTTGGGTAAAAATATGATTGGCGCGTTTTATCAACCAATCTTAGTGGTTATTGATACACAGTCATTGTCTACACTACCTCCTCGTGAATTCTCTGCAGGTATGGCTGAGGTCATCAAATACGGCATTATTTACGATGAAGCCTTTTTCTCCTGGCTTGAAGCCAATGTAGATGGGCTAATACAGTTAGAAGAATCAACGCTCAATACAGCCATTAAACGCTGCTGTGACATTAAAGCGGAAGTGGTTGCCAAGGATGAGCGAGAAGGTGGATTACGCGCTATTCTTAACTTAGGCCACACCTTTGGGCATGCTATTGAGGCTGAACAAGGTTACGGAAACTGGCTACACGGTGAAGCCGTTTCTGCTGGTACTATAATTGCTTGTTTAGCAGCAGAGCAGTTAGGTTGGTTTACAGCGTCAGAAACTCGTCGCGTGCGTTCGCTCTTTGAGGCATTTTCACTTCCAGTGGAAGGTCCTACTACAATGAGCAAGAGCGATTACGTTAAACATATGAAGCGCGATAAAAAAGTAGAAGCAGGCAATATTCGCTTTGTACTTCCCAAAAACATGGGCAGTGCTGTAGTGACTAAAGATGTGACTGACGACATTCTTACTGAAATTTTGCGTTAGCGATTAGCTAACGCTCATACCTAACTAACACCAACATTCGTTATTTAGCTAGCCCTTTGTGTACGCACTGGGCTTATGGGGTTATTGCCCATGCACAGTGAATTGCATGAACGTCTTGAATATTTAGTTAACTACTCGTCCCAACTGGTTTTTGTCAGTGGCAACTCTATTGCTGAACAACAGCAAACCCTAGAAGCTTTCGTTTACCAACAGCATGACGATACTGAAATAGCGTATTTAACCGCTGAGTCTAATATGGACCTCACTGACTATCGTGGTCAGTTATGCCGCCAGTTACTTGGCCAAGTGGTAGGCAGTTTTGTACGCCCTCTTAATGAACTGCTATCACCGCTAAATAGCCACGAAGGCCCTGTGCTTATTGCTATTACGCAAGCGGAGCACATGCCAGATAAGCTTCTACAAGAACTATGGGATTTAGTGTTACAAAGTCGTTTTGCCGGTAACAAACAACACCTAAATGTATTGTTGTTTGCTAGCACACCATGGGCGGAAAAGGCCAAAAAGTGGTTACCTGCAAAAAATACCGATACGCCATTGCTCATCAGTAGTCAGTCCATTTCGTCAAAGCTTCAAAGTGCAAAGCCCCAAGGTTCTGAGCTAGATAGAATGATTGCCCAACGCCGAGAAGCGTTTCAAGCCCATCTAGACAAACGCAATTTACCTGTAGAAGCCGCGCCATCAAATCCACTAACGACTACCGGCTTTTATATTGCTATTACCTTGGTATTTATACTTACCTTTGGTGGGTTGGTTGCTTGGCAATATGGCGACTCCATATCAACCCTGTTTGCCCCCATTGAACAGCAAGCGATATCGTCAGAGTCCGACGATGTAGTGGCAGGTTCTGCCTTTAGCAAAGTAGCCAATGAGCAAGAAATTCAGCCAGTTGAACCTGCAACATCAGCTAATGATAGTAACGTTGAGTTAGTCACTAACTGGAAAGGCGCAGTTTCCTCTTTAGGCACCACAGGTGAAAAGAGCAAAGAATCCGATAACACTGCTTCAGACGATAAGATTGCCAATAACAGCGTGGAATCAGGCGCTCGCGCTACACCTGCCAGCACTGCGCCTCAATTGTCTGAACAACAAAATGTTCTTAATGAAAATGACAATGAAAGTGCAAGTAAGCCAGAACTGTTGAACGAGTTGGCTTCAAACAGTAGTGGCATTATAGAGACCACTACGGAGTCGTTGCCAAGCCCAGCTCAACCGAAACAGATTCAACCTAAACAAATTCAACAGAGCCCTGATATTTCAGGTGCGTCAAATACGTCAACCAACCAAGTCGTTTCCTCCACTGCCGCCGTGTTAAAAGCTGAGTCAGTGTTACCCAATGACTATGTGATTCAAATGGTCGGAATAAAAGATGAAACTGTGGTTAGTCAATTTATTGCTCAATATAACTTAAGTGCCGTTACCCGACAGTATGTCACTACCCGGTATGGAGGTGATTGGCATGTGGTTGTATTCCATCAACCATTCCAGTCATTACCGCAAGCTCGCGCAGCGCTGTCCGCTTTACCGGATTATCCAACCAAAGATGAGGCGTTTATAAAACGTGGGCAGCAAATTCTAGATGAAATGGCAGCCGTTTCTGGCGAATAAAAGTACGTTGAGGCTATTGCAGTGACTTCAAACTAAAGAAAAGCAGTAAGCATTACGTTTCATGGTTGTTCCTTCCTATGAGGAAAGATACAATCTATCTTTAGCGTGGCGGTGCGAGATAGTTGCAGCGCCACTCCCCAGAATAACGCCACACTCGGCGAGTACCGGAACGACAACCGTCTTTATTCCGTGCAGGTAGTAACGTTTACGCATGATGCAGAAAAAAAACCGGGCCTTTTTAAAGTGGGCCGGTGGCAAGTACAGCCTAGTAGAGCATATTCAGGCCAGGTTACCTCAAGCAAACAAACTCATTGAACCGTTTGTAGGCGCGGGGTCAGTGTTTCTGAATACTCAGTACAAGCGTTATCTGCTGAACGATATTAACCCCGACCTGATAAACCTGTATAACTTTTTAAAAGTGCAGCCTGATGCCATCATCCACGACGCTCGCAGTTTCTTCAACGGCGAACGAAATGATGAAAAAATGTATTATGCATTGCGAGAAGAATTTAATGCAACGGAAGACGAATACTACCGCGCCATTTTATTCTTATACTTAAACAGGCACGGCTATAATGGCTTGTGTCGGTACAGTTTAGCTGGCAGGTTCAATGTCCCCTTTGGCCGCTATAAAAAACCTTACTTCCCTGAGCATGAAATGTTTGTGTTTGCAGAGAAGGCACAAAAAGCCACGTTTACATGCTTACCCTTCGAAAAAGTATTTACTCGGGCCCGTCGTGGGAATGTAATTTATTGCGATCCGCCCTACGCGCCTATTAGTAAAACCGCCGCGTTTACCAGCTATGCTGCACGTAGTTTCGGTCAAGACTCACAAGAAAAACTAGCAGAGTTAGCCATGCGAGCAGCGAAAAAGCGTGGCATACCTGTATTGGTATCGAATCATGATCTGCCTCTTACTCGCTCTTTATATAAAGGCGCAGACTTTAGCATGTTGTCGGTTAAACGCTCCATTAGCCAAAATGGTGCTACGCGAAAGCCTGTTGATGAAATTTTGGCGTATTTTCCGCCCTCTACAACAGCAACTGCGCCAGCAAAAAAGACAAAAGCTAATCAACGCAAAAGACTTATCACAGGAAAATGAATTAATAGCCTGTCAGCCACTTCACTAACATCATTAGTGTAACAACCATCAAGGCTACTAAAATCACGCCAATAATTAAAAAGCTAATAAAGGTGCCTTTAGTAAAGTCCCGCTCGTAATTTTTATGACCTTGCACACCAAAGATGCCAGCAATAACACTCATCAACACTGACAAAAAGCCGGTGCCCGATTGTTGGCTCATTAACGAATGCACTTTTGTTGGCCAAGCCAATTTTTACTTGCTGTCATCATCATGAAGTAACTCAAGCAAGTCGAGAAAATGGAATTGAAATGAAGGAGATTTACCTGCTATCCAAGATAGCCAACTAACTTCAGCGACACCGTCTCTGTCTCTGGCGCACTGATTTTGTACATGACTAGCGGGTAGCTTAGGGTTAAAGCTAGAAGAGGGTTGGAACTCGCACACAGAGGCTTCCGAGCCGGAACGTGGATAAACAATTACGCTTACAAGCGCAACGACGCCGCATACTGCATAAAATGGAAGTACTTTCATCCTGAACACTCCTTGCGCAAATTTAGCTTAAACTTCATTATAAATAAAACCTTATGACTCACAAGAAAATAATCATAAATGAAGAATATATTTACTATTTACCAACAGTAAAAAAGCCTGATGCATATGCAGCAGGCTTTCAATTTCAACATTTTTTTCGACAATTAAGACATTGTTTTATAGGTTTTTAAAAACTTATAGTTCGAAGTCCATGCTATAGCCAACAGTAAATTTAACTGAATCGTTGTCGTAAGCATCAGCACCGTCGTCATCTAAGTCAGTACCGGTAATTGCGAAGCTAAAACCGTCTTTCGCGATTGAAACACCCCAATCTGCATATCCGCCAATAACGCCGTTAAAGTCTTCAGCAAAGTCACCTTGATGATAACCAA
The DNA here is from genome assembly GCF_030547075.1 of Alteromonas sp. 1_MG-2023. Taxonomy (GTDB): domain Bacteria; phylum Pseudomonadota; class Gammaproteobacteria; order Enterobacterales; family Alteromonadaceae; genus Alteromonas. The sequence goes on along the minus strand of NZ_JAUOQH010000010.1, from coordinate 118,270 downwards.
GGTGTAAACCCATTTCTGAGCCATTTAATACTTCAAAAGCATAATCAACAGCAACATAAGTTGCTTCGCCAAACCCGTAATCGCGGCCTTCACCTTCGTCTGCTTCAGTATGAGCAAGTAGTGATAAGCTTAGGCTTAATCCGCCCATGCCAACGGAACCGTAAACTTCTGCGAAATCGAAGTTTGCTTCATCGTCATAGTTGTAATAAAGGTAACCAAAGTCATACGCGATATCGCCAGACTCACCTGAGAAACCGAAGTACATATCGTGCTCGTACGAATAAACATCGTCAGCACCGTAGTTTACGTTAGATGCCCAAGTACCCGCATAAAAACCACTTTCGTGAGAATAGTCAATTCCGCCCTGTACTGCTGCGTCATTTGTTGTTTGCGTTAGACCACGCCAAATGTAGTTACTTGTTACGCTAGCATTGGCAGTTACTTCAGCATAAGTAGGTAAGGCAGTAAACATGCATGCAGACGATACGGCAACGGCAAGCAATGTGCTTTTAGTAGATAATTTCATGTGTGTGTTCTCCGTGAAGTTCCAAAACTTGTTTTAATTAATTTTTCTGTCTTGATTTTTCTTATATTTGGGTTGGTTTACGCAAGAGTGATGCCCACTTAATGCACAAATACCACAATGACCAAAATACACATAACAGCATGATTTTAGTAATAAAAACCAAAATTAAAAAATGAGATAAAATTTTAGCGCAAAGTTTAAGTGCGTTAATTTGCACCAATAATAGGCATAACGTCCGACATGGTGCAATTATTTTAATATTTTTAACCCCTTATTTTTACTTACCTTTAACACAAGTGGTAATGTAATCAGCGCTGTTTTCAAAAGCTAACTTTCGGTAAACTTCCACCTTTGGAAATCCGCTTCTCACCATGAACAGGGAAAACTAATGAAACCATTTTTGATTGCCCCCTCTATTCTTTCGGCCGATTTCGCTCGACTAGGAGAAGAAGTAGAGAATGTACTCAACTCTGGTGCAGATGTAGTCCATTTTGATGTAATGGATAATCACTATGTGCCCAACCTCACATTCGGTCCTATGATATGCGAGGCACTACGAAAATATGGTATTACCGCGCCTATCGATGTTCACTTAATGGTGAAACCTGTTGATGACTTAATCGAAAAATTTGCTGATGCGGGCGCCAGTTATATTAGTTTCCATCCAGAAGCTTCAGAGCATATAGACCGCTCGTTACAACTTATTATTGATGCAGGCTGTAAACCTGGATTGGTGTTTAACCCCGCCACGCCTCTGCATTATCTCGATCATGTCATGGACAAGTTGCACCATATCCTTATTATGTCGGTCAATCCGGGCTTTGGTGGTCAAAAATTTATTCCTAGCACCCTCGATAAAGTACGCGCTGTAAAACAACGGGTGTTACAAAGCGGTCATGATATTAGAATAGAAATTGACGGTGGCGTAAAAGTCGATAACATTCGCGCCATTGCGGAAGCTGGTGCTGATATGTTTGTCGCCGGTTCAGCTATTTTTTCCGAGCCAGATTATCGCGCAGTTATTGATGACATGCGCAGTGAATTATCACGTCTTTCAAAGGCGTAACTAAACAACGTTAACGTATAGGTACACATTATGAGTAACAAGCCCATTGTATTAAGTGGCTGTCAGCCTTCTGGACAACTTACCCTTGGTAACTACATGGGTGCGCTTAAACAGTGGGTGTCCATGCAAGACGATCATGATTGCCTATATATGTTGGTAGATTTGCATGCGATAACGGTTAGACAAGATCCTAAACAGCTTTTCGAGGCTTGCCTTGATGGACTGGCGTTATACCTAGCTTGCGGTATTGACCCACAAAAGAGCACCTTATTTGTTCAATCTCATGTACCTCAGCATGCCCAACTTTCTTGGGTTTTAAACTGCTACACCCAAATGGGTGAGTTGAACCGCATGACACAATTTAAAGATAAGTCGGCAAAAAACGAGAATAATATTAACGTTGGCTTATACGGTTATCCGGTATTAATGGCTGCAGACATTTTAATGTACCAAGCAGACAAAGTGCCTGTTGGCGACGATCAGAAACAGCATCTTGAGCTTACCCGTGATATCGCCAACCGTATGAACAATTTGTATGGTGATATTTTACGTGTACCTGAGCCTCATATTCCTGAGTTTGGTGCCCGTATCATGAGCCTACAAGAGCCTGAAAAGAAAATGTCGAAATCTGACGTTAACCCCAATAACTTTATTGGTTTGCTTGAAGATCCTAAAAAGATTACTAAGAAAATTAAACGCGCGGTAACCGATTCAGACGAGCAAGCTAACATTTACTTCAATCCACAGGAAAAGCCTGGGGTTTCGAATCTACTTACTTTACTGTCGCTGTCGACAGGTAAGACGATAGATGAGCTGGTTCCGGCTTACGAAGATAAAATGTACGGCCATTTGAAGGGTGATGTAGCAGAAGCCGTTGTTGCACTGCTAGAACCTATTCAGCAGCGCTACGCTGATATCCGTTCTAATCGCGACTACTTAAATGACGTTATGCGAAATGGTGCTGAAAAAGCCTCCGCACGTGCTGAAGAAACCCTTAAAAAGGTTTACGAAGCCGTTGGTTTTATTCCAAAGCCATAATTAAAACTTAGTATTAAACAGGTTAGGTTGTAGTGCTGCTGTTAATTGATAATTTCGATTCTTTTACTCACAACCTAGCCCGTTACCTTACTGAATTAGGTGCTAGCGTTAAGGTCGTTAGAAACAACGACCTTAGCATCGCCGATATTGAAGCCTTATCACCCAGTCATTTAGTTATCTCCCCAGGCCCCTGCACGCCCAATGAATCTGGCATAAGCTTAGAGGCTATTAAGCATTTCGCTGGAAAGATCCCATTGCTCGGTGTATGCCTAGGCCACCAAGCTATCGGCCAAGTTTTTGGCGCTTGTGTTATAGGTGCCAAAGAAATTAAGCATGGTAAAACATCAGCATTATTTCACAATAACCAAGGGCTGTTTTCTGGATTTAAGCAAGGCTATGCCGTCACCCGTTACCATTCTTTGGTGCTTAGCGAGCAACACTTTCCTGCTCAATTAAATATAGATGCTTGGTGTGAAACCCATAACGGTGAAAAAGAGATTATGGGTATTTCTCATAAAACACTACCTATCTGGGGCGTTCAATTTCACCCTGAATCTTTATTGACCGAGTATGGCCACGATATTTTAGGTGCTTTTTTAAACGCATAGCGTTTGTGCTTATTTAATCGGTGATTCCTTGAGAATAAGCTTAAGCTGCTTGGCTTTCTGCCGATAAAATAAGTTCTGCAATAATTCGCATTTAGCGTTGTTTTTGTTTACTTTTATAGGTTAATCAAAATGCGCCTTAAATTAACATCGAGACACCAATAAGTAGGGCGATAATATGTACGGCATCTATGAACAGACGCATGAACAGTTACTTAGCAGGAGCTTCTTTAAGATGACGACCCCAGCAGCTACCCCGCCGCCTATTGATGAGCGTTTCGAGAGCTTAATTATCTCTCCAGAACTGGCGATGAAAATGCTAGGTAAACGTGGGCCGGGCGAAGTCAGCTTCGAGCAATCTGAACAAGGTGACGCGCGCAGGCAATTGTTACATGTCGAAAAAATGGCCATTGAGAACAAACGCCTCAAAGCCCAATCTGATGCCTCATATACTGAAACGGTTGATCATTACCTACACGAAGTTTTACTCGGTGAGCTTACCGAACAACTCACGTTCACCTCTGAGGTATTTAATAGCACACTAAATTTAAGTGATGATACCGGCGCCTTACTCGATGCACTTTCCGTTCGCGCTGCATCAGTGTCTAAGCTAGAGCCCATTGCCGCTAACTTACCCTGGCTTTATGATGAGCTAATGCAGATAGTGAACTCTTCTGCATTTCGAAGACGCGACTCGAAAGGGCGCGTGATAGTGGTAGAGACATTTAGAACTGCACTAAGCTTCTTAGGTATTGAGAACTTACGAATTCTCATTCCCTCTTTGGTACTAAAACGGGCAATGCCTCAAGTCACCGACCCTTACCCTTGTATTAAATTGAAACTGACCCAGTTTGCATACGGTACGGCAGAAACGGCACGTCATCTAGCACCCTACTATAAATTGAATCCGGTGCAAGCCTATACCTTTGGTATGCTTAGTCAGCTAGGCCGTTGTGCAATTATGAGGTTGTACTTCAAGTTATTTGACAAAGTCCAACTCCATCTTCTAACCGAGAGCCAAAAAGATAAAGAGCGGATGCGACATGAAGCCTTGTTAAGGTTAGCGCCGTCGTCGAACTACCTTATTGCTCTACAAGACGAATATGCCGACTCGGTCTCTGCCGATCTTATTCAAAACATGATGTTAAAACGTTTATTTATTGGTGATGCAATGCGCCAATGTGCATCCCGTGAGCCATGTGAAGTAGGTTCACTGCCTAAACTTCTGCACCAAGCTCGCACTTATGCAAAAGTAAGGATGCTACATCAATCTCGCATGATTCAAGTAGCAGACGTGAAACCTATGATTAAAGAGCAGGAATATCCTGCTGGCGCGTTAGAAAAACTCAAATCTGTTGATATTTTCGCCCTTCCGTTATCAAGAGAAGAAGAAAACAGCTAATTTTTTGTGGATATTCATGCAAACTAGCTATCAAGAGACATACTTCTTTAAATCAACCTAGCCAGATCAACGCGCTCTGGCTATGGGTTCAATCGCCTAATTCACCGTTTAATTCGACTATTCCTAAACAATATGGCTTAGCAGTAAATAGTTATTCACTTTTCCTGCAAATTAAGCCAGAGTCCTTATATATAAAGGGCTGCAGCCATTCACAAACAAGACAGCCAGATAAAAAAATGGCATACTTACCGGTAATTTCGTTTATTTTTCCGCCTGTTCAATGTCTCTATTATCGACATGGGCGCTTAAAACAGAGGTAACAACAATGACAGTAACTCGCGCAACGTTTGATGAAGTGATGGTGCCTAACTATAACCCTGCGGGCATGGTACCCGTACGCGGTGAAGGTTCACGTGTATGGGATCAAGATGGCGTTGAGTACATCGACTTTGCTGGCGGTATCGCGGTAAACGTACTAGGTCATTGTCACCCTGAGCTTGTTAAAGTACTTAACGAACAAGGCAGCAAACTGTGGCATTTGAGTAATGTTTTTACCAATGAGCCAGCATTGCGTTTAGCGTCTAAATTGGTTAAAGCCACCTTTGCAGAGAAAGTCTACTTCGCTAACTCAGGTGCAGAAGCCAACGAAGGTGCATTAAAACTTGCCCGTCGTTTCGCGTTAGATAACTACGGTGAAGATAAAAACCAAATTATCGCATTTAACAAAGGATTTCACGGCCGTACTTTCTTTACCGTTACTGTGGGTGGCCAAGCGGCGTACTCTGATGGTTTCGGGCCTAAGCCTGGTGCTGTTGATCATTGTGATTACAATGATTTAGCGGCTTTTGAAGCGCTAATCTCTGATAAAACTTGCGCAGTAATGATGGAACCGCTTCAAGGGGAAGGCGGCATCATCTCACCTGACGTTGAATTTATTAAAGGCGTGCGTGAACTGTGTGATAAACACAATGCATTGCTTATTTTTGATGAAGTTCAATCGGGTGTTGGCCGTACCGGTCACCTATATGCTTACATGGGCTTAGGTGTTACACCTGATATTTTAACTACCGCTAAATCGTTAGGTGGTGGCTTCCCTATTGGCGCTATGCTAACGACTACGGCCATTGCTGCACATTTAAAAGCGGGTACTCACGGAAGTACTTATGGTGGAAACCCGTTAGCTTGTGCCGTGGCTGAAAAAGCCTTTGATATTGTTAACCAGCCTGAAGTACTTGAAGGCGTGGTACAAAAAGAAGCCCTATACCGTGAACTACTTACCGCTATTAATGATAAATACGATGTATTTTCTGAAGTACGTGGGCAAGGAATGTTGCTTGGTTGTGCCTTAAACGAAAAATTTCAAGGCCGTGCTCGCGACTTTATGGTCGCCGCTGCCAATGAACACCTTATGTGCTTGATTGCGGGTGCTAATGTTATTCGTTTTGCTCCTTCTTTGGTTATACCTGATGAAGATATTAAAGAAGGCTTAGCCCGCTTTGAACGTGCCGTTGCCGCAGTTGCCGCCGGTGTGAATGCCGAATAAGCGCCGAATAAACGACAAATTAGCGAGTAGCGAACATGAATATAATTCGCCCTATTAAACAAGCTGATTACCAAGCCTTGTACGACATTGCCGTAGAATCTGGTATCGGGTTTACCTCGTTACCGGTTAACGATGAACTATTGCATAGAAAAGTCGACCGAGCACAAGACGCTTTTACTAAAGCGAATGTGACTCAACCCGGCGATGAGTCGTACCTGTTTGTAATGGAAGATACGACCACCGGCGAGGTGGTGGGCACGTCAGGTATTGAAGCCGCCGTGGGCATTGATGATGCGTTTTACCACTATCACTTAAGTAAAGTGGTGCATGCCTCTCGCGAGCTAAATATTCACAATACGGTTGAAATTCTAACCTTCTGTAATGACTACACGGGTGTTACGGAGATATGTACGCTGTTCTTAAGGGAGCAGGCGCGTGGAGGCATCAACGGACGTTTTCTATCGAAAGTGCGCTTCTTGTTTATGATGGAGCATCGCGAGCGATTCTCTGAAACCATCATAGCTGAAATGCGCGGTGTAAGTGATGAAGAAGGCCGCTCTCCGTTTTGGGAATGGCTTGAAACCCATTTTTTCTCGATGGACTTCCCTACTGCCGATTACCTAACGGGTATCGGTAATAAGGTGTTTATTGCAGAGCTTATGCCTAAATACCCTATTTACGTCAATTTATTAAGCAAAGAAGCACAAGCCGTAATTGGGCAGGTTCACGATAAAACCCGCCCTGCTTTGCAACTGCTCGAAGGCGAAGGCTTTAGCTGTCGCGGTTATGTAGATATTTTTGATGGTGGGCCGACTGTAGAGGCCAACCTTAGTCACATCCGTACTGCCCAATCTAGCTTAAAAATGCCAATTGTTATTGATGATGCGGCGGCCGCACAAGGCCAAACTCATTACATCATCAACACCTCTGTTGCAGATTTTCGCGCGGTAGCCACCGAAGTAGGTGTAAATGACGAGCAAAATATTGCCGTGCTATCCCGTCAGGCTGCAGCCGCTCTGAATGTGCAAGAAGGCGACTACGTTCGACTTGCCCCAGTAAAATTCAGAGACTAATTGAAGGACACTTTTTTATGTTACATACACATTTTATCAACGGCCAATGGGTTACCGGTGAAGGGCATGACTTAGCCTCAATCGATCCTGCTAAAAACCAGGTTATTTGGGAAGGTAAATCTGCCTCTCCAAGCCAAATAGACGAAGCGGTAAAAGCCGCTCGCGCTGCTGCACCCGCTTGGGGAATGAAAACCGTTGAAGAACGTTTAAGCATTATTAAAGTTTACGGTGAAAAGCTAGGTGAAGCGAAAGAGCACCTAGCCAAAGTGATGGCAAAAGAAACCGGTAAACCTGAGTGGGAAACTGCTACAGAAGTGGGCGCCATGATAGGTAAAATCGCGATTTCTGAGAAAGCTTATTTTGAACGTACTGGCAACGTTGAAAACCCTATGCCTGTAGGTAAAGCTTTCATCCGCCATAAAGCTCATGGTGTTGTAGCAGTATTTGGACCGTATAACTTTCCAGGTCATTTGCCTAATGGTCACATCGTACCTGCGCTTATTGCAGGTAATACCGTGGTATTTAAACCTAGCGATCTTACTCCTATGGTTGCCGAAGAAATGGTTAAGCTTTGGGAACAAGCTGACTTACCTGCTGGGGTATTAAACCTAGTACAGGGGGAAGTAGAAACCGGCAAGGCACTAGCGTCACACAATGGTATTGATGGGTTATTCTTTACCGGTAGTTCACGTACGGGCAAAATTTTACACGAACAGTTTGCCGGCCACCCAGGTAAAATTTTGGCCCTTGAAATGGGCGGAAATAACCCGTTAATCGTGAAAGACGTTGCCGATATCGATGGCGCTGTTCACGATATCGTGCAGTCAGCTTTTATTACCTCTGGTCAACGCTGCACTTGTGCGCGCCGTTTGTTTTTACCTGCCAATGCTCAAGGTGATGCCACATTAGCTCGTCTGCTTGAAGTCACTAAAAATATCAAAATTGACGACTATGATGCCGACGACCAGCCTTTTATGGGCGCAATGATTTCAGCAAATGCTGCAGCATCAATGGTAAAAGCGCAGCAAGAACTTGAAGCCCTAGGCGGCAAGGTGTTATTACGATTAGAACAGCCTGATACTCAAAAGGGTTTTGCCACCCCAGGGATTATTGATGTAACTGACATGCTGTCTGAATTGCCTGATGAAGAGCACTTCGGCCCATTACTCAAGGTTATTCGCTACACCGACTTTGATAGCGCAATTGAAGAAGCCAATAACACAAGCTTTGGCCTATCGGCTGGCTTGCTAGCCGATAGCGAAGAAGACTATCGTTATTTCTTTGCGCGCATTCGTGCAGGTATTGTGAATTGGAACCGCCCTATTACGGGTGCAAGCAGTGCAGCACCGTTTGGTGGTATTGGAGAAAGTGGAAACCATCGCGCCAGTGCATTTTATGCTGCCGATTATTGCGCATTCCCTGTCGCCTCGGTAGAGCTTGAAAAAGTGACCTTACCTGGCAAGTTAAGCCCAGGCTTAACACTTTAAATAAACCAATACAGACAAAGCCGCTATTAATAGCGGCTTTATTTATAGGACACACGCCATGCATACCAACATCGATTCACTCTTTGCCAACATGTGGGATGATTATGTTGCTATCACCCCCTCAGCCCACAAAATTCATGCATTGCTAGCCGGTGAAGAGAACACCAGTAACATTGTTAACGATCATGTTGCATTTAGAACCTTTGCACTAGATAAAACCGCGCTTGAAAAATTGGGCGCTCACTTTATTGCCCTCGGTTATACCGAAATGGGTGATTATAATTTTGAAGCGAAGAAGCTAACCGCTAAGCACTTCGAACACCCTGATGACACTAAACCAAAAGTGTTTATTAGTGAGCTTCGGGTTAATGAGCTATCAGAGAACGCCCAAGCTATTATTCAGAAGCTTGTAGCGCAAATGGATGCCGAGGTCGTTACCGCCGACAATTTCCTTTATTCAGGACGCCATTGGGAAATCAGCAAAGCCGATTACGATGCTCTTCTCAGTGAGTCTGAATATGCTGCATGGTTAGCAGCATGGGGCTTTCGCGCTAATCACTTTACGGTGAGCGTTAATCATTTGGGGCAAGCTGACGAACTTACAGATGTGAACTCACGTCTTAAAGAAGCGGGTTTTGTTTTAAATACATCTGGCGGTGAAATAAAAGGAGGCCCTAAAGTATTTTTAGCGCAGTCTTCTACTATGGCCGACCGTGCACCGGTTAGTTTTTTTGATGAGACGGCTGAAATTCCTAGTTGTTTCTATGAATTTGCTCAGCGCTACGACATGCCTAACGGTAAGCGTTACCAAGGCTTTGTAGCGGCTTCCGCTGATAAGATATTTGAAAGTACGAATAATAAATAGAAAATCCTGTTCGCGATATAGAAAATAAAAGGCCTTGGCCTTTTATTTTCTAATCCCCCGAACATTGATGTGCTTGGCTATAAATTGGTCATAGGGCATCGGCTTATCAAAGTAAAAACCCTGCATTAAGGTAACATCTGCCTCTCGCATGAAAGGTATATAAGATTCCTGTTCAATACCCTCCACCACAATCTCGATTTGTAACCGGCTAAGCATGGCGACTATTCCACTAAAAAGGGCCAGCGCCTTGCTGTTGTGAATAATGTCTACCACTAGACTTCTGTCTAGCTTCACTACCTCAAAATGAAAACTTTTTAGGTAACTCAGAGATGAAAAACCACTGCCAAAATCGTCCAGCGACAAGCGAAACCCAGCATCACTCAAGGCATTTAAGGCGTCAAACGCAGCAGACTCATCTTTAATGAAAATAGATTCGGTTAACTCAAGTTCAATCATATCTGTAGGTACAGAACACTCTTTGCATACTTTCATCGCTTGGGCTGGAAAGTTCACATCAAGTAATTGAGTCACACTGACATTAATAGACAAAGAGATACTTTCTCCTTTTTGTGTTTCCATCATGACAATATAATCGCAAGCCGCTTCCAACGCCTGTAAACCGATATGGCTATCTAAGCGGTTTTCCTCTGCCATGGGGATAAAAACACTGGGGGAAACAGCGCCATGTAACCCAGAGTTCCATCGGCACAGCACTTCACCGCCTTTTAAATTTCCCTGCAAATCGTATTTGCCCTGTACATAGAAATCCAACAGATTGTTTTGAATGGCTTTACGCAAGTCATTCACCATACTGACTTGCTGCGTCATACTCTCGTATAACCCTTCTTCGTATACGTAAACCTGGCCCTTACCTAGAGTTTTAGCGTGATACATGGCCGCATCAGCACTTTGTACCACTCTATCAATACTTGTGTTATCAATAGGAAACTGAGCAATACCGATACTGGCGGAAAGCCGCAGTTCGGTTCTATTGGTTACTATTAAGTCCTCTTCAATCAAGCCTATTAGTGCTTCTGATTTAGCGACCGCTGTATCAACTTCATAATCCGTTAACAGCGCTATAAACTCATCGCCTCCCCATCGAGCAACTTCACCAAGTGGCCCAAATGTAGCGGTTAACAGTGCCGCAACCCGCCGCAATTCCTCATCACCACGCTCGTGGCCAGCTGAATCATTAATGGCTTTAAACCCATCTAAGTCGATGAATACCACAATAAATTCAGAATCACTCTCATGCAGAGTCTGAAAAATTTCACGAATAGCGTTACGGTTACTCAGCCCAGTTAACCCATCATACAACGCTAAATGCTTAAGCCGCTCCTCACTTCGTTTCCTTTCGCTGATATCGCGCATCGTCGCAATAAGCGATGAGGACGATTCTTCGTGATTTTCGAAAATCGACACTGACACATCAATCGGTATATCCTTTCCTTCATGAGTAGCAATGACTGATTCGAATCTCAATTGCTTTTCAACGTTAAGCGCCTGCACACTAACCTTTTCCCCTTTAATCAACTTGTTGATGTTTACATCTATGCAGGCATCTTTATCAGGTGCACCAATAAGGTGTACGAACGCATTGTTACACTCATTAATAACAAGGGTTGGCGATAAGACCAACATGGCTTCTCTCGAATTCGCAAAGGCGGAAGCCATTAACTGGAATGACTGTTCCGCGCTTCGTTGCTGAGTAATGTCTCTGGTGGTACCCACCACATGTAACCCTTCCCCGCTTTTTCCCCGCGTTAACACTCGGCCTCTTAAGCGTATCCACTGTGATTGCCCGTGAATTACCATGCGAAAAGAAACTTCCATGCGTTCTCGTCCGCCATGTAGCGCCATTGACCAATGAAACTGCAGGTTTTCTAAATCATCTTCATGCACTAACGCCATGAGGTCGAAAGGGGTTCCCGACCAAGTAGTCTCGCTTTCTGAATCTAAAGAAAAAGCTCGAATGTCGATGGTGTCAGTGCTAGCTTGCCAATCCCAAAACGATTCTTGAGATGCCCATAAAGCAAGTTCTAACTTTTTTTGTGCCTGGCGACTAAGCTGGAGTGAGTCGTATAATGCTTGAGATTTTTGAATCAGTAACTGCTCAGCACTTTTTCGTGCCGACTTTTCCCGTTCAAGTCGTCGAGTTAAAATCTGTAATTGCTGCTCTGTCGGCGCTAAATGATTTCCCACTATTTAGACAACCTTAAGGCTAAATTCATAAGTGTGAGGGGAATCCATGGGGTGGGTTTCGCGCTCTAATTGGCAATCAAAGTGCGCTGCCGCAGCGTCCATCAAGCCTTCAGCTAACGGATAAAGATCACGCTCTGAAAAATAGCGTAAACGCATAGTAGAATCGGTTCTGGAAATAACCGCAAAACGGGGAAGGTCGGCATCAGGATAGAGTTTTCGTACCTGAACATGAATATCATCATCTAAGTGTTCAAAAAGATCTAAAAGGGTTTTGGTATTGGTTAACACTTCACCATGGGCGGCGAATAGTTTTCCAAATAGATAAACACCAAAATCGTAAATTAACGCATTAATCGACTTACCTGTTTTTTCGGCAAGCACAGTTAATAGTTTTTGCATCTCTTCAAACGGGTAATAACCTACTGATGTATAGGCTCCGTCGTTAGATAGCTTAGCGTCGACGATGACTTCGTCGGCGAATTCGGGTGAAACCTTTTCTTCAAGCATGTCGATAAGTGAAGTGAACACAATGCCTAACATTAAAATCTCCTTGTAGACTTAATATTAGTGTAGTTCACCGCTACTTATCGACAACCAAAGTTTAGGAAATATCATCTCCTGCAGGTTCCACTGCATCATTGGTAGGTGATTGACCTTTCACCACTTCAATATCATCCACTCGCTGCAGACCGCGAGGTAATTTATTTCCTCGTCGACCACGTTCACCATAGTAGTGTTCTAGGTCTGACGCCGATAAGGTCATATTTCGCTTTCCTGCCGTGACTTTCAATGAAGCACCATCTGGAACAACGGCTAATACGGTAACAAACTCTTCCCGTGACTGTGCTTTTGCACCAGGAATATTCATCAACTTGTTACCCTTACCTTTTCCTAAACTTGGCAGGTCTTTTAATGGGAATAACAACATACGCCCTTCATTCGAGATGGTTAAACACCAGTCTGATTCCGGATTGGTTACAGGTTTAGGCTTCATTACTTTGGCCGCTTTTGGCAAAGACAAAAAGGCTTTCCCCGCTTTGTTTTTACTCACCATGTCTTTGAAGGTACCTACAAATCCATAGCCTGCATCAGAGCCAATTAAAAACTTGGCTTCATCTGATGCCATGATGACATGCTCAAAAGACTCACCACCCACTAATGCAAAACGCCCTGTAAGCGGTTCGCCCTGACTACGAGCCGAGGGCAATCCATGAGCATCACAGGAGAAAGTTCGCCCTGAGGTATCCATAAATACCGCAGGCTGATTACTCCTTCCTTCGGCACTTGATAGATAACCATCACCGGCTTTATAACTTAACCCTTCAGCATCAATCTCATGGCCTTTGGCACAACGTGCCCAGCCTTTTTCAGACAACACCACAGTGACGGATTCAGCGGGTACTAACTCTTTCTCTGATAAGGCTTTTGCTTCTGTGCGCTCAACAATTGGCGAACGTCTATCGTCGCCGTACTTTTCGGCGTCGGCTAAAATTTCTTTTTTGATAAGGGTTTTCAAGCGGCGATCTGAACTTAGCAAGGTTTGTAACTTATCACGCTCTTCTGCTAGCTCGTCTTGCTCACCCTTAATCTTCATTTCTTCTAGCTTGGCTAGATGACGAAGTTTTAATTCTAAAATCGCTTCTGCTTGTTTATCGCTTAGGGAAAACCGCGAAATTAGTTCTTGCTTGGGTTTTTCATAAGTACGAATAATCTCGATAACTTCATCGATATTTAAAAAGGCAACTAAAAGGCCTTCCAAGATATGCAAGCGAGCCAGTACTTTGTCCAAACGGTATTGGAGTCGACGAGTAACCGTGTCTTTTCTAAAAACTAACCATTCCGATAATATGGTACGAAGGTCTTTTACTTTAGGGCGACCATCTAAACCAATCATGTTTAGGTTAACGCGGTAATTCTTTTCTAAATCAGTCGTCGCAAACAAGTGCTGCATTAACTGAGCAGTATCAATACGGTTTGAACGCGGCGTAATAATTAAACGAGTAGGATTTTCGTGATCTGACTCATCACGTAAATCACTCACCATGGGTAACTTCTTAGCCTGCATCTGACCTGCAATCTGCTCTAGAATTTTGCCGCCCGACGCTTGATGAGGTAAAGCCGTGACAACAATGTCGCCGTTCTCTTCATGAAAAACCGCACGCATCTTGATTGAGCCACGACCGGTTTCATACAGTTTACGAATATCGGCTTTAGGGGTAATGATTTCCGCTTCAGTAGGATAATCAGGGCCGTTAACGTGCTCGAGTACATCGCTTAACTCAGCCTTACTGTTATCGAGTAACATGGCACAGGCGTAAGCTAACTCTCGCACATTGTGCGGAGGAATATCCGTTGCCATACCCACCGCAATACCGGTAACGCCATTAAGTAGGATATGCGGTAAACGAGCGGGTAGTACACAAGGCTCTTCTAACGTGCCATCGAAATTCGGGGTCCATTCAACGGTGCCTTGCCCTAATTCATCTAGCAGCACTTCTGCAAATTTCGACAGTTTGGCTTCTGTATATCGCATGGCAGCAAACGACTTGGGATCATCTGGTGCCCCCCAGTTTCCCTGACCATCGACTAAAGGGTAGCGATAAGAAAATGGCTGCGCCATTAATACCATGGCTTCGTAACACGCGGAATCACCGTGAGGGTGAAACTTACCCAGAACGTCACCGACCGTTCTGGCCGACTTTTTATACTTAGCATTGGCGCTAAGCCCTAAGTCAGACATGGCGTAAATAATACGTCTTTGTACCGGTTTAAGGCCATCCGCTATATGCGGTAAGGCGCGGTCCATAATCACGTACATGGAATAATTTAAGTAAGCGTCTTCGGTAAAGCGCCTTAATGGCAGTTGTTCTACACCGTCACGGTTAATAATAATCTCGTCGCTCATGATAATTTTTTCGTTTTGTTATTTTTCATAATACAGCGCTAATGCGAAGCCTTTAGTTTTCTTGTAATAGCTAACAGCGTTAACGAACGGCGTGTTTATGTGGAAGCGTTTAACCACAAGGTCGGCGATTTTTGCACCACCTTCAATGTTTCTATTGTGGGGTAAACAAGGGGCTAGTGCAATAATCACGATCAGGTTAACTTACCCTGACGGCTAGACTTTATTGCTTCAATCATTTGTACAATTGACCGCCAGAGTGGTTTAATAAACTTATAAGATAAATAAGAAGCTTTTCAAGATGTATTTCTTTCGAATTTTTACACTGTTGTGCGCACTATTTTGGCTTATGGCTCCGCTACAAAGCCATGCTCAGCACATTGAGCAACTATTCGATGAAGAGACGTCTTTAGATCTCTCCGACTCCCTTTATTATTTATACGAAACAAACCTGCCACTTACTATCAATGATGCAAGTAAGCGGCGCAGCGACTTTCGTATGCATCCGTACGATAACCCCAACTTTGGTTTTAGAGACAAAGGAATGTGGTTATTAACCTCAATTTCCAACGTGTCGAATCAAGAAAACTGGGTGTTTTCTATCAATTTCAGCCAACTCGACAAAGTCGACTTCTACGTCGTTAAAGATGGTGAAGTGCTATTGCAGAGCCATCAAGGGAAATCACAAAAAGAACAAATTTATCGCATCCCAACCTTGCGAGTGACTCTAGAAAACGCAGATAGAATCGATTTATTCATTCGTATTGAAAGCCAATCATCAAGCTTGATCACGCCGCTACGAGTGCAGCCTGAACCTATTCATAGCAGTTCCTTTCAAATGGATAGCCTGATGTGGGGGCTGTTTTATGGTGGTTTACTCATACTGGCCATATACAACCTAGTACTCTATTTAGGGGTTCGTGAGCAAAGCCTAATTGCTTATGTAGGCTACATATTGGCGGTCATCCTATGGCAGTTTGTTTGGGGCGGACACATCCACTTATTGTTTTCAGGCGGCATACCATTTTGGCTAGTGGGTCACACCGAATTCATATTTGTGATCATAGGTATATCATCCGGCTTATTCACCGTTACCTTTTTAGAAACCAAAAAGAACGCTAAAGCTTCACATCCGTTTATTATGCTATTACTCGCCGTGCAAGCTGTAGTCGGGCTTATTTGCTTCTTTGGGGTACTGCCATCCATTTGGAAGAATAACCTTGTTTATGGCGTAGGGCTTATTGCGATTTGTAGCTATATTTTTGCCGGTTGCGAAGCCTTTGTTCATCGTTTCCAACCTGCTAGATATTTTATATTTGCGTGGGGTATGCTCGCGACAGGCGCGGTTATTGGCATGCTAAGTTTAGTGGGTGTGCTGCCTTCAAACGACTTCACAACATACTGCTTCCAAGTAGGAGTTTTTCTAGAGTCAGGACTGTTTTCATTCGCCCTTATGGAAAAGAGCAGAAGTCAGTTAGAGCACGAAGTTGAGCAAGCCACCGATGACTTGCGTAACAATATGGAGTTGATTGAAGAGCAAAATGCGCGGTTAGACATTGCTCGTAAAGACGCCATTAAAGCCAGTAACGTAAAGTCACAATTTCTTGCCAATATGAGCCATGAAATTAGAACACCATTGAACGGTATTCTGGGCTTTAGCCGTGAATTGACTCATGCATCTTTGCCTTCAGATCAACAAGAGCAAGTACGCATAATAAATACCGCTGCTGATAACTTGCTAACTATCGTTAATGACGTATTAGATTTTTCTAAAATTGAAGCGGGTAAACTACAAATAAATAATCAGCCTTTTTCTCCCAATAAATTATTGGAAGAAATGGTCACTATTATGGCGAAGTCCTCTCACAGTAAAAAACTGGAATTCGTTTTTGACCTAGGGCCACTGCCAGAAAAACTGATTGGTGATGTATTTAGAATAAAACAAATTTTAAATAACCTGCTTAGCAACGCGTTAAAATTTACTCCTTCGGGAACCATCACACTAGCCGTGAGAGGTCGCCCCCTGTTACATGGTATTCATGAAATTGAAATTACGGTTGAAGATACTGGCATTGGTATTAACCGGCAGGACAGAAAGAAACTCTTTAATGCATTTTCCCAAGTGGATGACTCGATAAACCGAAACTATCAGGGTACAGGGTTAGGGTTGGTGATCAGTCGAGAGTTAGTGCGTTTAATGCGAGGCGATTTAACGCTCAAAAGTACCCCACGTCAGGGCTCTACCTTTGTGGTGACTCTTAGAACTAATCACTTAAGTCAAAAATATGCATTGGTTACTGATACCGAGTGGCAAGGCAAGAATGTCGTCATTTTCGATCCTATACCGGCCACCCGTCGCGCCAGTGCATCGATGTTGAAGCAATTAGGGGCGAACGTAACTGCAATTGAGTCTCTTGCTTACCTGTCGGCGTTGTCCATTCAGTCTGTTGCCACTGACTTCTTTATGGCCACAGTACCTGTATCTAAGATGGATAAACGGGATGAGTTTTTAAGCCAGTTTGTACAATTTAATGCCACCAAACATATACTGTGGTATTCGGGCCCTGAGCCATTTACTCAATACCCCAGTTTGTCTCAGCATTTCCATGCACAAATACGTATGCCTATGACGTTAAGTAAGCTTGATGGCTTGGTAAACAGTAAAAAAGCAATACCTAGAAATCCGCTGCAAGATAAATTAAATGCATTACCTCGCGCCAGAGTGCTAGCCGTCGACGATATGGATATGAACCTTAAGCTTTTACATACTTGGCTTGATAACTCCCCTATATCGTTAGTAACCACCACCAGCGGTGAAGATGCCGTTAATCAGTGCCAAACCCAAGAATTTGATTTGATATTAATGGACGTTCAAATGCCCATTATGGATGGACTGCAAGCCTCGCGCGCCATTAGAAAAACCACGTTGAATATGGGCACCCCCATTATTGCCGTTACTGCCCATGCCTTTAAAGAAGAACAAGAGCGTTTATTGGCCTCGGGCATGGACGATTACCTGCCCAAACCTATTGAAATTGGGTTGTTAGTAGATCTTATTCGTTCTTGGTGTCATACCGCCGAACCTGGTCATATTTTGCTACCGTCTTTAGACTGGCAACTTGCACTAAAACGAGCCCATCAAAATCATGAGGCTGCCAAGGAGTTGCTCCAAGATTTTATTGCTATTGCACCAGACATGCTAAGCACTCTTAAATCGTTGTGGAATAGCAAAGATTATGTAGAGTTGAAACTCGAAATTCACAAGTTACATGGCGCGTGCTGCTACATTGGCGCCCCTCGCCTGCAAAGTTTAGCTGACGAACTCGAAAGCGCCCTCAAGCTAGGACAGCACTTTTTAGTGGCTGAGCACTTACCATTATTACTTGATGAAATTGAAAGGGTTTGTTCAGAAGGCCAAGTACATACTGGGTAACCCACTTGGCCGTGGTGAGAACTCTATGAAGAAGAGCCTTCTGTGATCATGAAGCTTTTATGCTTCTGCGGGCAGCTTGGCATTGAGAAATAAGGGCCGCAAACTCTTCTGGTGTTCTATCAATATCAGAAGTGGCAATAAATACGTCGTAGCCTAAACGCTTACGTAACTCGGCCATTCGGTTGGCTAACATCGCCTTAACCCCAGTTAATACAGTGCCATTGTTTAAGGTGAAATGATGGTCGTCGAACATTGATTCTTCGTAACAACTGCCCGTTGCACATCCTTCGTTAGTATTGTGTAACAGCAGCGGTCGTTGCTCCATAAGAAGATGAGTCGCTAATCGCGGTGATATACCGGTAAGAAACTCAGTATAGTCTTTAAGCTTGAACCCTACAGTTTCCAGCCCAACATGTTCTAGCCCCTGTCTTACTCTTGGGCAGTCCGCTCGTTGTAGGTTTTCCCAATGTATCTGCCAACTGCCTAATCGATGACGGTACGTGATCACATCTGTGGTCATTTCTAAGCTGAATTCAGGTTCGCGAATTTTGAAATACCCTACCAGCATAGTTACTAACGCTGCGCTGGTAATAAGAATGCCGGCAAGAAAAAGCCAATCGGGTAACAGTACGAACCAAAGCGCGGCAAACGCTAATCCCGCCAAACCAATAACAATACTGGTTATGCCGTTACTTTTCGACGCTGCGCGAATAAGGATAGGTTCAACGTTATTGCCAGACATACAAATACACTACCAACATAATTAAAGCCCACAGTACGTAAAGTCGAACACGTTGGCAGATGACACACTCTGTCTTCCACCAGCTAAAGTGGCCCGTGGCCGCACTTCGTTTGTTCAGTTTTTTACGCATAAACAGGCATTCAGATTAATAATAAATACAGTTTACTGTTTATATGTTGTGATGTCAGGCTAGATGTCGATAACGATAGCGCTGAAACGCGGCCACTATGGTTGGCGTGAATACCAAAGACAATATGACTGAAAACCCGACGCCGCCAGCTAGAACAACCGCTAACGGAGGCCAAAAACTTCCCTCACTGAACAACAGCAAAGGAATTAACCCACCTACGGTGGTGAAAGTAGTTGATAATATATGCCTACTGCACCCCATGGTTTCTTGAACAATCGCGGTTATATCGCCGTGTTTAGCAGCAGAGTTGGCATTTATTGCCGCAATCACCACAATAGAACCGTTAATCGCAACGCCAATAAGACCAGCCGAACCAAGTAAGGGATTAAATCCGATAGGCAGTCCGGAAAGCCACAAGCTAAACATACCCAGCCCTACGGATAAAACGGCTACCAGTACAATCACCCCTGCCATGCGTAAGCTCGTGAAGGTTAGAATAAGCGTGGTGAGCATAAGTACCAATAATACCGGTGCGTAAGTTCCTAGCTGGCCCAAAGCTTGCTGCTGTTCATCGGCATCACCTGCAAGATGAATTCGATAACCTTGGGGTAACACTAAACTTTCGTTTAATTTCTGCCGCAACGTGTTACTGGCATCTACGGCGGGAATATTAGGTAATAAGTATGCCTGAATGCGATTGACCCTTTCTCCATTTTGACGAGTAATACTGCTAATAGAAGGCGTGAGGGTGATAGCTGCTACAGCGCCTAGAGAAGACCAATTTATCGTGCTGTTTCCCGAACCGGTTGTAGAGTTGGCGTCCCTTGTGATTGGGATGGGCATGGAGTTAATACCTGAAACATCTTGCCTGAAACTATCTGACAGCCTCACTCGCACTGGAATTTCTTCCGTGCTTTCCAATACAGAACCCCCAGCTAGTCCAGAAAAGTTGACTTGCATCTGGGTGGCTAAATCAGAAAGGCTCATTCCAAGGTACGATAAGGTATCACTAGAGGCGCCAACATTCAGCTCTGGCTCCCCCATAGTAATGGTGGCTGTTGATTGGGAAATACCGGGTACGTCTGACATCAAAAACTGCACTTGCTGACCTAGCTCATTTAAAATATCTAAATCAGGGCCAAGAATTTCCACTTCCACAGGAGCCGCAATAGGAGGGCCTTGTCCAAATGCTCTCACCACAATTTGCACTTCAGGGAAGGCATCATCTAAGTGATGCTGTAAACCGCTAATTAATTTTACCGCCTCTTCTACGGTGTGGGTAGTCACTACAGCATTAGAAAAATTCGCTAAGTTATCTCGGGTCATCACTTGGTTGTAATACACTGAAGGCGCTGAACCGCCCACTAGCCAACTCACTTGCTTAACCCCTTCGTTATCACGAATAACCTTATCCACTTTATGGGTGTAAGCGAGGGTGTTATCTATGCTGCTTCCCTCTTTCGTCCACATGTACACTTCGAATTGGTCTCTGTCAGCACTGGGGAAAAATACACTTGCCAAGGTGCCCGAGAGCACAAAGCCAGAAACACAGAAAATGAGTACGAGTGGTAACACTAAGTAAGGCCGTGCTATCCACACAGTCAAACGTTCGCGAAATGCTCGACTTAATTTAGGGGCCTGCAAACCAACTTGCCACCAGTGTTTGCCAGCAACCACCTCAGCTTGCTCGCCCTTAGGCAGAAAACGCGCAGCCAATGCAGCTATTACCGTCAGGGATATAAATAACGAACCGATTAATGCCATCACCACGCTAATAGCTATTGGGCCAACGAAGTCACCAATATTACCGCTTAGCAAAAAGATCGGCATAAAGCCTAAAATGGTGGTCAGTGTTGACGCTAACAGGGGTGCAAAAAGATGCGATACACTTTTTGCCATTGCCCCCACTCTAGTGGCAGAGGGTGCTTGTAAATTAATTCGAATTTCATCCGTGATCACAATGGCGTTGTCGATTAGAAGCCCGATGGCGATGATCATGCCAAATATAGACATTTGATGAATTTGTTCGTTGAAAAAATTCAAAGAGAAAAGCGCAAAAGATGCACATAGAGGCAGTGCCAACCCTACTATCCACGAAGCTTTAAAGCCCATAAATAGCAAAATAACCAGCATCACAACCGCGCACCCCATCAACAGATTGCCCGATAACTCAGCTAAACGTGCGCCAGTATATTTATTTTGCTCAAACGCGATATCGGCAGTTACTGTGCCTTTGAATTCTTGGTTGAATGCATCAACCACACTTAAGGCATCATTAGTCCATACATCGGCCCGCAGCGAAGTTTGCATGCGAGCAGCCACGAAGATGACTTCTTCGCCGTCCAGCATGCCAATATCAGAACGTGGGGTTACATAGCCTCGAGTTACTTTTGCAATGTCTTCTACCCGCAAATAGCGGCCATTTTGATTCACCAAAGGGATCGCTGACACCATGGCTACGCCATCTAATCCCTTCGCTACGGTGAAGCGTAGTTTGGAGCTGTCAGTATCAAGTACACCGGCCGGAAGTTTAGGATCTGCATTGCTAATGATGCTGCTAATTTGCCCTAGGGTTAAACCTGTTGCCGCAAGTTTATCAGGAGAAATGCTGACACTTATTTCTTCTTCCGGCGCGCCATAGATACGCACTAGCTCGGTACCGTGCACGTTTCTAACTCTGTCGGTGAGTTCTTCTGCCAAACGGCCAGTAAGGGTTAACGATGTGGTATCTGGGTGAGTCGCTTTTAATGCGAGCAACAAGGTGAACGCCGTGGCCCCACGCTTTTCATCAAAAATAGGTGAGCCTACGCCGGTTGGAAAGCTGGCTGACGCTTCTCCGATCGCATCTCTTATTTCACTAAATAGTTGTTCATTACTGCTGCTATCGACCCAATCTTGGGTTTCGATAGTAATCACCGAAATACTGGCTCTTGAGGTAGATTTAACCTCCTTTATTTCATAAATTTCTCGCAGCTTATCTTCAATCACATCACTGACTAGCGCTTCAACCCGCTCGGCTGACGCACCTGGATACGATGTAATGACTAAAGCATTTCGTGTGTCTATTCGTGGATCTTCTAAACGTGGCAAATTACCTAGTGCGGACATACCTGCCACCAGCAATATCACCAAACTTAAAATGAGTAAGTGAGGCCGTCGGTAGAACAAGGTATACCAAGGGTATTTTTTATCGCTATCGAAATGCATCGGGTTCATTGCGCTGATCCTTCAAGCGCGTTTAAGCTAGCTTTATTTGAGTTACCTGTATTTGCGTTAACAGCGCCCGATTGAGCAGAACTTAATTTAACCGCTTGTCCTGGTGCCAATTTATGGGTGCCGCCAATAACAAGTTGGTCGCCATCGCTCAATGCGCCGCGCACAAATGCGCGCTTTCCATCGGTGTAAATGACTTCAACAGTTCTACTTTCAAGGGTAAGCGCTCCCTCGTTGTTTACTACAAATACACGCCATAACCCACGCAAACCATTACTTAATGCAGAAGCAGGTATCCAACTGCCAACACTTTCACTGTGTCGTTGTCCTAACAGCGTGGCAAGGTCGCCAGGCCTAACGCCCTTATTGCTCGATAAATTTACTAGTATATCTATGGTACGTGTTTGCTGGTTGCGTACAGGTGAGAGCTGATTAACTTTGCTTTCAATGCTTGCGCCATCAACCTTAAGGGTTACCGTATCGCCCACACTAAAAAGCGATACCATATCGGCAGGTACCGCAAAGCGCGCTTGAAAAGGCGCATCACTGGTAAGGCTAAGTACTGCTGAACCTGCTGCCACAACACTGCCTTGGTCAAAGTAACGGGCGCTGATTGTGCCTGAAAACGGGGCTATTAAATCGGTCTTCGCTTGTTCTACTGCTACGCTATTTATACTAGCTTCAATTTCCTTCACCTGAGCGCTAGCAGCGGCAGTACTAGCCTTTACTTCATCTAAACGCTGTGATGATTCTAATTTTTTCTCGACCAGTACAGCCACCCGCTTTTCACTTAATTCAGCTAAGGTTAAATCTGCGCGAGTTCTTTCCAACGTTGCATTTAGTTCCTCAAGGCGGGCAGCTAGTCGGTCTGAATCTAATTTCGCTAATACATCACCCGCGTGTACTGCGTCACCTTCATCAACTAAAATATCGGTAACTTGGCCACCGGTATCGAAAGACACATTGGCCGCTTGAGGTGACTCCACTAACCCGTAAATTTTTACCGGCATCTCAAAGCCGGCTTGAATAGCAACGGGCTCGGCCGAAACAGTAGTGGCAGGGTGTTCTGTTGGTTTTTGGGTAGCCCCGTTTAAACCAGCGGCGAACATCAGAAGCATTAGTCCAACCGTAAAAATGGCGATGACAGCATATAGCGCTGTTGATGCCCCTTTCTCTTGCTTTGTAGACTCGATTGTCATTTTAGTAATCCTTGCTTCTGCGGCAGATGCGCACAGCCACATTTGGTATAATTATCTTACTATGCTAGATTATTAATACTAGACCGTCCAGTTTGATATTTGAATTTAAGTGAGTTTACATTGCCTGAACATAACACCAAGCGCCAAGGCCGCCCTAAAAGCGAAGAAAAACATAATCTTATTCTTCATGCTGCCTCATGCTTATTTGTCGACCATGGTTTCGCTAACACCTCAATGGATAATGTGGCGAAAGCATCAGGGGTATCTAAACAAACGGTTTATTCTCATTTCGATAACAAAGACGCTTTGTTTAAAGCCGCTATCATCAAAAAATGCCAGTCCTACCAATTAGACACCAACCAATTAATGCAGGCTAGAAGTGACACTCTTACGTTAAATCAATATTTGAAACAGGCAGGCGCACGATTCATTAGGTTAATTCAAGACCCCGAAACCGTGGCGGTATTCAGGTTAGTGATTGGCGAGGCACAAAGTACGCCCCATGTTTCGAAGCTTTTTTATGATGCAGGCCCAGGTGCTGCCATAGAAGGTTTTAGTGAAGTGTTTTTCTACTACTCAAATGATGCCCTATCGAAAGCGCAAAGTGCTGAACTTGCCACCGACTTTTGTTCCCTGCTGCAACGGGAATTTCACACCAAATTACTGTGTGGTATTCAACAAGAAATGATGGACGATGAGATTAGCGCCCACGTAGAAATGGCCGTTGGGAAAACCTTACTGTTATTTAATACTTATTGCGCTAATAAAGACAAATAACCCAACATCAAGGTGGCTTCGAAGGATTACTTATTTCTTCGTTTGTTATACACTACAGCCGTTTTCGTTGATGATTGAGTGACATATGTCTGACTTTACCGGTAACCACGTTCTTTCAGTTAATCAATTTGATCGCGAGGCTATTGAGAAAGTCTTCTCAGTTGCTGATTCAATGCAGCCTTATGCGAAACGCCAAAAGCGCACCACTGTGCTTGAAGGCGCCATTCTTGGTAATTTATTTTTCGAGCCTAGCACCCGTACTCGCGTCAGTTTCGGCACCGCATTTAACCTTTTAGGTGGCGAAGTGCGAGAGACCACCGGCATGGCTAGCTCAGCCCTAGCCAAAGGCGAATCTCTTTACGATACGGCCCGTGTACTTAGCGGCTATTCAGACATTATTGCGATGCGCCACCCAGCGGCAGGTTCGGTAGCCGAATTTGCTGAAGGCAGCCGCGTACCCGTGATAAACGGTGGTGACGGCGCAAATGAGCACCCTACTCAAGCCCTACTAGACTTATTTACCATTAAACGTGAGCTTGAATATCATGGTCATGGCATTGATGGTTTGCACATCGCGATGATTGGCGATTTGCGTTACGGCAGAACCGTACACTCACTATCGCGCCTACTATGCTTGTTTAAAAATGTGCGCTTCACGCTAATTTCGCCTAAAGAATTAGCCATGCCGCAGCCTATTATTGATGCCATTGAAAATGCGGGGCATCAACTTAATATTTCTGAAACGTTTGAAGGTAATTTAGATGCCGACATTTGTTATCAAACCCGCATACAGGAAGAGCGATTTCCTTCTCAAGAGGAAGCCAATAAATACCGTGGTAAGTTCCGCTTAAACCAGTCTATTTACACTCGTCACTTCCAATCTAAGACCGTCATCATGCATCCGCTTCCGCGAGATTCTCGTATAGAAGCCAACGAGCTAGATAACGACCTAAATTTAAATCCAAACCTTGCCATCTTCCGACAAACTGATAACGGCGTTTTAGTCCGCATGGCGCTTTTTGCGCTAACGTTAGGGGTTGAGAAGCTATTGACGAAATATGAACGTGAAGTGGTATGGTTTAGCAATAAGAGCAATGAATTACATGCAAAAATCTGAAGTCCTTTTTACTCGCGCCCAAAAAACGATTCCTGGTGGTGTTAATTCTCCGGTTCGCGCCTTCAAAGCGGTTGGCGGAACTCCTCGCTTTATTACTAAAGCTGATGGTCCCTATATGTGGGATGCCGACGGCAAGCAGTATATAGACTACGTGCAATCTTGGGGCCCTATGGTACTGGGTCACAACAACCCACAAATTCGCCAAGCGGTTATCGATGCTTCAGAATTCGGTCTTTCATTTGGTGCACCTACTGAAGCCGAAATTATTATGGCTGAAACCGTAAGCAAGCTGGTTCCTTCAATGGAAATGGTACGCATGGTAAATTCAGGTACCGAAGCCACCATGTCTGCGATACGTTTATCTCGTGGCTATACCGGCCGCAATAAAATTATTAAGTTTGAAGGGTGTTACCATGGCCACGCCGACTCTTTGCTAGTTAAAGCGGGCTCTGGAGCATTGACGATGGGGGTGCCTAGCTCTCCTGGTGTTCCAGCCAATGTAGCTGAACACACGATCACCGTTGAATACAATAATCTAGAAAGTGTAAAGAATGCGTTTAAAGTCCACGGAAATGACATTGCCTGTATAATTGTTGAGCCAGTTGCTGGTAATATGAACTGCATTCCACCTGTTGAAGGCTTTTTAGAAGGCCTTCGTGATGTATGTGATGAATACGGTAGCCTTCTGATTTTTGATGAAGTAATGACTGGTTTTCGCGTGTCTCGTGGCGGCGCGCAAGAACGTTACGGTATTAAACCGGACTTAACCTGTTTAGGGAAAGTGATAGGCGGCGGCATGCCAGTAGGCTGTTTCGGCGGCCGACGAGATATTCTTACTCATATCGCACCGACAGGCCCAGTTTATCAAGCCGGTACGCTTTCGGGTAACCCTATAGCCATGGCAGCAGGTTTAGCGGCCATGCAGCAAATTCAGGAAGAAGGCTTATACGAAGGCATTTTCAAGAATACACAAGCATTGGCAGATGGTATGCAAGCCATAGCCGACAAGCATGGTATTCCACTAACCACTAACGTCGCCGGAAGTATGTTTGGCTTATTCTTCACCGATATTAAGCACGTTACTAATTATCAACAGGCCATTAACTGTAATACAAAGCAGTTTAATAAGTTTTATCACGGTATGCTTGAGCAAGGTGTTTATTTAGCACCAGCCTCATACGAAGCCGGATTTGTATCAAAAGCACATGATGAGAATATCATAGCTAAAACATTAGAAGCGGCTGACAAGGTGTTTGCAACGCTCAAATAATAACAACAATAATGGATCGCTAATGTTGACGACAATGGACTGGATACTAATAAGTGTAATACTGGTAGTTTGTACTTACAGTGTTGTCGTCACTGCTGTGCTGGTGAAATATCGCCGGCACAGACTCAATAGACTTGCTTATCGCCAACATACTCGAGCAAAATCTAAAGCTGATAAAGCCACAGACTCCACCAGTCAGCAAGTGGCTGATGAAGCATTGAAGTTATCTCAAACCTTTCAAAAGTTCGTTCCCCAACAATTCATCGACCATATTACTAAAAGCGGTTCTGATCATATTGAACTCGGCTATGCCGACGAAGAAGACGTAGCTATTCTCTTTTGTGATATACGTGGTTTTACTGGCCTATCTGAAAGAATGCGGCCTCAAGAGCTAATGGGCTTTCTTAATTCTTATTTTCAGCGGATGAATAAGCCTATTCATGAAAATAGAGGGTTTATCGATAAGTTTATTGGCGACGCCATGATGGCACTGTTTGACCACCCAGGCGGTAACGCTGAAGATAAAGCAATTGACGCAATAAACGCCGCTATGGATTTACGTAAAGCGCTCGAGTTGTACAATATTCGTCGTATTCGTAAAGGGTATGTCCCCATTAATGTTGGAGTGGGCATACACTATGGGCCGGTGGTAATGGGCACCGTAGGTTCAGATGATAGAATGGATACTACGGTAATCGGCGACAGCGTAAATATTGCCTGTCGATTGGAGTCACTTGCTCCCAAATACGGCGCCGACATTATTGTCAGTGCCCAAGTACTTGAAGCCATGGGTGATAAGTTCCCAATAAGAACGCGATTACTCGATTGGGTACGGGTAAAAGGGCGCGAAGCCCCAATTGAAATATACGAAGTCATTAGCCATTTGCCGCATAAAGAACAAGAGAAACGCTTTTCTGTTCAGCCCAAAATTGCGGCTGGTTTAGCATGCAGAATTAATAAAGAATGGGAAACCGCAATAGCACATTTTGAAGCGGCACTGGCTATATTTCCCCAAGATTCACTCGCTAAACACCACATCGATGTGTGCCGCATCTATCAAAGTATGCTGTTACCCGTAGACTGGGACGGCGCACTGACCATACAGTAAATAGCAGCAGACACTGCCTATTCCGACTACACTTAACTTTCCTCTATATTCTTCGCTTGTTCTCGAATGAAGCTTACAGAGGGCGCAAAGAATGCAGAGCCAGTTTCGGCATTGGTAAAGTCTAACCAGCGATCGTAATCACCGTCACCATTGCCATATATCTGGCTATGCAGCATGGCTTTAAAAGGTCTGGCACTGGCAGAACAACTGACGAAAAATAATCCCTGTGATACCATATCGCCGTAAGGCATCCCTTGCTTGATGAGCCCGGCTTTTCCACTTTCAGTGGTGATAATATTTGCCCTAACACTATGCGATGATTCAGATTGTTCTGCGCTCACCAAGTTGTGCTGTTGCGTGGTCCCCATGACTTGTTCTTGCTGCCTAGAAGACAGACTGCTCCAACGGCGTAAGTCATGTTTATATCGCTGCACATGCAGGTAGCTTCCGCCAATGAAGTCAGGATCATTTTCACCAATAATGGCAACTTCCCTTCGTTTCATCCCTCTTGGGTTGTCAGTCGCATAGAGGTAGCCGGTAAGGTCTCGCCCATCGAGGTATCGAAACCCTCGTACTTGCTCTACTAATTCAACGTGCAAGCGAAGTAAATCCATTACTTCAATGCCTATGGCATGACAAATATCTAAACGGTCAGCCCTAATTTGAATAAACAAATCGCAAGGCATTGTTGGGGCACTTCTGTCTTCACACTGCATATCAGGGAATGGCATCAGTTCCACTGGAATTAGCCCTGGATATATTTCAGTCCAATAGCCAGTACCAACTGCGACAACGCCGGTTACCATTGCTTCGTAGTGCTCAGACTCGAAGTGTTCGAAGATATCAAGTACGCGGGCAAGCTTCGCCCTTACCGCCTCACTATCGTCATCAATGACATTAAGCAGTAAATATTGCGCATGTAAATTAGGCTCTGCGCAAATCCCTTTTTGTGGTTGTGTCATGGGCACTCTTATTGTTATCTAGCCATGGTGATTATTAAAAATAATGTGTATTAATAACCCGCAGCTTGTCCATCTTTGCGGCTTTCAGACGCCCCAAAGTACACCTTTCGCTTATTATCCCACATTATCGCCTGATAGCCTCCAAAAGCGCCAACAACCCGTTGCAATGTGTGACCCCGTTCCATTAATTCTCTCTGTACCGCTTCATCAAACCCTGATTCAAGGCTAACGTACCCGCCATCTCGCATCAACTTACCCATTGGCGTACTCGAGCCACTGTGCAGAATGCGCGGTGCATCACCCGCTTCTTGCAGGTTCATACCGAAATCAATCATGTTCACAATAATTTGTGCGTGCATTTGAGGCTGTGTGCCGCCCCCCATTACACCAAAACTAAGAAATGGCGCACCGTTACGGGTAATAAATGCAGGAATTATGGTATGAAATGGACGCTTTTCAGGCTTAAGTTCGTTAAAATGCCCCTCTTCTAACGTAAACATCTCACCACGGTTCTGTAGTACAAAGCCAAGCCCAGGCGGTGTCATTCCTGAACCCATGCCGCGATAATTACTTTGAATTAGCGACACCATGTTACCTTCTTTATCGGCCACGGTTAGATAAACTGTATCGCCATCGTAAATACCCGCATCTACTCGGGTAGCAGCTTCTTTTTCGTTAATAAGTTTTTGTCGTTCGGTGGCGTAGTCTTTCGAAATCAGCCAATCAACGGGAATATTGTTAAATGCTGGGTCTGCATAAAATTTCGCGCGATCTTCAAACGCTAATTTTTTTGCTTCAACAAAAGTGTGAATATAGTCTGCAGAATTAAACCCCATACCTTCAATATCGTAACGCTCTAAAACATTCAGTATTTGCAGTGCGGCAATACCTTGTCCGTTAGGGGGTAACTCCCATACATCGTACCCACGATAATTAGCAGATACAGGCTCTACCCATTCAGAGGTATGAGACGCCAAGTCTTCGTATGACAAAAAGCCGCCTTGAGATTTCATATAGGCATCGATACTTTGGGCAATATCGCCCTTATAAAAAGCATCTCTTCCACCTGTCGCTAATTTTTCATAGGTTACGGCAAGACCAGGGTTTTTAAATACATCCCCTTTTTGAGGTACTTTTCCGTTTATTAAAAACGTTTCTGCAAAGCCATCGTAATGGCCTATACGGTTGTTATTCATTTCTAAATAATAAGCAACTAGCTCAGAGACAGGAAAACCGTTTTTAGCGTACTCGATGGCTGGGGTAAGTAAGGCAGTCATTGGAAGCTTGCCAAACTTTTCATGCAACATGAACCAGCCATCTACAGCCCCTGGTACCGACACAGGCAGTGGGCCGAACTTGGGTATTTGAGCTAAGCCTCTATCGCTAAACACTTGCTTCGTAAGTAACTTTGGCGAGCGCCCCGATGCATTTAATCCTACAAGTTTGTTTTCTTTTGCGTCCCACACTATTGCGAACAAGTCACCGCCCACACCGGCGCCTGTGGGCTCTACAAGCCCTAACATGGCATTTGCTGCAATGGCTGCATCAACAGCGCTGCCTCCTCGCTTAAGAATATCCAAGGCCACTTGTGTGGCTAAGGGCTGGCTTGTGGCTGCCATACCGTTTTGAGCAATAACTTCTGAACGACTCGCAAATGGCGCGCCGGTAACTCGATCGTACCCATAAGCCATTTGACTGACACACAGTAGTAACAAACATCGCAACAGCATGATTTACTTTCCTAATAAGAGAACTAACTTAATTTAGCATTATTGCTAACCAAGTAAATTATCAATAGTTTAGCGCTATTTTTAACTTTATGAAAAACGAAAAAAGCCCCGCAGATGCGGGGCTTAAGATTGGTGATACAGGCATTATCGTTATTATAAGTAATTTTGCCTGCTCAGACTTCCTTACGAGCGGCCGTTGGTGAAGTCAGGATAAGCTTCCAGACCACATTCACTCATATCAACACCGTCGAATTCTTCTTCTTCAGTTACTCGAACACCGATAACTGCTTTAATCGCTAACCAAGCTACAAGGCTTACTACAAATACCCATACGAAGATGGTTGCAGCGCCTATCAATTGGCCTACCATTGTTGAATCGTCGTTAGTGAAAGGAACAAGGATAAGACCTAGTAAACCTACAACACCGTGAACAGAGATAGCACCTACTGGATCATCAATTTTCAGTTTGTCTAACGCTACAATACTTAGTACTACCAAGATACCACCAAGGCCACCGAATAAGGTTGCTTGTAGTGGAGTAGGAGTAGAAGGCTCAGCAGTAATAGCAACCAAACCAGCTAGTGCACCGTTAAGGGCCATAGTTAGGTCGGCTTTGCCAAACATAATGCGTGCTAAAATAAGCGCTGCAATACAACCACCAGCTGCTGCTGCGTTAGTATTCATAAATACAATCGCTACCGCGTTTGCACTTTCAACTGTTGCTGTTGCTAATACTGAACCACCGTTAAAGCCAAACCAACCCATCCATAAAATGAATGTACCTAGTGTAGCGAGTGGAAGGTTAGCACCTGGAATAGCGTTAACTTTACCGTCAGCAGTATATTTACCTTTACGAGCGCCTAGTACCAAAACACCGGCTAGCGCTGCAGAAGCTCCTGCCATGTGAACAATACCTGAGCCAGCAAAGTCAGAGAAACCTAGGTCTCCAAGAGTATACATACCAAATACCGCTTCGCTGCCCCACGTCCAAGCTCCTTCCATTGGGTAGATAAAACCAGTCATGACTACCGCAAATGTTAAGAAAGCCCAAAGTTTCATACGCTCAGCAACTGCACCCGAAACAATAGACATTGCTGTTGCAACGAATACTACTTGGAAGAAGAAGTCAGCAGAAGGTGCGTACGTTGCTGCATCTTCAGCAACACCTGTTGCGCCGTCACCCATGATTCCACCTAGGAACGGGCTCCACTCGCCGCCACCATACATGATGCCGTAACCGCAAATCATATACATGGTGCTAGCGATGGCAAATAACGCGATATTTTTAGTTAGAATTTCTGTCGTGTTTTTAGCGCGTACCAAACCCGCTTCTAGCATGGCAAAACCTGCTGCCATCCACATTACTAATGCGCCGCAGATTAAGAAATAAAAGGTATCTAGCGCATACCCAAGTTCAAATGTGATTTCCATTATGCTTTTCTCCGCAAATTAATCGTTGTTGGCTTACAATGCGTCAGTGTCTGACTCGCCAGTTCGAATACGTACGGCTTGTTCAAGGTCGTAAACAAACACCTTACCGTCTCCAATCTTGCCAGTTTTGGCTGCGCCAACGATGGCTTCTACCAAGCGTTCTACCTGATCATCCTGAACAGCAATTTCCAGTTTGACCTTAGGTAAGAAATCCACCTGATATTCAGCGCCGCGGTATAATTCAGTGTGTCCTTTTTGACGTCCGAAACCTTTCACTTCGGTAACGGTTAAACCGTCGATGCCGATTTCTGAAATGGCTTCACGAACATCATCTAGCTTGAACGGCTTGATGATCGCTGTGACTAGTTTCATGAGTTGCTCCAGTTTTTGTATTGGTTATATTGCACATTTCGTGTCTTGTACAGGGAAGTAAACCAAGAGATGTGCCACAAATTATTAACACTAAAAAACAGCCACTTAGCTAATTTTTAATGCATTTTATTTACATTTATCGCACTAATTTAGTGCATATGCACATCAATGCACGCATTTGGGGCGCTTTGAGTTAAACCGTCTGAAAATAGCGATGAAATTAGGATGGAACTATTTTGTAGTTGGATAGGTCAGTAAGTAACTATGACATCTATCACGCCTATTATTGAATTTGACTATGTGCCTGAACGGGCGCAGGTTTTCCATGCAAAAAGGAGAGGGAAACTCGCTCAAGGCCTGTTGATTTCGGCCATAATCCATATTTTTGGGTTAATAATAGTTATCGCTTTTACCACCTTTGAAAGTGGTATTACGCCTGTACAAAAACCTGCGCCTATTAGTGCAACCTTGTATTTCCCCACAGTCAGCGTAAAACAGCCCATTGACGAAGCCCCTGAACCGGTTGAAATCACGCCTCCCGTTATTGAACCTAAGATACCAGAAAGCCCCCCGACACAAGTAATTGAAAAGGTGGCTGATGAGGCGGTTAAAAGCACCGAGCAGATAAAAACAGTAAAGCCTAAGCCAGCAGAGACTAAACCGACAGAAGCTCAACCGACAGAGGCTAAACCAATAGAACCTGTACCAATAGAAGCTGTACCGAAAGAAGCTCAACAGGAAAAATCTGCGCCTGAAGTACCCGCGCCTACACCATCCAATGTCCAAACCACTATCGACTCGTCAGCGAGGAACCAGCAAGCTGGCAGTTTGAATTTGTCTCCACGGGCCGGTGCTTCTCAATTTTTTAATCAAAGAGAACAAGAAGTAATTGCTGAAGAAGGCTTAAAATCAGCTAGAGAACATAGGCGGAAAAAAGAAAGCCCAGACCTAGTCGATACGCGAAAAGGCAAAGAAGACAGGTCGTATGAAGAACGGCCAAGAGTGAAAGTAAATTGTTCTAGTAATACGAATAAAGTACTTACCTTTTTAAGTGGGAGGACTGGCGGTACGCTCGAATGCAGTAAAGGCAGCGACTATGACCGCTTTATTGAGGATCGCATCGCTAAAGAGCCTGAGAAAGACTAGGCCTTTGGATTAGTTACCCCCTTGCAGCGTGGCGTTGACGACGCTTTATCACTAACGCAGGTAACGCATTGCTTACCACTGCACCAAACATAATAAGCACGATAGCCATGATTATCGCTGTAGAAAGTGTACTAATCCCAAACAAAAATAGCGCAATACTAGAAAACACTGGGGTGGCAAAGCTTAAGCTTGCCAGCAATTGACGGTTTCCAAATTTTAGCCCGATATCCCACAAGTAAAAAGCACCACCCACAGGCCCCAACCCGAGTAAAACAGAGCTGGTCCAAGCACTAGCAGCAAGATCCCAATGACTAGTTTCAAGCGCTAGGTGTGAGCACAATGCCAATATGGCTACTGCTATGGATATCCAACCAATATCCTCTACATCACTTTTCGTCCCCGCCATAAACCAAGAATAGCTCGACCAGATTAAGGCACAAATAAACGCCAGCCCATAACCCAGCGTATATTCTCTGTTAAATTGAATACTTTCACCACCAGTCACTAAAATTCCACAGCCGATAAAACCAAGTATTCCACCTATTACTGCAAACACGCGTTGGTGCGGGTTTGCCACCACAATGCCGAGTATTAAAGGCCATAAATAAGCAATAAGACTGGCTTCTATCGGCGGCGCATAGCGAAGAGCGAGAAAATAACAAAAGTGAAAACCAAATAAACCGCAGGTTGCGACTACCCATTGGGTTAAGGTTAATGTCGGTAACTTAAATAAAGGTTCACGCTTAATCAGGCGTTTAATAAACAGTAAAAAAGCAGATACGGAAAAGCAGATAAAAAGCAACTGAAAAGGCGGCACTGAAGAAGCGTAGACGCCCAACACAGCTAATATACCCCAGGAAATGATGGCTACAAGCCCTATAAACGTTGCCATTGCATCCTCTACTTTCTATTTGAACAACACATAGCATACGCTTGTTTTTAGACTAAGGCTGTGCAGATAAGTCGCAATTTTTAATTTAAAAAGATGATTTAGTAAATTTACCAGTACTTTTTATAGCTTAACATTTTTATAGCTTAGCATTGCCAACCTATCGCACTGCAACGTATGCTGCGTTTTTGGCTTTTTTAAAGGAATTTGATGTGGCCGCTGCGAATTTATTAGCCCTCCTCGATGATATCGCGACTTTAATGGATGATATCGCCGTTATGTCGAAGGTGGCAGCAAAGAAAACCGCCGGTGTTCTGGGGGATGATTTAGCCCTTAATGCAAACCAAGTACAAGGGGTTAAAGCAGACAGGGAGCTTCCCGTTGTATGGGCTGTGGCAAAAGGCTCACTGCTTAACAAAGTTATATTAGTGCCTGCTGCGCTACTTATTAGCGCCTTTGTACCTTCTTTAATCACCGTGCTGTTAGTGCTCGGTGGGCTCTACTTATGCTTTGAAGGGGCCGAAAAATTGCTTCATAAATATTTACCTCATGATGATGAGTCACATGAGCGTGAAGCAAGAATTAACGCCTTAGCTGACGAAAAAGTAGATATGGTTGCTTTTGAAAAAGAAAAAATTAAAGGGGCCATTCGAACCGACTTTATTCTGTCGGCAGAAATTATCGTTATTGCGTTGGGCAGCGTTACCGATGCCACCTTCACTACCCAAGTGGGCGTATTGGTCGCCCTGAGTATAGCTATAACCTTAGGCGTTTACGGACTGGTTGCTGGCATTGTAAAAATGGACGATGTGGGGCTGTATTTACTGCGTAAATCACTCACGGGTACCATGAATAGCCTTCAGCGCTTCTTTGGCCGGGCGCTGTTAATTGCAGCCCCTATTTTAATGAAAACTCTTGCGATTGTGGGTACCATCGCGATGTTTTTGGTTGGCGGTGGCATTCTTACTCATAATATCGGGTTTCTTCATCACGCTGCAGTGTGGTTTAGTGAACTCACCCCCTCGATAACTTCGGTTATGGCAATTGCTGCCGATGGGATTGCAGGTTTAATAGCTGGGGCTATTTTAGCTGTTATCGCAACGACTATCAGCCGCTTACGCAAATAGTAAATAGTAAATAGTTAGGGGCAATCTTATTGCCCCTAATTCTTCTTCCGCCCTAGTTTTTTCGAACGATCTACTAGTCCTCTTCTAACTCTCAAGAACACCCTTTTAATACTAAATAGACAATTTGCTACCCGCGTTCATTATCGGCATTTTTTGTTGGCGTAAATTGTTAGCGTATGTTGTTGGCGTGAGTTATTGGTATTCATTACTGGCATGAGTTACTGGCGCGACATGAGTCAGTAACTAAGCCTGACCATATTCACTACTTAAAATTACTCCGCACAGCTTCATCCACTCTTAGCTCTTAGGTTAGTCATTTTGACCAAAACATATCTACAAAATAACTAAATATTAGTTATTTCATTTATTACGAAATCTCACCTAAAAAGCAGTTAAATTTAAAATACATAAAAATCAAGACTTTAAGTTATTTTAAAAAGATGGCACAACCCTCGCTATAAACTAATTGTTAATTGATAACGACTTAATACTTAACTGCCACGCAGTCCGAAATAGTGCAGTGACTAACTTTTATTCATAGGAGATGACCATGTTTACCAACAAAAAATTACTTACTGCGCTAATTCTAAGTACCGCATTTACCGCCACTACTGTGATGGCTGATGAACCAACAAGTAACCTAATATCGCAAACGGATTATTTGGTGGGCAACGCTATGGCTGAAGTAAAACAAGATATGAAAATAGGCATCACGTACGACGTGCTAACCGCAAGCCACACCTTCGAGCCTATCGCGTCAGAAGAAAGCACTTTGATTGCAGAAATAACGATTACACCTATTGAGAATGATGTATTGAAAGGCGACAACGACGCGTAAGGAGACGGTTATGTTAACTGCGAGCACTTTATTTATGTTGATACTGGCACCGGTAGTCGCATTTGCGCTAAGTGTTGTTGTGTTTTCAACCGCGCGATACATGCTAGACCAGTTTTAAACCAAATTTATAGTTTTAGCCTACTCCCTGGGCCTTTGCAGGAGGCAATAAAAAGCATATTGAGTTGGAATGCTTTTTACTGCCTACCTGTTTTTTAACCAAATATTCTTTCCCACCAGCTTTTCTTTTCGCCGTCTCTTTCTCCATCAGGATTCACTGCCCTACCAGAGCAATCTTGCTGAGGTGGAGGTAATACATCCAAAATAGCAGGTACACTCATACTTCCCGCACAACCGGCAATCACTACTGCACCTGTTTTCGCATCAAAATGCGCAATGCCTAGCCCTTCAGGAAAACGGCGAGATAGCGATTTTGGTGACTGAGACTTCATGTAATTAACAAAAACGGGCAAAGCTCCACTTGCACCGGTTAAGTTAACAGGTAGGTTGTCGTCATTACCTACCCAAACAGTCACTACGTTATTACGATCGAACCCACTAAACCAACTATCGCGATAATCGTCGGTAGTACCGGTTTTACCTGCCATATTAACGTTACCGAAGTTGGCACCTATTTGTTTTGCGGTTCCGTCTATAGTGACTTTATAAAGCGCGTAATTCAGTAAGTAAGTAGCAGCTTCATCGGTTCGTTGAGCGTAAAACTCTGCCTTTTTCCACAACAGTGCATTGTCGGCGGTAACCACCGAAGTTACGGTATGCAACGGCACATAACGCCCGCCGTTCGACAAGGTTTGATACATTTGATTAGTCACAAATGGCGTTAACTCAACCGCCCCAAGCGTAAGTGACGGCACTAAATTAACCTGTGAGCTAACACCTAATCGCGCGATGGTATCAGCAATAACATCTAGACCAACTTGCATGCCTAAATTAACCGTCGGCACGTTTAACGATTCAACGAGTCCCTGAATCAGCGGCACTTGCCCTCTAAATTCTTTATCGTAATTTAACGGTGACCACTGCTGCCCACTGCCACTTTCTAGCGTAATAGGCTGATCTTCCAATGGCGTTGCTAAATTAAACTGAGTGGGATCTTCAAGCGCCGATAAATACACTGCAGGTTTAATTAATGAACCAATAGGACGCTTCGCCCCAAGTGCACGGTTAAACCCTCTAAATGAATAATCTTTACCGCCAACAATAGCCCGTACTTCCCCTTTAGCACTGTCGGTCACCACCATGGCACCCTGAAGCGGGTTTTTCCTGTTAGTTTGTAAGCTGGAGATAGTACTTGCGAGGGCTTTTTCCGCGCGGCGTTGGGCCACAATATCTAACGTAGTAAACACTTTTACGCCTGAGTCACGTAAGCTGGAGTCGGCTAAAATATCAGTTAACTCCCGTCTTACTTGTTCCATAAAGGCAGGGTGTTTCCCGCTGGCAAGACTTGCACCACTGGCTAAACCTAGCGGCATATTTATCGCGCGCTCATATTCACTACGATCGAGTTCATTTTCATCAAAAAGCATGCGTAATACTAGGTCACGGCGTTCTTTCACTCGCTCAGGATGTTTGCGCGGGTTGTAGTAAGAAGGGCCTTTAATAATAGCCACTAGCGTTGCAATTTCAGTCGTACTTAATTCATTTGCAGGGCGGTCAAAATAGAAATAGCTGGCCAAGCCAAAACCGTGCACCGCCATGTCACCATTTTGCCCCAAAAATACTTCATTCAAGTAGGCTTGAATAATCTCTGACTTGGAATACCTAGCGTCTATGATTACCGCCATAATGGCTTCTTTGGCTTTACGAATGATAGAACGCTCGCGGGTTAGAAACATGTTTTTGACTAACTGTTGCGTTAGCGTACTACCACCCTGAACGGTTCTTCCCGCGGCAATATTGGCCAGAAGCGCCCGTAATATAGATAAAGGGGCGACACCATGGTGATTATAAAAATTGCGGTCTTCCACCAGCGTTAACGCTTTTGGCAGCATATCGGGAATAGTATCAAGTGTGACTAGCATTCTGTCTTCTTGGCTGCCACTGACCATACGGGTGACTAGCCAAGGCTCTAGTTTAACGGTGCCAAAAGGTCGCGCTTGCGTTTTATCTTGAATAAGACTGATGCGACTGCCTTGCCATGTTATCTCTAAATGGCGAAGCCCTTCTGCTCCTTCCGGAAAATGAAAAGCGCGGCGCTGCACATTTAAAATACCGTTTCGATAACTGTATTCACCGCTACCATCTGCATCGGTTACTTTGCGGTAGCCCAGCAGCGTTAGTTCATCAATCACTTCTGTGGGGGTTATTTCTTGCCCTTTACTTAAAGCGAGTGGGCGGGCAAATATTTGTGCGGGCACTTCCCACTTGTTGCCCGAAAACTCATGCTTAATTTGCGCATCTAGATAAAAAGCATAGGCGCCAAGTACTACCACGCCTACCAAGAATACGCGTAAGAAGAGTTTCATTATTGAGAAAGATTTCGCTTTGGAACTCGCGGTGGAGCCAGATTTAGCGCTGCCCTTGGATTTTGCTTTAGGTTGTTTTTTTGCCACTTTTTTACGCCACTTTTTACGCTATGAGTATTTTGCATTAAAAATTGCACTGAGATTACGACTAACTGCCACTAAGAATGCCATGATGATATGAAGCTAGAAAATTGTGCAGTTTTCTACACACAATTTCCAGAGAATGCTGAAGAATTTTGATGCAGCAAGATGTTATTTACGCGCTACATATTCAAAAAGGTCATAAATCAACTAAAGGTCAGCGTTAGACTAGTCAGAAGTTAGCGAACACTACCACTGCTCCTTATTGGCAACAACTAGAAAAATTGCATCCTGTAAAATCAATCGTTTCTGCGAAACGACACGTAGAAAACATAAATGCTCAAACACAGGTAGATTTTATGACTTCAAAAGATAACGCCAACTCCATTGCCAATATGGAAGGGCTGCAATCTGCGATTGTGGCGGGCGAAACAGCCAGAGTAAAAGAACTCCTCGGCGATAGGTCTCTTGATGAATTACAAAAAGGGTATTTAATCGAACTAGCCGAACTTAACAACGATAGTGAGATTATCGCTATTCTCAAACAAGCGCCTACGGCCTAGCTCTTTATAGTTCGTTTTCACGTTACTGCCCTGTTGTCGGCCATAAACCTAAGCGCATCATTGAATTATACTCGCGTTTTACAGTCACATTGAGATAGCATGTATGCTCGCAATACAGGAATTGAATTATGGGTTTTAAGGGTAAAGGGAAGCAGTGGGTTACTGCTGTATCAATGATGTCGGCGCTGCTATCGGGGCTTTGTAGTGCTTCAGCAATGGCCAATGAGTCGTTTTCCACATGCACCACTCAATTGGCTAGTAAAGCACTTGAGCAAGGGGTTAGCCAACAAACCGTTGATGCTATTTTCCCCACGTTAGCGTATCAAGCACGCGTTATTGAGCTTGATAGAAGCCAACCTGAATTCGTTCAAACCTTTCCAGGCTACTTTAGTAAGCGAGTCACCGACTGGCGTACTAATAAAGGCAAGGAAATGTACGAAAAGCATAAAGACTTGTTGCATAAATTAAGCGATAAGTACGGTGTGCCACCTCATTATTTATTAGCTTTCTGGGGCCTTGAGACCAACTTTGGCAATTACAAAGGCAAAATGCCCGTTCTTGATTCGCTAGCAACATTGGCGTGTGATCCTCGTAGAAGTAAATATTTTACCCAAGAATTATTAGTGGCAGTGAAATTATTCGAGCGTGAATCTCTCACTCGTGAAGAAATGGTAGGTTCTTGGGCTGGCGCTATGGGCCATACGCAATTTATGCCTTCGGCTTATACTCACTACGCAGTAGATGGCGACAATGACGGTCAAATCAATTTATGGAATAGCGAAGAAGATGCCCTAACCTCTGCGGCCAACTTTCTAGCTAGCCTAGGCTGGCAACGAGGCTTTCGCTGGGGCCGTGAAGTGCAGCTTCCTGAAGGTTTCGATTATCAACTTTCTGGTTATAAGAACCGCCGTACATTGAGCCAGTGGAGTGAACTAGGCGTTAAACAAGCCGATGCTAGCCCATTAGGCGACGACGATACTAAAGCATACGTGGTGGTTCCTGCAGGACATGCAGGCCCAGCATTTGTGGGCTACCAGAACTTTCGGGTGATCATGCGTTGGAACAACTCAGAGTTTTACGCCATTGCCGTAGGTGTGTTGGCCGATAGAATTTCTGGGGCAGAAGGCATTATTGCTCCTCTTCCTGATTTACCGGCTTACAGCAGAAACGATATTATTGGTTTACAGAAAAAACTGAACGAGCGCGGCTTCGATGTTGGCACCCCAGATGGAATAATTGGCCCTGCCACCCGTGAAGGTATTCGCAACTATCAAATTGCAAACGAGATGATTGCTGATGGTTTCCCAGGCCTAAATGTTATGCAGTCGTTGGATTTAGTCGACAAGAGTGCCTAAGGTCTTTTTGATGACTTAGTTTACTGCTTTAACCCATTGCCTTCTTTGTTCTGGCAGTGGGTTTAGCGGTAGCGGGTTCATCAGGCCAAAAGTGCTTGGGGTAACGCCCCTTCATTTCTTTTTGAATCGCTAAATAACTCCCCGTCCAAAACCCAGCTAAATCTTTAGTCGTTTGAAGCGGTCGTCCTGCTGGCGACAATAATTCGTACACTATATTGGTTTTGCCACCGGCCACCGTAAGGGGGGCTGTTTGGCTGTACATCTCCTGCATTTTAACCGCTAGCACCACATCACCATTATCCCTGTAATCAAGTGTAGCATCGCGCCCTGTGGGTATAGCAATATGGGTAGGTAATAGTGAAGCTAGAGCATCTTGTTGCGGCCAGCTTAGTGCATTATTCAGCGTGTTTTTCCATGGCAACTTTTGTAGTTTTGTCAACGACTCACATCGGCTTAAAGGCTCAATTAATGCCTCTTTTGCGCTGTGCATTAATGCCGCCAAAGACTGTGGCCATGGGTCTGGCTTATCGAACGCCTGCGATTGGGGTAAATTCAATGAAGCGGCAAGTTTAAGCCTGTTCCACCACTGCCAGTCCCCCTCAGTTAGCGGCCACTCACTTACTGGGATATTCTCTAAATATTCAAACCAAGCATGAGCAGTCTGTTTTTTCCAAAAGCTATTATCTTGCTGCTTCTCTTGCCCTGACACAGGTTCACTGGCTAAGTCGATGGCATGAAAACCGGTAGTAACCCGTGCTTCCATCACCTTTTTTGCAACATTAAAGCGCACTTGTTTTTTATGAGTAAACTCATCTGGGAACACAGCGCGAAGCAGCGCTTCAT
This sequence comes from Alteromonas sp. 1_MG-2023, assembly GCF_030547075.1. Taxonomy (GTDB): domain Bacteria; phylum Pseudomonadota; class Gammaproteobacteria; order Enterobacterales; family Alteromonadaceae; genus Alteromonas. Next base: position 76,749 of record NZ_JAUOQH010000010.1, on the reverse strand, counting down.
CAATAGGCTGGGCTAGCCTGAATTTCACCGTATTTCCGGTTTGCTGACCATGTAAAACTGCCAACCACTGAGGGGGAGAATGCCGCTCTAACTCACCGCCCTTGCCACTGGCGAGCTTATATCCGCTTTGTTTTCCATTAACCCCTCCGTTCGCCTTGTCAGAAGCTAGACCGCGATAAAACGCCACCCGCTGAGGAAAGGCAATAGCAATACAAAGGGCCAATGCATCTTCGTCTATTTTGTTAATGTCCAAATCGTTCTGATTAACACCAACATATTTAGCATATTTAGATGCTTGCTGATGAAGCTGCTTGCGCGTTTGACCATCAAGATTCAACAGGGCATCAATAACATAAGTTTGTGTAAACTGCCCACCTAGGTTTTCGGCCAATGCCACCACGATGGGCGCAGCACATTTAAGTTTCCTTTGCATTGCTGGCCCTACCCCTTGCACACCTTGCTCGCAGCGTACTAATAAATTCGCCAAATTCGGATGACAGGGTATGTTAGACAGCGTTCGGCCATAAGGGGTTATTATTTGGCTGTCATCCAGGGATCTAAGGGCATCAATGGTGGTTAAATTATAATGAGCCACCTTTAACTGCGCAGTGCTTGGCTGAGTTAACATGGCCAATGATGAGGGTGTAGCACCCCATTGCAACGCATCTAGTAATAAGGACGACACATCTTCTCGTAATACCTGCGGGGCGTTGTGCTGCGCCATGCGCTCAAAACTGCTTTGGCTGCATAGCCGGTAGCAATCACCCTCGCTGACACGCCCTGCTCGACCCGCCCGTTGAATAGCCGAAGCACGAGATATACGTTGTTGCATCAACTGAGTAAAACTACTGGAAGGGTTATATTGCGCTTGATTCTCCCACATACTATCTACCACCACCTTAACCCCTTCTATGGTTAAACTAGTTTCGGCAATATTGGTGGCTAAAATGATTTTACGTCGCCCTTGAGGATCGGGGTTGATAGCGGCTTGTTGGGCATCTTTTCCCATCGCACCAAAAAGTGAGTGCAATGCAATATCGTATTTATCCACCAGTGTGGAGAGTCGTTGTGCTACCCCAGCAATGGCTCCGCTTCCTGGCAAAAATACCAATACATCACCTTGATGCTGAGAAAACGCTCGGGTAGTCACCTCTGCGGTGGCGCCAACCACCTCATGGGCTAGAACGTCTTTGCTATAGTGCATATTAACAGGGAAGGTTCGGCCTTCTGTGTTCAGGTTGCTTACTGGCACAGCGCCGTGATTATCCATTAATGCAGTCAGCGGCGCTACATCAAGGGTGGCAGACATTACCACTAGACGGAGATCTTCCCGCAAGCCCCCTTGCACATCGAGAGCCAGTGCTAAGCCAAAGTCGCTATGAATGCTGCGTTCATGAAATTCATCAAATACAATGGCCGACACCCCAGAAAGCTCTGGGTCTGACTGAATCATTCTGGCGAGTATACCTTCGGTAATGAGTTCAAGGCGGGTGTTCTTTCCTACCTTGCTTTCGCCTTTAATGCGGTAGCCAACCGTGTCACCCACTTTTTCATTGAGTACGCTTGCCAAAAAATTCGCCAAATTTCTTACCACTACCCGGCGAGGCTGCATGAGTAAGATTTTTCCGTGTGGTATCGCACTTGAAAGGGAAAGTGGCAGTACCGTCGACTTACCTGCACCTGGCGGTGCACCTATGATAAGGTTATTTTCGCCAATCTCCGTGTTAACGGGTTCAATAAGCTGGGCGGCGGGTAAATGTAATAACGGCTGTAACATAAAGGTTTGCAATACCTAGATAAACTTCTCACACTATTGTACTTGAATTTACCTGTAGCTGAAGTTCTGCATTACGTTAATGCTTACTAGCATAAGCACAGCAAAATAAAGACACCTGACGATATGTCCATTGGGGTTGAAATCATTTTCTATTAACTAGGGCGTGTTGAGCTAATTACACGTAGATAGAGGAGTGGGTATGCGTTGTTTCATTGGTTTAGATTTACATTCAACAGAAAAATTAGCCCTTGATAGTTGGCGGCAACAAGCCCTCCCAGAGGTAACAGCCCGCAACATGTTCACTCTTTCTGACGGCCGAGCCCAAAATGAAGGTAGAAGGAGCGGGGGTAGAGGGAGCGACGGCAGGGGAAATAAAAGTAAAGACAGCAAAGGCAAAAGACGTGACTCAGGCGCATCCCAACCTTATGCGGTAAACGCAGCCAATTATCATATGACCTTAAGTTTTCTTGGTCATATTACTCACCGGCAGCATGAGGCGTTAGTTGCTGAGCTAGACACGCTAGTACATACGCCTTTTTCTCTAACCCTAGATACAACAGGTATTTGGAACGGCCCCAAAATTCTTTTTGCAGCACCAGAGTCGCCACCAGTAGAGCTCATGGCATTGGCTAAATCGACTCGTAAAGCCGCCCGAGCGGCGACGATTGAGGTGGATGGAAAAGGTTTTTCGCCCCATGTTACTGTTATTCGAAAAGCCACCGTGGCGCTTCCCGTGCCTTTATATACGCCTCACGTTGAAATGCATGCCTCTGCGTTTCACTTGTTTGAATCTGTCTCTACACCGCAAGGGGTTACGTATCCAATTAGGCAAAGTTGGAATTTAAGGCACAATATGTCGGTGCGTGAAAAACTGCGCCGAGGCATTAATGATGAGTAGTACCCCAGTGCAAATCTCTCTGGCGATATTATTTATAGCAAAATAGCCTATTTCGCTGACGCCTTTTCACCCTAAAAGCCTTTACTTCACTGGCGTAGCTGGGTAAAAAGGGGGTCTTATTTAGTGAGACCTCAATTCCATGCAACAAACGTTTCGATTAGTAATAGATTGCCCTGACCAAATTGGCTTAGTTGCCAGTGTTTCTCAGTTTTTAGCCAGCCATGGTGCCACCATTGTTGAAGCTAACCATCACACCGATTTACAAACCGGTAGATTCTTTATGCGCCACGAAATTGGTGCCGATTCTATTGGGTTAGATTACGACAGCTTTTTAGCAGAATTTGCGCCTTTGGCCAATGAATTCCAAATGAATTGGAAACTTTCTGATTCACGTAAAAAGCAGCGCGTTGCCTTGCTAGGCAGTGTGGAATCTCACTGTATGGTTGATTTACTGCATCGCTGGCACACAGGCGAGCTTGATTGCGATATTCCGTGCATTATTGGCAACCACCCGCAAATGAAGCAATTCGCCGATTGGTACAAAGTGCCCTTTCATTGGGTAGACTTTAAAGCACTAGGTAAAGAGGCTGCGTTTGCGCAAATCTCTACCCTGTTAGCAGAGTATAAAATCGACCTGACGGTACTTGCCCGTTTTATGCAAATTTTGCCCAATACCTTATGCCAACAGCTTCAAGGTAAAGCGATTAATATTCACCATAGCTTCTTACCTAGCTTTGCTGGGGCGAAACCTTATCAACAGGCTTACGATCGTGGGGTTAAACTTATTGGCGCAACTTGCCATTACGTGACTAAAGACCTAGACGAAGGCCCTATCATTGAGCAAAGCGTTAAGCGTATTAGCCACAGCGACAGCGCTGTTGATATGGTGAGAAAAGGGAAAGACTGCGAAGTAACCGCTCTTGCCCACGGCGTACGTTATCATTTAGAAGACCGCGTGATTATTCATCGCAATAAAACCGTGGTGTTTGCGTAAGTCACCGTTTTATAAATTCGGCATAAGATAAACAGAAAAACCAGACGAGAGTGAAGTGACTCGTCTGGCTTTTTTAATTCCGGTGCGGCCGGTTACCTGACTTTATACTGACAGCGCAGCAACCTGCTTGCGTAACTTAACGTAATACCATGCATTTGAAATAGCGAACAAGGCTTCAGTAATCGCCAGCCCCCATGTTTCAGTAGCCACACCGTAGACCGTAAAGTTTATCGAGCCTATTATCATACAAATGCGCAGCCCTGCTTCTTTGCAGTGTAACTCGCCAAAGCGATACACCATAAACGTCAGTACTGGCATAAGTTCTAGCAAACCCGTCTTACCCGTAAGGGTATTTATACTTGCCACAAGCACCGTCATTAAAGCCAAAATAATGTAAGTGGCATACGCGGGTAAAAGCTTTTGAGTGACTACCCGATAGGTGGTACTCAACCCTGCCACCATAATCACTACTACCCCGCCCCAGGCTTGTTCAAAAGCAAGCAGGCTGGCTAGCGCCACACACAATCCTAGATTCAATAATAAAAGTTTGCGCTCTGTGTTAGACCAAAATGATCCAATAGCAAACAATACCGGAATTGCATGAAGCAACAATTCGAACACGCCAATACTCCTTAAACGATGACAAGTTAGTGATAAGTGGGAAGTTCAATGGCGCGAAGTGTATTGATTAATGCAAAATTTTCAATCGGTTTTACGCTCTTTTCGATGAGTGCCATATAGGCGCTATTACTCGCATTCTCGTTGGTCTTGCAGGTTAATACGTTAAGGGACATTTAAGTTAATTTTGCTATGACATAGTATGGGTAGGGTATGGAAGTAAAGTAGATAAAGTGAGAATCTAACTTACACCTTTAGTGTGTAAGAATAGGCTTGCTTTACAGAGCGTTAAGAAAAGATTAAAAAGAAAATATAACCATAATAAGACAGGAAAAAATAATGGGAAAATTTAAAACCTCACTCACCGCTATGGCGGTAGTGGTTGCACTTAGTGCTTGTTCTGAGCAAAAAGCCCCTCAGACAACCTCAGTAGATACTACTGAAGCAGCTGCAACACAAAAAACGCAGCAGTTTGACAATGTGCTCCTGCAAGAATTCAAAGGACCATACGGTGGCGTTCCTGCTTTCGATAAAATGAAACTGGAAGATTTGAAGCCGGCCCTTGAAAAAGCAATGGAGCTCAATCTTAAAGAGATTGATGAAATTGCGAATAACCCAGCGCCACCTACGTTTGAAAATGTGATTGTAGAGATGGAACGTTCGGGTAGTGAACTTAGCCGCGTATTTCGTTACTACGGCATTTGGAGCGCGAATAAATCTAGCCCTGAATTTCGTGCTATTCAAGTAGAAATGTCACCTAAGTTATCTGCATTTTCTACCAAAATCACACAAAACGAAAAGTTATTCGAGCGTGTTAAAGCGGTTTATGAGTCGGATGAACTATCGACTCTTACCGAAGAAGAACAGCGTATAACGTGGATGACCTACAACGGCTTCGCACGCAATGGCGCTACATTAGATAGCGAAGCTAAAAAGCGCTATGCCGCAATCAACGAAGAGTTAGCTACCCTTTACACGTCATTCTCAAATAACGTACTGGCGGATGAAGAAAATTATGTAACTTATATTACTGAAGACCAACTAGGTGGCCTGCCTGAGTCTTTTGTAAAAGGCGCTAAATCTGCGGCCGAAACTCGTGGTGAGTCGGGAAAATACGCAATTACTAATACCCGTTCATCTATGGACCCTTTCCTAACCTATTCCACTAACCGTGAATTGCGCGAAAAAGTGTGGAACACCTATTATAGCCGTGGCGATAACGCTGATGAGTTCGACAATAACGAAACCATTAAGCGCATTTTGACCTTACGAGATGAACGTGTGGAATTGCTTGGGTATGAAAACTACGCCCAATGGCGTTTAGAAGATCGCATGGCGAAGAACCCTGAAAACGCGATGGATCTAATGATGAAGGTTTGGCCAGCAGCCATTGCCCGGGTTGAGCAAGAAGTTGCTGACATGCAAGCAGTTGCTGATGCTGAAGGCGCAGATATCACTATTGAGCCTTGGGATTATCGCTTCTATGCAGAAAAAGTTCGTCAAGAAAAATACGATTTAGACTCTAATGAAGTGAAACAATATCTTCAGTTAGATAAATTGCGTGACGCTATGTTCTACGTAGCGGGCCGTTTGTTTAATTTCAACTTTACGCCTGTTGAAGAAGGTAAAGTACCTGTATTCCACGAAGACGTAAAAGTATGGGAAGTGACTGACAAAGATTCAGGTGAACACATTGGTTTGTGGTACTTAGATCCGTTCTCTCGTAAAGGGAAGCGTTCTGGAGCATGGGCAACAACCTATCGCTCATCTACCACCTTCGATGGCAAAAAGACGGTGTTGTCTTCTAACAACTCTAACTTTGTAAAAGGTGCTGAAGGCGAACCTACACTGATTTCATTTGATGATGCAGAAACCTATTTCCACGAATTTGGACACGCACTGCATTTCTTATCTGCTGACGTGAAGTACCCTTCTTCGCACTCGGGTGTTCGTGATTACACCGAATTCCAGTCGCAACTATTAGAGCGCTGGTTAACCACCGATGAAGTCATCAATCAGTTCTTAGTACACTATGAAACAGGCGAGCCTATTCCTGCAGAATTAGTGGCTAAGATTAAAAAGGCTTCTACCTTCAATGAAGGTTTCAAAACCACTGAGTACATGGCATCTGCCATTATGGATTTGAAATACCATACAACAGATCCTGCTAGCATCGACCCAGACACCTTTGAGCGTGAAGAGCTTAAAAAGTTAGGTATGCCGGAAGAGATTGTAATGCGCCACCGTACTCCACAGTTTGGTCACGTATTCTCTGGTGAAGGTTATGCCGCAGCCTATTATGGTTACATGTGGGCAGAAGTATTAACTGCAGATGCAGCTGAAGCCTTTATGGATGCCCCTGGTGGTTTCTACGATAAAGAAGTGGGTGATCGCCTGGTGAAGTACCTATTTTCGGTTCGCAACGCCATGGACCCAGCAGAAGCTTATCGTAAATTCCGCGGCCGCGATGCCAAAGTAGATGCGTTAATGCGAGACCGAGGTTTCCCAGTTCCTGAAGAAAAAAGCGAAGACTAATCGGTAAGCCCCTCTAAAAAAGCCGCGATCTTGAAAAATTCATCTCTGTTCGCGGCTTTTTCTTGACCTTTCGGTCAATTTAACCTCAAAATCAATTTATCGGTTTTATACGTCGATAGTATAATACTTCGCGTTTTTCTGCCGATACAAAAACACAATAAAAATAAAGCTAGTGCGCACTACCTCTCCTCGTGTTTCATCACGTGATTAAAAAACTGCACTAAAGCAGTGAGTAGACGCTAACAGTAATAACCCAACGCCCAAGACGTGACTGTGCCTGCAGTGCAGCGTCGTTTTTCAGCAGTCAAAATATGGTCGGAAGTTATGACTTTGAGTATTAAACAAAAGCTAATTATTTCACTGATGGTGGCCGTACTGGCAGCCTCAATCTTGGTAGGCTCAATTAGCCAATGGATAGCCCGAGATTTAGTAAAAGAAAACATGGAGCAGCTTCAACTCCCCTCTCTGTTGAAGCAAATAGGCAACCAGGTGGACAGAGAAGCCAGTGTGATGCTTTCTGTTGCCCATGGTATTGCTTCAAACCCAGATATTTTAGCCTGGTCGGCTGAAGGTGCTGATAGTGCTGGCGAGCGCCGGCTTCTGGCCTACTTAAATGACATTGTGGATTTCAATGAATTAACCGTCGCATCGTTTGTAGACAGACAAACCACCAAGTATTGGAACCAAGACGGTTTCTTACGGGTATTAAAGAACGATGAGTTTGATGGCTGGTTTTTCGCTTATCGTGATAGTGGCACGCCTATCTCACTGAGTTTGTATAATGAACCAGGGCAAGGCTATAGGCTATTCGCTAACTTCCAACAAGTCGCTGGCAGAGGCATGTCAGGGGTAGCTAAGTCTGTGGACGAGTTACTAGACATTATTAATGCGGTAAAAATTGCGCAAACGGGATTTGTCTATTTAGTGGATGGGGAAGGTACTATTATTGCCCACCCTGATACCAGCTTACTGGGTAAATCGAAACTTAGCGCAATAAGCAGTGCCGAGGCTTCAAGAGCATTACTTCAAAAACGTGACTTTGCAATGGCAACCAGCGAAGTTGACACTGACGACGTACTTTTTGCCAGTACCTATGTGGAAAAATCAGGTTGGTATGTGGTGGCACAAGTACCTGAGCAAGAGCTTTATGCCTCATTAAATGCAGGTAGCCGACAAATCATCTTATGGTCAATTGCCATTGCTGGCTTATTTGCCCTGCTTGGCATTTGGTTGGCTTCATCACTCACTAAGCCTATCGAATCCTTAGCAGATATTTTCCAGCAACTTGGGAAAGGGCAAGGTGACTTACGCTCACGAATTGAGGTGCCAGAACAAAAAGAGACTGCTCGATTGGTGGAAGGCTTCAATAACTTTATTGATCATCTACACAGCACCATTGCATCGGTAGCCAAAACAAGCCAAGCACTGAGGGTCTCGGCACAAGAAGTGGCAAGCCAATCACAGCAAAATGAGCGCTCTACTCGTAGTCAGCGAGACCAAACTATTCAGGCCGCAACGGCATTAACAGAAATGGGCAGTACGGTGTCAGAAGTAGCGCAATCTGCTACCTATGCAGCGCAAAATGCCAATCGAGCTACCGAAAGTTCACAAGAAGGCCGTTTGTTTACGCAAAAAGCCGTACACGCAATCTCGAACCTTTCTACGCAGGTACAGAGTGTATCAGAGGTTATACAGTCTCTTGATGAACACACTGCGGCTATTGGCGGCATACTCGATACTATTCGCAGTATCTCTGAGCAGACTAACCTACTTGCGCTGAACGCCGCTATCGAAGCTGCACGTGCGGGTGATCATGGCCGAGGCTTCTCGGTAGTGGCTGATGAAGTTCGTACCCTTGCCCAGCGCGCAGCAGTAGCCACTGATGAGATACAAATTAAAATCGACAAATTCCAACAGGACTCAAAGACTGCGGTTTCTCAAATGCAAGATAGCAAAGCCCAAACGAAAGAAGTGGTAGGCGCTACCGACGACATTGATAAACTGCTGCAGAAAATTGCCGAAGAAATTGTGCTAATTAACGATGTGAATACCCAGGTGGCCACCGCAACAGAACAGCAAGCCAGTGTGGTGGAAGACATAAGCCGCAGCATTAATGAAATTAGTACATCAAGTGATGAAACCCTTAATGCCACTCATGTCTTGGTAGGGGTAAGTGAAAAACTCGATCAATTAGCAAACGAACTGGCGCAAGAGGTTAGTCAGTTTAAGTTGTGAGCTTAGTTTTATTTCAATAAGGCTTGGCTAAAACGCAATAGCGTATTGCAGTTTAACTTGGTTGTCGTGGGCTTCGTTCCACGGCAACTGAATGCTTGCGCTATCCGACTTCCAAGATTCTCTTGAAGCCGCAACCGTTAGGGTGTGTTTATCTTCCATAAGAGGCACTTCAAAGTAAAGGCTTGCCGTAGTACTGGTAGGAAGTTGAATTACTTCGGCTACTGGAATAGAAATTTCATGTTCTGGGCGCACTTTATGGCTGAGCCCTACACGATAACTGCCTTTATCCCACCAAGTGACCACCTCGAACTCATGGCTTTTTACCCGTTGAGCAAGCACCCCGTAATCTAATAAGCCTTTGTTGTAGTGCACAATCGCTTCTACGTTAAAGGCTTTTGTAAACTTCTGATTCAATACCAACTGATATTGCTTTTGCTTACACCCTTTAAATTTAATTTTGTTCTTAGATAGGGCTAGAGAAAAGGTATCGTCCAAACTTACGTACTCTTTTAGCCACTGCTCGGCATCTTCTATCGCAGAGGCAGATGCAAACATCGACAACCATGCACATTGGAGTGCACTAAGCATCAGTAGAGCTTGGGAAAGTTTACGCATTGAAACGGTTACCTAACATGCAAAAGCAAAGTAGAACCGTATATAACCACGAAGTGTAAAGAGTGGGAATTAGCCATTATGCTAACTCCCCACAAGTGTCTAAAATATAGACAAATTTATTTTTGAACGATTTTAGCTTCAGTGAGCGACGCTTTTCGATGCCCTGTGGCTTCCTCTGTAAACCAGTAACTTCCATTATCGTCTACACATACCCCTTCAACTTGCTTATAAACAGGTAGCGGCCAAATATTAATAGGCACGAACGATGTGTCGACTTGTGCAATAAAAGTATCGAAGTTACCAAAAGGGTCAGATTTATAACCCACAACCACGTAAAGGTTTCGAGCAGCATCATAATCAACGCCCGTAATCACACCGGGTAAACCTTCAATTTGCGCAAAGGCTTTCAACTTCTGTGGTTCAGCCGATTCATTAACTTCGTAAACTTTAGCCACGCCAGTGCGCCAGCTTTTTGAAAACAGTAATAATTTGCCGTTAGCATAAACCATCGCCTCTGAATCAAAATCATGGGCGTAAGGCATATTACTACTTGGATCGTTACCTTCGTACGTAACCGTCAGTACAGTGATGTCATTAAGGTTCGCTTTATCGACCTTATAAATATTTAAACTCTCACGACCGCCTTTGTTGTTACCTACATCAGCAACATACCAATGGCTTGGGCTTGCCGTAATTGCTTCCCAATCAATATTATCTAGCGCTAGTCTGTCAGTTTTTAATATCTTGCCTTCATACGATAAGTGGAACAGCTCCGGCTTGTTTCCAGAGTCATTTAAACTAACGATTGATGATGCACTACAAAACAGCCCTGAGGTTTCTTCGAGTACGTCAGGAAGAACGGTTAATTCACCTAGTGAAATTTCTGTTTTTGCTTCTGGGTAAGAGGCTGCACAACCACTAAGTAGCGAAAGGGAAAAAAACGTAGCAACTGCTACAGGAAAAAATGAATTATTCAGCAACGTAGATATTCCGTTGATAAGGCGCTCTTTGGCGCGTAATAAGTGAAGTCTTAAAATACTATGCTTCTCGTGCTACGACAACGTTGAATCTAAGCGAATTGATCCAGCTTGGGCTAAACTCTGTTTTAATTACATTGCGCTTATACGAAAGTCTTTATCGGCATCTAGATGAGTTGCTATATGATGGAACGCATAACAAACATAACACTACACATATAAAGTGCATACTTAGCACTATATAAATAAGGGAACACGCATTGTCAGATCCACTCATGTCTTTGGTTGCAGTCGGCTTATTGTCAATTAGCTGCCAATATCTCGCGTATAAAGTCCGCTTACCTGCCATCCTACCCCTGCTTATTGTGGGTATTGTGGTTGGCCCTGTGTTCGGTGTGCTGAATGCCGATGACCTGTTCGGTGACTTGTTGTTCCCTGTGGTATCGCTTTCGGTAGCGATTATTCTGTTCGAAGGCTCACTTACCCTTAAGTTTGGCGATATTGCAGGCCATGGCAATATGGTACGTAACCTATGTAGTGTAGGTGTATTAGTGACCTGGGTAATTGCCGCTGTCGCAGCCCACTACAGCCTAGACCTCTCGTGGCAACTCTCCTTTTTGTTTGGCGCTATCGTCACCGTCACCGGCCCTACGGTAATTGTGCCCATGCTACGTACGGTGAGGCCTAAATCTAACTTGGCCAGTATCCTGCGATGGGAAGGTATTGTCATCGACCCCATTGGTGCCCTGCTAGCCGTACTGGTATTTGAATTTATTGTTGCCTCTCAAGGCAATGCGATTTCTCACACTTTTATCACTTTTGGTAAAACCATAGGTATCGGTTTTTTACTTGGCTTTAGTTCAGGTTACTTACTTGGGCTATCGATTCGAAAAGACTGGATCCCACATTACTTATTAAACACCGCGGTTTTAACCATTATTTTAGGGGTATTTGCCGCTTCAAATTATGTTGCACATGAATCTGGGCTATTGGCCGTTACTATCACAGGTATGGTGTTAGCCAATATGAAGAACGTGGAAGTAGAAGACATTTTAGAGTTCAAAGAAACCTTAAGTGTACTGCTTATTTCAGGCTTATTTATATTACTTGCTACCCGTCTTAGCCTTCAATCTATCGCAGATGTGGGCTGGGGAGCGCTCATTGTACTGGGCGCAATCATGTTTATTGCACGCCCATTATCTGTAGCAGCGTCTTCTATTGGCACTGGGCTTAAACTTAATGAGCTCGCATTACTGAGCTGGATTGCCCCCCGCGGTATTGTAGCCGCTGCCGTATCAGCGTTATTTTCGTTAAAACTTGAAGAAATTGGCTATGAAGGCGCTGGTGTCATTGTGCCCATGGTCTTTCTTGTGATTATTGCCACCGTAGTAGTGCAAAGCCTTACCTCTCGAGGTGTGGCGCAACTTCTTAAAGTAAGAGCCCCAGCCCCTACCGCTTACCTTATGTTCGGTGGCAGTAAGTTTAACCGCATGCTGGCTAACGAAATGATAAATCAAGAGCTAAACGTCACCGTGGCAGACACAAACTGGGATGCCATTCGAGAAGCTCGAATGATGGATATCCCTGTTTATTTTGGTAACCCCATGTCTGACCACGCAGCCCGCCATCTTGATATTGCGAGCTTCGGTACAGTATTAATTATGTCGCCTTACAAACAGCTTAATCCGCCTATCGCGTATCACTTTGAAAATACTATGGGTAAGGATAAGGTGTGGGCACTAACAAATAACGAGCAATCAACCCGTCCAAGTCATCAGGTAAGTGAACAATACGCTAAACGTCTCACCCTGTTTGATGAAGGGGTAACTTATGGGTATTTGGCATCGGCAATTGCTCGTAATGCCAGCGTGAAGACCACACGATTGTCGGATGAATTCACCTTTGCACAATATAATGAGAAATATGGTGATAGAGCTACACCATTAATCGCTATCGATGCTGAAGGAAAAAGCTTCACTTTTGTAAATGGAAACAGTATTCACCCTAAATCAGGTTGGCGCGTAATTAGTTTAATATTGCCGGACGAAGAAGCGGCAGAATGAATGAGAGTATAAGCTTGAAAGAGATGCTGAGGCGTTAAGATGGCACCCTGCCTAAGCAGGGTGCATCTCCCTGGAGAACGCGTAGTCCAGTGCTTCTTCATGAGAAGCAGTATTGTTTATATTTTACCGTAACTACGCTGTCGGCGATATAAAAGCAAAGTGTAGACCACATTGACATTACCTTTACAATTCATACAGTTAAGTATTATTCAAATAAAATAGCATCGTTCAAGCTAGTGCAAAGCTAAAGCGTGGTGCAATGCGCGCACTACCTTGGTGAGCTAATTTTAACCAACTGATGTTTATACCAAACTTTCTCTTACATTATGTTTAATAACCGTTAACGTTTTATCCAGTGCACCACTATTTTCTTCCAGCACTTTACGGCCCGCCTTACCTGCTTTAACTAACTTATCGTTGTCGTTAATCCAAGCTTCACACCTTGCGGCAATATCTTGTGCGTTAGACACTATAGTCAACGCCCCACGCTCTTCTAAATACTCGCAAATCACAGGGTTGTTATAGGTATTAGGCCCCATCATTACCGGTATAGAAAACGCGGCGGGCTCCAATGCATTGTGCCCACCTCTATTAGCAATTGAGCCACCGACAAAAGCAAAGCTTGCTATCGAATAGGCACTGTTTAATTTACCCATCTCATCAAGCAAGATAACTTTGCTGTGTGAAGAGACTGCATCAACCTCGCTGGTTCTCACGTAGTTAAGTTTGTTTTGCTGCAACAGCTTCGCTACCGTATCGAAGCGCTCTGGATGACGCGGCACAATGATAAGACGAAGGTTAACCGCTGTTGACGACCACACCGTTTTCACAGCATCAATCATCGCCTGTTCTTCAAGATCATGAGTACTTCCAGCTACAAAAATAGGCCCATCCAATGTTGAAAGGCCTAGAAAGCCTTGGCTATGCTGTGTAGTAGAAGCGGCTTGGTCAAACTTAATATTATTGGTTTGCGTCATGCGCGCTTCAGGCATGCCTAACATGAGGTAGTTATTATAATCACGCTGCCCTTGCGTACAGATGTGCGTGAGCTTATTTAGCATTGGCCGAAACAGTTTACTTATCTTCAAATAGCGCTTGGCTGAACGATCTGTCATTCGAGCATTAATCACCATTATAGGTATGTCACGCTTCCAGCACGCATGTATGAAGTTAGGCCACAACTCAACTTCAGTAATAAGCACGGCTTTTGGCTTAATACGCTTTATCATTTTTGCCATGGCCGTATGTAAGTCGTAAGGCAAATAGAAGTGGTGCACAGTATTGCCAAAAATGTCCCGTACCCTAGCTGAGCCGGTCGGCGTGGTGGTGGTGACGGTAATTTGTGTATTCGGTTCGGTTTGCATGATTTGCTTGATTAAACACGAGGCAGCAACCACTTCCCCTACCGACACACAGTGAAACAAATACCCCCCAGTTTTAGGCGGGCGGGCGACAAACCCAAAGCGCTCAAAGCGACGCTGACTATATTCTTTATTTCTTGTAGCACCACGGCGAGCAAGGTTTAAAAAGGCAATAGGAATAATGATAAAAAACACGAATGAGTATAACCAGCGACAAATATTCTCAACCAAACTGGGCTTATAACTGGTTGTTGCCCGCGAGGTCTTTTCGTCGCTAGCCTTTATCTCTTTGGCTTTGGCGCCCTCTTCTATCATTCGATTTTCCTATTGAATTTTTTGGCTATTGCAGGCTATCAACGAAGTATGTCAACGATATAAAACTTGAAATTTTTTGCACCTACAGTCATTAAAGTGACGTTATTTTGTGGTTTAATCTGTGATTATAACCTGTTTATATTTGAGTTTATGCCACCTACGTCATCCCAGCCAAATGTACTGTTGATAAGGCTTAGTGCCATTGGCGATATTGTCATGGCCTCAGGGCTACCGTCCAGCATAAAGACAGCACTGCCGAATGCTAAAGTAACCTGGCTAGTAGAACAACCCTACGTTGGCTTGGTACAACATCATCCTTTTGTAGATGAGGTCATATCTTGGCCTAAAAACGAGTGGCGAGCATTGGGTAAAAAGCGTGCCTATTGGTCTTTAGTTAAGTCTATTCTGGCCTTTCGTAAGCAATTAAGGGCAAGAGGCTTCACTCATGCTATTGATGCCCAAGGTTTGCTAAAAAGCGCCTTTCTAGCCTTTTTAAGCGGCGCAAAAAATCGTATTGGCTTTAACAGTAAAGAACACAGCCAACGGTTTTTAACTAATGCCATCGACAAACCTATTTCAGACCAAATCAGCAGCGAGTATCGCTTTTTATCAGCACATCTCGGTGCAACAAGCTACGCCCTAAACATTGAAATGGGCGAACAGGCCACTTTACAACTACGCCAGACTTTACAGGTGATGTCAGTAAAAGGTGAGTATATCGTACTTGCCCCCTTCACTACTCGCCCACAAAAGCATTGGCCTATTGCGCATTGGAAGCAACTAATTACACTTATTCGACAACATTGCAGTTACCCCATTGTTATCTTAGGCGGCCCAACAGATAGCTGTGATGCACAGTCGTTAACTTTTGATACAAGTGATGTGTATTCCCTAGCAGGGCATGCAACACTTTCAGAGTCTGCTGTAGCGGTAAAGCAATCTAGAGCCTTTATTGGCGTAGATACGGGGTTAACCCATATGGCGGTTGCCTATGTTCTCCCTACTATTGCCCTTTTTGGCTCAACTTGCCCCTATACTTATACTGACAATGACAACACTCATGTATTATATAAAGACTTAGCATGTGCACCTTGTAAGCGTAAGCCTAGCTGTAACGGCGCATTTGACTGTATGGCATTGATTAGCCCAGAAGCAGTTTTTAACACAGTGAAGGAATATTTGTGAGTTTAAAGATTTTGCATATTGAATTAGGTAGAAATTTGTATGGTGGCGCCAAACAAGTTGTTTATCTGTTAGATTCATTGAACCGGCAATTTGAATATAAAAATCATTTAATCTGCCCAGACGATAGTGAACTAGCCAAAAAACCTATCACCGGATGTCATATGCATACCATCGCCTATCGCGGAGAAACAGATTTATTCTCGGTAAAGCGTATGGTGAATATCGCCCGCAAGATTAAAGCCGATGTTATTCACGTACACAGTCGCCGAGGCGCAGATGTGTTCGGAGCCATGGTAGCTAAAATAACCGGTATACCTGCTATATGCACCCGCAGGGTAGATAACGCTGAATCATTATTTGCGACCTACAAATACAGCCAGTTTGCTGCTGTAGCAAGTATTTCAGAAGGTGTTTTCAATGTGGTTAGCCATCACTGTGAAGCGGTAAAACACCAAGCTGTAATTCACTCTTCCGTCGATTTTAACGAATTCTCTACCCCAGGTGATAGAGCGTGGCTTAACGAAACCTTCTCCATTCCCAGCGACCATGTCGTTATTGCCAACTTTGCACAGTTAATCGCGCGCAAAGGCCAAGCCGATATTATTCTGGCCATGGAAAAAGTGGCTAAAGATAATCCTAAAGTCACCTGCCTGTTATTTGGTAAAGGAAACCTTAAAGAAAGCTACCAAGCACTTATTGAAAGGCACTTACTCACCGATCACGTAAAACTATGTGGTTTCACCGACCAAGTAAGCAAAATTTTACCCAGTGTAGATATTGTAGTTCACCCAGCTTATGCCGAAGGGTTAGGCGTTATTTTACTTCAGGCTGGGGCGTGCAAGCGTGCAGTAGTATCTACCCCAGTAGGTGGTATTCCTGAAATTATCGAACATGATAAAACTGGTCTAATGGTTACGCCTGGTAATATTGATGATATTGCGGATGCATTAATTACCCTTGTAAACGATGAAGGCAGCCGAGATACTTTGGGTAAACATTTATACCAACATGTTAAAGCGCATTTTAGTACTAAGGAAATGGCGTTACGCTACAGTGAGCTTTATTTGGCGGTTACTGGGTCGGAATAGAAAAATCAGCGCTAATTTTTAAGCAATAAAAAAGCCGCTCAAGAGCGGCTTTTTCAATCGTAAGAAAAAGTTAGCGATTAAACGCCAGCTTTCTCTACAACGTTAACCAATGTCCAATTTTTATTCTTAGACAATGGACGACATTCACTAATAGTGACTACGTCGCCTTGGTTACAAACGTTTTCTTCATCGTGGGCGTGAAGTTTAGTAGAACGTTTGATGAACTTCCCATAGATAGGGTGTTTTACAAAACGCTCAACAACAACAGTAATGGTTTTATCCATCTTGTTGCTAACCACACGACCTTGCACTGTACGAACTTTTTGTTCAGTCATTACGCATCAGCCTTTTCAGTCAGAATGGTTTTAACACGCGCGATGTTACGACGTACAGTTCTCAATTGATCAGTCTTTTCAAGTTGACCAGTTGAGTGCTGCATGCGCAAGTTGAACTGTTCGCGTAGCAGGTTAATCAACTCTGCGTTCAGCTCTTCTACGCTTTTTTCTTTCAGTTCAGTCGCTTTCATTACATCACCGTCCGAGTTACAAAGGTTGTCTTAAATGGCAGTTTAGCCGCTGCCAATTCAAACGCTTCGCGTGCTAGAGACTCAGGAACACCTTCCATCTCATAAAGTACACGTCCAGGTTGAATTTGGCATACCCAGTACTCAACGTTACCTTTACCTTTACCTTGACGCACTTCAAGAGGCTTCTCAGTAATTGGCTTATCAGGGAAAACTCGAATCCAAATTTTACCTTGACGTTTAACGTGACGAGTCATAGCACGACGCGCTGCTTCGATTTGGCGAGCGGTCATACGACCACGGCCAACTGCTTTCAGGCCATAAGTACCGAAGCTTACCTTGCTCCCCGCAATGGCAAGACCACGGTTACGACCTTTATGCATTTTACGAAATTTCGTACGCTTTGGTTGTAACATGATTTAGCCCTCACGCTTAGAGTTGCGGCCTTTCTTCTTAGGTTGAGAAGCCGGTGGCTGCTCTTGAGTTGTAGGCAAACCGCCCAGAACTTCACCTTTGAAGATCCATACCTTCACACCAATAATACCGTAGGTAGTTGCAGCTTCTGAAGTTGCGTAATCGATATCTGCACGGAATGTGTGCAGAGGTACGCGACCTTCACGGTACCATTCAGAACGAGCAATTTCTGCTCCGCCCAAACGGCCACTTACTTCAACTTTAATACCCTTAGCACCAAGACGCATTGCGTTTTGTACCGCGCGCTTCATAGCACGACGGAACATTACACGACGTTCTAGCTGGCTAGAGATACTGTCGGCAACCAGTTGTCCGTCAAGCTCAGGCTTGCGAACTTCTGCAATGTTAATCTGAGCTGGCACACCGGCTAGCTTAGAAACATAGGCGCGAAGCTTCTCTACATCTTCACCTTTTTTACCGATTACAACGCCTGGACGAGCAGTGTGAATAGTCACACGGATGCTCTTAGCAGGACGCTCGATCACGATTTTAGAAAGTGAAGCGCTTTTAAGCTGTTTAGTCAGATACTTACGTACCTGATGATCGTTATACAGGTTATCCGCATAGTCACCAGTATTAGCGTACCAGGTAGAAGTCCATGGTTTACTGATACCCAGGCGTATACCTGTAGGATGTACCTTCTGTCCCATTATCTACTCCTAGTTATCCGCTACAACCACAGTGATGTGACTGCTACGCTTAAAGATACGATCTGCACGGCCTTTGGCACGTGGCTTGATACGTTTCATAGTTGGACCTTCGTCAACGAAAACTTTGGCAATGACTAGTTCGTCAATGTCCGCACCTTCGTTGTGTTCTGCATTTGCAATCGCAGATTCCAATACTTTTTTAACCAGCGCTGCGCTTTTCTTCGGGCTGTACGTAAGTAGCTCTAGAGCTTTCTCAACGTGCATACCGCGAATTTGATCCGCTACCAAGCGTGCTTTTTGAGCAGACGAGCGGGCAAAACGGTGTTTAGCTAATGCTTCCATTTATCCTACCCCTTATCGTTTGCTTTTCTTATCCGCGACATGGCCGCGGTAAGTACGCGTTGGCGCAAATTCGCCCAACTTGTGGCCGACCATTTCATCGCTGATGATGACTGGAACGTGCTGGCGACCGTTATGGACCGCAATGGTCAACCCAATCATATCTGGGATGATCATAGAACGACGAGACCAAGTCTTAATTGGTTTACGTTCGTTCTTTTCCACTGCAGCCTCTACCTTCTTCAGCAAGTGAAGGTCAATAAATGGACCCTTCTTGAGAGAACGTGGCATGGTGAATCCTCGCTGTTACTTATTACGACGACGTACGATAAGTTTATCGGTACGCTTGTTACTTCGGGTTTTCTTACCTTTGGTAGGAACACCCCAAGGAGATACTGGATGACGACCACCTGACGTGCGTCCTTCACCACCACCGTGTGGATGGTCTACTGGGTTCATGGCAACACCACGAACTGTAGGACGAACTCCACGCCAGCGGGTTGCACCGGCTTTACCCAGTGAACGCAGCATGTGCTCTGCATTGCCTACTTCACCAATGGTGGCGCGGCAATCAGATAGTACTTTACGCATTTCACCAGAACGTAGACGCAAGGTAACATAGTTTCCATCGCGTGCTAGGATCTGAGCATAAGCACCGGCAGAACGTGCAATTTGTGCACCTTTACCAGGCTTCATTTCAATTGCGTGTACAACAGAACCTACTGGGACATTACGCATAGGCAATGTGTTACCAGGCTTGATCGGAGCATCCGAACCAGACTGGATTGCATCACCCGCTTTCATACCCTTTGGAGCCAGAATGTAACGACGCTCACCATCTGCATACAATACTAGTGCAATGTTTGCAGAACGGTTAGGATCGTATTCTAAACGCTCAACAGAGGCTGGAATGCCGTCTTTGTTGCGTTTAAAGTCAATCAAACGGTAGTGTTGTTTATGACCACCACCAATATGACGAGTTGTAATACGACCATGGTTGTTACGACCGCCAGATTTGCTGTTCTTTTCAAGCAAAGGTGCGTAAGGCGCGCCTTTGTGAAGGTCAGGGTTAGTAACCTGAACAACGTGACGACGACCGGCAGAAGTTGGCTTAGCTTTCAATAATGGCATTTCTAATCCCCTTCTTACTCAGCGCCACCGACAAAGTCGATGTCCTGACCTTCTTTAAGAACCACGTAGGCCTTTTTCCAGTCACTGCGTTTACCGAAAGACTGACCGTGACGCTTGGTTTTACCCTTAACGTTTACAGTACGAACGCCTTCAACCTCAACTTCAAACAGTTTTTCAACTGCAGCTTTGATTTCAGCTTTGTTCGAATCTTTCGCTACTTTGAATACAACTGTGTTGCTTGCTTCAGCAGCCATAGTAGACTTTTCTGAAACATGCGGTGCTAAAAGCACCTTCAGTAGACGTTCTTCTTTCATGCTAACGCCTCCTCAAGTTGTTTAACCGCATCAGCTGTAATTAGCACTTTTTCAAATGCAATCAAACTTACTGGGTCGATGCCTGCAACATCACGTACGTCAACTTTGTACAAGTTGCGTGCCGCTAGGAACAAGTTCTCATCAACATCAGCAGTAACGATAAGAACATCATTTAGTTCATAGTCGTTAAGCTTAGCAATAAGTTCTTTTGTCTTAGGTGCTTCCACACCAAACTTCTCTACCACAACCAAACGGTCTTGACGGATTAGTTCAGACAAGATGCTTTTGATAGCACCGCGATACATTTTCTTGTTAACTTTTTGATCAAAGTCACGAGGCTTGGCTGCGAATGCACGACCACCACCAACCCAAATTGGGCTGCGGATAGTACCAGCACGAGCACGGCCTGTGCCTTTTTGACGCCATGGCTTCTTACCACCACCACGTACTTCAGCGCGAGTCTTCTGCGCCTTTGTACCCTGACGAGCACCTGCACCGTAAGCTACAACGACTTGGTGTACCAAGGCTTCGTTGAATTCACGTCCAAAGGTCGCTTCGGATACTTCAAGAGCGCTTTGCGCATCTTTCAATGTTAATTCCATCAGTTCACTCCCCAGACGTTACGCTTTAACAGCCGGCTTAACGATTACATCGCCGCCAGTTGCGCCAGGTACGGCACCTTTAACAAGGATTAGGCTGTTTTCTACGTCTACACGTACCACTTCCAAAGATTGGGTAGTTACTTGTTTATTACCAAGTTGACCAGCCATTTTCTTACCTTTGAAAACTTTACCAGGTGATTGGTTTTGGCCAATCGAACCAGGTGCACGGTGAGACAAAGAGTTACCGTGAGTCATACGTTGTGAACTAAAGTTCCAACGTTTGATCGCGCCAGCAAAACCTTTACCTTTTGATGTACCAGTGACATCAATCTTTTTAGTGTCGTTAAAGATTTCAACAGTGATTTCACTGCCTACTTCAATATCGCCACCTTCGTTATCTTCCAGGCGGAATTCTACTAGAGCACGACCTGCTTCAACACCAGCTTTAGCAAAATGACCTGCTTCAGCTTTGTTAACGCGGTTCGTTTTCTTGCTTCCAGTAGTAACCTGAAGAGCGCGATAACCGTCAAGTTCTTCAGTACGTAACTGAGTCACACGGTTTGGGGTCGCTTCAATAACAGTCACAGGGATAGACGTACCATCTTCAGTGAAGATGCGAGTCATACCCACTTTACGACCGACTAGACCAATCGCCATTGTTATTACCCTCTCTTGTTAGCCCAGGCTGATTTGAACATCAACACCGGCAGCCAAGTCCAAACGCATCAATGCGTCAACTGTTTTATCAGTTGGCTCAATGATGTCTACTAAACGCTTGTGAGTACGAATCTCATATTGATCACGTGCATCTTTATTTACGTGAGGAGATGTCAATACTGTATAGCGTTCTTTGCGAGTAGGCAGAGGAATAGGACCGCTGACCTGAGCACCAGTACGTTTCGCCGTTTCAACGATTTCAGCCGTAGACTGATCGATCAACTTGTGATCAAACGCTTTCAAACGAATACGAATTCTTTGATTTGGCATCGATTAAGCTCCAATCGAAAGAACAAAAAAATTCACCTTTTCTCTTCCATTTTATTCTGGAAAGAAAAGATGTGCGTAAACCGATGGTTCCCAATTGGAACCCTGTTCTTTTTTCTAACACGCCTGTAGCAGTCTCATCTTATCGATTTCGCTTGCTACGCTGGCAACCACCCTAAAAGCAGTGAGGTTGCGGCTAGAAACATTGCCCTATTTGGGCAGTGGGCGCGAATTATACAGAAGGTAGGATTCATTGCAACCACTAGATCGCTTTTTGTACACAATATTTCACTATACATATAGGTACAACTGAGATAATTAATACCTAACGTAGAATAAGCCATACTTGAGCTACCTTTAATGTAAGTTATATTGCCGTTATTGCGCTATCCATATAAGCTGATAGTGTAAGGTGTTAGATAAAGTGGCAATAATAGTCGGTAGAAATACGTTAAGAGTCTGTTGTGAGTGCGGCACAAGTGCGGTATTAGTACACTAAAAGCACACTAAACGTATGGTAGATGTATAGCAAATACATAGTAAATGCTCGGTTTAAACGCGCTGAAGGCGCGGTACATAAAGCACTACTAGCACTACCACCACCGATTGTGGCAGTAAGAAATGTCATTTTTTTAATCAAAATTGGCTTTAATCAAAATTGGATGTAGCAGCTTCAACGCTGTACGAAGAACACTATGGAAGTAGAAGACAGTCAGCATAATTTCACTCATGTTCAACGCCTACTGGATAACCATTCGTCTTTATTAGACGCCTATAGTTCATTAGAGCCCATCATTCTCAAAATGTTTGGTGCTACGCGTATGAGTATATTTCAGCGCCGCCGACAGCATCAGGACCTAGTTGCTCGCTTTAAAACGGGTAAAGAAACCTTAGAAATTAAGGTGCCTATTAGTCCTATGTCTATTGCGGGTTATGTTGCTATTTCTCAACTGCCGCTATTAATAGCCGATCCCTACGACGCAGCCGAGCTAAAAACCATTCATCCTCGTTTACGGTTTGCAGACAAATTCGACAAAAATAACGATTTTAAAACCACTAACATTCTATGCGTGCCCATTCTTAATGCAGGGGTGTTAATGGGTGTTTTGCAAATCATCAATAAGCGTAACGGTACTTTTGATGATACCGATTTAACACGCGCTAACGAGTTAGCATTAGTATTGGGTGAGAAATTCCGTTACGAGCTTGGTGGTACCAATAATCCATTTGATTCTTTGTTACACAAAGGCCTTATAAAAGAAGCAACGTTAAAAGAACTACTATCTACCGCAAAAGATACCCGTAGTATTGTTCAACGCCTGATATCTGAACACCGTGTGCCCGAGCATGAAATAGGCCACTCACTTTCTATTCACTATCAAGTTCCCTTTATTGGGTATTTACCCGACAAATATCATTTGTACGAAGGTGAGAGCAAATTAAACCTATCTTACCTTAAGCGTAACCATGTTGCGGTTATTTCAGACGTGCAAAGCAATCCTATCGTGTTGATGGCAGAACCTAACAACGCTGCGTTGTTAATGGAAATAGAAAGTGCGCTGGGTATAGAAAGCTACGAAATTGCCGCAGGTCTGCCCAACCAAATACTTCAGTATTTAGGTGAAGGTGGTGGCGGTAACGCTCCTGGCGACATGAATGAGATTCTTGACGAGATAGGCGTATCAGCTGAAGAAAGTGACGAGCTTGTTGATGAGCTTTCTGACGATGCCCCAGCGGTGGTGCGTTTGGTAAGCCGGATATTACACGATGCTAAGCGCCTTGGCGCATCAGATATCCATGTGGACCCCGAAAAAAATGCCCCTACTCGCGTAAGAATGCGGGTAGATGGTGTATGCCGCGACATGAACAAGGTGCCTAACTCACACCACAATGCGGTAATAGCGCGTATTAAAATTATGTCTAACCTGAACATCGCAGAAAAGCGGGTACCTCAGGATGGTAAATTAGCCTTTAAAATGAACGGTCAACTGGTAGAAGTACGTGTTGCTACTATTCCTACCGTTGCCGGTGAAGGTGTTGTTATGCGTTTGCTCGCCTCTGGCGGTGCAATGCCTATCGAAAAGATGAACCTGGCGCCTAATAACCTTAAGCGCTTAGAAGACATGATTAAAAAGCCCCACGGTATCTTATTAGTGGTGGGACCGACTGGTTCCGGTAAAACCACAACTTTGCATGCTATTTTGGGTTACTTAAACACCCCCGAAAAGAAAATATGGACAGCAGAAGACCCGGTTGAAATAACTCAAGCAGGTTTACAGCAGGTTCAGGTAAGCCCCAAAATTGGCTTCACCTTTGCGAATGCTCTGCGGGCTTTCTTGCGGGCCGACCCAGATATTATTCTTATTGGTGAGATGCGGGATAAAGAAACCGCTCACGCAGGGATTGAAGCCTCGCTGACGGGTCACTTAGTGTTATCTACCCTGCATACTAACTCTGCCCCTGAAACTATTACCCGTTTATTAGATTTGGGGCTAGATCCTGTTAACTTTTCAGACGCTTGTGTGGGTATATTAGCCCAGCGACTTATTCGAACCCTTTGCGGGAAGTGTAAGGAAGAGTATGTTGCGACTGACAAAGACATGGCATTTATTGAAAGGCAGTATGGCCCTAAAATGCTGGAGGAATTAGCACTTCCTTCACCGCTGAAGCTTCACAGAGCGAAAGGCTGTGAGGAATGTGGTAACACCGGCTATAAGGGAAGAACTGGTGTACATGAGCTTCTCGGTATGACACCAGAGCTACGCTCATTGGTATACAAAGAATCGAGTGTTGCTGAGATGAAAAAGCAAGCCACCAATGATGGAATGCGTACCTTGGTACAAGACGCTATTTTAAAAGTCCTCAAGGGTGACACCGACATTCCGCAGGTACAAATAGTTGGCGGTGACTAGTAGTTGGCGGTAGTTATCATTCGCCAGTGATTAATAGCCACGAGCTGTTTCTTTCAAGTAAACAAACAAAAGCCCGAATCAAATCGGGCTTTTTTAATTGGATTAGCAAGCACTAGCAAGAACCAGAACAGTACAGCACAACACTGAACCCTACTCGTTTGCGGTTGCGTTACTCATCACTACTTCACTCATCACTACTTCTTCAAGTACTGACGAATTACATAATGTAAAATGCCCCCGTGTTCGAAATAAGTGAACTCGTTAGATGTGTCTATTCGAATATCCATGGAGAAGGTTTGAGATTCGCCTGAATCAGTCGTAACCGTGACATCCACTTCTTTTTGATCGCGACTGACTGCGCCAATAGAAAACGATTCATTACCCTTAATACCTAAGCTAGTCGCACTATCACCAGATTTAAACTGCAACGGCAATATGCCCATACCAATGAGGTTTGAACGGTGAATACGTTCATAACTTTCTACCATCACCGCTTTTACCCCCATCAATGATGGGCCTTTTGCTGCCCAATCTCGACTAGAGCCCGTACCGTACTCTTTACCGCCAACGACCACGGCACCAACACCTTCCTCTTTATAACGCATAGCAGCATGGTAGATAGACATAGCATCACCGCTTGGGTAGTGGGTAGTTGCACTGCCCTTAGTACCCGGCGCTAACTGATTCTGTAAGCGAACATTGGCAAAGGTACCTCGCATCATCACTTCGTGGTTACCGCGACGTGAGCCATAAGA
This sequence comes from Alteromonas sp. 1_MG-2023, assembly GCF_030547075.1. Classification (GTDB taxonomy): domain Bacteria; phylum Pseudomonadota; class Gammaproteobacteria; order Enterobacterales; family Alteromonadaceae; genus Alteromonas. Next base: position 51,404 of record NZ_JAUOQH010000010.1, on the reverse strand, counting down.
GTTAAAGTCTTTGGTATCAACTCCTTCCGCCTGCAAGTATTCACCTGCTGGGCTATCAGGTGCTATCGCGCCTGCCGGAGAAATATGATCTGTGGTGATTGAATCGCCCACTTTTACTAAGCATCGCGCGTTCTCGATAGCATTGAGCGCTTCAGGTTGCTCACCCATCGTTTGGAAAAACGGCGGATGTTTAATGTAAGTAGAGTCAGGCCAGTCGTATACCGATGTTGGGCTAACCGCTAAATCATTCCATACACCACTGCCTTTAAACACATCAGCGTATTTTGCTTTGAAAATGTCACTGGTGACATGTTCAGCAATGTGACTTTGTATTTCTTCTTCGCTCGGCCAGATATCTTTTAAATATACTGGCTCATCATTGCTACCTAAGCCCAATGGCTCTTTAGTAATATCAATATTCATATTACCGGCTAGCGCGTAAGCAACCACCAGCGGCGGCGACGCTAAATAGTTGGCAGCAACGTCTGAATGAATACGACCTTCAAAGTTTCGGTTACCCGACAACACTGAAGTAACGGTAAGTTTAGCCTTTTTAATTGCATCACTAATAGCATCAGGCAATGGCCCTGAGTTACCGATACAGGTAGTGCATCCGTAACCCACTAAGTTAAAACCTAATGCTTCTAATGGGTCCATCAAGTTTGCATCTTCAAGATACTGAGTTACCACCTGCGACCCTGGGGCTAAAGAAGTTTTTACCCAAGGCTTACGGGTTAAGCCTTTTTCAGCCGCTTTTTTCGCGAGTAACCCTGCCCCAATAAGCACTGAAGGGTTTGATGTATTGGTACAACTTGTAATGGCCGCAATAACAATGGCGCCATCTTCTAAATTAAATTTATTTCCACGGAATTCCACATAAGAATCATGTTCTTCATTCACTTCAGGCACTGAACCACCTTCCGCAACAAATTCCGTTTCTTCGTCCAACACTTTCACATCAATCTGCGAGCGATGCCATTCATTGAATGCTTTCGCAGCGCTATCTAATGCAATTCTATCTTGTGGGCGTTTGGGCCCTGCAATAGAGGGCACAACGTCATTTAAGTCTAACTCTAATGTCTCGTGATATTCGGCATCTTTTGTGAAGTCATCGTGCCATAGTGAGCTGTCTTTCGCGTACGTTTCAACCAGCTTAATTTGCGACTCGTCACGCCCGGTTAAGCGCAAGTAATCCAGCGCAACCTCATCAATAGGGAAGATACCGCAAGTAGCACCATACTCAGGTGCCATGTTGGCAATAGTGGCACGATCGGCTGTGGTTAAATGCTTCAAGCCCGGGCCATAGAATTCAACAAATTTACCCACTACGCCGTGAGCGCGTAATTGTTGGGTAATTGTCAGTACCATATCAGTAGCGGTCACGCCGGTAGGCAGTTCACCATCTAAACGAAAGCCCACTACTTTTGGTAGTAGCATAGTAACCGGTTGACCTAACATGGCCGCTTCGGCTTCAATGCCACCTACACCCCAACCAAGTACACCAAGGCCATTAATCATAGTGGTGTGTGAATCGGTACCTACTAACGTATCTGGATATACTAGGGTGTCATCACCTTCATGTTTCGTGAAGGCGACTCGAGCAAGGTATTCAAGGTTAACTTGGTGGACTATTCCTCGACCAGGAGGCACTACTTTAAAGTTATCGAAGCTAGATTGCCCCCACTTTAAAAACTGATAACGCTCTTTGTTGCGCTCAATTTCAACGTCAGTATTTTTCTCTAACGCATTTTCTTCTGCAAAGAAATCTACCATTACTGAGTGGTCGATAACCAATTCTACGGGGTTTAGCGGATTGATAGCCTGTGCGTCGCCCCCTAACTTGTTAACAGCATCGCGCATAGCGGCCAAATCAACAATAGCAGGTACGCCAGTAAAATCTTGCAAGATAACGCGGGCAGGTACAAAAGATACTTCATGCTCGACATGATTTTCGGTGTTCCAGGTAGCGACTTGTTCAATGTCGTCACTGGTCACAAACTCTTCGTTTTCATGACGAAGTAAGTTTTCTAGGAGAATTTTAATACAATACGGTAATCGGTCGAGCGCAAAGTTCTCATTTACTTTGTCAAAGCTAATTGCCTTGAAGGAATTGCCATCGACATCGATATTGGAAAAAGATTGATATTTCACGCGCTCACCATCCTTATTTGCCTGTCATAAATATAGTTTTAGGAGCAAGTTAGAAAACACCATTACTAACTGAATGCAGTGCTACTTTACACTTCTATTCCTTTACTGGAATAAATTGGTGCTTCTACCCGCTCTCACTTATGTTTGTATACGGTATTAAAGTGAAAAAAAGTTCATGTTGATTTTCCGGTTACTGTTTAGCACTTTGTGTTGTAAAAATAGTCGTAGGTTTTACTGCTTGGCTAGTCTTACCTGTTAAACTTGGCTTTTCGAAACTGGATTTTTTGTTGCCGATCAAGGATGATAGCTAGCATATTTACTCATATCCGTCTGACGCGTCATTTCATTTGCATTCGTTGGGCATTTTCACTTTAACGCCGCAGGTAACCTTACTATGTATAAACTGGTACTTATTCGTCATGGAGAAAGTCAGTGGAACCTTGAAAACCGTTTCACTGGTTGGCACGACGTTGACTTAACTGACACAGGTGTAGCACAAGCTAAAACCGCTGGTCAGTTAATGAAAGATGCAGGTTTTGAATTCGATCAGGCGTACACGTCTGTATTACTTCGTGCTATCAAAACATTGAATATCTCTTTGGAAGAAATGGGTCAACATTACCTACCTGTTGAACGTCACTGGCGTTTGAACGAGCGTCACTACGGTGCGCTGACAGGTTTGGACAAAGCTGAAACTGCTGCTAAGCACGGCGAAGAGCAAGTTAAAGTGTGGCGTCGTAGTTTCGACATTCCACCACCAGCCGTAGATACTGATAGTGAACACTTCCCAGGCGTAGATCGTCGTTACAACAATGTTGATGCCGAGATCCTTCCTCGCGGTGAAAGCTTGAAGATGACCATCGAGCGTGTACTTCCTTACTGGCACGATGTTATTCGTCCAGATATTCAAGCTGGCAAGCGCGTTATTATTGCTGCTCACGGCAACAGCCTTCGTGCATTGGTTAAATACTTAGATGGCATGTCTGATGAAGACGTACTAAGCCTAAATATTCCAACTGGCGTACCTTTGGTATACGAGCTAGACGAAAACTTGAAGCCTATCTCTAAAGAATACTTAGGCGATCCAGAAGCGATTAAAGCGATGATGGATGCCGTTGCTAAGCAAGGCAAAGCTAAGTAATCAAAAGCTTAGTAAACGAAGACTTAGTAATCGAAAGCCTAGTAATAGAAAGCTAACGCTGACTATTGGGCGACGACTAAAAACCGCAAACATGGTTTGCGGTTTTTTTATGCCACCTGTGTTCGGTTAAATGCTCTAAAACGCTTCCCTTTTCCATCATTATCATTGTTACTAATTTGTAAACAACACCTAATCCCTCTACATTGGCATCAAGCTCAGTTTTTCAGCAGGTGTACTATGCAGGTGTCGGTCTTCAAATCAGCCAATAAACTCATTACGGGCGAGGGTGCGTTAGCTAGCCTTGCCAATGAGCTTTCAAAATTAAACATAAAAGCACCCGCCATAATTACGGATAAAGGCGTAAGCCAATCTGGTGCCCTTAGCCATGTAACCAATGTGCTGAATTGCGAATGCCCTATTGTAATAGACGACATTCCTCCTGAACCTGAAATAACAATTATTGAGCACAGGCTTGCTCGATTAAAACAGCATAAAGTAGACGGAATTATTGCCGTTGGCGGCGGTAGCGCAATTGACAGCGCCAAAGTGCTTGCGGCTACATTTAATTACACGGGCAATATTGCAGAGCTATTTGGTGAGAACTTAGTTGCAGGGCGCACATTACCCCTTATTGCCATTCCTACCACAGCGGGTACAGGTTCAGAAGTCACTAATATTGCCATATTGGCCGACCCTATCGCGCAAGTTAAAAAAGGCATTGTGAGCGATTTCCTCTTACCCGACGTTGCCATTGTGACGCCAGAAATGACATTAAGCTGCCCTAAACACATTACTGCCGCCAGCGGTGTGGATGCCTTTGTACATGCGCTTGAGGCCTACTTGTCCGTTAATGCCAGCCCTATTACCGATGCACTGGCTAGCAAGGCCATGACACTTATATTTCACTCGCTTCCTCTGGCCTATGCAGACGGCCACGATGTTAAAGCACGTGAAGATATGGCTACCGGAAGTTTAATGGCAGGTTTAGCGTTTGGTAACGCGGGAGTGGGCGCCGTGCATGCGCTAGCTTATCCGCTAGGCGGTCGCTTTCATTTATCTCATGGTATGAGCAATGCGGTTATGCTGCCCCATGTAATGCGCTGGAATATAGGTGCATGCCAACAGCGATTTGTCGATGTGGCGGGCTTTTTACATTTACCTATTTCTGATAAAACGCAGTTAGAGATTGCTAATCAGGTAGTGGATGCCATTGAAGCATTGTGCAGAAAAGTAGAGATACCCGCCACACTGCGTGATTTTGATATTAGCGAAGATGCTATTCCTTTGTTGGCAGAAGAAGCGAGCAAGGTGACTCGGTTACTACGCAACAACCCAAGAGTATTAAGCAAACAAGATATCGTACAGATATACAAAGAGGCATTTTAGTCTCTTTGTTTGCTTTAACGCTTTCGCTAACAGTTGCCCAATACCTATCCTAATATCTATCTAAATATATACTGCGATCTTGGTGCTGATGCTTCAACCATCAGCACTGTGGTCTGCGTTGTTTAGCCCATTATTAAATGCAATATTGCTCGTTTTATATAATTACACGTAAAAATATATTATGTGTTTAACACAAGCGCTTAATGAGAGTGATTAACATAAGTGCTAAACATCTGCAGCTTTAGCTGACGCTCCCCCCCTTTTAAGAAGCAAGGTAAGATTTGATGAAACAGAAGAATAGTAAATTGCTGGGTATCGCTGGTGCATTTGCACTGTCATGCGCTGTTGCTGGTGTTAGTGTTGCCCAAGATAATCAGCATTCCTCTGGACCTGATGGTTCTGGGCCTGATGGCTCTCACCCTGATGGGCCGCCGCCCATGAAGTCGACACCAGAAAGTGAAGCTATCCAAGCAAGACTGGGCGACACCAGTACACTTATGGGTACTGTTCCTATTCCTGAATCTGTAGATACCTGCGCTAACAGAACTGGTGTTACTCGCTTAGTGTGCCTTGCTGATATTTTAAAAGGCAGTGCGTCGGAAGAGATACTTGAACTACTTCAAAAAGAATACTCAGTAGAGGACGCTAAAAAGTGGAGTAATCTTCCGGCTGGCGCTTTCCCCTCTAGACCGGGAGTGTTTTTAGGTGAATTCAACTTAGAACAGCGCGGCGTTGTAAAAGCGATATTAATGGAAGCCGCCAGCCTAACGGAAAATGAAGGTTTCGATGAAATAGTGCAAACGCTAAATGCAGATGATTACATTGGCACAGTGAGTGACGATTACAAAGCAGGTTACTCTTCTTTTAACGGCAAAATTGCCTTTTTAGGCACGCCGTCTACAACATCGTTGTGGCAGCTTTACTATGGCGGCCATCACTTTGCATTTACAAATACCTACAATGAAGGAAAGCTTATAGGCGCTACGCCGTCTTTTCGTGGCATAGAGCCCTTCCCTGCATTTGAAATGAATGGCCGAACGAATAAGCCAATGCTTCAAGAACGAGATACCTTTGCCGCGTTATTAAATGCATTAAGCACTTCTCAGCAATCGAATGCCATGCTTGAAGGCACTTACAGAGATATTCTAGCAGGCCCACAAGCTGACGATGCTATTCCAAGTACTCAAGAAGGTTTGTCGGTATCTGAATTAGATGATAATCAGCGTGATTTATTGCTAAAAGCTATTCGTACCTACGTTGGCGATATTGATGATGCAGATGCCGTTCTATACATGGCTAAGTACACAGCTGAACTAGACGAAACCGTATTGGGTTTTTCAGGCACTACCGACCTTAATAGTGAAGATGATTATGTTCGGGTACATGGCCCCTCACTGTGGATAGAGTTTTCACTTCAGTCGAACAAGTCTACCAATACTGCTGGCAACCACCCCCATTCGGTATGGCGCGACATCACGTCGGATTACGGCGGTCAAAATAAGTGATATTAAGAAAATTAGCGCGTGATTTAGTGACTAACTGGAAAGGCACTTTTACAATAAGCATTCGAGGGGCTTATGCATTACTGTTTGCCATCTTTATCATGGCAGGTTCAGTAGGTTCAGCTTTCGCTCATGCTCTACCTGGTAGCGTACTCGTTTTTTCAGAAAATGAAGACCAACTACACGTCACTATTACCTTCTCTTTGGATGATTTGGTTATCGTAGAGCCAGAGTTTGAACGCTTAGCCGATGCTGAAATTGGCACATCGCTGACCGAGGAAAAATTAACGGCGCTTTGCCGCTACATTGAACCTCATATCGCGTTATCACAAACATCAAACCCGCTGCCAGTTGAGTTAATCAACGCTACCATTACCGAAGCAAGTAATGAGCATGTAGGCAAGTTTTCGCAGGTGAAATTGCAAATGGTTGCAAGCACAATAGAACCAACTGACACTCTGCCGATCACGCTAACTTACGATGCACTTATGCATGAAATTAGAAGCCACAGAGCAACTGTGTATTGGCAAAATGATGGGGGTAATAGCGTTGAAGGACTGACAGGTGTAGTGGATTTTGGATACAAGGTGGTTGATGGTAACCCGCAAGCTCATGAACTAGCGCTTCCATAATAAATTGCTTAGATTTGTTATTCACCTCCCCCCTTAAAACGAATACAAGGGCAATGATTGCCCTTGTACTTTTCACATGCTGCTATTTAAATGCTTAGCTATTTAAACGTTTCACTATCGCCTCTGCAACCGCGTGCGCACTTGCTGGATTTTGGCCAGTAATAACACGCTCATCTTCAATTACATGCACATTCCATGGTTGAACTTTACTGAATTTAGCGGCTTTACGAGCTAACGCTTCTTCAAGTAAAAACGGAATATCGTTAATGGTGCCGTAATCCACTTCTTCTTCGCGGGTAAAACCAGTAATTGTTTTACTCGCAATGAGATCTTCCCCGTTGCTTAATTTTATAGGTAAAAGTGCTGCTGGGCCGTGACATACCGCGCCAACAATACCGCCATTTTCATAATGGGCAGCAGACAACTTAGCAAAGTCTTCGTTGCTTGCGAGGTCTGACAGTAATCCAAATCCACCTGGATAAAACACCGCATCATATTCATTAATGTTCACGTTGGAAACGCTCATGCTGTTGCTGGTGCGCTCTTTAAAGTCTTCGTTGTTTAACACCGCGGCATTAACGTCGTCGCCTTCAATGTCGGTACCGTAAATAGGAATAGTACCGCCTTCAATAGACGCGATATCGTAATCTACGCCATGCTTATTAAAAACATCGATTGCATGGGTGATCTCCGGCGAATAAGTACCGTTCGCTTGATCAGTAGTACCTAGTGTCGCGTGGTTTGTTACTGGGATAAGTATCTTTTTCATGGTGTCTTCCTATGCATAAGGCACATTAGCTGCGCCGTAGTAATCATGTTCATACACTATAGAATATCCCTGATAATTTGATAATATGCGAAATAGTTAAATCACTATTGCCATACAGCAACAATGATAATATCTAAAACGTAACACGAATCTACAACACCGCGAGTTGAATAAATGGAAAGTTTCAATGGAAAGCTTTGAAGGCATTATAGAGTTTGTAGCCGTGGCCGAACGCAAAGGCTTTTCAGCTGCAGCAAAGCAACTAGGTTGCAGCACCAGTCACATTAGCCGGCAAGTTGCTCGGCTTGAAGAGCGAATTGGCTGTACTTTATTGGCCCGCTCTACACGCCAAGTCAATTTAACCGAGAACGGCACACTTTATTATCAGCACGCTAAAGACTTACTTATTGGCCTTCAACAAGCCAATGAGCAGGTTAGCCTTCAGCAGGTAACACTTGACGGCGTTCTGCGAGTAAGTGCGGCAGGCGGGTTTGCTGAGCACGCCGTGGCCCCCGCATTAATGCAGTTTGGATTAGAACACCCTGAGTTAACCATTGATATGGACTTTAACAGTCGTATGGTTAACTTTGTGGAAGACGATGTAGACTTTGTTATTCGCTACGGCGAACTGGCCGACTCTAGCCTAATAGCACGTAAACTGATTGAAAGACCCATGATGGCGGTGGCCACACGGGAATATTTAGCGCAATTTGGCGAACCTTCCCACCCCAGTGAATTAAAAAAGCATAGCTGCGTTATTTCTAATAACGATGTATGGAAGTTTTCAAACCATGGCGCACAAGAAAATATAAAAGTGAAAGGCCGTTGGCGCAGTAATAATGCGAATGCGGTACTTGATGCGTGTGAACGAGGTTTGGGTATTGGCTATATGCCTAAAAGCACCTTTAGCGCGTCGGTTGAAGCGGGAAAGTTACAGCCCATACTACAACCTTACTGGGGCGACGGGGCAAGCAGCTGGATTGTGTATCAGAATAAACGCTTTATGCCGCTTAGGGTTCGAATGGCCATCGATTATCTGGTGCAGTACTTCGCAGATTGGGAAGATCAAGCGGTTTGAATATTTATATGACGATATGCGCTAACCGTGCGCTTGGCATAAATACAATACGCAATAAAGCCCGCCATAAAACATGTTAATAAAATAGGCTAATAAAAAGCTGCCAGCAGATATTTCATTAAAATACCTACTGGCAGTATGTATTGACTGGTTATTTTTGACGCTTAGTTGTATATCAGCTAAAACTTGCGCTTTTTGCCTACAGCTCTCGCACCCACATGTTTCTAAAGCTGACTAAGTTGCCATGATCTTGAAGCTGAATAGGCTCACAACCATGGGCTTTATATTTAGGCGCGCCAATCCACTCGGTAGTGCCCTGAATCTCTACATGATTTTGTACCACCACGCCGTTGTGAATAACGGTTACGTACCCAGGCGATTCAAGCGCCTCGCCATCGAATACCGGTGCTTTAAAAATAATATCGTATTCTTGCCATTCACCTGGCGCGCGCATAGCGTTTACCAGTGGAATGGTTTGCTTATACACACTGCCCGCTTGCCCATTTGGGTAAGTGGCATTGTTGTAGGAATCTAGCACCTGAATTTCATAGCGTTGCTGAAAGAAAATACCGCTATTATTTCGTTGCTGCCCTTCCATATCAGACTCTGGCTGAGGTACTTTCCACTCTACGTGAAGCTGTACATCACAAAAACCTTGTTTGGTTTTAATATCGCCTGTGCCCGGTTTTACCGTAAGTTCATTTTTTGCAAACTGCCAGTTGGCTTCACCACCTTTTACCGACTCCCAGGCCGATAAATCGCTGTCTAATAAGGCTATCGCGTCAGAAGGCACTTCGTTCTTCTTAGCACTTACTACTGCGGGTACTGGCTCCCACACTTCCGTTTTAGCCGCTTGTTTTTCACGCTCGGCGCGCTCAAGTTGCTCGGCACTCTCTGTACTCTCTTTATTATCAGCAAAAGCCATAGGTGCCATTGATGTTGTTAACAAAGCAGCTAATGTCGCTACTTTAGCCAACCCGTTATTATGTAATTTCATGTATTTTCCCTGCACTATAATTTGGTTTCGCAGCAATTTGATTTCGCAGCTAACTCATTTATACGTAAAAGCCTTAGGTAGCCCACGCTTTATCACCTTTTTTATAAGGTAGCTCACCGTTGTAGTAACCGGGAATGGCGACATAGCGCAGTACCTTGGTAGAACCCACTTTAGAAGTAAAAAAGGTGTACAAAGTAAGCTGTTTAAGTAGGGTAAAATAATGCGGAATAGGACCTTCGTTGCCCGGCTCCCATTGGCTTGGTTTAGCCGTTGGGATGCCGTTGCTAATACCTTCAGCCAAATTAGCGGCTTTTGCTTCTGTATCTAATGTTGTAAACAAGGTTTCGCGCTGCGTACTACTTAATAGCAGGAAGTCTTTTTTGAATGCTTCATTGCTACGAACATTAATTGTCTTAATGCCGTCTTTAAACGCTTTTTGTAACTTCGGGGTATAACAATCGGCAACAATAACCGGAATCACTAAGCCAACATTAGCGGCTTTTGCTCCCGGCGTGTCGGTCTGCGGAATGATGACTTCCGCCATTTCATTAATGAGCGCCACATCTTCTTTTGAAAAGCCTGTTTCAGACAAAGGCACAGGGGCAACAATGTCATAGGCCAGCGCTTTGCCACCCACAAGTGCGGTACCCGTGGCGGTAGCAATGAGTTTTAATAAATCTCTACGTTCCATTACAAGTTTCTCCGCTTTAACTCTTCTACGGCAAAGCTAGCCGCACGCGCGGTAAGTGCCATATAGGTCAGTGATGGGTTTACACAACTTGCCGATGTCATACATGCACCATCGGTAACAAATACATTAGGAGCATCCCAAACTTGGTTGTGGCCGTTTAACACTGAGGTTTTTGCATCACGCCCCATACGTGCAGTACCCATTTCATGAATACCCATACCCGGCGCGTAGTCTGCATCCCAGCCATTCACGTTTTTAAGCCCAGCAGCCTCAAACATATCTATGGCATCTTGCTGCATGTCTTTACGCATTTTCAGTTCGTTTTCTTTTATCTCAACATCCATAGCGAGTACGGGCAAACCCCACTTGTCTTTTACTTCTTTGTTCAGATAAATGCGATTTGAATGGTCAGGCAACATTTCACCAAAGGCAGTCATACCTATTGTCCAGCCACCGGGTTCTGACATAGCCTCTTTTAAGCTTGCACCAACACCTAACTCAGCCACATCTTGTCGCCAGCCTGAACGGCTAGCACCACCTTGATAGCCAAACCCACGTAGGTAGTCTCGTTTGTCATCCCCCCAATTTCTAAAGCGAGGAACATAGAAGCCACTTGGCCGGCGACCATAAGTATATTTATCGTCGTACCCTTCAACTTGTGCTGACGCACCCACCCGGAAATGGTGATCCATAACGTTATGACCTAATTCACCACTGCTGCTACCTAAACCGCCATCCCATACATCTGTGGCAGAGTTCATAAGTAACCACGATGAATTGAATGCAGAAGCATTCACAAAAACAATCTTGCTTTTGAAAACATAAGTCTCGTTCGTTTCAGCATCAATAATTTCAACGCCAGTTGCGCGTTTTTTGTCTTTATCGTACAAAATCTCTTTTACAATAGAGAACGGGCGCAAGGTCAAGTTGCCGGTTTTTACCGCTGCAGGCAAAGTTGAAGATTGGGTACTGAAATAGCCACCAAACGGACAGCCCAACCAGCATTTATTACGGTACTGGCAGTTAGTGCGCCCATGTTCGGGCTTAGGCTCTGTCATGTTAGAAGTGCGGCCAGGAATAATATGGCGTACGCCGCTATAGGCTTTTTGTACTCGAGCGGCTACATCTTTTTCAACGCAGTTTAATGCCATGGCGGGCTGGTAAATACCATCAGGCAACACATCTAGGCCGTCGCGGTTTCCGCTAATACCAGCAAATTTTTCTACGTAGTCGTACCAAGGCGCCACATCTTCATAACGAATAGGCCAGTCTACGGCTACGCCTTCTTTGCCGTTGGCTTCAAAGTCAGCTTTGTTTAATCGGTAGCTCTGACGCCCCCAAGTAAGCGAACGCCCACCGACGTGATAGCCTCGATACCAATCAAATCGCTTGTCTTCTACATAAGGGTTTTCTACTTCGTTCGCCCACATGCCTTTGGTAGATTCATTCAGCGGATAGTCTCGCTTAAGTACAGGGTAATCTACTTTCATCGCCTGTGTTGGCAGGTCGCGATGTGGGTAGTCCCACGCTTCTTTGTGCGCGTTTTTGTAGTCTTTAATGTGCTCGATGTTTTTACCGCGCTCAAGCATTAGTACTTTTAGGCCTTTTTCGGTGAGTTCTTTGGCCGCCCAGCCTCCGCTAATACCAGAACCTACTACGATTGCATCGTATTCGTTCGTTGCCATGTTATGTCCCCTTAAACACGCACTTCATGTATGGTGTTTGATTGTAAAGTCATACGTCGCAGATACTGATCGCTTCTTTAAGCGATTCAACTCTGCCTGCTTTTGTATCTGGTGTTGGAATAAACTCTTGCGCTAAATAGCCATCGAAGCCTGTGTCTAAAATGGCCTTAGCAATGGCTGGATAATACAGCTCTTGAGTGCTACCAATTTCGTTTCGTCCTGGCACACCGGCGGTGTGATAGTGACCAAAATAAGGATAGAAATCGCGAATGGTGCGAATAATATCGCCTTCGTTAATTTGCATATGATAGATGTCGTACAGCAGTGAAAAGTGCTTACTATCAAGGCGTTTGCATAGCTGAACACCCCATTTTGAACTATCGGCCATGTAGTCAGGGTGGTCTATTTTGCTATTAAACAGCTCCATAAAGATCACCACACCACGTTTCTGGGCATGAGGTAAAATACGCTTTAAACCTGCCACCGCATTATCTAACCCTTCCTCTTTACTCATTCCGCGCGCATTGCCACTAAAACAAATAAGGTTGGTGTAGCCAGCATCAGCAACAAGGTCGATATGCTTTAAGTATCGTGCTTCTAATTCGTCGTGTAGTTCACTGTGAATGAAACCATCTTCAAGGCTAATTTCAGCGCCATTGCACATAGAAGAATGGATACCGTGTTGCTTTAGTACCGGCCAATCTTCAGGCCCCACTAAATCAATTGCCGAGAAGTTAAGCTCTTTCACTGTATTACACAGCTCTTCTATAGAAAGGTCGCCGTATGTCCAGCGACTAACAGAATGATTGATATTGCCTTTAAGCGATGATTGCTTCATGCCATTCTCTGTTTTATCTTTTGTACTATTTTCTGTGCTAGCCGCTGCAGTGGCCGCGTGTGCGCTGTGAAACGCTGAAGGTGCTAATACACCAGCACCCGTCAGTGCCATGGCTTTTATCAAACTACGTCTGCCTTCGTTATGCATCTGTACTGACCTTTTCTGACTTGAACAACACCAAGAAAATAATTAATACAACAGCCGCAAAGCCTGCTGGGAATAGCCAAATATCTTGCCAACTGTGAGATGTTGCCGTGGTGTACTCATCAGTTATTTTTCCAGCTACGGCAAAACCAATCAGCATACCTACGCCGTATGTGGCTAAAGTTATTAACCCCTGTGCGGCGCTTTTAATACGCTCGCCTGCTTTTGCATCGGTATAAATTTGCCCAGAGACAAAAAAGAAGTCGTAGCAGATCCCATGTAAGGCTATGCCCACAATCAGCATGAACAGCCCTTCGTCTGCATTACCAAAAGCGAACAAGGCGTAACGTAATACCCATGCAGCCATGCCAATTAACAAGGTAGCTTTAATGCCAAATTTGTTTAGAAATACAGGTAGTGCAAGCATGAACAACACTTCAGAAACCTGGCCTAACGTCATTTTTCCGGTGGCATTTTCAACACCAATTTCGGTTAAAAACGGATTGGCATTTTGGTAGTAAAACGCAAGAGGAATGCAAATAAGTACAGAAGATAAAAAGAAGATGAAGAAGTTCTTATCTTTAAGCAGGGCTAACGCATCTAGCCCTAACACATCGCGTAAACCTGTCTTTTGGCCTGCCGCTTTTGGCGGTGTTGCCGGTAAGGTGAAACTGAATATGCCCAAGGCTAACGATGCTATTGCACATAACATAAAGGTGTTTCTAAGCATGCCATCGGCAATGGCAGATGTAGAATCCCAAGAAAACACGTAGCTAATCAGTAAGCCCGCAACAATCCAGCCTACTGTGCCCCACACACGAATTTTTCCAAACTCCTTTGAAGGGTTTGTCATTTGTCCAAATGCCACCGAATTCACTAACGCAAGGGTTGGCATGTAAGCAATCATGTAGCCCAATACATACGGATAAAAAGTAGTGAAGTCGCCCGCCTGATACATCATGTACATGAGTACCGCGCCACATAGATGCAGCACACCCAAGATGCGTTCGGCATTAAAGAATCGATCGGCAATCAACCCCACAATAAATGGCGCAATAATGGCACCCCAGCTTTGGGTTGAAAAGGCCATACCAATTTGACCGCCACTGGCCGCTAAGGTGCCGGCTAAGTAAGTCCCCAAGGTGACAAACCAGCCACCCCAGATGAAGAACTGCAAAAACATCATGGTGCTAAGACGAAGGGTTATCATGATTATTATTATCCTGTGTCAGCGGGAAAGCGTTATTCGCTTATGCCCAAAATGCGGTTGTTTTTTGTTTCACTTACTTCGCCACCCGCGAAATCATCGAACGCATAGCGGGTTGGCTGAATAATATGCTCAGCAATAAAAGGCGCACCTTCAGCCGCACCTTGGGCAGAATCTTTCAAGCAGCATTCCCATTCAAGCACTGCCCATCCGCTAAACCCATACTGAGTAAGCTTGCTGAAAATGCCTTTGAAATCGACTTGCCCATCGCCAAGAGAACGAAAGCGACCTGGGCGATCTTTCCAATCTTGGTAACCACCGTAAACGCCACTTCTGCCGTTTGGATTGAACTCAGCATCTTTCACATGGAACATTTTTATACGGCTGTGGTATCTGTCGATAAAGTCGAGATAATCGAGTTGCTGCAGCACGAAATGACTAGGGTCAAACAAAATATTGGCACGAGGATGGTTATCTACCGCGGCTAGAAACATTTCAAAGGTAGCGCCATCGTGCAAATCTTCACCTGGGTGAATTTCGTAACATACGTCTACACCCGCATCATCGAAGGCGTCTAAAATAGGTAACCAACGCTTAGCTAATTCGGCAAACCCTTGCTCTACTAACCCGGCAGGACGCTGTGGCCATGGGTACACTAGATGCCACATTAAGGCACCCGAGAAGGTAGCATGGGCGTTTAGTCCTAAGCGTTTACTGGCAATAGCGGCACACTTGAGCTGGTTTACCGCCCATTCGGTACGTGCTTTTGGGTTGCCGTGCAAATGTGCTGGTGCGAAGTTATCAAATAGCTCGTCGTAAGCAGGATGTACCGCCACCAATTGCCCCTGCAAGTGCGTTGATAGCTCGGTAATTTCTACGCCCGCCGCTCTACAGGTAGCGGCTATTTCGTCACAGTATTCTTGGCTTTCTGCTGCTTTTTCTAAATCGAAAAGTGCTGGATCGGTAGGCACTTGAATGCCTTTATACCCCAATGACGCTGCCCACTTGGCCATATTTTCAAGCGTATCGAAGGGGGCATCTTTACCCATAAATTGGGCTAAAAATACGGCTGGGCCTTTAATTGGCATAGCTTCTTTAATAGGTATAGATTCTTTGGCTGGTTGTTCGTTTGCTGACTGTTCGTTTACTGATTGTTCTTTTGCTTGTTGTTCCATTGCCATATGCTCCACTTACTCTGTGCCAACTGGGCTGACAGTTTCCCACTTAGTATCACTCTCGCTACTGGCCAACATGGCATCAATAAACGCCATGCCGCGAAGACCGGAATTAATGCCAGGTACACCATTAGCTTTGCTGCTTGTATGTTCTGATTCGCTACGAACCGCTTTGGCAAAATCGTTATATAAATTCGCCATGGCTTCTAGGTAACCTTCGGGGTGTCCGCCTGGAATACGGCAGCGATTAACAGCTTCATCACACAAACCGGGTTGCCCTAGTCCAGCACGGAATACTTGATATGGCTGGCCTATGGGGCGATACACCACAGAGTTCGGCTCCATTTGATGCCACTCTAACCCGCCCTTATCGCCATACACTTTTATCTTTAAGGCGTTTTCTTCACCTGCGCACACTTGACTGGCTATCAACACACCAGTAGCACCTTTCTTGGTTTTAATCAGCGCTGCACCATCGTCATCTAACTGTCTGTCATCAATGTGCGTATAAAGCTGACCACATAAGGCGGTAATAGCATCGTCTAACACAAATTCAGCAAGTCCAAATGCGTGGGTACCAATGTCGCCCATACACCCGCTACCGCCAGCTAAACTTGGGTCGGTACGCCACTTGGCCTGTTTGTTATGGGTTTCTTCATTTGCCGATAGCCACCCTTGTGGGTACTCAACAAACACTTTACGAATGTTACCTAGCATGCCGCTTTCAACCATGTGGCGCGCTTGCCACACCATGGGATAACCTAAATAGGTGTGCGCTAAGCCGTATAATCTGTCGGTACTATGGAGTAAATCTTGTAAGTCTTTTACTTCGCCCAAGCCAACACCGGCGGGCTTTTCGCAGAACACGTGAAAGCCCGCTTTTATTGCGGCCACTGAAATAGGTACGTGTAAGTGATTCGGCGTAACAATAGACACCACTTGCATGCGTTGCTGCTCTGGAAGCGCAGCTTCTTTTTCTAGCATGTCTTCCCACGAAGCATAAGTACGGCTGTGTTGAACGCCTAAACTATCTGCTGTGCTTTCATTGTTGCTGGGGTCGCGACTAAAGGCTCCACATACCAAATCGTACTGACCATCTAACCCGAATGCGTTGCGATGAACCGCACCAATAAATGCGCCTTCACCACCACCTATCATACCTAATCTTACTTTCTGCATTTTCGCCATGCTGCGTAGCTCCTGTTGTGGTGCAGTGCTTAACCAGTAAACCTTACCAGTATCAAGCTTGCTCATTGCAAACTTGTTGCATTATTGTAACTATATTTAAAATGTAACGGATTACATTTTTATCTGTCAATGTATTTGGGCGTTTTTTGTTAAACTTAAGTTTAAGAAGATAAGCTAAATCGTCCTTAAACAAACGTATTTTGCTTTAAAATAGCGAATGAACGGGTTAAGACGCCAAAACCATTTACAAAAAATATACACTTAGCACTGGATTTTTTAAGAAAGATCCGTATTCTAAATTCCAAATGATATCGGTTACATCAATCTAATCTGTTCGCAAATGTGCGAATAAAAACAAGACACGAGTACATGGCAAATATTAGAGACGTTGCTGATAGCGCTGGCGTATCGGTGGCAACAGTGTCTCGGGCACTTCAACAACCCGAGCGCGTTTCTCCGAAAACCCGTTCTAAAGTAATGACGGCGGTTGAGTTAGTGGGCTATAAGCCCAACTTGATGGCCGTAAAGTTTCGTTCTGGAAAAACTCACAACTTGGTTGTGTTGGTTCCCACGGTTGCGAATGTGTTTTTTGCGCGAGTGATTAGCGGCATGCAAGAAACGGCAGCCGAATTGGGCTACTCCATTTTACTGGCGAACACCTTGGGCAACCCCGATATTGAAAGCCATTACGCTAAAATGGTAAGCACTTCTCAGGCAGATGGATTAATTCAATTGCGCGCATTGAACCCGCTAGATGACAGCATGATTAACGACAATGGCTTGCTGCCCATGGTAAATGCTTGTGAAGTTATTGATGAGGGTAAATACCCTACCGTGGCACTTGATAACCGTGCTGCCGCCAAAGCCATGACCGAACACTTGTTAACATTGGGCCATACTCGTATTGCCATGATAAAAGGCCCCCACTCTAGCCCACTTACTCAAGATAGATTGTCGGGTTATAAAGATGCGTTGAACGATGCCAATATTGCCTTCGACGACAGCCTGCTTTTTCCTGGCGACTTCACGCTTCATGCGGGCTATAACGCTGGCGTAATCATTGCCCAGCAAACGCAAAGGCCCACGGCCGTATTTTGTGAAAACGATGAAACGGCAATAGGTGCTATGCAAGCGTTAAAACAAGCAGGCTTGCGTATACCTGAAGATATTTCAGTAGCGGGATTTGATGACATCGCCTTTTCGGCATTTTGTGATCCACCATTAACCACCATTGCCCAGCCAGCCGAAGAGTTCGGCCGAACGGCAGTTAGCTTATTGATAGACGTCATTAACGGCAAAATTCGTAAAGCACCAAAAGTTATTATGCCGTTTGAACTCATTGCTAGGGGCAGTACTGGCCCAGCCCAGATTGTGTAACAGCGCATAATGGCGCGTTAAGGAGAATGTTATGATCACCCCTTCCACCTTCACCCGCAGGCAGTTTATTCGTGCCGCGGCATTAGGTGCAGGCTGCGCCGCTATACCCAGCGTACTTGCACATTCACATACAGCTAAGTCGTTAAACCCAAATGGTATGGCGAGTAACAGTATTGGATTACAACTTTATACTTTGCGCGATATTATGAAAGTTAGCGTGCCTGCTACATTAAAATTAGTAGGCGCGGTGGGCTACAACGAGCTTGAGTTCGCCGGTTACTTTGGCCATAGCGCCAAGGAAATTAGTACTATTTTAGACGGCGAAGGATTAACGGCCCCATCTGCTCACATCCAGCTTGATGACTTTGATAATAACTTAGAGCAAGTGTTAGAAGATGCTCAAACCGTAGGCCACAAATACTTAGTGGTACCTTGGCTTAGCGAAGCACAGCGCGGTGTAGGTATTGCGCCCTATAAAGCATTGGCTGAAAAGCTAAACAACATTGGCGAAGCGTGCAGCAAAGCCAATATTACCCTTGCTTATCACAACCACGACTTCGAGTTTGAAGTGCGTGATGATGAAATACCGCTGGATGTTCTTATTACTGAAACCGACCCGAACTTAGTGTCTATGGAATTGGATTTATATTGGGCAGTTAAAGCCGGAAAAGACCCGGTAGATTACTTTAAGCAGTATCCTGGCCGCTTTAAACTGTGGCATGTAAAAGATATGGCAACAGATGGAAGCTTCGCCGATGTGGGCACAGGTGTTATCGATTTTGAGACTATTTTTGCCCATGGAAAAGTGGCCGGAATTGAACATAAATTTGTAGAGCGGGATCAGACTGGCGACCGCATTGCCACCATCGAACAAGGGTACAAAGCGGTTAGTATGCTAAACAGCACTTTGTAGCAAAGGGCCTGTTCCAAAGAACTCTATCTTAAAGGGCGCTTTATCAAAGGGTTTTGTGTCAAAGGGGTCTGTATCAAAAGACCTAGCCCAAAGCGCTTTAGCAAAACCGTATATATCGTTATGATAACGCCACCTTTATGTTGTAGGTGTCGTTATCATGAGTAATGCCGTATGAACGAATTGTTCAGTGCCCTTTCCCGCACACTAAGCCCTTATTACGCCGAAATGAGCATCATGCTTATGGCCACCATTTTAGTGGTGTACGGCGATATTATTAATAGCCATATAAAGCGTATTTTAGCCCCCTATCATTTCATATTGCGGGTTAGCCTTTTTGTCGTGTTATGTGCCTTTGGTTATGGTGCATTAACCCTTTATGGTGCCCCTTTTCTGCATCACATCATTGCTTACCTACCCTGGAAATACCAAGGTGCAGGTTTTGTTTTTGCATTCATGTTTATTGGTTTTTTGGCCGAGCGTAGAAGATATATATAAAAAAAACGAAGCCAACTGGCTTCGCTTTTCTATTTTCAATAGCATAATTAACTAGGTATTAATCTTCGTTACGAATGTAGTTAATGCTTGAAAAGGTAAGCAAGCTTTCAGTAATACCTTCACTGGCATAAAACGCAGCCCAGTCGTCTGAGTCATCTACGTCTTCCCTTGTTTCAGGATCTTGCGCTTGTAAGTAGTTACCAAATTTCAAGTAAGAATCTGTGCTGTCTTCAATGGTTCGAGAGAAAGACTCGCCAAACGCTGAAACCGTCACATAGCCATGGTCGTTAATAACCCTAAAATCGAAATCTTGACCGCTTACCAAAGTACCTAACAACTGCTTGTCTTCACCGGAACCGTCTTCTCGTGCAAGGCGAACATACACATCAAAAATACCATTACTTGCAACGCTGTCACTTTCTACGCCAGCGTTAGTTGGTGTAAAACCGGTTTCGCTGGTGTCTGAAACATATAATTTCATAATGGTGCCTGTGTCGCTAGCATGGTGCTGGGCAACAATGGCTTTTGAACCATCTGACATTTCCACTTTTATGTTCGCTTGAAAATCTTCAAACACGGCGGTCATTGCCACACGTTTTTCTTCTTTAATTTTAAGCTCGTGACGCCAGCCATTTCCGTTTGGCGTAACATGCTGTTCGCGTAAGGCGTCAAACTCCATGGTATCGCCAACCCGTGGGTCGGCACCTTCCATGTCCCAATCGCTCATATCAAAATTACCAGGAGTTGGTGTAGGCGTTGGATCAGGCGTGTTGTCAGTATCACCGCCGCAGCCATAGATGTTGGTTTCAACAATGCTGTTCCACGTATTCGCCGAGTTCTCTAATCCAGTAATTCGAACATAACGTGCATCAGAGTCGGTAACATCATGCGTTTCATAACCCGAGCTAGAGCCATTTGACGCACCTGAAAGTAACACGGCATTCCAGTTACTGTTATTGGTAGACGTATGCACGTTGAAGAACGAACTACGGGCATTACCTTTAAACCATTTCACTTGTAATGCTTTTACCGTAGCCACTTCACCTAAATCGTAAGTGATAGTTTTCCCTGTGCCATTGGAAGACCAACGGGACTCGTCAGTTAAGTCGTTATCGATGGTATTTAGCGGCCCATGACCATCGTTAGTGCCATTGTCGGTTGCGGTGCTAATGCTTAGGTTGTCATTCCCTGAACACGTGGAATTACCCGGCGGCGTTGTAGAGCCAGAACTTTCCAGCGTGAAGTTGTCGAATCGACCTTCGCCGCCATAATAATTTGCATAAATTTTAACCGAGGTAGCAGAGCCTGAATTAAAGCTTACCGATACAGGTTCAAAATCGCTGCCACCACCGGTTCGATTAAACCGCGTGCCGTTAACATCGGCACCAACTTTACCAATACCTTTTACGTACGCCTGCAAGGTGTAATCGGTGTTAGGTGTAACATCAACATATTGCTCTACTTTACCATTCGCACCGGAAATTTTAGCAGAGCTACTTCCTGCATAGGCGTTACCAGATACCGCGGAAGGATCGGTATCGGCCCATCCATCGAACCCACTTTCAAACCCTGGGTTATCGATGGCTACCGACGCCCCATGTACAAATGACGTGCCAGCTAAGGTAAGTGCGGTACCTACTAAAAATGAGAGAGAAGTTTTTCGTGTTCTGATGTTCATGCAATTTGTCCTGTAATTAATGGTTTGGTAAACCAATTAAAGTAATCCCAGCTAAAACCGCTGCGACTAAAAACGAAATTTACTTTTAAGCTTAAGCCGGAAAAAACCAAAATATTGGTATTACCAATGATCCAGCCAACATGTAAAATGATTAACCAAAAAATCAATAAGATCAATTCAATCTGTTAACAATTTACTGACCAAACGGGAGAAGACGCATTATTCACACAACTCAAAGAGTTGAGAAAAAACATAAAAAATCATATATTTCAGCAATATAAATCAAAAGGCAAACCTATAAAACTAAATGAGAATTATTTTTAATAATTGTTAACAAATAAGGTTGAGATGGACGACTAAAACTAGATTCAAGGGATGAAAAAGCCAAAAAGAGCACCCAAATACATTACCAATAAATACAAAATTGGTTAAAATAATTAATGTATGCGCTTCAATCTGGAATGTTGAGGGAATGTACTAGGGGAGTTAGACCTGTTCTTCGGCACTGCGAGGCTCTGCAAATGTGCTT
The DNA here is from genome assembly GCF_030547075.1 of Alteromonas sp. 1_MG-2023. Lineage (GTDB taxonomy): Bacteria > Pseudomonadota > Gammaproteobacteria > Enterobacterales > Alteromonadaceae > Alteromonas. The sequence goes on along the minus strand of NZ_JAUOQH010000010.1, from coordinate 29,828 downwards.
GAATATTCTTTTGGTGGTATGCCCATGATGCGTTTAAATGTGGTGGAAAAATAAGCAGCCCCACCAAAGCCAACGCTCGTGCCTGCTGAAATAACAGAAGCACCATCTGCCAACAGCGCTTTGGATTTGCCTACTCTATATCTAGAAAGGAATTCACTAAAGTTATAATCGAACAGTTCTGAAAGTTTCCTGTTCAAACTTCTTGGACTTATCAGCAACAGTTCAGCAGCTTTATCCCTGTTGAAATATTCATCATGATAGTTTTTCTCTAATACAGTCACAAAGCTTAGATAAAAAGACATGTCTTTCTCTGACGAAAGCTCTGGCAGTAAAATACAACTTTCTTCAGCGTTATTTATATCTACCAACGGGGGTTCCTGTGGTGAAACGCGACGCATAGCAACTAAGTGCTTCACCCTCATAGCAAGCTCTTCATCTGCTATAGGTTTAGTAAGCATACACTCAACATTCGCCTCTAATACTTTCGCTTTTGACTCATCGTCGACTTTTGCAGTTAGCACTATGATGGGAATATACTTTAACTCGTCGATATCACGCATTTTCTTCACAAAATTCAACCCTCCCATCAACGGCATCATCAGGTCGGTAATAACAAGGTTAACTTGATGATTTTGTACAATATCTAATGCCTGCTTACCGTTTCTTGCAACTAGGCATTTATAAGAAGGCGAAAATAACTTAAACAGATGATTGCGAAGTTCACGGCTATCATCAACCAATAAGATCGCGGGTTTATCCTCCCATTTTTTGTCCGTTTCTTTTTCGAAGCTTTGACTGTTTAACAATTGAATATCGTCTATAGGAAAGATAACTGTAAATTTAGAGCCCTTCCCCAGTACGCTGTCTACCGCAATTTCACCTTGATTTATAGTGACAAGCTCTTTCACCAGAGACAGTCCAATTCCCTCTCCTGTCACTTCAGTTGACGGCTCTATTCTAGCGAACCGCTTAAATATTTCTTGGTGGTTAGATTCATCAATTCCTTTGCCGTTGTCCTTCACACAAAGCGTTAGATTTTCTTCATCAAACGTGGCTGAAAATTTAATAACACCGTTCTTTTCTGTAAATTTAACGGCATTTGAAATGAGGTTCGAAATGATCGACTCTACACTTCCTTTTAACAGAGAAATAGAGCCCTTCCCTTTAGTACTGATATCTAGCACCTGACGCTTTTCTTTTACCAAAGAGTCTAAACTTGAAGCGATAAATTTGATGTCATCGATAGAGTAAAGTTTAAAATTTTCGAGGGTTGAAGTGCCTAGCTTATCGACCATATTGACTTGATCTAATAGGTTCTCCATTCTTTGAACATTGTGTACCAAGGCAGTAATATTGAGTTCGCCGTCAGCAGCTTTGCTTCTTTTAGCCTCCCCCAACTCACTAAGAATAAGTTGCAATGGCGTTCTTAGCTCATGAGAAACGTTACTAAAAAGTCGAATTTTATTCTCTGCTAAGGCTTCTAGTTTATTCTTATGTTTCGCGCCATACTTCCCTAATATTTTCTGCACCAGTGAGGTATTCACGATCATTAAACCGATTAATTTTAGATAACCTTTTTTATAGAGAAAAAAGCTGAAGATAACTGCGAGAGCATAAAGAAAATAGGCATAGTGACTTAAATAAAACGGAGGGTTTATTTTAAAGTTCAGCGAGTTGATGGGGTAGTCAACATTGTGTTTGGGTGATTGCACACGTACTTGTAGTTCAAAATCTCCATAGCCAATATCGGATACGGCCAAATTCATACTGGATGCGCTATGTGCTTGCCACTCATCTATATAACCAAGAATTCTAAATTCCAATTTATGCTTGTGGCTATCAACATAGCTATTTGATGCAATGCTGAAATCAAGTGTCTGATAGCTGCTATCAATAGTAAACGGAGTGTTCGAAAAAATAGGGTATAGGGTATCTACCCGACCTTTTTCATCGAGCCATTCAACTTTGAGGAGAGAAATTTTGGGTTCAACATTTGCGTCACTCAAGCTTTTGATTATTGCTTTTTCATCGATGCTATAAGCAAATCTATCTCCCTCGATAACGATAGTGTCATTTAGTTCGTAAATTCCGCCGAAATCAAAGTCGACATCCCAAATACCGTTGTCGCTGTCTAATTTATACAAGTTATCGTCACTTATATCATAGAGAAAAAGTCCAATATTTGTGGCGAACCACAAATTTTCGTTTCTACTTAAAAGTCCCGCTCGAACAAATCTAATATCGGAATTACCTAGTAATTTACTTTTTGAAATGTCACCAGTAGTGCTGTCTATTTCTCTGAGCCCACTCCCAGAAGAACACACCAAATAAGTATCATCTAGCTCTATGATACAACTGATTCTGCTCCAACCTGTCTCCGAGGGAGGCATAACCTTCCAGTTAAACTTAGACAACTGAATATGTAAGGAACTGTTCACGTCGAACCCCATTAATTCGCCAGAAGATAAGACAATAGAATTTTTGATAAATGGGGGCGCATCAAATTCATCTAAAATTGAATTGTCATCAGCTAGAAAATATTTCCATCCATTCTCCGTGAGAACATAGGCATAGTATTTATTGTCACTTAAATTGATAATGTGATTATGGGGGTTTGAGCAGAAACTTATTTCCCCTCTCTCTTTCAAGTAAATTTCTTCAAATTTAATCTCATAACTATCTAGACAGTTCACAGAGTTGAGAGTGAGGGGAGTCAAAGAGCCATTCTTAGCTTTCAACAAATAGCTATCACTAGCATCTTTTATATAGCCCACTCCCTTTCTTGTTGTCCCTGCTGCTCTAATATTTTTTTGATAGAGAATTTCATTTAAATTTAGATAGTTAACTGCCTTTTGAGAATCTGACAACGCAATCAATCCTAATTGGGATGATGCTAGAATCAACTCTCCTTTTCTTAACTTATTAATTGCTACTATCGAATGTATCGCGTCTGATGTGATAATTGGATTCATCCAATCAATCGTTGTAATAGCATCTCCAATAACTTTGTACAGCCCGCCTGCAGCTATCCAGATATTTTCTTCATCAGCGATAAATATTTTACTCAATGGCTTTGTTATGGTTAAAGCTGTATCAAAAGGATAAAAGGTCTTCGTATCTCTTTTCTCATCTATTATGTAAACACCTTCTGGCCCACCTAAATATAGCTTAAATCCTGAATAGGTAATCGCAGTTAGTTTGGACAACTTTGGATAATGTTCTGATAGCGATTTCAGAGTTACATGCTGATGAGTGAGATCTATTTCTATATGGTAATTATGTGAAATAGCATGTACGCCATTTTGACTGGTAGAAACTAACGAATAAGAGCCAATCAAGGAGCCTGGTGAAACATCACTTGCCCAAGACTGTATTTTTTGCGTATTTTTTTCGACGATTTGAATGCCGTCAATTGATGTGACTACTACATATTTGGGGGTTACAACTAAATTCCAAACATTTTTTAAATCTGTAGATTGAGCATAAAATTTTTCTGATCTACCAGTTTTCACGTTGTACTTGAATACACCCACGCCAAACTCATTGATCCATAAGTAACCACTATCGTATTCAACGTCAGAAATTATTCCTGTCTCTGCATTTAACTGATTGAAGTTAATTTTCTCAGATTTTTCTCCAACAATTTGAAACACGCCATTTTCTGCCGCGAGGTATATTACTTCCTCAACAACCTCAACATCCCACATTACTCCTGTAGGGGTTCCAGCAAATATACTACGCCCATGAAAACTTTCATTCCCAATCGACGCAAAAGCATTGCAATTTAGTAATAAAACAATAACAAATGAGCCAAAAAACGAGCTCTTGACCCATTTCATCTATATGTCCCTATATTCATATTCAATGCTCATTGTTACTTATTATTATCTAATTGCTGAATTAGCAGCTATGAAAACAATTTAACTATAAGAGTAAAAACACTATGAATATCGAACAAAAAACAAACATACAAGAGCTGAATGAAGAAGATTATACTAATGTCTATGGTGGAATGAGTTCTTTTTCGTTTTTTCCTGAACGGGGTTATAAAATTGAACCAGAAAACCCAACCCCTCCGGGTATAGGGCTAGACTCACTAAACCAACAACCAGCGCATACCGGCATTTTCGGCGGCTAATTGATCATAAATAAAGTCACCCACATACAGGCAGTCTTCGGGTTGTAGCTGCCATTGTTTGGCTATGTGTAATAGTGCAGTAGGATCGGGTTTAGCGGGTGCATCTTCCCGGGTGAGTACAAACTCGATGGGAATACCATTGTTTGCTATTTTAATAGCAGTAGCTTCTCGGCAATTGCGAGTCACAATGGCTATCGGTAATTTGCTTTCTAAAACCTTATCTACCATTTGCTTGCCTAAGGGTAGCCATTTTGCGTTCTGGGCATCGTTTAATTCGTGTTGCAATATGGCGTGGTTAGCGTTCGCTTTTTCTTGATTGCACACCAAATTGTCGATGAACATTAGAATGTCTTCGTCTTGGGGGCAGCCTATGTCAGTTCTCATTTGCGAGAAGTTAAGGCTCGATTCAACTAAGGTGCCGTCTAAATCAAAAATAACGCCTTTAATGCCGCGTAAATCCATTCTTTATACTCTTTTTACCAATGCGTTGATTATAGAACGCTTTTGTTTGGAAGGTATGTACTAGAAAATAATGTCACAAGCTTAGCTGCGTTTCCGTTAACTTTTATTTAGTTAACGAATATTCCTCAATCTCTACTAACATACGCATTCACTTTCATTTAGCATAGCGGCTCTTTTTTCTAAGCTTCATATTTTATAGGTTACTAATGGGCGTATTCGCAGCACTAGGTACGGCACTTTGTTGGGCAATAGCCGCACGTTTGTTTAGGGGCACAGGCAACGCGTTCTCGCCCCTTACCATGAATTTTTGGAAGGGCCTTATATCTATCGCTATTTTGGCTGTGGTTATTGCTGTAGTGCAGCCAAATGCTTATGAAACCGATGCCGTCCTTTGGCTGCTACTTAGCGGCTTTATTGGTATTGGTATTGGCGACACCTGCTTTTTTAAAGCTTTAAAATCGATTGGCGATAGCCAAGCGGTATTAGTGGCCGAAACCCTAGCGCCTTTATTTACTGCCCTTTTTGCTATGGCCTTTATTGGCGAATGGATAACCTGGCAACAGTGGGTAGGTATTGCGGTAGTGTTATTGTCGGTCGACATGGTAATAAAATCGCGCAGGCGCAATACTACTCACGTATTTGCTACCTCTGGCTATATGTATGGTGTGGGCGCAGCATTGTGCCAAGCCGTAGGCGCTGTAGTTAGCCGCGACATTTTAGGCAGTGGTGATATAGATGCCGCCAGTGCAGCGTTCTTGCGCTTAGTTGGCGGTATGATTTTTGTAGTGCCGTTAATTGTCGTTACTCGCAGTAAATGGTTGCCGGTAATTGAAACCAACCAACGGGTATGGCCTGCTTTTGTACTTGCTACTTTGCTAGGCACTACCGCCGCTATTTACCTTCAAATGTTTGCCTTTGCTTATGCCAAAGCTGCCGTAGTGCAAACCTTAATAGCCACCAGCGCGTTAATGTCGCTAGGGGTTGCTTGGGTAATGGGCGAAAAAGCCACTAAGGCTACATTGATATGGTCGGTTGTTGCGTTGGTGGGTGTGGGTATTTTGGTGGGGTTTGGTGCTGGTGATGTAACTTCTCATTAATACACACTTTCCTCTTTTAAAGCCGATGATATTTATCATCGGCTTTTTTATTACCTCCCTCTTTTAAGCGCAATATTTCGCCACCATAATAAAGCTATCGGTTTGTTTCGGTTTACTTCACTTTCTACGTTTCCTTTTAACGTAACTTTTACCGTAACTTTGACCTTACTTTTTACCTTAACCTTTTACCTCAAGATAGAGACATTATATGAAACGGGTTTTCTTGTTCCTTGTTACCAATTTAGCCGTTGTGTTAGTGCTAGGTATTGTGCTGAATATTGTGTTTGCCGCCTTTGGTATTGATAACCGAAGCATTACTGGGTTGTTGGTTTTCTCTGCGGTATTTGGTTTTGGCGGGGCGCTTATCTCCTTGGCTATGTCGAAGTGGATTGCCAAGCGAAGTACTGGCGCACAGGTGATTGTTAACCCCACTACACCCACTGAACATTGGTTAATTAACATGGTATCTGCCCAAGCTAAAAAGGCGGGTATTGGCATGCCTGATGTGGCTATTTACGATTCACCTGAAATTAACGCTTTTGCGACGGGTATGAACAGAAACAATGCTTTAGTCGCAGTAAGCAGTGGCTTATTAAATAGCATGAGCGAAGATGAAGCAGAAGCTGTGCTTGCCCATGAAGTGTCGCATATTGCTAATGGCGACATGGTTACCCTTACGTTAATTCAAGGAGTAGTGAACACCTTTGTTATCTTCTTAGCACGGGTTATTGCAGGCGCTATTTCTAACGCCACCCGCGGCAACAATAGCGGAGGCGGCGCTTTAGGCGGCTTTGCTTACTATGGCATAGTGTTTGTACTTGAAATGCTATTTGGTATTTTGGCCAGCATTATTGTGATGTGGTTTTCCCGTCAGCGTGAGTACCGCGCCGATGCAGGCTCAGCTAAATTAGTCGGCAGGCAAAAAATGATCGCCGCACTAACTCGCTTAAAATCGAACAGTGAAAGCCAGTTAGATAGCACCATGATGGCTTTTGGTATTTCCGGCAAGTCGGCATTTTCTGAATTATTTATGAGCCACCCGCCCTTAGATAAACGTATAGACGTGTTAAGACGGCGCGCAAAAGCGCAATAACTGGTAGCAAATTCTCGTAATTTGATCGCACAAGCGTGTTTTTAGCCAGTTACTTTTGTTAGCGTGAAATCAATGCAATTTGTTACCTAGCTTGTATGGTAAATACAAGGTTATACAAGCTAACGCTTTATCTAAGGAATTATTTTCATGGCAGCACCTAAAGCGCTCTTTTTCGACATCAACGAAACTTTGCTTGATATGGCAGAAATGAAGCATGGGCTAGCGCCGTTGCTTGGCGGCAATGAAGACTTAGTCGATTTATGGTTTGCAAACCTTTTGCATCATTCGCTTGTAGATATCGCCTCTAACCAGTTTCATGACTTTATTGATATTGGCGCGGCTGTTTTGGTGATGGTGGCCCACAGTAAAGGCTTCTCAGTGTCGGAAGATGAAGCTCTTAAGGCAATCAAAGGCCATATTACCAAACTACCCGCACATGAGGATGTAGCAACAGCCCTTGCAAAACTTCAATCGTTAAACGTACCACTGGTAGCGTTATCAAATTCTTCTATTGAAGGTTTAAAGGCGCAGCTTGAATTTGCAGGCATTAGCGAATGCTTTACCCATGTATTAAGCACCGAGCAAATTAATACGTACAAGCCTTACCCAGATGTATATCGCTGGGCGTGCAAAGAGGTAGGCGTTGAACCCCAAAATGCCATGATGGTGGCAGCTCATGGTTGGGATGTTAGTGGCGCTAAAGCTATAGGTATGCAAACCACATTTGTTAACCGGCCAGGAAAGATGATGTACCCGTTAGGACTTAAACCAGATTTCAATGTGAAAGATTTGACAGAGCTAGAACAGCAAATAAAAAAGGGTGCATAAAGCACCCTTAGTATTAAAAGCGTAAAAGCCTTTAGTTATCAGTTTTAGCAACTAATAAGCGGCCCTGAAAGCCTTTAGACGAGCAACTTGAGCGCTTGGTGTTTAGTGCACCTAGCTGGCGTTTCAACCACGACTTCTGAATGCCAGATTTAGCTGCGTCCATTTCACCACTTACTCGAGAAATTTCTTTTCCAACATTCACACAAGCCTTAGCGGTGGGCTGAAACCCCTCATTTGCCATGGCTGCAGAAGAAAATGCTGCAGAAGAAATTAATAATGCGACTGATGCGATTATAGCTTGCTGTTTCATACGATTCCCCAACGGCCTGATATATTTCAAGCTCATTTATTTAGATAGAGATAAGGCTATCTGATACCCTGATTTGTGTTGAAACTATAGCAATACTTTTTTTGTTTTTAGGTGCTGGGATTTATACCTAATGATATAAAAAACAGGTATAAACCAATTCCCCGCGACCGTCATTCCCCATCATGTATTCTTAGCGCTCATGATTTGTGAGGGAGTTGCTATGTTTCTTTTATCGTTATTAGTCTGTCGTTAGCACCCACGTATAACCCTTCCCTAGGTGAGGTTACAGGAACAGCTTTCTGTAACAGCAATGTTATCGTGGCAACAGATCTTCTTTATTAAAACATCAATTAAATCAGCTAACAAGCGAAGTGCTAACTTAGGTGATACAAAAATAATACAAAAAACACTTAAAGCCGTGTACTCACGCCAATCGACTCTAACGTATCGAGTATTGCATCAGCTAATGATGCTAGGGGTGTTACGTGGCAAGCCGCATTAAGTTCTATTGCTACTTTCGGCATGCCAAACACCACACAGCTTTTTTCATCTTGGCAAAATGTGGTTGCGCCTTGCTGCTTCATATGAAGCAAACCATTAGCCCCATCTCGCCCCATTCCAGTTAGTAGCACCCCAACCGCATTCGCTCCAGCACTCGTCGCTAACGAGTTAAAAAGTACATCTACCGACGGCCTATGCCCCGACTCTCTTGGCCCGTCCGACAAGGCAATGCGATAATCTGCACCGCTACGTTCTATTAGTACATGCTTGTCTCCTGGAGCTAAGTAAGCGTGCCCAGGTAACAATCGCTCGCCTCCCTTTGCTTCACTTACCTGTATTTCACACAAACTGTTTAATCTGCGCGCATAGGTGGTAGTAAAGCCTGGTGGCATATGCTGAGTAATAACAGTAGCAGGGGCATTTAGGGGAAAGTGCATTAGTACATCTTTAATTGCTTCAGTGCCCCCCGTAGATGCGCCAATACCAATAATTTTTTCACTGCCGGTATAACGCATAGCCGCATGTTGCGATGCGCGTGATTGAGTAGGCGCGCTAAGGGTAGAATGTGCCGCCATTCTAATTTTTTCGGTTATTACCGAGCTATATTCTTCCATGCCTTGCGCAACACCTAACTTAGGCTTAGGGACAAAATCTACCGCGCCAAGTTCTAGCGAGCGCAAAGTAGCATCTGCTCCCTTCTCAGTTAATGTAGATACCATCACTACGGGTGTGGGACAGGCTTTCATCATCACTTCTAGAAAACGCAGCCCATCAACTTTAGGCATTTCTATATCTAAGGTGATGACATCGGGCTTGAATTCCTGCACCATTTTCTTTGCTACAAAGGCATCTGGTGCAGCCCCTACTAGAGTCATATCTCGTTCTTTCTTTATAATTTCGGATAACAGCTGCCGAATGAGCGCAGAGTCATCGACTACGAGAACTTTGATGGGCATTGTTAGGCTCCGTTAGCGGGAAATCATCTGCATTAGCATTCTGAGATAGCATGACTCGGTGGCTAGATTCACGATCGTACAAACTATCATTATTAAAGTTTCTAATTCGCTTCATATATACGTTACCTTCGTCGGGCAGAAAGTATATCTTACGGGCGTAGTCTGACATTAAGTCACTATTTAACAGTGGTATGTTTTCTCTTGTAAGATAATTAACAACGAATTCAGCGTTAATTCTTCCAATGTCTTGCTGCACGAACCCAGCTAGCACTTTGCCACCGCCGAAGGCTTTGGCTACCAGTTTGTCTTTTCGCGCTCCAAGGGTAACCAACTTTTCAATCAGCATATCCATAGCATGCACACCATACTTAGAGGCTAGGTTACCGTCTAACTCGCTGGCTATATTTAATTCAGGCAACATAAAGTGATTCATGCCCCCAATCTTTTTCTCTGGGTCATAAATACAGGCTGCTACACAAGAGCCTAAAATGGTCACTAACACTTTATTGGAGGCCGTTGCCACATATTGACCCGGTAGTAATTTTACCGCTTCTTTTCGAAACCGATTATCGTAATAGCTAATAGGCTGTTCATCTTGGCTCATACTGCTAACCTCTTTTAATTTACTGGCCGATAAATGGTTTTACCCATTGGCCGCACCAACTCAGGGTACATAGTGAAGTTTTCAGAATGACCAGCTACATACATGCCTCCAGGTTTCATCAACTTAACCATTCGGGCTAATATTTTGTGCTGGGTGTTACGGTCGAAATAAATCATGACGTTGCGGCAAAAAATAATATCTATCGGGCTTTCGATATTCCATGTGGGCGACATCAGGTTCAAGGTAGAAAACTGAACCATATTTTTAAGCTCATTGACCACGCGTACCTTACCTTGCTGTGTTCCTTTACCTTTAAAGAAGAACTGCTGGCGATAATGTGGGGGCAACTGCTCAATTCCGCTGGCGCTGTACACTCCGGCAGCGGCTTTTTCTAAAACACGACTGTCGATGTCGGTGGCAACAATAGACACAGGCGGAGTGAAAGTGCCAAACACTGAAGCCACCGTCATAGCGATAGAATATGGCTCTTCTCCGGTACTGCTAGCAGAGCACCAGATTCGTTTAGTATTTGGATTTTGTTTTAGGTAGGTAGCAAGTGCTTCAAAATGATGGGGCTCTCTAAAAAACGCGGTTAGATTAGTTGTTAGTGCATTAATGAAGTGTTCTTGCTCTTGCTGGTCGTTAGATACCATGGCCAAGTAATCTTTAAAGCGTGTCATTTTCAATATACGCAAACGCCGCGCTAGGCGGCTGTATACCATGGCATCTTTTGAGTCGGCTAGACGGATTCCCGCTCGCTCAAAGAGCAAACTCCTTACCTTATCAAAGTCACGACGACTGTAGGCAAACTCCCTGTGCGCAACTACTTCGTGTAACTCTGTCATACACTAAAAAGCCTCCCATTCTGCTTCATCAGGAGAAGCAGGGTTTAACGCTACCCTTGGCTTAGAAGGCCCTGGGCCGGCTATGGCTCGTGATGTAGATCTGGGAATTGATGCCATTCCACTTGATGCTGCAGGCGCTGAGCTAAAGCTTTGCTGCCCCACTTTAAATACCGCCACCCGCTGTGCTAACTGCCCAGATTGCTGCCTCATGCTATCGGCGGCTGCCGCTGCTTCTTCTACTAGCGCAGCATTTTGCTGTGTCATTTCGTCCATCTGCACCACGGCATTGTTAACCTCTTGAATGCCGGTAGCTTGCTCGGAACTGGCTGCCGCAATTTCCGACATAATATCGTTCACCCGCTTAATGGCAGTAACGATATCAGCCATGGTTTCACCAGATTTATTCACCAACACATTGCCGTTGGTAATCTTTTCTACCGAGGTAGAAATAAGCCCTTTAATATCTTTGGCCGCTTCCGCTGAACGTTGGGCTAAGGTGCGTACTTCTGATGCTACTACGGCAAACCCACGGCCTTGCTCACCAGCGCGTGCGGCTTCAACCGCCGCGTTAAGCGCAAGTATATTAGTTTGAAACGCAATGCCATCAATAACGCCAATAATGTCTGAAATGCGTTGGGCTGAATCATTAATTTCACCCATGGTATGAACCACTTTTTCAATTACCTTGCCGCCTTGCGATGCTACATCAGACGCCTGACTTGCTAAGCCTTTGGCTTGGTCGGCATTTTCTGCATTCAGCTTAACCGTACCCGTAAGCTGTTCCATGGCCGATGCAGTTTCTTCTAAGCTTGAAGCTTGTTGCTCGGTTCTACTTGATAGGTCGGCGTTACCTGTAGCTATCTCGTTCGACGCGGTATCGATAGTTTCAACCGCATCGTGAATTTTAATAATAGTGTCGCGTAGCTCGTCTACAAATTGATTAATCGACTCACCAAGTACTTTAAAATCGCCATCTAGGGGCTCTTCAATATTATGCAGCAAATCTCCTTCGGTAAGCTTAGACATCACGGTTTTAATGCTTTCTACTGCTATCGTGCGCCCAGTAATATCGGTGGCATACTTCACCACTCTAAATGGGTTACCGTTTTGATCTAAAATAGGATTGTAAGAAGCTTGGATATACACCGCATTACCTAACTTACTTATGCGTTTGTACTCTCCACTGGCATAAACGCCTTTGCGTAATTGCTCCCAAAAGGCTGCATATTCTGGGCTGTTTTTAAAAGCAGGGTCGACAAAAATACTGTGATGCTTCCCTTTCACTTCATCAAGGGTGTAACCAAGGGCTGATAAGAAATTACTATTTGCATCTAAAATTACCCCATCTAAATCAAATTCAATAACAGCTTGGGATTTACTAATAGCGGTTAACTGACCTTCGAAGTAGGCGTTCTTCGCTTTTTCAGTGGTAATATCAGTAGCAAACTTAACCACTTTAAAGGGTTTTCCATTGCTATCTAATATGGGGTTGTAAGAGGCTTGTATCCAAATTTCACTGCCTCCCTTGCCTAGCCTTTTGAACTCACCTGTGCGGTAATTGCCAGCTTGTAAATCTTTCCAAAATGCCGCGTATTCAGGGCTAAGTTTAACGTCTCTATCAACAAAGGTACTGTGATGCTTGCCTTGCACTTCTTCTAATGAATACCCCATAACATTCAAAAAGTTATCATTGGCGGTAAGGATATTACCCTGTAAGTCGAACTCGATAACCGCTTGAGATTTTCCAATTGCGTTAACTTGCCCTTCATGATCTGCGTTTTGTTTTTTCTGAGCAGTAATATCAACAGCGAATTTCACAATTGATACAACCTCGCCATTATGATCGAAAATAGGGTTGTAAGAGGCATGGATCCAAACGTCCTCTCCCTGACTATTTACACGACAAAATTCCCCACTGTGCACTTCACCACTGCGCAATACCGTCCAAAAATCTTTGTAGGCTTGGCTAGCGGCATATTCAGCGGTAACAAATAGACTATGGCGTTTACCTTCAACTTCACTTTCTGAATAACCCATAGTAGTCAGAAAGTTTTCATTCGCTTTTACTATGCTGCCATCGGGGGTGAACAGAATAACGGCTTGGCTCCTGTTAATGGCATTCACCATACCAGCACGTTCGTTTTCCTGTTTATCATCACTCCATTGCACGACGTACTGCGCGGCACCTGATGATGAATTAGCCATGGGTGTAATGGTAAGAGTAAAAACAGTAGCGGCTAGCTGAGCATGTAGACTTGCTTCGCGGCATTGCATCAGCTGATTGAGCAGCTCAGCATTACCCCGAACAATAGTAGATAAGTTCTGCCCTTTGAGAGGGGCAACGCCATCACTAGTAGACACCTTAAAATCATCTGGGTACTGCTGCGCTAGTGTTAAAAACGCAGGATTGTGATAAACAATGTTACCTGCATTGTCTATTACCATGATATTCGTGGTGCTTGCCTCGAGGATCTGCGTTTTAAGCTGCGCCTCTTGCTGTGCAGCTTTAAGCTCGTCATTGTTGAGAAAGTTAAACACGCCCATAACCATTTCATCCTAAATTTGCGAAATTTTTGCCGTTGCGTTCTTAGTTGTTACGCGTCTTCATTCACGCTTTGTGGAGCAACTAAGCCCATTTCTTCGCTGGTGATAAGGCTTTCTATATTCACCAGAATAACCATCTGACCATCTACATCTGCCAACCCGTGTAAATACCGGCTGTCGAACGCCACACCAAATTCAGGAGGCGCTAAAATTTGTTCTTCCATTAATCGAATAACGTCTGACACGCCATCGACCACTATTCCCACAATGCGATCTTGAATATTAAGCATAATGACGATGGTAAATTCAGTGTATGTGGCTTCACCTACGTTGAACTTAATCCGAAGGTCAACAATAGGCACTATGTCGCCACGCAAGTTGATAACGCCTTTGATAAATGCAGGAGCATTAGCAATTTTAGTCACCTGCTCGTAACCACGAATTTCTTTCACCGTTTTAATATCTAAAGCGTAATGCTCATCGGCTAATACAAAACTCAAATACTCTTTGTCATCGCCGCCGATAACAGCTTGATGTAATGCGGTATCACTCATGCGAGCATGTCCTCTATTTGGCTTGAGGTATAAGTAGTTGCAATAGAGTCGGCATCAATAATGAGTGCAACTTTTCCGTCGCCCATGATGGTAGCGCCTGCAATTCCGGCTACTTTTCGATAGTGATCTTCCAAACTTTTTATAACTACTTGTTGCTGGCCTACTAAGGCATCAACGAGTATCCCAAACCGTTTTTTACTGCTCTCTAGCAATACAACAATGGCTTCTGTGGGTTTCCGGTTGGCGTTTTCTACGTCCATATAGTCGTATAGTGGAACCAGCGGCCAATACTGGTCTCGCACGTAAAGTACCGTATCGTTTCCTAGGGTTTTAAGCTGGCTGGCAGTCGGCTGAAAAGACTCAACAATATTAAGCAGCGGTATAACAAAAATTTGATTACCAACTGACACACACATGCCATCGACAATAGCGAGGGTTAGCGGTAGATGAATGAAAAAGCCAGAACCTTCCCCTAGTGACGACTCTATTTCTATGCGCCCACCAATGGCTTCGATATTACGCCTTACCACATCCATGCCTACACCACGGCCTGATACATCTGTTACTGCTTCGGCAGTAGAAAAACCAGCTTGAAAGATAAGTTGCCATACTGCGCTGTCTGGCATGTCATCGTTGATTGCTAAACCATTCGACTGTGCTTTTTCTAAGATACGGGCTCGATTCAGCCCTCCGCCATCATCAATAATACTAATAATGATACTGCCGCCTTTTTGCTCAGCGCTAAGTATTACTGTGCCCACTTCAGGTTTGCCTGCAGCAAGGCGTTTTTCCGGTGACTCTATGCCATGATCTATACTGTTTCTGACTAGATGGGTGAGAGGGTCTACTATTTTCTCAATAAGGCTTTTATCAATTTCGGTGTGGGCACCTTGTAAAACCAAATCCAATTTTTTGCCTAACTTGCCCGCCAAATCACGAACGAGTCGGGGGAATCTATTGAAGGTGGCAGTTAGCGGTAACATCCTTACAGACATTACCGACTCTTGAATTTCACGGGTATTGCGCTGTAATTCATCAATGGCAAGCTGTAGACGTTCTCCTACTTGCCCTTCTACTTCCTGCCCAATCATAGACAGCATTGATTGCGTGATAACAAGCTCGCCTACTAGATTTACCATGGCATCTATTTTTCCGGTATCTACACGAATTGATGCGCTATCTCGCCCTGCACTTTTTTTGGTTGCTCGTGCGGGCGGCTTAGAGGCGGCAGAGCTTGTTGATGCTGACGCCGATTGGCTTGTAGCTGGCTTCCCTGAAGCCGATGCACCGGCTAAAGTGCTGGTAGACAAAGGTTCTAGGTTCTGGTTTTGGTTCTGATTTGAGTTCTGGCTTGGGCTTGGACTTTGCTTTGGTAAATCTGCAGTATCGAAAAAGCCAAAACCTTTACCATCTTCTGTACTTACACTTGCGTCAGTATTTAATGCTGGCGTTTCTGGTTCATCGAAGAAACCGAAACTACTATCTATTGTATCTGTACTTGTATTTGCTTCTGTTGTTAGTGTTGGCGCTTCTGGCTCATCAAAGAAACCGAAGCCATCATCTTTAGGTGTAGCTGTTGTTTTTGCGCTAGGTTCGTCATCAAAAAATCCGAAACCATCGTCACTTTCGGTTGATAGTTCACTGTCGCTAGATGTCATTTTCTGATTGGTATCTAAACTTAGCTCAGGTTCAGGTTCAGGTTCATCATCAAAAAAACCAAAAGCATCCCCGCTGTTATCATCACGCTCAATAGCATTAACCTCACCTTCTTTAACGTCCTCGTGATTACTGGCAGGGTCGATACTAGAATTAACCGCTGATACATCGCTTGGTTCTAATAGAGCGGCTTCTAACTTAGCAATACTTGTGGCGATATCTTGTTCGGGCACATCAACTTGTTCACGATAAGCTGATAATGTAGCTTTTAATACGTCAAGGGTTTCAAGTAGCAGATTAACAATACCAGTGGTAATAGATAATTGTTGATTGCGGGCTTTATCTAAAAGGTTCTCCATGACATGAGTAAGGTTCATCAGCGCATTGAAGCCGAAAATGCCACTGCCCCCTTTGATAGAATGCGCCGCACGAAAGATACTATTTAGCTCTTCTGAATCGGGCGACTCTACATCAAGATTTAGTAGCAGCTGCTCCATGTCGTCGAGATGCTCATCGCTCTCGTCAAAAAAAACATCATGGAACTGCTCAATATCGATGCTCATTCTGAATCCTTCCAGACCGGTTTCATAGCAAGGGTTAGCCCAATACGCGCTTAGTCACATCTAACAACTTGTTAGGATCGAATGGCTTCACCATCCAACCTGTAGCCCCTGCCGCTTTTCCTTTCGCTTTCATTTCTGGTCCAGCTTCAGTGGTAAGCATTACTATAGGCGTGCGATTGAAACCAGCTAAACCCCGCAGGTTCTTTATTAACGTTAAGCCATCCATACGCGGCATATTTTGATCGGTTAACACAAAGCCAAACTGCTGAGATTTACATTTGTCTAATGCGTCTTGTCCATCTTGGGCTGTGGTTACCGTGTAACCCGCTCCTTTCAACGTCATTTCCACCATCTGACGAATTGAGATGGAGTCATCAACTACTAAAATGTGCTTGCTCATACTCTTTATTCCCTTACTTCTTAAACGTAATAACCTTTGATACCAAATACCCCTTTTACCCTAGAACAACTCAACGTCCCCCGAATCCATTGATTTTGCAGAAACGGGGTTATGATCAGTTTTTCCGCGTTGGGCAAGCGCTTGTTGATAAGCTTTTAGTTCAGAAGCAAATGCATCTACATTACCGGGCTCTAGTTGCTGCAGCCGCTCAATAATGAAAGTCACAATATCTTTCGTGTAATCAATATGTTGGCCATTGATGTCGCCAAACTGCATACCTCTTATGGCATTATTAATGGCGTCATCAAGTTGTTGTCCAATGCCTTCTAATTGCTTAGTGGTTACTTGGTCTGACTCTGCTTTGCGAATAATATCTTTCAACTCTCCGCTAATATGGTCTTTTGCTTTCACCACATGGGAAATGTCTTGAGAGGCAACCACTTCGGCAGTTTCGGTGAGCTTATCTACTAAGCCTTTAATGTTTTCTACCTGCTTTTTAATAACATCACTGAACTGGGTAGAGCGGGTAGACAATGCCCTTACTTCGTCGGCCACCACGGCAAAACCTCTTCCTGCCTCACCGGCTCGAGCTGCTTCTATAGCGGCGTTTAACGCCAGTAAGTTGGTTTGTGCTGAAATGTCATCTATTCCGCTCAGCGCATCAATAACCGTTGGCATTGCTTGCTGAATGGTTTGTACTTGGCTCATGAGGTGTTGTGTCGATGACGACATTTTTTCAGTTGAGTCGATAAAACTCACAAGGGTGCTATCGGTATCTTTGGCGAAGCTGCGCATTTTATCTGAATAGGCAGTATGGTTTGATTCATCAACACTAAGCAGTGCCCCTATACAATTAATCTGTTCAGCAACTAAATCTTTCAAGCTAATAAACGCATTGCTAAGTGTGGTTACCGCGTCATCTTGGGTAGTCTTAATAGAAGACAGATTGCCTTCACATATAGATAGCGAATGGGCTATTTCTGCGCCTGCTAATGCAAAATCATCATCAACAAACGCTGTGTTTGGTTCAATCTGATCAGCGGGAGGCTGAGTAGTATCAGAAGCATTTTTGCTAGTTACGAATACGACATAACCTATCAATACCACCGAAAGCAGTATGAATCCGAAAAGCGCGTTTCCTAAAAAATACAAAGCCCAGGATACTAACAGCCCTAAAATTACGCCAAAAAGGTAGTTAGTAGAGCGATTTAAATTACTATTTGATGAACTGCCCACGTTTGAATGCAAAAGGCTCTCCTTATACCCTGCCACTACTCCTTTATCGTTCAACTAAACGTTGAGCGAAATATGCATGACGTGTTTTCAATGTCATTAAGGTACTTACTCTAAATTGAGAAGCCGAGTAAATAGGCAACGCTTGGTTAATATTGATTACAATATGGACTAAGCGTAGTACCCAGTTTGGAAAGTTGGCAAGTAACAAGAGGCGAAAAAACGCTATATGTGCAAAAAAAACTATAAAAGGTTACGAACTGCATCAGTGAACTAAATTCGTAGACTAAAATAATGAGGTGGGCTAAAGGCTTTAATTAAAGGCTTCGCTGAAGGTTTTAGTTAGTAAATCTAGCGAAGGGCGTTATATAAGCGCCTTCGCTGAAAGCTCTGGTGGTAAGCATTAGCCGAGGGTTAGTTTACTTATTGCGTATTTACTTACTGCAAGTGTACGATTGATTTTTAAGGCTAAGAATCGCTGAACTACCTTTGTTCCAGAATTCAGTGTTCATACCTATATAACGGGCGCCAGAGGCTGAACGCGCACGCTGCAAAATATGAATATTGCCATTTTCAGAAAGCTTAATGGTTTCTGGCCCTAAAAAGCGCACAACAACGCTGCCTGCAGTCGCGCAGTTAAATGCATGCGTACCAGTAGTAGCGGCATCATTTTTTTCGTTTTCCACTGTTTGTTGCGCAGACATTTTAATTAGTTTAATTCTTTGCTGACCGCTGTTGTCATAAATTACTAACCAGGTGTTATTCTTTATTTCGTAGCGGCTCGCACTTTCTAATGCCTTTATAAAACGCTGCTCTTGTGCTGACATAGCGGTTAAACATGCACGTCGGGTGGTCACCAGTTTCGACGTTGAAAACTCCCCCTCCCCTAGCTCGCTTGCTTTTACATTAAGGATGCCTGAAAACTGGTTGCAGCCAGTAAAGCCAGAAATTCTATTTTTCGTCACCAGCTCCATCGTCAGCATGCTGTTATCGATGATACCGCCGTGATCAATATCTTCCACCTGCCATGTGCCAGTGAGTGTAACTCTTGTCTGATTGTCTTCAGACATTGAACCAGCATCAGAAGAAGTTTGAGGAGAGTTGTTAGAACATCCAGTGGCAATAAATAAAAAAGCTAAAAAAGTCAGAACTGTGAAGTGTTGAGCGGGCATTACTAATCCTTGCCGTTATGAAGAAGGTGTAATTACGACTACACCTACTGTGCGTAGTGAACCAAACCGAAAATAGCAAAGTTGAGAAATTTTTGAAAGTGAATACCCGAACCAACTTGCAAACAATAACAATTATCAATAGCATGTAGACTCACAACCTTGGTGCATGTCATGTCCAGTGCTCGCATATTAATTATAGAAGACGATATAACCCTTAGCGATCAGGTCGCTAGGCTATTAAAAGAGAAGGGGTTTGCTACTACTCAATGCTTAGATGGGCAAAAAGGCCTGCTCACTGCACTTCAAGAAAGCTTCGATCTCATCTTGCTCGATATTCTGTTACCTTCGTTAAATGGTTTATCTGTATTAAACCAACTTCGAAAAGTAAAGCACACACCTGTGATGATGATTACCGCAAGCGGTGCTGAGCAACAGCGCATTGAAGGCTATAGAAAAGGCGCTGATGATTACCTACCTAAACCATTTAATTTCACAGAAATGATGCTTAGAATAGAGGCCCTACTACGTCGTAGCCAACGAGATACTACCCCACCGAAACAAGCCACACAGTTAATCATTGATGAGCTTCAACTTAACCGAATTAAGCAAGATGTTCACTTTTCAGGGAGCTCAGTAGAACTCACTCCTATTCAATTTAAATTACTATGGGTATTGGTAGAAAATCAGCACGAAATAATGACCAAAGCATTTTTATACCAAAGCGTACTTGATAGGCCATTTAGCCGTTACGACAGAAGTTTAGACATGCATATTAGCCGTGTACGTAAGAAGCTTGTAGAGGCTGGTATGTTACCTGAAAGGCTTTCTACTTTGCATGGTAAAGGCTATCGCTTTTCATGAAATACACCTTGTTTTGGCGCTTATGTACTGTTATTGCTGTTGGCACAGTATTGTTATTTTTAGCGATAGATTGGCTGACTAACCATACTGAATCTAGCATGAGCTTTATTGCCAAGGAACATCAGCAGCAATTACTTGCTTATGGTAAAGAAGCCGACGACATCATGCGTAATCAAGGGGAACAAGCCTTATCTGTGTGGCTAAAAGACCTTCAAAAAAAAGAAAATACGTGGGTAGGGGTAGTGAGATCTAATCTTACTCCTATGGCAGGCTCTTCCGTTTACAAACCTTTTTTCGACCGCTTTCAATATGGCAGAAGTGTTGAGTGGAAAATACACCTCTATTTTCAACAAAACCCTGTAATGGAAGTTCCCTTTCTTGATGCTAGCACTCACCTATTAATTGAACTGCCCCAGCGGATGCGGCCAGGCGCAATGCTGCTGTATGCAAATGCCTTACTTCAGATTGCGCTACCGCTAATACTGTTATGTATTTTAAGCTTTGTACTGTATCGGCATGTTATGTCGCCACTGCGAAAACTCGAAAATGTAACGAAATCATTTAGCGAAGGTCACCTAGATGTACGCACCAATGCTTCGTTATTAGAGCGAAATGACGAACTTACTCGCCTTGCCGTTACCTTCGATAAAATGGCTGATAGAACCAGCCAACTTATTTATAATCAACGTCAGTTACTGGCAGATTTATCTCATGAATTACGCACGCCACTAACCCGCATCGATATGGCGATTGATTTTGTAGAACAAAAAATTAATCCGCAACAGGCGATAGAGCGACTGCGCTACGAAGCGTCTACCATGCGAAATTTAGTTGAAGATACCCTTACTCTTGCGTGGTTAAACACTGAGTCTCCGCAACTCAATACGGAAGATTTCGATTTGGCGGAATTAATACAAGTAATATGCGAAGACGCTCGATTTGAATACCCAGACAAAAACCTTGTTAGCAAATTGCCAGAAAAAGCGCCGTTAATTCAAAGCAGCCAAATAGCATTGGGCCAAGCGATAGAGAATATTATTCGTAACGCATTGCGCCATACCCCGGAAAAATCGGAAGTAGAAGTTCTGCTCACCATCACCGAGCAGGGTTACCGGCTATGTGTGAAAGACAATGGGCCTGGTGTGCCCGAACATATGCTTGGTGATATCTTTAAGCCCTTCTTTCGGGTGGATAAAGCCAGAGCATCAACGATTGAGAGAAAAGATGCATCTCAAAGCACTGGCTTTGGTTTAGGTTTGGCGTTAGCCCACCGGCAAATTGAAGCCGTTGGCGGTACTATTAACGCACAGAACTATACTGATGATGCCCGTGGCTATAACGAAGACGCCAGTGGCTATAGCGACTCTGCCCAGAGCGATAATGAGAAAGACATGCAGCGCAGCGGGCTAAAAATTCAAATTGAATTGCCTCGCTCATCGACCACTGCTCACTAACGTACACGAGTACCCATTGAACGATCTACTCTTTAACTACGGGCTAAGCTTAAATTCGAGGCTATGTTTAAACTACGGGCTTTGCTAAAACTCCTAACTCGGCGCTGTAAATCCTCGTTTTGACTAACAGTTTGAACTAATCCTATTAGCGCAACCGTTTGGGCTCGCTGACTAATCTACGCCACGCCAACACAATGCCCGTATATACCAGCACGCACGCTAGCAATGACACCAATCCCGCTACAGTTTGTCCAATAACCCCAAAGTATTCGCCGGTATGTAAAAAGCGTGCCGTACCCCAGGCTTGCCCGCCAAGAGACCAATCTTGTTTTCTTAGTACCTGGGTTACTTCGCCTGTTTGCGTATCGAAAAAAAGCGAATAAGCGAGCTCTTGCCTATGCCCAATGCTTTCATCAATGAAGAAACGGGCTTCGTGTTTATGCTCACCTATTTCCATCCACATTGAATACCAGTCTTCATACTTATTTGCATTGGCGTGTTGCTTGGCTGCTTTAAAGAGCGTTTCATAAGGCACTATGTCAGCCGCTAAACTGGTAATTTCCTCATGCTGCTCTCGTTTAGGTACATTTTCACCAAAGGCGCCGTATATGGCTTTATTGGCCCAATCGAAATGGAAAATAGTGGCAGTTAAGGCAATAACAAACAGCGGTATTAAACACCAGATACCGAAGACGAAATGCCATTGCCGATTTCTATGATGTGAATTTTGATAGGTTTTAAGTAATAGGGTTTGCTGTTTAAAGGCTCTTAAATTGAAACGCTTGGGTAGCCATAAATAAAGGCCACTTACGATCAAAAAGATAAACACAAGATTGGCGTAAGCCGTGATGTTTTTGCCCACCTCGCGATAGTCACCTGCAAGTGATAAATAGCGATGAAAGTCGGTGACTACATGGAAAAACTTCCCAACCGTGCTTTCGCCTTCTCGAAGAATTTCGCCGGAATAAGGATGTAGTAAAAAGCTGTGCCGCCCCGCCCATGCAGGAATCGCCGCGCCTTCTCGGTTTACCCAACGAATATAAATATGCGGCTCATTAGGTTTCAACGTTTGCAGTATCGACACCACTTCATCGGTGCTAATGCGAGTGCTGCTGCCAGTGCCGATACCTGAGCTGTTACCTGAGCTGACTTCAGTACTAGCAAGCACCTTGCTTTGTTTTACTGGGTTTGTATTTGTGTGTTTCGGCTCTACATCGTGCAGCCTTTCACTGAACTCTACAATTTGCCGTTCATAGGTTAGTAATACGCCTGTAAAAGACATACATAAAACAAATATGCCGGCAATTAAGCCGGCAATAAGGTGGGCCCAAAAGACCCACTTCTTTATAGATTTAGCACTCATAACTTACGGGTACTAGAAGTTATAAGACACTGATAGTCTAATATCCCTACCTGCTTCATGGGGGCCAATTACAGAGCCAAACACTTCACTGTAGTCACCCACGCTTGAATGGTCGATGTAGTACTCATCAAACAAGTTAGACACTGCTAGGTTAACAAGAATATTGCTTGTGGCCTGCCACTCACCGTATAAATCAACAAGGGTGTAGCTTGGTTTGTTTAGGCTATACAAACTGTCTGTCCAACCCAAATCAACCGCTTGATGCAAGGTATCAATATCAATAGACCTAACCTGTCTAATGCTAGTACCCACACTGATATCGGCGTTAACGGCGTAATCTACGCCAACTACGATAGTATCGCCGCGGCTATTACCTAAACCCACAAACTCATAACCGTTCAAATCAATAGACGAATAATCAACGTTGTAAATACCCTCTCTTGGGTCAAGTTCACTATCAGCAGTTGAGAAACCAAAGAAAAAGTCGAATGAATCTACGCGATAGGCAAGGTCGAATTCAATACCGCTGCTTTCGACAGTACCAATGTTATTGAAGACAGAGTTTCCTTCATAACCTTCAAAAATCACATCATCTAGGGTTGAGTTATAAACGCTTAATCTCGCATTTAAGTTGTTCGCGCTGTATTCAATTGAGGCTTCAATGTTTTGTACCGTTTCTGGTACCAAATCATCAGCAACCACTGGAATATCCGAGCCATCGTAAAGGTAACCGTCGATAGTGAAACCATCACCAATCTCTTTTCCTCTGGCAGCTTCAGCATAACCTAACCCTAAAGTCCAAGCTTCGGTAAGCTGATAAGCAACGCCTACATTGAAGCTTAGTTCAGAGTCGTCTAACGAGGCTTCGCTGTCGGTAACTGGCGTACCGTAATACTCTTCAAGCAGAATGCGTTGCTGGAAGTCGTAGTCGTCGTAGCGCACACCATAGCTTAGTAATAGTTCAGGGGTAATATCACTGTAACCCTGCGCATAAATACCAGTTACGCTACTTTCTTCTGCGTTCTCTACCGCTCCTGCGGCTGGTCCGCTTTCCACTTCATCGCTACGGTAATCTACCCCGTAAACAAACTTGTGGTTTGCCGTTTCGCTGGTATTGCGAATATCGAAACCGTAGGTGTCTATTTCAGCTAACCAATTAAAACGGCCACCTTGGAATGAAGAATCGGTTTGATAGGCGGTGGCTTCAAGGTACACCATATCGCTATGCGCGAAACGGTAGTTTGCCACATAGGTATCACGCTCGGCTTCACTTGGGTAAAGTGCTGCACCTTCTAATACTACCCAGTTAGGGCGAGCAGAAAACTCACCTTCTTCATCACGTTGTTCAACACTTAGCGACAAGTAGTGGTTTTCAGCAATATCACCACTGGCTTTAAGGAACAACATGTCTTGATCGGCCGCTGTACCGTAAATTTCGTTTCCGTCGCCATCTTCCATGTTATCGCGATCGACAGTGCTGTAATAACCTAGCACACCCCATGTGTTACTTAGCTTGCCATAAAGGCTGCCGCTATAACGCGTGCCGTCATTAGAGAAGTAGCTTGCTTTAACACGGCCACCAAAACGCTCATCTTCAGCTAAAAGATCGTCAGCATCTTTGGTTTTAAAACGAATTGAACCACCAATTGCACCAGGGCCACTGGTTGCTTCACCAGCACCTGCTTGTACATCAATTTGCTGGAGTAAATCTGGGTCGATAGTGACACGGCCAATATGGTGAAACAGCGTAGAAGTTTGTTGCGCACCATCTACGGTAACATTTAAATAAGCGTCTTCTAGGCCGCGGATATATATTTTTTGCGCCACACCAACTGAACCACCAACACTAATTGAAGGCGAGTAGCGAAATATATCGGCGAGATCATTAGCTTGGTATTGCTCGATGTCTTCAGCAGTAATACTTAGGTTTGTTGCAGCACCTACTACCGAGATTTTTTCGACAGAGGCTGTTTCAACAGTATTAGCTTCGTCGGCCTCTTGTGCTTGGGCATAGGAAAACGCGCTGGATAGTGTGCAAACCGCACTAATGAACACTCGTTTTTTCAAGGAAAGCTCCGTTTAAATGTTTTGTTATTCTAAATACGAAACATTCTCATTTACTTTACACTGAAAAGGTAGTGTTTTTACAATTGTTACATTTTGAACTGATAGGGAGTTTGATAGGTTACTTTTGTTCGTCTTCAGGCTGGGTATTTTGATCTTCGCTATTCGCTTGCAACGCTAGCTTTTCCCGCTCGGCTTTAGAAACATAAGTAGGCTTATTACTCTTGTGAATTTTAGCATTCGCTTTTTTATCTTTTTTCTGAAGTTTCTTAATGATCTTTTTACGACGGTTCATACCCAATTACCTCAAACGGACTCACTCATTCTACCTATTATACAGGGTTTACAGTGAAAACTGATGCTGGAGAACCGAGAACAAGCTACAAATATTCATTCTAATTCAGGCAAGGCTATGTGAAGTTTACCTAACTTATAATCAAGGGTAACAATGAAGTCTTTTAATAAGTCATAACCAATTAGCCCCACGACACGCTTTCCACCTATACGAGTTCCAGCGCTTTCATATTGGCTCTCTAAATTCGTTTTTTGCCCATCTGCTGGAAAACTTACTTTTACGTCGCTAATTTCAAAAGGGCCGAATTTTACCGCTTTAGAGGTAGCAAATTCGTTCACACCTGAACTATTTGCGCCAAACGATGTGGTAGCACCCTCTACCTGTTCAAGTAATCCTGCTCTTGATGCAGAGCGACGGTCGATTAAAATTGTTCCTGCATTTCCGGTATCTATACGTAACCACAGTGCAACCCCGTTGATATGAATTTCAGCGATGGGCATTCCACTCCCCTTCTGGGAAACAGCCTTTACGTTTGCTATTTCCCCCATATCAACAGTATCTCTTGTTATCAGGCGTATTTTGCTACGTGAATAATCAAGCTGCACTATAAAGTTTTTGAAAAAGCCTGCACCTAACAACATGCCATTGGAATGATGACCTAAACTGGCTTCTACCAAAGAGTCTAGCTCAAACTCGGTACCGAAAATATCCACTTTCACATTGTTATAAGCTCGTCTTTTCTCTACCTTAAAAACGCCCTTAATATTGACAGAACGTGCTGAATCTAAAGTGAGATTATGCTTGCCTACAAACGCTCGGTTAATACTATTGATTTGAGCCCCAGAGTCCAACATAGCTCTAGACTCAATACCCTCAATCGAAACTGGTAAAAAAATATGCCCATTATCTAGCATGAAATCCGTCCATGCTGTGACTGCGCTAAATGATTTAAAAGATAGAAATAAAGAAAACAGTAGGAGATATCGCGTCATAAAATTCCTTTTCAATACAACAGCTAATATATTGATATTTAAATTATCATAGGAATAAAAAACAATCGATTTTAGTTACGTAAGTATGTTGTAAAGGTCTTTAATTAAGCTTGTGCAGGGTTGGAGCCACAGGGGTACGCCAGCGTGTTCGTCTAATTAGATTTAATAGACTAGATCAAAAAAGCCCCGTACCTTTTCGGTTCAGGGCTCTTCGGAATAAAAACCGGCTGATTTATCAGTCGGTTTTTTTATTTCTTGACTATGCTTGTAATAATAAAAGCTACAAATTTGAGAATTTGATAGTGCGAGTAAAACAACTTCGAAATAGGTAGACGTAGATGATCAAAAGGCAGTTTTCATTTATCGCGGTAATGATGAGCTTACTGATAACTTCTAGCGTTTTTGCAAAACAGGAAAAGCTAGAAGTGAGCGGATTTGGCACATTGGCTTCTGCAACCGCTGATACACGCAATTACCAATTTCGTACCGACCGCTCACAAAAAGAGATGGCTAAAAAGGACGGTTTTGCATTCAAGCCTTTGAGTTTAATTGGCGTACAGCTCGACTACAGCTTTTCAAGTAACCTTGATTTTGTTGGGCAATTTGTTTATCGGGAACAAGATGAACAAAACATAGACTCAATCACGCAAATGGCTTTTATTAGATACGAAGTTACTCCTTCATGGCAGGTAAGAGCTGGCAGACTGGCTGCTGATATCTTTCACTTTAGTGATACCCGAGACGTTTCGATTGCCTACCCCTGGGTAAAAGTGCCTACAGAAGTTTATGGTATTGTACCAGCCAGAAGTTTTGATGGTGCGGACATCAGTTACCTTAGGCCATATCGCGATTTCAATCTACTCGTTAAAGCATTCTGGGGCCAAGGAGAAAGCGACTTTTCTCGTAATGAGTACAGCCCATTAACATTTAGTAACTTACGCTCTATTGGCGTTGAGTTCGCCTCGTTTGATTGGAGCTTTGCATTAAAACATACCCAAACAGAGGCTAAGAATGATAATGCAGACACAGCGTTCGTTGCATCAACTGTGGCACAATTACAACCTTTCTGGAGCGGGGCTAATGCTTTCGCCAATTCATTAAGCTTACGAGGTGCCACTATTCAATACACCTCACTTTACATAAATCGCTATCTTGGTAGTTGGGAGATTTCAGGCGAGTTATCTCATATAGATTCCGACTCGATTGCATTACGAGACTCTTTAAACGGCTTTCTGAATATAAGCTATTTCTACGGTGCACATACTTTTTACGGTTTATATTCATTCGCAAAAACAGACGCATATTATTTGAGTGAAGAGCAGCCTGGTTTTCCTATTAACGAAAATACAGCCGAGCTAGCTATTTTTGTGGAAGAAATTGCAAGTACATTGGCACACCACCAGCAATCAATCTCCGTAGGCTGGCGTTGGGATTTAAAAGAGAACCTAGCTTTTAAAGCACAACTTGAGCGTACCGATATAGAGGCACGAGGAAGCGGTCTTAGAGCCCGAGATGGGTTAGTTGTGAATAGTGAAGAAAGCGTCGCGCATACTCTTTTCCTAGCTTTAAGTTTTAGCTTTTAGGGGGAATATATGAAGTTTTTTAGCCGCTTCCCCCTGATTATTTTAATATTAATCACGTTACAAAGTTACTCTTGCGGTGCTTACGCGACAGAGAAACTCGTCGTCGTTACAAATCAAAATAGCGACGTGCAAATGTTAGATAAAAAAGGCTTAATCGACCTTTTCATGGGCAAGTACTCAGCATTTCCTAATGGAAAAGAAGCTACGCCTATCGACGTTGAATTAGATCCAGAGCTTAAAGCTCAATTTTACGAAGCGTTAGTTGGTTTGCCACTGGCTCGTGTTAATGCCTATTGGTCTAGATTAAAGTTTTCAGGCCGGGTTAAGCCCCCCGCTATTGAACAGACGTTAGATGATGTTCAACAAAGACTAGAGCAAGATGAATCGGCCTTGGCATATATTTATGAGTCGTATGTCACCAATAAAATGAAAGTAGTATATCGTTTTGATTAATATACAAGGGTTAGGTTTTCGGTTTTCATTATTTCTGATTGCAGCATCCATGTTGGTGGTATTAACCACTGCAGAGTTTTTTTATCGTTCAACATACGAGAACGAAATCAGTGAAGCAAATCACGATATCGAAGAACTTTTCCGAACCGTTGGCGCAACCGCTTCCATTGCTGCATTTTTAGAAGATGAAGATTTAGCCAAAGAAGCAATTAATGGTTTAGTTAAAAGTAACAAAATTCTCGCAGCGTCTATTAAAAGTGAAGCCCTGGATTATCAGCTCAACGTTACCGAAGCGATCAATAAAGACACTGAATCGAGGGTTTTTATAGTACAGCACCCTTTCATGCCTGAAGAATCGTTAGCTGAACTTAACATATACCCAGACTTTGACTATATCATTCATCAAGCTGAGAAGATCAGTACCGATAATAGCTATTCGCTATATGTAGAAGCAGTTGTAGTTGGTATTGTTGCTTTAATTATCACCTACTACATCATTATTTCACCCATGCTTCGAGTAGGACGTTCACTACATGAGATCACCCCCGGTACAACGCAACGTATTGCAGTCCCTGAACACCATGCTCGCAGCGAGATTGGTGGGTTGGTGCACGATACCAACCAACTGTTAAGTAAGGTTGAAGAACAGTTCACCCAAGAGCGGCAACTAAGAGAAGAAATCGAGTTTTTGGAAAAGCGTTTTAGGATGCTGTTTGAAAATGCGAAGTCAGCAACGGTTTTAATGACTGAAACCGGAATTATCGAACTTAAAAATAACGCATTTATCGACCTTATTGAAAAAATTGGCCTAGAAAAAAAACAAGAATACGGTGAGCTATTAGAGGAGTTATTTGAAAACCCTACTGTAGTAAAAACCTCCCTTTTAGACGCTTTTGGGCGTAACGAATTTGCCACGGGAGAGTTTAAACTAAGGTCAGGTAAAAATAAAAATGCGATGTGGGTTCAATTGATTGCTAGCCCCCTAATAACAGAAGAAGAAGAGCGTTTTTATCAAATAACGTTAAATGATATTTCTAGTCGTAAACGTGAATTACAAAAGTTGGCATTACAAGCAGACTTCGACTCTCTAACAGGAATTTACAATCGAAATGGTGGTGAAAAGCTTATTGCTAAGCTAATGAATGAAGGTAAACACTTTGCACTAGCGTTAATTGATCTTAACGGGTTTAAAGCTGTGAACGATATTTTCGGTCACGACGCAGGCGATGAAGTACTTATTTTTGTATCAGACCAACTTAACGACAAAATCCGTAAAGATGATATAGCAATTCGCTGGGGGGGAGATGAATTTGTTCTACTTCTACAGGCTGAAGATGAAGAGTCGGTCAAGGCTGTTATTTCAAAAGTGAATGATGGAGTAAAGAAACCATTCTATTTTAATTCCGATACAACCCCCACCATTGTATCGATGAGCGTAGGCGTTGCTTTTTATCCGAATACGAGCAATAACTTGAATACATTAGTAAAGTTAGCTGATATTGCCATGTATAAAGCAAAACAAAATAAGATAACTGCACCGCAAGACTATCTTATCTTCGCTCAAAAATAGGCGATAAACAGCAACAAGCCGCACTAATTTGATACAACTGAGATGACATTTAAAGAAGATCAAAAAAGCCCTCGCATTTCTGCAAGGGCTTCTTGAATAATGGTGCCTCGACCCGGGATTGTAACGCGCGGTGCAGCCGCAGGGACACGCCAGCGTGTTCCTGAATCCCTAAATCAAAAAAGCCCCGCATTTTCATGCAGGGCTCTCTGAATAATGGTGCCTCGACCCGGGATTGTA
>NZ_JAUOQH010000001.1 GCF_030547075.1 Alteromonas sp. 1_MG-2023 | reverse complement strand
ACCTAGTGAAACAACCTTAATGCTGGAATGTCACGACTGAACCCACTTTTTTAAGCTGTAAGTAAATGACGCCTAACAATTTAGTGTACGGAAAAAATCCTTTATGCAAGGCGGAAAGTTTCCATATATCACCCAAATAATAAGTTAACTTTCGCATGTAAGTTAACTTTTATCAATATCCTACACTTTGTATCTGAAAACACTGTACTTAAGTACGGAATTCTTCCTTTTTATTTTACGCCGTATCAAAAAATCGTAATGCTGTATGTAATTACAGTTTAAATGTGAAGAATAAAAATGAAGTCGATGTTTATGCAAATGGTGGTTCAACACATGCGAAATCGCCGTTATGCCAAGCGCTCTATCCAGCTTTATAGCGGGTGGATTATTAGTTATATCCGCTTTCACAATACAAAGCATCCTGCCGATATGGGAGACAAAGAGGTAGAGTTATTTCTATCTCACTTAGTAAATATAAAGAATGTGGCGCCAGCCACGCAGGCGAGTGCACTCAATGCGTTGGCATTTCTATATCGAGACATTTTAGAAAAGCCTCTTTCCTTAAGTCTTGATTTCGTTACAAGCCGCAGGCAAGCCAAGTTACCCGTTGTGCTTACGCAAGAAGAGGTAGTCACGCTTTTTGCTCAACTTCCCGCTCATTTAAAGTTACCCATTTCATTGCTGTACGGAAGTGGTTTACGTTTAATGGAAGCCGTTCGGTTACGGGTGAAAGACATCGATTTCGATTATAACGCTATTCGAATTTGGGACGGAAAAGGCGGAAAGCACCGTGTTGTTACTTTAGCCGCAGAGCTCAAGCCTGGGCTTACTCGGCAAATAAGTATGGTTGAAACTTACCTCATTGCTGATTTAGATAACCCTAATTACCAAGGGGTATATCTGCCGCATCGTTTGCGGGTCAAATATCAAAATGCGCCTAAGGAGTTGGGCTGGCATTACCTTTTTCCCTCTTCCCGTTTATCGGTTGATCCCGAAGATAAAAAAGTGCGTCGACATCATATTGATGAGTCAAGCATACAAAAGGCGATAAGAAATACTGCCAATGCATGCGGGCTTAAAAAGAAGGTGACGCCGCATACCTTACGGCATTCGTTTGCTACTCACCTTTTACAGTCGGGGGCCGATATCCGCACTGTGCAAACGCAGCTAGGTCATTCTGATGTGAAAACCACCCAAATTTATACGCATGTGTTGCAACAGGGCGCCCAAGGGGTAGTTAGCCCGCTTTCCCGTGTCTTAAAATAGTATTTGTTACTAAAAAAGCATTGAGCGTCAAAAGCGAACCAACAAAAAAGGGCCCGAAGGCCCTTTTAATAAAACGTGAATAACTAATTAAACACGTTCAAATACAGTAGCAATACCTTGGCCTAAACCAATACACATGGTGGCTAAGCCTAGCTCTACATCTTGCGATTCCATCAGGTTAATCAAGGTACCTGAAATACGTGAACCAGAACAACCTAGTGGGTGACCTAGTGAAATAGCGCCGCCGTTAAGGTTAATCTTGTCATCAAGATTGTCCATCCAACCTAGTTGCTTAATGCACGATAGTGCTTGGGCAGCAAAGGCTTCGTTGAACTCAGCAAGTTGAATATCGTCCATGCTAAGGCCTGCACGTTTAAGCGCTTTCTGTGTTGCAGGTACTGGGCCGTAACCCATAATAGCTGCATCACAACCCGCCACTGCCATTGAACGAATTTTAGCGCGAGGTGTTAAACCTAGTGCTTTCGCTTTATCGGCAGACATAAGTAACATAGCAGACGCACCATCAGACAACGCTGAAGATGTACCTGCAGTAACGGTTCCATTTACTGGGTCGAATACAGGGCGAAGTTGCGCCATGCTTTCAGCGGTGCTTTCTGGGCGAATAACTTCATCATAATCAATCAGTTTAAGCGTACCGTTGGCATCGTGACCTTCAATAGGCACAATCTCGTTAGCCCAGCGGCCTTCAAGGTGTGCTTTATGCGCTAGCTGATGCGAACGTGCACCGAAGGCGTCTTGCATTTCACGGCTAATACCGTTTTGACGGCCAAGTAGCTCGGCAGTCATACCCATCATACCTGATGCTTTTGCGGTGTACTTAGCTAGGCCTGGGTGAAAGTCGATGTTGTAGTTCATAGGTACATGACCCATGTGCTCAACACCACCAATCATATATATATCGCCACGGCCACTCATAATACCGCTAGTAGCGTCATGCAATGCTTGCATCGAAGAACCGCATAAACGGTTAACGGTGACTGCACCTGTGGTACGTGGAATTTGGGTTAGCAACTGGGCATTACGCGCAATGTTGAAACCTTGTTCTTTGGTTTGCTGTACACAGCCCCAAATAATGTCTTCAATTTCTGCTGGATCAACACCTGGGTTGCGCTCTAGTAACGCGGTCATTAGCGCGGCAGACATAGTTTCTGCACGAACATTTCTAAATACACCGGCTTTCGAGCGTCCCATAGGGGTACGAACACAATCGATAACTACGACTTCTTTCATTATTAGTCTCCTTGGGAATTAAGCGAAGTAAGATTTACCTTCAGCGGCCATCTTGCGAACGCCATCTGAAATTTGGTAAATCGGGCCAAGACTGGCGTATTTGTCGGCTAGTTCGACAAAGTTCGCTAATCCCATTGTTTCAATCCAGCGGAATACACCACCGCGGAATGGAGGGAAGCCTAAACCGTAAAGTAAGGCCATATCTGCTTCAGCTGCAGTACCTACAATACCTTCTTCTAGGCAACGAATTGCTTCGTTAGCCATAGGGATCATCAAGCGTGCAATAATATCTTGCGCGTCGAAGTCCTTGGTATCGGCAGTAATAGGCGCAAGCAAGCTATACGCTTCTTCAGCAGCCACTTTGGTAGGCTTGCCGCGCTTGTCTTTACCGTAGTTATAAAAGCCTTTGCCATTTTTCTGACCTAAACGTTTTTCTTTGTAAAGAACGGTTACTGGGTCGTCGCCAATACGTGCCATACGCTCTGGAATACCCGCAGCCATAACGTCTGCAGCATGGTCGCCAGTATCAATACCAACAACGTCCATTAGGTAAGCAGGGCCCATTGGCCAGCCGAACTGTTTCTCCATTACTTTATCAACGGCAACAAAATCAGCGCCATCTATTAGCAACTTACTGAAGCCTGCAAAGTAAGGGAACAATACGCGGTTTACTAAGAACCCTGGGCAATCGTTAACTACGATAGGGGTTTTACCCATGCGAAGTGTGGTTGCCACTACTGCATTGATAGTGTCTTCCGAGGTGTTTTCACCACGAATGATTTCTACCAATGGCATGCGGTGTACTGGGTTAAAGAAGTGCATACCACAGAAGCGTTCTGGCTTATCTAAGCTTTTTGCTAGTTGGTTAATTGAAATAGTAGAGGTGTTAGAACAGATGATAGCGTCATCGGCCACTACGTCTTCTACTTCTTTAAGCACAATGCCTTTTACTTTCGGGTTTTCAACAACCGCTTCAATCACAAGGTCTGCGTCTTTAAGCGTGTTGTAGTCAAGAGTAGGCGTAATAGCGTTAAGGGTTTTTGCCATGGTTTTGGCATCAACTTTACCGCGCTGCATACCTTTACCAAGAATATTGGCGGCTTCGTTTAAGCCTAGGTCTAGTGCATCAGTGTTAATATCTTTCATTATCACTGGCATGCCTTTAACAGCACTTTGATACGCAATACCGCCACCCATAATACCCGCACCCAGTACGGCATTAAGTTTTACATCTTTTGTGGCAGCTTTAGCTTGTTTCTTACCTTTACCTTTTACTAGCTGGTCGGCTAGGAAAATACCAATTTGCGCTTGCGCTGCATCGGTTTTAGTTAGGGCAACAAAACCTTCATTTTCAAGCTTCAGTGCGCCGTCGCGGTCAAGACCAGCGGCTTTTTGAACGGTTTCTACCATCTTGTGCGGAGCAGGGTAGTGTTTGCCTGCTTGGGCAAATACCATAGCTTGCGCAGTAGAGAAGCTCATCATGGCTTCGTTTTTGTTCAGTTGTAATGGGGCTTTTTTCTGAGCACGACGTGCTTCCCATTTAAACTTGCCATCTACCGCATCTTCTAGCATAGAAAGGGCACTGTCGCGTAATGACTCAGGTGCAACTACAGCGTCAACGGCGCCTTCAGCAAGGGCTTTTGCGCCTTTTCTATCTTTACCTGTGGTCATCCACTCTAATGCGTTATCAGCACCAATCAAACGCGGTAAACGTACGGTGCCACCAAAGCCAGGCATTATGCCTAGTTTAACTTCTGGTAGGCCAATAGATGCTGTTGTGTCTGCAACGCGTAGGTCACAAGCTAGTGTCATTTCACAGCCGCCGCCCAGTGCAAAACCGTTAATGGCAGCAATCGTAGGGAAAGGTAAATCTTCAAAGCGGTCGAACACTTGAGAGGTATTGGCAACCCAGTTTAGTACTTCGGCTTCGTCCATCGCGAATAAGCCGGTAAATTCGGTGATATCAGCACCTACAATAAATGCAGATTTTGCACTGCGTACTACTAAGCCTTTAACACCACTCTCTTTTAGCAGTGCTTGGGTTGCTTCATCAAGTTCTGTCACCGTCTGGCGGTCGAACTTGTTTACTGAACCTTCGGCATCGAATACCAGTTCAGCAAAACCGTCATCTAACAGACTGACGGATAAACTCTTGCCTGTGTATATCATTATCATCTCCTTCGGCGTTGGCCGGGATATTAGTGAAGCAATCTAACCATTCGCTATAAGCGTATAAACCAATCATACATTCTGGTCGTACCACAACACTAATGCGTTAGGGTGGCTAGCTTTTTAACTAAACTTAAACAAAATATCAATGAAAAATTCAAACGAGTGTTTCAATTGTTAAAAATGGTGGCCATTCATTGAAAATCAAGCTCGATTTCAATAATAGTGCTTGTATAATGGGTGCTATTGACGCAAAGCGCCAATCCAGCAAAAGAATAATCTACAATCATGACGTCAATGTTTGTAAGTCATAATCATCAACGCTGGCACTTTTTACTTCTGTGGCACGGAGCCACGCCGATAACTTATCGGCTTCAGGCAAGCATCGTTTTATCATTACACCAACTCTGGTGTGTTTGAATGCAACAAGGGGTAGGAGTTCACATTGTGTCGAATAAAGTAGGAATAAATTTTTTTCCAACTGCATTAGCGTTTTTTAAGCGGTTGCCTTTGCGCAAGCCATTGGGGTTATTTACGTTAGTGGCTATCTCAAGCTGCTTTCAGTTTAGTTATGCGCAAGTTTCCCCGCTTTTTCCCGACGATATTTACGCCGATGAGCGGGCGCGGTTTCTTATTTTAGAAAAGAGTTTGCGTACTTTACCTAAAAGACGTTTAGAAGATTTAGACGCAGAAATTTACGGTTTAGCAAACTATCCTCTCTATCCCTATCTACTTCGTTTGCGCCTAGAGCGCACTATGTCGCTTAAAACCCAGCGAGAAGTAGAGCAATTCTTAGAAGATTACGCGGGGCAACCTGTCAGTTATGGTTTGCGTTATCGCTGGTTAAACTATCTCGCCTCTCGGGGTCACGAAAATGCGTTTTTGGACAGTTACCGAAATGGCATGGGCGCTAAACTTACCTGCCAAGCGTTGGGCTATAAACTAAAACGTACCGACGATCCTAAACCTGTGCTAATCGATGTCGACCCACTTTGGTATAGCGGTCAATCGCAGCCTGATGAATGCGATCCGTTATTTGCAAAATGGCGAAGCAATGGCCTTATGACCGCCGATAAAGTGGTTAAGCGTATAGCCATTGCAGCGAAAGAAGATAATCGCCGCATTATTCCGTATTTAAAGCGTCAATTGCCAACCAATCAGCAATATCTTGCTGATGCCTGGTCTGCGGTATCAGGCGACGTAAGCCTAGTTAACCGAACCCGTCTGTTTCCTATGAAGCACAAGAGCAGCGAGGCTGAAATTCTAACCTGGGGCATAGAAAAGCTAGCGTGGCGAAATCCTAAAGCGGCAATGAAGGCTTACAATACTTATGCCACTAAAGACATTTTCTCAGGGCCTGAATTGCATATTATGCAGCGCGCCATTGCGCTAAGTGCCACCCTCGACTTTTTACCTGAAGCCCATGAATGGCTAGACAAGGCTGATATTGCCGGTGCTAGTGATGATGTGAAGCTATGGCATGTGTCGTTTTTACTGCGCGGCAAACAGTGGCAGCGAGTATTAGATGTTATTGATTCAGCCAGCCCTGAACTGCAGGAAGAAGAAAACTACCGCTATTGGAAAGCCCGCGCATTAGAAGAGCAGGGCAATGTGATGCAGGCTTCGGTAATGTATAAGCAGTTAGCCAATGAACGCAATTATTATGGCTTTATGGCCAGTGCGCGAATAAATAGCCAACCTAATTTGGCACATACGCCAGCACCTAGAGTACAAAGTGCGGTGCATGCTATTGCGAATACGCCAGCCACCCAGCGTGCGTTAGAGTTCTACCGATTGGAACGTTCTACTGAAGCGCGCCGCGAGTGGCGTCACTTACTTTCTATATTGCCCAGTGCGCAGGTTACTGATGCAGGCGTATTGGCGTACGAGTGGGGAATATACGACCAAGCTATTGTTAGTTTTGCTAAAAGTGGTTATTGGGACGATGTTGAGCGCCGTTTCCCCTTGGCGTTTGAATCACAATTCAGTGAAAAGAGTGAAACATACGACGTATCAAAAGCGTTTGCGATGGCAATTGCCCGTCGTGAAAGCTCGTTCATGGTAGATGCGGTATCGCCAGTTGGCGCGGCAGGGTTAATGCAACTTATGCCTGGTACGGCGCAGTATTTAGCCAAAAAGAAAGTGAGTCGTAACACGCTGTTCCAAGTGGAGAACAACCTCGACTACGGCGTGCAATACTTGCGCTATTTAGGTGATAAACTTAACGATAACCCAGTATTAGTGTCGGCATCTTATAATGCGGGCTGGCGTAAAGTAATGGAATGGTTACCCGCGGGCGAAGCATTGCCTGTGGATATATGGATTGAAAACATTCCGTACAAAGAAACCCGCAGTTATGTAAAAGCGGTATTGGCCTATCAATACATCTATGAGCATCAGTTGGGCGAAAATAAGAACGTTTTCCCGCAGCTTACTCAAGATGTTATTCCTTCATCAAGTGCCTTAAGTACGAACCCTGTAACGGGAAGCTTGCAATTAGCGCCTCGCTAGCACTGATATATAACTAATGCATACCAGCTGCTCGGTGAAAGGCGGGCAGCTATCGTGGTAAACTTAAGCACGTTATAAAAAATGGCTAGTAACAAGTCGCTAATTGATGAAGACGAATTAGCCATATAAATCAAAAAAACGACAATGAGGTGTTATGTCAAAACATCAGGCAAGCTATCAGCAACATATCGAGGAACTTCAATCTCGCACTCGCGAAGCACTTCAGCGTGAAGGGCTAGAAGGGGTAGTCATTCATTCAGGGCAAGGCAAACGCTTGTTCTTAGACGACAACCATTATCCATTTAAGGTAAACCCTCAATTTAAAGCTTGGGTGCCGGTTATCGATAACCCTAATTGCTGGTTAGTGGTTAATGGAGAAGATAAGCCAACGCTTATTTTTTACCGCCCTGAAGACTTTTGGCATAAAGTGCCACCAGAGCCGCAAGATTTTTGGACCGACAGCTTCAACATTATTTTGCTTCAACAAGCCGATGCGGTAGAAAAGCATCTGCCTTACGATAAGCGCGGTTTTGCTTATATTGGTGAATACATTGAAGTTGCTAAGGCGCTAGGGTTTGAGAATGTAAACCCAGATAGAGTGCTGCACTATTTGCATTACCAGCGGGCGTATAAAACCGATTACGAACTAGAATGTATGCGTGAAGCAAACAAGCTAGCGGTAGCGGGGCATAAAGCGGCAGAGCAAGCGTTTATTGAAGGCAAAAGCGAATTCGATATTAATTTAGCGTACAGCGCTGCGTGCCGCCAAGGCGATAACGATGTGCCTTACACCAGTATTATTGCGCTGAACGAACATGCTGCAATTTTGCATTACATGCAGTGTGATACCACGGCGCCTGGGCAGTCTCGTTCGTTCTTAATTGATGCGGGCGCGAATTATCATGGCTATGCTGCTGATATCACCCGTACCTACAGCCAAAACTCAGCGTTATTTTCAGACCTTATTCAGGCCGTTGATAAAGTGACGTTAACCTTAGTTGATTCCCTTAAGCCAAGTGTGGCGTATACCGATATACATTTGCTTGCCCATGCAGGTATCGCCCAAATTCTACAAGACACGGGCATTGTGAATCTACCAGCGGCCGATATTGTAGAACAAGGTATTACCCGTACTTTCTTCCCTCACGGTATTGGGCACTTTTTAGGGCTACAAGTGCACGATGTAGGTGGTTTGGTGAACGACGACAGAGGTACACCTAAACCTGCCCCTGAAGATCATCCTTTCTTACGCTGTACGCGCATGATTGAGGCACGTCAGGTATTTACTATTGAGCCTGGTTTGTACTTTATCGACAGCTTGCTCAGAGATTTAAAAGCAACACCTACGTCGAAATACATCAACTGGGATACAGTAGATTTGTATCGTCCATTTGGCGGTATTCGCATTGAAGACAACATTATTGTGCACCGCGATAGAAACGAAAATATGACCCGAGACTTCGATTTAAAGTGATCTCATCTAGCTGCGCTAACTTATGAATATTTAAGTGTAATAGTGTAATAGAGCACAGCACAATGTTGAGTACCTTGAAATATATACCAGAAGGCAGCTAAATTAGGCTGCCTTTTTTTATGTAACATCATTTACTTTAAGCGATAAGCGTACCCAGCACATTGCATTTGGGCAAAGGAGCAAACATGCAGCAACCCGATATTGTTAACTTGGTTATTGTAGCCACCTTGGCAGGGTTGGCTATGCCAGCAGGTGCACTTTTGTCTAGAATGAAAGACTTGCGTCCTAAGTGGTTAGAGCAAGAGGTACGACACGGTATTTTGGCATTAGGGGCTGGTGCGCTTATTTCAGCCGTAGCGTTGGTATTGGTGCCTGAGGGTATTGAAGATGTATCGGTATTCATGGCGTGTAGCTGCTTTATTGGCGGGGCGCTTGCCTTTATGGCGTTGGATATCTATTTGGCTAAAAAGAAAACCGCAGGCAGTCAACTTGCCGCCATGTTAAGTGATTTCGTACCAGAATCGGTTGCCTTGGGTACAACTGCTGCATTAGGGGGCGGTACTATGTTGTTAGGCGTGTTAATTGCGGTACAAAATTTACCGGAAGGCTTTAATGCTTATCGGGAAATGACCCCTAAAAACAAAAAGCGCAGCTCAAAACTAATCTGGATCTTCGTGTTAATGAGCTTACTTGGCCCCATAATGAGCTTGGTGGGTTTCTACTATCTTGCCCAATATCCCGTATTGATGAGTGGCATTATGCTCTTTGCTGCAGGGGGTATTTTGTATTCGGTATTTCAAGACATTGCCCCAGGTATTCGCATGGAAAACCATTGGTTGCCACCGTTAGGCGCAATAATGGGGTTTTTAGTGGGGCTGGTAGGCGCTATGCTTGAAGCGGGTTAACGCACTAGCTAGTGCGTTCTACCGAAATATGAGCAAGGGCAATTAATGCCTCTTTATAAGGTGAATCTGGAATAATAGACAAACTATCAATGGCCATTTTCACTTCATTGTTGGCACACGTACGGGTGTAATCTAATGCCCCAGTGCTTTCCATGATTTGTTGGATGCGAGAAAGGTGAGGCAAACCGTTGCTTTGCTCTATGGCGTCACGAATTAGTGCCTTGTCATCTTCGCTGTCGGTATTCCACATTGCGTATAGCAAAGGCAGCGTTGGCTTTCCTTCCGCTAAATCATCGCCAGCGTTCTTGCCCATTTCATCACTGTCAGCCATGTAATCTAAAATATCATCAGCTAGCTGAAAAGCGGTGCCTAAGTGCTTGCCATATTCTTGCATGGCATGTTCAACACTTTCTGACTGGTCGGTTAATACCGCAGCCAATTGTGTCGCTGCTTCGAACAAGCGGGCTGTTTTACCGTAGATAACGTCGAAATAACGGGCTTCTGTGGTAGATGCATCATTACAGTTCATT
The DNA here is from genome assembly GCF_030547075.1 of Alteromonas sp. 1_MG-2023. Taxonomy (GTDB): domain Bacteria; phylum Pseudomonadota; class Gammaproteobacteria; order Enterobacterales; family Alteromonadaceae; genus Alteromonas. Next base: position 460,814 of record NZ_JAUOQH010000001.1, on the reverse strand, counting down.
AACTGTAACACTTCGCCTTCAGCAATTTGGTTAGTTGCTTCAGATAAAATATCCATCACACGCATGCGTTTCAAACTTACCATCATCTGAAATGAGCGGGTATATAAGAAATCACCTACCAAAACCGAAGCTTGATTGCCAAACACGGCGTTAGCGGTTTCGCGGCCACGTCGCATGGTCGATTCATCAACCACATCATCGTGCAGCAAAGTAGCGGTATGTATAAATTCAACAATAGCGGCAAGGGTGTGATGGTCTGTATTCTCTATTCCCATCGCACGGGCACTTAGCACAGTAAGTAGTGGGCGAAGGCGCTTACCGCCGCTATTTACAATGTAGAATCCCAATTGATTGATAAGCGCAACGTCAGAGTCGACTTGCTGTTGAATCAGTTGGTTAACCGCTTGCATATCATTATCTGATAGCGCACGTATTTGATTTATATCCATTGGCATCGGCGTAAAAACTTATTCATTTCTTAGGCAATTATAGGGGCTGATTGTACCTGAATGTGCCGTACTATCCACCGAATTAAACGTATTAGCCACCGAATTAAACGCATTGGCCGCCATATTTAATGATTCGTCGCCGAATTGTCATGAAAAATCACGGTTAATACATTTTATGGAAATTTATATACCGCCGACCGGCCAATCGTTCATTTCGTTGTTACCTTATGTCTTATTATAGGTGCTATCGCGTAATTTTGACCTGAAGTATGTATTTTCAGAAAAATTCTTTTTGCTAGCTGCGAAGTACAGATCAAAATGCTACAATCTCGGATCTGTTATTCGATCGTTTTGATCATTGTGATTTAAAGGCGCTATTCTTGAGCGTTTTTCATGATCAGATCGGCGCGATTGAATCGTATTCGATTTTCCATCTACAGGTAATCTATTTTATGCCTTTTTTAGAGGCATTAATGCTTATCGAATTTGGCGGTTATCATCTTGAATTTTACCGTTTGTCATTTACTTAGTACTGTTTTCTAAGTGTGACATCGTGCATTTTTGGGTGAATTCACGCGAAAATTCACCCATGTTGGAAAAATAATCTACTTTTATCAGAATCGGGGTTGTGATTTACGGATGTTTCACGTACAATTCGCGCCCTGTTTTTTGAATTGATTGCGTCAGTGACGCAGAGCGGAGTTAACTATGTACGCGGTTTTCCAAAGTGGCGGTAAACAACACCGTGTGGCCGAAGGCCAAACCGTTCGTCTAGAAAAAATCGAAGTTGCCCCAGGTGACACGATTGAATTCGACAAAGTTTTAATGGTTAGTAACGGTGACGATGTAAAAATCGGCACACCAAACGTTGCTGGTGGTAAGGTGACTGCTGAGGTGGTTACACACGGTCGTGGCGATAAAATTAAAATCGTTAAGTTCCGTCGTCGTAAGCATTCACGTAAGCAGATGGGTCACCGTCAGTGGTTCACGGAAGTGAAAATTACTGGCATTAACGCTTAATAGGAGCACGAACACATGGCACATAAAAAAGCTGGTGGTAGTACCAAAAACGGTCGTGATTCAGAGAGTAAACGCCTAGGTGTTAAACGCTTTGGTGGAGAATCTGTTCTTGCTGGTAACATCATTGTTCGTCAACGTGGTACTCGTTTCCACGCTGGTGACAACATGGGTATCGGTAAAGACCACACGTTGTTTGCATTAAAAAGCGGTAAAGTTCAGTTTGATGTTAAAGGACCGAACAACCGTAAATTTGTAAGCATCGTAGCAGAGTAAGCGCTTTAGCTACTCGCCGAACAGGCTTAGAAAAACCCCGCGCTTGCGGGGTTTTTTGTTTTATGGAAACCCGCGCTTTAGTATTCGGGCAGTACATAACAATTTGGTGTAAACTTAGTAGCTAAATACTGAGTATAAATAACCCCTACGGCAACTATGCCCGGAGTGATAAATGAAATTTGTAGATGAAGCTGAAATTCGTGTTGAAGCCGGTGACGGTGGCAACGGCGTAATTGGCTTTAGACGGGAAAAATATGTTCCCAAAGGTGGCCCTGATGGTGGCGATGGGGGCGACGGCGGTAGTGTTTTTCTTCTTGCCGATGAAAACCTGAATACATTGATCGACTATCGTTTCGAGCGTTTTCACCGTGCAGAGCGTGGCCAAAATGGTCAAGGCGCTAATTGTATCGGCCGTGGCGGTAAAGATTTATCCGTAAGTGTTCCTGTAGGAACCCGTGCTACCGATAGCGATACTGGTGAAGTACTTGGCGACCTTACTCGCCATGGACAACAGCTTAAAGTGGCACAAGGTGGATTTCACGGTTTAGGTAATGCGCGCTTCAAAAGCAGTACTAACCGTGCACCACGTCATAAAACTAATGGTACGCCAGGGGAAATTCGTAATTTAAAACTCGAATTAATGCTGTTGGCCGATGTGGGCTTACTAGGTATGCCGAATGCAGGTAAATCTACCTTCATTCGTTCTGTATCTGCAGCTAAGCCTAAAGTGGCTGACTACCCGTTTACTACGCTAGTGCCAAACCTTGGTGTAGTACGTCAAGACGCACAGCGCAGCTTCGTCGTAGCCGATATTCCAGGGCTTATTGAAGGTGCAGCAGACGGCGCAGGTTTAGGTATTCGTTTCCTTAAGCACTTAGAGCGTTGTCGTATACTGCTTCATGTTGTAGACATCATGCCAGTAGATGAAAGCGATCCTGCTGAAAACGCTAAAGCTATTGTTGAAGAGCTTGAAAAGTACAACCCTAAATTAGCAAGCAAGCCTCGCTGGTTAGTGTTTAACAAAGTTGACTTGATGCTTGAAGAAGAAGCCAACGAGCGCTGCAAAGAAATTGCCGCACAACTTGGTTGGGAAGGCCCAATATACCAAATTTCTGCTTTCCAGAAGATTGGTTTAGAGCCGCTTTGCCGAGAAATCATGAACTTCATCGATACACTTCCAACCGAAGTTATCGCAGAAGAAGAAACGAAAGATGTTGAGTTCAAGTGGGATACTTATCATCGTAATACGTTAGAAGCACAAGACGCTGAGTTAGGCGAAGACTTCGAAGACGATTTAAGTGATGACTTAGATGACGATGAAGATTGGGACGACGATGACTACGATGTAGAAGTAGAGTACCGTCGCTAATTGAACAACATTAAAACCGCTAGTTTACTAAAACTAGCGGTTTTTCATTAACAGCTTCTGATTTCTCGAAGACGAAGTAAATATAACCTTTCCAATAATGGCGCTTGGCTTTATCCAGCCCATAGCCGACGTGCTTACGCTTTCTAGTGCATTATCACCTTGTAGCATAACGCCTTTAACAGAGCATACTTGGGTAACGCGCTTTACAATAACACCATATTGTTCGCTATTAACTACCAATACATGGCCTATTTGCAGCCACGCTTTTGGCCACTTGCAAATTAAAATAAAGTCGCCTGCAAACAGCATGGGTTGCATACTGTTCCCTTCAATCGCTAATAATCGAAGCATGATTAAAGTTTAGGGTATACCACTTGTTCCGCAGGCGGATAAGGGCAGGTGGCTGTCTTAGTTTCAACACCCTTAGTGGCCCAGAAACTTGCAGCGAACTCATTCACCAATGTGAGTAGTGCTTCTGCTTTCTCCCGTGAAACATGCTGCTTACACGCCGATCCGGTAAGCATAATATTATGTACCAATTCGTTAGTATCTGGGTATTTCTCAAATTGAGGCGCTTTGAAGTAATCACCCCAAATAACCCTAATTTCATGTTTTACTTTTTCCGCGTGGGTCTCTTTTTCGCTAATTAGGCGGCTGAATTGGGCATGATCAGCAAACGAGAGGTTTTCTTTCTCACTTAACTCATTAAGTAAATCAACAAAACGAATAACACTGAGCGCAGCAAGTTGGGCTGAAATAGGATCGTAGATTTTGCATGGAATATCACAGTGAGCACTCGCTTTATCAAAGGGTTTGCTACGGTGAAGCGTCTTCAGTAAGCTGTTTAGCATGATTACTTTCCCTATTTAGATGAAGATTGTTTGCGAGAATAGGCCTTGTAGCCTGCGAAAACGCATGCTGCACCTACCGCAGCTAGTGACAAATAGAAAAGGCCGTGCATGAACTGGCTACTCCAGTGGTTATGATCGTGACCAGCATGTGCAAAGACGGGGGAAGAGGTTACAGCCACAGACGCGACGGTGTAAGTGACATTTTTTATCGTGTTATTCATATAAACTCCTAGTTAATGGAAAATAGAATTAGCTAATGACTAACTTTGCCTGCGGTAGCAGCAAAAACAGTGAATGAATTGTCGATAGAAGGGGTATTACTTAGCGCATTCTCCAACTCGGGATGCTGTTTTAAAAGTAACCATCGTTGTTGATGCGCAATTCGCCTAGCGCGCAGTACTTCAGTGTTGTCAGGTAATAGCATTGCTTGGGTATCAATGCGTGTTTGTACTTCAGATAAGGTAGCAAGTGCCATATGGTAAATAGCCGTTCTTTCTTCAGGGGGCGCCTCGCTGGCGTACTGCAAGTAGGTGTCGGAAAGGTTATGAAAACTCACCAGTAACGAAAACATGGCTTCTTTGCGGTAGGGTGATATCGCTATTAACTGGTTGGCGAGCGCTATGGCTTGGTTATACAACGCTAGTGTCGAGAGCCATTGACCATTTGAAAACGCCTTATTGGCACTAAGAACTCGCCGTTCCCACTGGCCTAACAATGCCTTAAAGTCAGTAGTTTCGCGCTGCTTAACGTTGCGTTTATGATTTGCTGCAAGATAAGTATGCATAGTATTTTCAACTTATTAATACACAGAGTTAAGCAAAAAAGCTGACAACATTGCTGATTCTGTGGCTTGTAAGACGGAATTTGCTCTATCTAAAATGGCGTTTCGATACTCTGGCAGTTTCAGGTGGTAATAGGTTTCTTCAAGTAATCCGGCTAAACTTTTAACTTTGCTTTTTATCGCTTCATTTTCGCCACCATCAACTTCTAAAAGAATAACCGCAATATCAAAAGCGCAGCCTAAGTAAGGAATAGCTTCTGTGTATTGGCCGCAATGCAGTAAAAGCGTGCCTTGCAACTCGTCTCTGGCCATAAAATGAAGCGCCTGCTTCGGGTTACTGTAAATCCAATCTTCGTGTTTTGCACACAGGTAAGTTATTTGCATTTGCTTGCCCTCCTAGATACACCCTAGTCGATATAAAACACGATCGCAAATGATAATTGTTATTATTTGCATGTGTGTAATCTAAGGTCTATCACATGGGAAGCTACTAACAGTGGACAAAAACTTTTACGGTTAATACATAGCCCACCTAGCTAGGCTAATAGATACAAGATAAGTAAACACAAAAGGCATGGCGTTATGAAAAGGATAGTTCGGAAAGAAAGGTGGGAAAATGGACTGTTGTTAACGCAAGAGTTATCGTCATAGCGCTAATCAGTTATCATAGAGAAATAACAACATGATGAGTTCGAAATACTATGAAAATTGCCATGATTGCCGCAATGGCTAATAAACGTATTATCGGTGCAGATAACGACATGCCCTGGCATTTGCCAGCAGATTTAAAGCATTTCAAGAAAGTCACTATGGGTAAGCCAGTTATTATGGGGCGTAAAACCTATGAGTCTATTGGACGTGCTTTACCGGGTAGACCTAATATTGTTATCACCACCAATAGCGATTATAGCTTGCCAGATGCTAATGTTGTCGCATCACCTGAGTCAGCCATTAAGTATGCTTCAGCGTTAGACAACCAGACAGATGAAGTCATGATCATTGGGGGCGGCACTATTTATCAGGCTTTTTTAGACAAAGCTGATACTTTACACTTAACGTATATCGATTTAGCGGTAGAAGGCGATACGCAATTTCCTGATTATGAAGCTCAGGGTAATTGGAAAGAAATAAGCCGTGAAGCGCATAGTGCTGATGAGAAAAACCCACACAATTATACTTTTGTTAGTTTAATAAGAGGGTAGTGCTACATATAAAAATGCCGAGGGTAAACTACGCCTCGGCATGTAATGGTGGTAACGCGCTATCAATTCATTTGATTAAATAAGTTTTCTAGCGACAGACCTTGATGGCCTAGAATGTCTCGCAATCTGCGTAGTGCTTCTACTTGAATTTGGCGAACTCGTTCACGAGTAAGACCAATTTCGGCACCTACATCTTCAAGCGTTGAGGGCTCGTAACCCATTAATCCAAATCGTCTTGCCAATACTTCACGTTGTTTAGGATTAAGTTCTTCCAGCCAGCCAACAATATTTGATTTGATGTCTGAGTCTTGCAAGTTCTCTTCAGGACCGAATTCTTTTTCATCGGCCAAGATATCTAACAACGCTTTATCGTTTTCGCCACCAATTGGAGTATCTACTGACGTAATACGTTCATTAAGTCGCAGCATTTTGGTAACGTCTTCGACAGGTTTGTCTAAGGCAAGGGCAATTTCTTCTGCAGTTGGTTCGTGATCGAGCTTTTGGGATAACTCACGAGCTGCACGTAAATACACATTAAGTTCTTTAACGACATGGATAGGCAAACGAATAGTACGCGTTTGGTTCATAATAGCGCGTTCAATAGTCTGTCTTATCCACCACGTTGCATACGTTGAAAAACGAAACCCGCGTTCGGGATCGAACTTTTCAACCGCACGTATAAGTCCTAGATTCCCTTCTTCGATAAGATCTAATAGAGCAAGTCCGCGGTTGTTATATCGACGCGCTATTTTTACTACTAGGCGTAAATTACTAACAATCATGCGCTTGCGTGAGGCTTCACATCCGCGTAGAGCTTTTCTAGCAAAAAATACTTCTTCTTCTGCACTTAGCAGAGGCGAGAAACCTATTTCACCTAGATAAAGCTGTGTGGCGTCTAGATTTTTTGGTTGGTCGTCTTGGCTTAACACTAATTCTTCTGAATTGGTGTCAGTGTCATCAGATAAAGTTTTATCTGCTTTCAGATCGGCTGGCATTTCAATGACGTTTAAGTCATCTTTCGTATTTGATTCGAGGTTTTTATTTATATGACCCACAATGAATCTCCTGCTTCAAGGTTTACCTTTCGACGTTTCTCCTTTATTCGTTTCTTATTGTTATTTATTATTATTATGGTCGTGTAGCTGGCAGATAACGCAGTGGATCTAAAGATTTTCCACGATATCTAACTTCAAAGTGAAGTTTTACCGAATTTGTTCCGCTGTCACCCATGGTTGCAATTTTCTGCCCCGCTGACACCCAGTCTCGTTCTTTGACGATAATGGTGTCGTTGTATGCGTAGGCACTTAAAAAGGTGTCGGTATGTTTGATGATAACCAAATTACCGTAGCCTCTTAAGGCGCTTCCTGAATAAACAACTTTTCCATCTGCTGCCGCGTGTATCGATGTACCTTTTGCCGCAGCGATATCAATTCCTTTGTTGCCTGACTCCGATTTACTGAACGTTTCAACAACTTTACCTGTTGCTGGCCAAACCCATCGTTTTACCTTCTCAGGAAAACTGTTTTGCGCCGTAATTTTGACGCTTTCTGACGACTTGTTGACGCTCGTAACGTTTTGTCGCTTAACAACTTTTTCACCTTCACCATACCCCTGTGGTATAGGGGGGTCAATCAAACTTTTGTCTATTGAGGTCGTGGTCGGATCTGCTGACTGAATGGTCTGCGGTTCGGACCTTGATGGGATCTTTACAATTGTAGGGGGAGGAGATATGCGTAACTCTTGACCAGGATAGATGCGGTAAGGTTCTGATAAACTGTTATATTTAGCGATGTCTCGATAGTCATTTCCGGTATACCAAGCTATACCAAAAAGGGTGTCTCCTGGCTGTACTTTATAAGTATCTGATATGAATCCACCAGATTCTTGCACGGCTTGACTATTTAATAAAACGACAGGTGCTGGAGCACTACGGCCACTGCAACTTTGTAGCAGCAGTAACACAACAGCAGTCAGAAATAAGCGGTATGACATCGAGCCACTATCATCGCAAGATTAAATAAGCGGCAACAGCCATTAGTACAACTGCCCAGCCAAGTACTTCAACGTACTGACGTAGTTTGGCTTCCATAGGCGCGCCGCCCCAGCGCATTAGCCCTGCGACTAAGAAGAACCGGGCGCCACGGCCCACAGCCGAGGCAATAAGAAAGGGGAAAAACGCCATTTGCAGAAAGCCAGCACTGGTAGTGAAGACTTTATAGGGTATAGGTGAGAACCCCGCGACAAACACCACCCATACGCCGTAGTCAGCAAACCACTGCGTAGCAGTTTCTATCTTGTGGGTATAACCCCAACTTTCGATGATAGGCGATAACCATGCATCAAATGCAAAATAACCCAGCCAGTAACCTGCAATGCCGCCTAAAATAGACGCAAGTGTAGTGATAAGGGCAAAGCGCCATGCTTTGTCTGGTTGAGACAATGCCATAGGGGCTAGCATGACATCTGGCGGAATAGGGAAAAATACCGACTCAGCGAAACTCAAGCCCCCCAAGTATTTCACTGCATGGCGATGCCTAGCCCATCGAATTGCCATGTCGTACATTGGCTCGAACAATTTCACAATAGCTCTCCTGCTACTAAGGGAACAAAACGCACCGCTTCTATGGTGGTGGTTTTTAATTCGCCCTCTATCCTGTCGATACACAATAGAGACTGCTGTTCATTTCCAACAGGAATGATCAGGCGGCCTCCTTCTTTTAATTGATCACATAAATCTTGCGGCAAACTACTGGCCGCAGCCGTCACAATAATGGCATCGTAAGGACCTTTAGATGTCCACCCCTTCCACCCATCACCATGTTTCATGGCAATATTGTGTAAATCGAGTTGGTTCATCCGTCTTTTAGCATGAAACTGTAGTGATTTAATCCGTTCTACGCTGAAAACCGTTGAAAAAAGCTGTGCGAGAATGGCGGTCTGATAGCCAGAGCCAGTACCTATTTCAAGCACTTTTTCCGGCTTATTAGGGCTATCTAGCAGGAGTTCAGTCATTTTCGCTACTATGTAAGGTTGCGAAATAGTCTGTCCTTGCCCAATAGGCAACGCAGTATTCTGATAGGCTTTATGTTTAAGCGCATCAGGTAAGAATGTTTCCCGGGGTGTACCTGCAATAGCATTGAGCACGGGCTGCGAACGTATTCCTTCGTCATAAAGCAGCTGTGCTAGCGCATCCCCTTTTCTGGAGGCTCTCATGGTGTTGCTTCTTATCCTTTTTATCGACCGCGCACTATGGGGTTATTTGGCTAACCATTCTTTCATATTATCTAAACTTTGGTAGGCAGTCATATCTACGCTTAATGGGGTAACGGAGCAATACCCGTTAGCCACTGCGTGAAAGTCTGTACCTGGCCCGGCATCTTGTTCTGAACCAGCAGGGCCATACCAATAAATGGTTTGCCCAAACGGGTCTTTATCTTCAAACATAGGTTCAGCACGATGGCGGCGTCCCTGTCTGGTAACTTCAATGCCTTTAAGCTCATCATAAGGTATATCGGGAACATTTACGTTTAAAATTTGATTTGCAGGCAGTGGATGCGTTTCAAGTTTGCGGATTATATCTAGCACCACCCGTGCCGCCGTTTCAAAGTTCTCACCTTTTTTACCAGCAAGCGACACGGCAATAGCGGGTAAACCCATGTATCTGCCTTCCGTTGCAGCGGCAACGGTACCGGAATACACCACATCGTCACCTAAGTTAGCACCATGATTAATGCCAGATACCACTAACTCGGGATCATCTTTTAAAATTCGGCTAATACCTAAGTGCACACAGTCTGAGGGGGTGCCATTAACTGAATAAAACCCGCTGTCCATACGTTGGACGCGAAGAGGTTGATGTAACGAAAGGGCGTTACTTGCGCCACTACAGTTACGATCGGGGGCGATAACAGTAATATCGTGCTCGCTAGCAATGGTTTCATGCAAAACAGCTAAGCCTTTTGCAAACACACCATCATCGTTACTCATTAGTATCTTCATACACTCTCAACTAAATACTGTGAATGGGAGAAACGGTTTCAACGCATTCCCTAAGCACGGATGTAGCAAAACAACCGCTAGGCAATGAAAAAGACAGGGTTAATGTATCACCCTTACTTTGCCATTCAAGTTGCGATGGCCATATTTTTATTGCTCGGCGTTCTTGCTCGAATCCACACTGACTTAAAAAGTCGATCACTTCAGGATGACCCGACGCGACTTTATCTTCTGTAGCGTTTGCCTCTGATGTGGTGATCAAGTTTCCTTTCCCCCACAGCGGTGCAGAAGGGCAAACGTCTTTGTCTTTATAGCGTTGTTGGCTATCTTGCTGTTTGTCATCATCAATAAAAAAGCTGTTTGAACCAGTTAATACCAAAGCGTCACCAGCAAGTACCGTATCAAAAGTCTCGTGTTCTAAGCGAGTAGAGATAACCTCGTTAAATAACCAACTACGTAGCGCAGACAGCGCCATTGAGCGTTTGTTTCTGTGACGAATAGTTTCACCATTTATCATTCGCTCGGCCATAGCAAGGTTACCGCCACGTTGCACTTCACCTTGTTCGTTCACGCGCATTACGCCAAACCGCTGTTCGCCATAATAATTAGGCACACCATGTTTGGCGATTTCCTGAAGGCGCTCTTCAATGGCTTCAGGATGCACAACCTGGCGAAGCGTAATGGTGAAAGCATTCCCCTTTAGCTGACCGGTACGAAGTTTTCTATTGTGTCGGGTTTGCTTTATAACTCGAACACCTTCTAGGTCAAAATCGCTAAAATCAAAGTCGGCTTGCCCAGGTGCGTGTAAGCCAAACCACTGACGAGTAAGGGCATACTTGTCTTTACGGCCAGCATAAGTTACTTGGCGAAGGGGTAATTTGGTATAGCGAGCAAGTTGCTCGGCAACAAAGGCGGTATTGGTATTAATTTTCTCTACAAATATAAATTGATGCTCGCCTTCACCACAAGGTTCATAACCTAAGTCTTCAACAACCTGAAAGTCGTCAGGTTGGAACTTAAATAAGCCAGTTGAAACGGGCTTGCTGTAATAATAATTCCAATGCTGTGTATCTAAAGGTTTCATATTTTTTCCAATAGCACCACCGCGTGAGCGGCTATGCCTTCTTTTCTGCCTGTGTAGCCAAGCTTTTCTGTGGTTGTTGCCTTTACATTAATGGCATCAAGTTCACAGTGACAGTCTTGGGCTATGATTTCGCGCATGGCTTGAATATGCGTTGCCATTTTGGGAGCTTGGGCCACTATTGTCATGTCGGCATTACCTAAGGTATAGCCTTTTTTATTTACCACCTGCATCACGTGTCTCAGTAAAACGCGACTATCGGCTCCTGAGTAAGCGTCATCGGTATCAGGAAAGTGCTTACCAATATCTCCTAGCGCTGCGGCTCCTAGTAAAGCATCGCATAGTGCATGTAGCAACACGTCGCCATCTGAATGGGCGATAAGGCCTTGGTCATAATCAATACTTACACCACCAATAACAATGGGGCCATCGCCACCAAATTTATGAACGTCGAAACCGTGTCCTATTCGCATGCTGCTTGCGCCTTCTGTCGTTGATGTAGGTAAAAATCTGCCAAAGGTAAATCCCCTGGATGGGTTATTTTGATATTTGCAGGATCGCTATCAATAAGCGCAACCTTATGCCCACTGTATTCTATGGCCGACGCTTCATCAGTAATAATAGCGCCTGCGGCTAAGGCGCTGTTTAGCGCGTTTTTAAGCAAAGCCGTAGGAAATAACTGCGGCGTGAGGGCATGCCATAAATTTTCTCTGCTTTCAGTATGAAGAACAGTGGGAATACTGGCGGTAAGGAGGGTAGCTGAAACGGCAGATAAACCAGTGTCTTCCGTCTTCTGTTGTACGCCACGCTTCATGGTATCTCGTACCCGAGAAGCCAATATGCCACCGGCTACCTGATTGTTTTCCATCACGGCCAACAAATTAGTAATGTCGTGAGTACTTACGCAAGGTCGCGCGGCGTCATGCACTAACGCCCACGTATTTTCTGGCAGTGTGTTTACGGCATTTAGCACAGAATCAGCCCGTTCATTGCCGCCTTCCACCACTTTCACCTTCGGATTATTTACAATAGAAAGAGAAGGGAAGTAGTTATCGTGAGGGCTAATAGCTATAACAAGGTAATCAATGGCGTGATGGTTAAGTAGTAATTCAACGGTGTGTTCAAGAATGGTTTTCCCTTGAAGGGTTAAATACTGCTTGGGGCGGTCAGCCTGCATTCGGCTGCCAATTCCAGCTGCGGGAATAACCGCAACCACAGGGGAGGATGTCATGTTACTCACTTAGTTTCTGGCGGTAAAATCCGGTAAAAAGTTTCCCCGTGCTTTATCAGCCCCAGTTCGTTGCGAGCACGCTCTTCAATGGCTTCTAAACCCACTTTAAGGTCGGTGATATCCGCATTTAACAGAGCATTGCGCTGCGCGAGGTTCGCGTTTTGCTGCGCTTGAACTTTTACTTCCTGCTCTCGGCTAAGGTAATCAGGAATACTATTTTTCCCAAACCAAAGACGATACTGCAACAACCCAAGAAGGGTGATGAGTACAATTGGAAGCCATTTATCTTGCCACACAGAACCACCTGAAACCGGTAAGCGGAGGAAAAATTTAAAAAGGGCAGTAAACTGCCCTTTACGTTAATACCTATTATGCCGCGAAGGGCTAAGGAATCAAAGGTGCTTTATTCACCTTGTCCTAATTTCCCTTTCAGTTTGTCGAACAACTTATTCTTTTGTTCATCAATTACACTGCTTAACTGGCTTTGAAGTAGTTCTTGCAGGGCACTGCTGTCGCCTTGCGCCGCACTTAACATGGAATTGATATCTACCAACTCTCCAGAAAGCATATCTTGTTCACTGGCAACCATGGCGTTTAACTTATTATTAAGCTCATCTAGTTTGCCTTGCTGAGAATCGGTTAACTGAGATAACGCCGCTTGCGCCAGTTTGTTATCTAAATCTGATTTAATATTAAACCCAGGGTCTGACACCGTACCATCAAGTAACATGGTCATCGATAAGCTGCTAAGTGATTGCAGGGCAGAAGCAATAGCGCTAGTCACATCACTGGTGCCTGTGGCTTCCATTACTAACTCTTGCAAGTTAACTTTACCGTTACCGCTAAGCTGGTTATCTACTACTTCCATTGAACCTGTGGTGGCCATTAACGCCGTTTTCATCACAGCATTAAGGGTCTCGTTACCGCTCACTGGAATGTTTGACATGTTCACGCCCGCTAGCTCCCAAACTTGGCTAGCATCTACGCCACTTTCATCAATCCAGAATTCACCGCTTGAGGTAAATTGCTTAAGCATGTCACCAGCCGCTTCAATAGTGAAGGTGGTGGGGTCGCCAAAGACACTGTGGGTGTTGGTAATGTTCTGCCACGAACTGCTTATCGACTCGTTTTGCCAAAGCACAGATACATTGGCTTGCTTCACCAAAATAGAAGGCATATCGGCTGCGGGCTCTTCAGTGGTTTCACCGCCTTGAAGCAGTGGCATCACAATTTGCATGGCCGACATTAAGTACTCAGTGTATTCAGCGGCTTTATCACCAAATACGAAATACGTCACTTGAGACAGTGCAGCCTCATCGCCGGCAATAACCCCTTTCAGTAAATCGTAATCCTGACCTGGGGCTTCTTTTAAGGCTTTCGCCGTACTACTTAACGCGTCTTTAGCGTTCGATGCTTTATCGGTAAAGCTGCTAATAAGCGCGCGATCTGCACTCATTTCTTCCTTCAACTTATCTAAGGCTGATTTCGCTTGAATGAGCGCTTGAGGGTCTTTGTAGTCAGTCTCTTTAAGCTCAGCAACTTGGGTTTTGTAATACTCGATACGCGCTTTATCAGGCAAGCTTTCATAATCTTGCTTTAGGCCTTGAGAATAGGTGGCGTAGGCTTCTTTCGCTTCGGCAACTGCTGCTGTTGTTTTTAAAGGGTTGCGGGCGAGTAATTCATCTACAGAAGGCACTGCGCCTTTTGCTTTCGCTTTTAGCTCGTCGTAGGTTAACGAGCTTTCAGGAACCCGATAGACTTCACCTTCGTGCTCGCGCACTTGGTCGAACTGTACATCAAGTAAATTGAGGTTATTCACCACAACTTGATTGGATAACAAGGGCATAAGAGCTACATCTGCATTAGCTTCGCCTACCAATACCTGATTGTGAGTAGGTTTAGTGGCGTTAGTTAAGCCAATGCCTTTAAGAGTGACTGTGGTGGGATATAAGGAATGATCAAACTCGGCAATGTTTACCTCGGCGCCATAAGATTCACCTAGTTTCGATTCTAGTACGGCTTTAATAATAGTATTTGCGAATAAAACATAAACCAAAATAAGTAGAACAAAAAAGCCCAACACCCAATACTTAAAGGGGATCCCTTTACTGTCACTGCTCATATATCACTCCTTGTAAACGACGATGCGCCAATTATCTAACAACTAGATAACCCAGTCTAAAGCACCGCTTAGCATACTTCCATACGCAGGAAGTAGTATAAATCTGTGAATACCTTCCTTTTTATGACTAGGTTGGATCACTAAAGTTTAAATTTACTGGCAATTTCTTGAATAGCGACACAGCTAATTTTAAGTGCTTGACTGGCATTGGCTAACTTTTCGGCTGTTTTTAAACTCTGGTCGGCAGCCCCAGATAAATCATTGATACGAGCATTTGCCTCGTTGGCCGCTTCAGCTTGCTGTTCTGTTGCTCGTGCTATTTCACTGCTCATATCGGCAATTTCATTCATGAGTCTGTCTGCTTCTTTTAAGCTATCGTTAGCTTTAATCGCGTTATCCACGGTGCTAGCAGAGGTGTTTTGACTGACTTGTACCGCATCGACAGCGGCTTTCGCGTTGCTTTGTAATTTTTCTATCATGGCTTGAATTTCGTCGGTACTTTGCCCAGTTCGACTGGCTAAAGTTCGCACTTCATCGGCCACCACGGCAAACCCACGGCCTTGCTCTCCGGCGCGGGCGGCTTCAATTGCCGCATTTAGTGCCAGAAGATTGGTTTGGTCGGCAATACCTCGAATAACGTCTAACACCGCACCAATACTGCTTGTTTGTTCGGCAAGCTCGGTTACCACATGGCTCACACTTTCAATGTTCGAGGTTAGGGAGCGAATATCACTCACGGTACTTTCTACTACGTTGGTGCCTTGCTTCACATTGGACCGTGCGCCGCTGGTGTTAGATTCTGCGGTATCCGCATTTTGACTCACTTGTTGTATTTGCGTGGTCATTTGCTCCATGGCTACCGCAACTTGCAGCATGTTTGCATTCTGGTTTTGGGCTTGCCCATTGCTCTCTTGGCTTACGGTTTCAACCAGTACAGCTTGTTGAGTGAGGGCGCTGATATTTTCCCGTATACCTAAAAAAGAATGGCGCATTTTGTTGGTGTATTCATTGAAGTAGCGGGCTAAGCGGGTAATTTCATCGCTTCCTGAAACAGGAAGTGAGCGAGTGAGATCGCCTTCTCCCATCGCAATATCCTTCATTTGCTCGGTAACTTCATGCACGGGCTTCACAATACTGCTGCCTATATAGAAAACGAGCACCACCACCAATACAACACTAATAATACAAAATATAATAAGCAGGTTACGTAAATGTGCGTACTCCGCTTCCAACGTCGACAAGTAGATACCCGAGCCTACCGTCCAGCCCCATGGCTTAAATTCCTTAACGTAAGAAATCTTATCCACAGGCGTTTCTTCGCCGGGCAGTGGCCACACATAATCTACAAAGCCACTTCCTTTTGTCTTTATGATGCTCGCCATTTCAACAAAGAAGGCTTTACCGTTACCGTCTTTAAAGCTTCGCAAATCTTGCCCATTTAGTGATGGCTTAATAGGATGCATGACCATGGCGGGGGTGGCATCTTGAATCCAAAAGTAGTTATTTTCGTCGTACCTCAACTGACTTACCGCAAAGAAAGCTTGCTGCTTTGCCGTGGCTTCATCGACCCCTTCTAACCCTGCATAATTTGCGAGCAAGGTATGCACGACCTCTACGAGGTGCTGATTTTCTTTATAGGATTTATCTTTTAGTGCTTGATAGTGTTGGTTCAACACCACACCGGTGAGTATTAAAAATAAAAGGGCCGTAAGCGCCACAATGATGCACAGCCGTTGAATTAAACTAAAATTACGTAACCACATAAGCGTAAGCCTTCACTTTTTATACTCTAAAAGTGTAGACCCTTATTTTCATTAGCAGGTAATGGATGAAGCTTTTTTAAACATATATTTAACGTTTTAGCGTGCTAGGTATTTTACCTGATGTGCTTCAAATGTTATTCATCGAGGTTCTTAGACTGCCTATCACAGTGGTGCAAAAAGTTGACAGCAGAGGCTTGGCGAAACAAGCAATTATGCTAGTATCCGCGCAATTTCAGCGATATCGTGATCTTCATCGTGAAGATCGAAGTTTAAATACTTAGATACGTAAGCGTGACACGGACTTTTTAACTTACTTTGGTAAGTTAAATGTGGCGCTTCAAGCAAAGCATGGCTTTACTTGTTAATTCACTTTTTCTATGTAACGTTGTTCATATATCCGTTACTGAAACCATTTTCTACAGCTTTTCGAATAAAGGGTTGCAATGCTCATTAACGACACACTTCATACCTCTTCACCTCTACGCCAGCGCATTCGAGACTACTATCGAATTAGTGAGTCTGTGGCTGTGGATCAAATTTTGCCGATTGCCGAGGTAAACCCTCGCGCACGAAGTCGCGCTTGGGAACGAGCCCGTAAAATGGTGTTGCAGATTCGCCGCGACCAAGAAGGTCATGGTGGGGTAGATGCACTATTAAATGAGTATTCATTGTCTACCTCTGAAGGTGTGGTGTTGATGTGTTTGGCCGAAGCCTTGCTTCGCGTGCCAGACGGTGCAACACAAGATGAGCTTATTCGTGACAAACTTTCAAAAGGCCAGTGGACTCCCCATCTAGGGAATTCAGACTCTTTGTTCGTAAATGCCTCTGCATGGGGCTTATTGTTCACCGGAAATATGGTGAATTATGCCGATAAACGTAAGCAAGAACAGTTTGGCTTATTGAAGAAAACCCTCGGCCGCTTAGGTGAGCCGGTTATTCGCCGTGCAATGAATATTGCGATGCGAGTGATGGGGCGTCAGTTTGTTATGGGTGAAACCATAAAAGACGCAGTAGAACGAGCGAAAGAAAAAGAGAAGAAAGGGTATGTGTATTCTTACGACATGCTGGGCGAAGGTGCCCGCACCATGGAAGATGCCGATCGTTATTACGACTCTTATGTAAAAGCTATCGAAGTTATTGGTAAAGCGGCAAATGGCCGTGGCCCTAAGCGCTCGCCGGGTATTTCCGTTAAGCTTTCCGCTATTCACCCTCGATTTGAATTTTTACACCGTGAACGCGCAATGCGGGACATTCCGCCGCGCTTGAAAGCATTGTGTATGATGGCGAAAAAATACGATATCGGCTTAACGGTAGATGCAGAAGAAGCAGACCGTTTAGAGCTATCGTTAGATATTATTGAAGCGGTATTTCGGGACGAAGACCTAAATGGTTGGACGGGCTTTGGTCTTGCGGTACAAGCGTATCAAAAACGTGCCATTCACGTTATTGAACACTTACGTGTACTTTCTTTAGAAGTAGGCCGTTCACTCATGGTTCGCTTAGTTAAAGGTGCTTACTGGGATACAGAAATTAAACTTACCCAGCAAGCGGGCTTAGAAGAGTTCCCTGTCTTTACCCGTAAGTCATCTACCGATGTGTCTTACCATGCCTGTGCTAACCGTTTGTTAGAATATCGCGATACCTTGTACCCACAGTTTGCTACGCATAATGCGTATTCTGCCTCGGTAATCATTGAACTAGCAGGTGATGACAAAGAAGGGTTCGAATTCCAGTGTTTACACGGCATGGGCGACACCCTTTACGATACCGTGGTAACCGAAGAGAAAATTCAGTGCCGTGTTTATGCCCCTGTGGGTGAACACGAAGACTTATTAGCCTACTTAGTTCGTCGTTTATTAGAAAATGGGGCTAATTCATCGTTTGTAAACGCCATTGTCGATGATGAAAAACCGGTTGAATCATTACTTGAAGATCCGGTTGAAAAAACTCAGCGCCTTAAAGTGCGCTTCAATAAGCTTATTAAAACCCCACGTGGTTTGTACGCCCCTGAGCGTGATAACTCTCGTGGGTTAGATTTAACCGACGTAAACGCAGTTACCGCGCTTCAGCACGAATTAGAGCGCTGGCAGGAATATTACAGCGTAACTGACGGCGTGCCAGAGGGCGCAACTGCCGTACGCAACCCAATGAACCACAACGATGTGGTGGGTTACCATTATTACGCACAGCCTGAAGATATGCGCAAAGCGCTAGATGATGCCGATTCGGGTTTTGATGCATGGTCTAAACGTGACGTATCTGAACGTGCTGAAATACTAAACCGCTCAGCCGATGCACTAGAGCGCCACATGGCAGAGCTTATTGCCATTTGTATGCGTGAAGCCGGTAAAGTGGCACAAGACAGCATTGATGAAGTGCGTGAAGCGGTAGATTTTTGTCGTTATTACGCAGCGCGAGCACAAGAGTTAGCAGAAGATAAACGCTTGCTTCCTCGTGGTGTGGTGCTTTGTATCAGCCCGTGGAACTTCCCGTTGGCTATCTTCTTAGGTCAAGTGTCGGCAGCCTTAGTGACAGGTAACACCGTACTTGCCAAGCCTGCTGAACAAACCAGCATGATAGCGCAGCGTGCAGTAGATATTATGCAGTCGGTAGGTTTACCAGAAGATGCCTTAAAGCTGATTATTGCGCCGGGTAAAGAAGTGGGTGAAACCTTACTTTCTGACGAACGGATTAAAGCAGTGATGTTTACGGGTTCTACCCAAACCGGTACGTTAATTTCACAAGAATTAGCAAACCGAGGGGGCGAACAAGTACCGCTTATTGCTGAAACTGGCGGCCAAAACTGCATGATCGTGGATTCAACTGCACTACCAGAGCAGGTGGTTGATGATGTTATTCATTCTGGTTTCCAAAGTGCGGGGCAACGTTGTTCCGCACTTCGAGTGTTATTCGTGCAAGAAGAAATTGCCGATGATCTTATCACTATGCTAACCGGTGCCATGAAAGAGCTAACCATTGGCGACCCAACTATGTTGGAAACTGATGTAGGCCCAGTTATTGATGAAAAAGCATTAAAAAGCTTGACCGATCACGACACCTTTATGGAAGGCAAAGGTAAGTTGTTGTACCGCCGAGAATTACCAGCTGGCACTGAAAACGGTACGTTTTTCCCACCGACCTTGTTTCAAATAGACGACTTAAGTGTGCTTGAAAAAGAAGTGTTTGGCCCAGTGGTGCATTTGGTACGCTTTAAATCAAAAGACCTTGATAACGTGCTCGAGCAAATTAACGGTACGGGGTACGGCCTTACTATGGGTATTCACTCTCGTATTGAAGAGCGTGCGTACGAGCTAGCCGCGAAGAGCCGCGCAGGTAATGTTTATATTAACCGCAATATGATTGGTGCCATTGTTGGCGTGCAGCCATTTGGTGGTCGCGGTCTATCTGGTACTGGCCCTAAAGCGGGTGGTCCAAACTACTTGCCTCGCTTAATGATGGAGCGCGCTACGCCGAAACCAACATTAATTGACGATGTAGATGCTACCGATAATGCGCTAGTGGGCGATGAGAAAATTGCAGAACGTGCCCATGTAGTGATGGACCAAGCAAAAGCAGTAGAATCGCAGTGGCGTCATATGGCATTGAACGACCGTATTTCTATGGTGCGTCAGTTACTAGCTAAAATTGCAAAAGTAGATATTGTTGACGATTTAGCCGACGATTTAAACCGTACTTTGGCCACTGCCCGTCAGCAGCTTACTAGTGTTGAGCGCAAGCTTGCTAAGCCATTAGAATTGCCTGGGCCAACAGGTGAATCGAACAAGCTTTATCTTGAGCCAAGAGGCACGCTGGTATGTTTTGCCGATAAAGACGTATCCTTTGAATACTGGATGTTGTCTATTGTGACCGCATTGGCAACCGGTAACACCGTTGTGTCGGTAGTATCTGAAATCTTCTACGAAGAAGCTATCGAGATTCAGACCAAGTTTGAGTCTACTGGTGCGCCAAAAGGCGTATTCCAAGTAGCGCGATTAGGTCACTTCGATGCCTTGTTAATGGATGAAGATTTAGCCGGCGTGGTTGTAGATTCTAGTACTGAGCGTACGGCACGTATTACCGCAATGTTATCGTCGAGAGAAGGGGCTATATTGCCTGTGATCACAGCAGAGTATAACGATAAACTGATACAGCGCCTTATGACTGAAAAAGCTATTAGTGTTGATACTACCGCGTCTGGTGGTAACACATCGCTAATGACACTCGTTGAAGATGATGAGTAAGTTATAGCTTATCTTTAGTACATGGCTAAGCGCTTAGCGGGCAGGCTTAAGTTCAAATCGCTTGGTGGTCAATTTAATGCGAAGCGCTTATAACACGGTGTCTACTACGCGATAGTTATAAGAGAGCGTTTAGTAACACGTGTTTAGAAGTTATTAGACAACACAAAAAATTGAAGCCAGTCTCGCGAGAGACTGGCTTTTTCATTTTAAAAGCGTGTAGCTAATACCGCTTATTAACGCTGAGGCGGTTTAGGAAGTGCAGCTTTAAGTTCCGCTTCACTTACACCTAAATCAGCAGCAACGGCTGATAAATCAGCGTTTCTTCCGCCGTTCGATTGTAATGCTTCCATCAGTGCTTGCTCGGTAGTACCTAAAGTTTCAGCCGCTTCGCTAAAGCCTGGCGGCATGCCTTGGCCGTTCGGGCCTCCGCCTTGCTGATGCCCGCCATTGGGGCCGTCTTGCCCTACAGGTTGTGCAGAACCAATACCTATTTTCGCAGTAGTAGAAAAGTTCTCTTCTGCTGAAACGCCCACTAAGCACTTAGGTAGGTTAGGGAATTCAACCGATGCATGATAGTGGTATTGAGGTTCTCCGTCTTCTACTAGCGGGCCAACATGACCATTACATTCATCTAAATCTTCAGGTTCAAGGTCAGTGTATTCTCTACTTCCCATAATAGGGTAGCCATCAAAGGCATAGCCAAATTGGGCGGCACTATTTTGATGTACATGGCACTCAGCGGTAACACCTTCAGTGGCGTAAGCGGTATCAATGTCACTTGCAGTAGCGTGCCAATGGTAATAACCTCCTGGGTCTACATGTCCTCCACAAACATCTAGTGCTGGCATATGGCCAGTGGCTTGAATGCTTGGTGCATCTGCGAATA
This sequence comes from Alteromonas sp. 1_MG-2023, assembly GCF_030547075.1. GTDB lineage: Bacteria > Pseudomonadota > Gammaproteobacteria > Enterobacterales > Alteromonadaceae > Alteromonas. The sequence continues at coordinate 439,549 of NZ_JAUOQH010000001.1, read as the reverse complement.
TAGGTACACCATCTAACGCTACGCCCACCTTAGCCACCGTATCTAAATCAGCCGGCGAGTCCGCTTTTTTAGGCATGGTGGGAATTAGCATGGTCATGGTTACGGTGTCATCTAAGGCCACATTAATACAGGTGTTGTCATCTTCAGGGGCCGTTAACAGGGTATCAACCACATGCACAGTGCCGTCGTCGTCATAGAAGTGATAACCCAACTCATCTAGCATTTTAAGGAATGAGGCATTTATTCGATAAGTGCCCGCATTTTCGCCTGTCCAACCCCAAACCCCACCTTCATCATCAAGCGTTTTTGGGCAAAAAGGGCCAATGTCTAACTCGTCGGGTACATGCTTAACCGTTATTTTCATGCAAGTACTGTTGGTGCCATCTTCTAGGGTGCAGTCCACGGTTGTCACTGGCTCTACTAATGATGCTTTCTTAAACATGTCAGCGTAGTCGAAATTTTCTTTTTTAGCTTGAGGGGCGGCTTGTGTTGTAGATTTAGGCTCGGGCTGCCCGCCATTACAACCTGCTAGCGCAAAAGCGACAGCAAAGGGCACACATTTAAGTGAGTTATGCATTCATCGGTATCCTTTTAAAAATGAAAATAGTTCGCAATATTCATTACAGCTTAGTGCATATTTGTGTTCATTAAATCACAATTCTTTACACAAGCTGGTACGTTAACCCTGCCTTAACCCCCGCTGTGACATCCTGTATGCATGGTAGGCAATAATCGAATAACAATGATCGGGTTAGGTAAAATTTCATTTACGCCATTTGTGGCACTTGTACTGGCGGGGTTAACCGCGTGTGCCAGTCATGACACCGCTTCGCTTAGCGAGTCGGCCTCTGTAATGACAGGTGAAGCAGTAATATGGCAAGCGCAATCAGAGAGCGCTTCAACGGCTACAGCGTTAACCGACTTAGTGTCGGTAGAAGGACTGCAAGGCTATATTGATGAAGCGCTTGAAAATAATGCAAGCTTGCAGCAGACGCTTATTACCTTAAGAAAAGCGCAGGTGGCAATCAAGTCGGCTGATGCGGCAGATAACCTTAATGTAGATGCGAATTTTTCAGGCACTAAAACAGAAAATAGTGAAGCAAACTACACATCAGGGGTAACCGTAAGTTGGGAAGTAGACTTATGGCAAAAAATTAGCGACAGCGTCACTGCCGCAAGTTTTGATGCTGCCAGTGCTCGTTCGGCTTATCACTCTTCTCGTGATGCGCTTGTAGCCAGTGTTATTCGTAGTTACTTAGACATTATCACGCAGAAACAATTACTGGCTATTGAGCAGGAACGCTTGCGCGTTTATGAAAATAGCGAAAGTATCATCCTTAAGCGCTACCGCACTGGGCTTGGCTCTCTTGATGATCTAGATAACGCGAAAACCAGCAGTGCCAATACCCGCGCCTCTATAGCCTTGTACGAAAATACGATCAGTACTGCCAAGCGTACGTTAGCTGTGTTGCTTGGTCGCCAAGACCAAACGCTGTCAGATTTCCCTTCAGTTAATGAGTTTCCGGATGTGCTTGAGCCATTGCTTGCCTTACCCGAGCAAGATTTGGCCAGACGCCCCGATTTACAATCAGCTTACTACGCCATAAAAGCCAGTGAAGCGAATGTGAAAGTGGCTTATAAAGCCTTATTGCCCAGCATTAACTTATCAGCTGGCCTTACCGATAATGGCACTACGCCTTCTCAATCGTTATTTACCAACCCATTGTGGAATTTACTGGGGCAGGTAACCGCGCCTCTATTTCAAGGCGGTGCTTTACGTGCGCAAATCGATGATGCTGAATTAACCTCGTTGAATAGCTGGTGGCAATATCGCGAAACATTACTTAACGCGGTGCAAGAAGTGCAAGATGCGTTAGACAATGAAAAGGCGTTTACTCAGCGTCAGTATTACACCGACATTGCTTACCGTAATGCATTAAATAGCGCCGAAACTTTTTCGGGGCAATACCGCCAAGGCTTGGTAGACATTTTAGATTTACTGTCAGTTTACGACACCACCTTTAATTTGCAGGCGCAGCGCGTCGAGCTTCAATATTCTCAACTAAGTAATCGTATCGACTTGGGCCTTGCGCTAGGCCTTGGAGTGTCACAATGAACAAGAAAAAAATTATCGTAACTTTGGCCGCAGCAATATCTATTATTCTGGTTGTGCTGTATGTAATGAGTCAAATGGGTGGCCGTGCAGGCATGGGGGCAGGGCCGAAAGGCGGAAAAGGTCCAAGAAACGCTAGTCATGAAACTGCAATGGTGCAAGTTGCAGATAAAAATAAAGGCAACCAAGCTGTTGCTCCAGACACCGCGTCTCAAATGCGCACGCCTCGCCAAGAACCAAGCGCAATAAAAGGGGAGGGGGCAGGCGGCGAACGCCAAGGCAACCGAAGCGCTAAATCGGGGGCGCCAACAGACGATGATAGCGTAGATATTGCAGAAGTGGGGGTGGTAAAGGTATTTCGTGCCACCTACAACGCAACAGTTAAAGGATATGGGCAAGCAAGTGCAACCCACGTACTTACGTTATCAGCACAGGTAAGTGGACAAATTACATCATTGTCTCCTCGCTTTGAAACCGGCGCACTGTTAAATAAAGGAGAGGTAATGGCTTTTGTTGATGAAACCGATTATCAACAAGCGTTAGCCGCTGCAGAAGCAACTTACGAAGCCGCCTACGTTGCACTTGAAGAAGAGCGTCTTCAAGGTGTGCAAGCACAAGACGAGTGGACTCGCTCAGGATTAACTGGTGAACCCGAATCGGCTTTGGTACTTAGAGCGCCGCAATTGAAGTCTGCACAAGCTGCGCTTCGGGAAGCTGAGCAAAATGTATTAGCGGCTAAACGTGACTTAGCGTTTTCAAAAATTAGTACGCCATTTAATGCGTTGGTAGTCGGTAGAAGTGTTCAGCCTGGTAGCTATGTTCAAGTGGGCACCGAAATAGCAAATTTATACTCTGCTGATTTGGCAGAAATTTCTATTCCATTATCGCCTAGCCAGTGGGCACAATTACCAGATGTTACAACGGGTGAAGCGCCTGGTTGGAAAGTAACGCTAACCGACACAATGGGAGAGAACCATTGGTCGGCCACAATTGAAAGGGTAGAGCTTCATCAAGATGAAGAAACTCGTCAGCGTAGAGCTGTTGCGGTAGTAGAGCGACCATTAACCCTCAATCATCCTCTGTATTTTGGTACTTTTTTAGTCGCTGAAATTGAAGGGCGAGCTATTGAAAATGTATGGAAGGTACCGTCATCTGCAATCTCGCAAAAACAAGAGGTATGGTTTGTCGACGCACAAACTAATCTCCTTAAAAAGTTTACGCCTGAGGTGTATTTTGAATACGAAGGGTTTGCTTATATTGCGCCAATTAACGAAATAAAACAGGCTCTAATTGTTGCCAGACCATTAAATAACTATCTTATTAACACCCGCGTTAAGCCCGTGATTGAAGGTGCTGGTAATGAATAGTCACAAGGGGATAATCGCGTGGTTTGCACAAAACTCGGTAGCAGCAAACCTTTTGATGGTGGGTCTAATAATCTTAGGCATGGTGTCATACAGTGACATTAGAAAAGAAGCTTTTCCAAGCATGGATCCTCGATTTGTCACTATTTCTATGGTTTATGATAGCGGAGACGCCGAGCAGGCCGAAGAAGGTATTGCGATTAAAATAGAGAACGCGTTAGAAACCGTTCCGGGTATCAAGCGCATTACGTCAACATCTAATTCATCGGGGGCAAATGTACGGGTCGAAAAAGAAACCGATTACGACTTGGATGTATTGTTTGATGACATTAAGAATGAAGTCGACAGTATTTCCAATTTACCTTCTGATGCTGAAAACGCCATTATCGACAAGGCTACCCGAGATGAACATGTACTTTGGGTACAATTATATGGTGATGCGAGTCATGCTGAGTTGCAATATTTAGGTGAGCAATTAGAGCGTGATCTGCTTGCTCAAGATGATATTAGAGATGTTGATTCCGCTAGCTTCATCGACCCTATGATGTCGATAGAAATTGACGAAGCGAAACTGCAAGCGTACGGCTTAACCATGTCTGACGTTGCAGACCGTATTAATGAAGAGTCCAGTACAGCGCTTACTACAAGCTTACGCAATGAACAAAAAGTCATTCGATTAAAGGCATCAGAGCAGGCTTATTACGCCGCTGATTTTGCTAAAATTCCCTTAGTTACTAGTGATGATGGTACTGTATTAACTGTAGGCGATATTGCCGAAGTTACCGATATTTTTGCCGACGATAGTTACTCTTTAGCAAGATATAACGGTCAAAATGGTTACGGTTTACAGATATTAATGGACAAGTACGGTGATGTCACCGATATGGTTGCTCAGGCTCATGCTGTGGTTGATGATTGGCACGAGAGAGGGTTATTACCTGAGGGCGTTGAACTTGAAACTTGGTATGACAGAAGCACCCTAATTACCGAGCGTTTGGATTTGCTAACCAGCAATGCCTTAATGGGGATAGTGCTAGTTTTTATCACCTTAGCCATATTTTTAAATTTACGCGTGGCATTTTGGGTTGCTGCAGGTTTACCGTTTATATTCTTCGGCGCCTTATATTTCATGACCGATTCTTACACGGGCATGACCCTTAATGAAATGACTACTTTTGGTTTCATTATGGCGTTAGGCATTGTCGTTGATGACGCGGTGGTCGTGGGTGAAAGTGTTTATTCCACACGACAGCGCTATGGAGATACACTGGCCAACACTATTGAAGGTACCAGAAAGGTTGCCGTTCCAACAATATTCGGTGTGTTAACCACTGTTGCAACTTTCTTTGCGTTGTCTAATGTATCGGGAGGCCTTGGCACTCTTTATTCTCAGTTCGGCACTATTGTTACCCTTTGCCTTTTGTTGTCTGTAGTAGAGTCTAAGTTAATTCTACCATCTCACTTAGCGCATTTACCCACCAAAAAAACCACCAAAAGCGGTATTGCTGGACTGTGGGGTAAAGTGCAAGATGGCGCTGACAAGGGTTTAAACTGGTTCAACGAAAAGCTTTACCAACCGGCACTAAGCGCCACAATTACATATCGTTATGCTGCTGTTTTGCTCTTTATTGCACTGTTCATATTGGTGATGAGTCTACCGCTAACCGGTGCGGTAAGAGTGGGCTTTTTCCCTAGTATGCAGGGCGATACTGTATCAGCGAATTTGTCTCTTTATAGTGATGCTAGTTTTGGTCAAACCGAACAAAATTTACTACGTCTGGAACGCGCTGCCATTGAAGCAGATAAACAATTGGTAGAAGAAAAAGGTGCAGATGAAAGTGGTATGAAAAGCCTGCAGGTGACAGCTAGCGGCGATCAAAGTGGCACGATTACAATATCACTAGCAGAAGAGCAGCCCTACACCTTAGATGAGTTGGCTGCGCGCTGGACCGCCCTAAGCGGAAACTTAGAAGCGGTCAAAAAGCTAAAAATTCAGGCGAGAAGGGAATTAGTTGATGCGTTTAACGTAGAGCTTAAAAGTATCGACGACGCTACGTTAACGGCTGCAAACTTAGCATTTCAAGAAGCTTTAAATAACATTGATGGTGTATTTGGTGTAGAAAGCTCGCTAACGCCAGGTGAAGCCATGATGCGCTTTGAGTTAACGCCTGAAGGACGAGCTATGGGCATGGACACCCAAAGCTTATCACAGCAGTTGTTAAAAGCCTTTGGTGGTGAAATAGTACAGCGTTACCTGCGTAATAAAAATGAAGTGAAAGTCCGCGTGCGTTACCCAGAAGAAGACAGAAGAGACCCATCTGATGTAATGAATACGCGGGTTCGTTTAGGCGATGGTACCGTTGTACCATTAAGTGTAATTGCAACCATGACCCCTGACGTACAGCAAAAGCAGGTAGTCCGTATTGATGGCCTTCGAGCACTGACTGTTAGTGCATCGGTAGACAGTGACGTGATAACCGCCACTGAACTAGTGAATTACTTAAACGAAAGCTTTGTGCCGACGTTATCTCGTCAGTACCAAGATTTATCTTTGCATTTTGCTGGTGAAGCCGAGCAGCAAGAAGAAACACAAAGCTCAATGGAAGGTGTATTTGTATTAGCGTTAATTTCTATTTACGCGCTGCTTGCTATTCCGCTTAAATCCTACGTTCAACCGCTGATTATTATGACCGCCATACCCTTCGGTATTGTAGGCGCGGTACTAGGACATTGGAGTAACGGGTTAATGCTTAGCATACTGTCACTGAATGGTATATTGGCGTTAAGCGGTGTGGTGGTAAATGACAGCTTGTTATTGGTGTCTCGCTACAATGCATTAAAAGAAGCCGGTTTGAAGGTGCAAGACGCAGTAGTAGAAGCCTGCTCAAGTCGCCTACGAGCAGTATTATTAACGTCCGTTACCACCTTCTTAGGCTTGTACCCCATATTGGGGGAAACCTCTATACAAGCACAGTTCTTAATACCTGCGGCGGCATCCTTGGGGTACGGTATTTTATTTGCCACAGCCATTACACTAGTATTAATTCCAGCATTGCTGTTAATTTATGAAGATGTAGCGAAGCTAGGTAAGAAAACCAAAGACGCTGCCATACAAGTGGCGGGTTAAATAAGGTGAAAGTAATGATTCGGGTGTTGTTAGTTGAAGATGATATTGGGTTAGCCGGTAACGTTCTTGACTACTTAGAACTAGAAGATATGCAATGCGACCATGCCAGTAACGGCGTGGCGGCACTGCAGTTTATAAATCAGCATCAATATGATGTACTCGTGCTTGATATCAATTTACCTCGTTTAGATGGCTTTAGCGTATGTGAACGCATGCGTAATGAAGGTAATGATACACCTGTTATTATGCTTACCGCCCGTGACCAACTAGAAGACAAGCTCACCGGATTTCAAAAAGGGGCTGACGACTACTTAATTAAACCTTTTGCGATGGCGGAATTAGTCGCACGGGTAACCGCGTTATCGGGGCGCCGTTCTGCACAAGTGAATCAGGTAGTTATGGGTAACGTCACCTTAAAAATCAATGGCCAACAAGCGCTAGCGGGAAGCAACGACATTAAACTCAGTCCTATTACTTATGCGTTACTTAAAAAGCTAATGCAGGCCAAAGGGGATGTAGTGAGTCGCGAGCGTCTTATTGAAGCGGCTTGGAAAGACAGTGTGCCAGAAAGCAACGTGTTAAAGGTGCATATGCATCATCTGCGCAAAGGCTTAGAGCAAGCTAATGCCTCTATTTCAGTATTAAGTAAGCCGAATAGTGGCTTCTATCTAGCCGAGGATGCAGGTCATGGTTAAAGGCTTGCATTTAAGCTTACGACGGTATGTTTTATGGACATTGCTGGCGGTAGGTAGTGTGCTCATTACTCTATTTTCAATTTTTTCTGCCGACCGTTTTTTTGAAGGCATGGATGGCATGATGCGCGTCACCATGACCCGAGTGGCAGCCAATTCAGATATTTCTGAAGACTCTCCCGAAAGTGTATTGAATTTCTACATTAGCGCTACGTTTGAGCAGCAGCCTGAAGAAATCAAAAAAGCATTCTTAGGCAAAAAGCTGGTTCCCTATGAACTACAAAAAAACCTAGAAAGAGACTGGTTTTTCACTCGCCCTAACGCGGCGCGTTTTCTGGTAATGGTTCCCCTTGAAAACGGGCAGGTTCGCTATGTGTCACAAGTATTCGGCGCGCCTAAAGGCGAAAGGCATAGGCCTATTTGGTTAAGCCATGAATTAGTGAGTATTATTATTGGGCTAACGGCACTGGGTGTTTTCGCCGTTATTCTGCTCTTGATTATGCGAAGCGTTACTAAGCCCGTTGAAATGCTTCAGCAGTGGGCCGCTGGGTTAGATGAAAAACAACTGGATGCCCCCATTCCTAGGTTTAGATACCAAGAACTTAATGTGTTAGCTTCCCTTATTCACAATAGCTTGCAAAGTGTTAAGCAAACCCTAGAACGTGAACGTACCTTTGTAAATCATGCAAGTCATGAACTTCGCACCCCTATAGCAGTCATTAGAAGCAGTACCGAGCTATTACAGCGGGTGTTAATTAAGGAACAGCAGCAAGAGCAGCAACAGCTTGAAAAAGCCCCGTCAGGCATGAAAAGCAGCATAGGTACGAACGCCCTAGTACGCATTGATAATGCATCTAAAACCATGACTGATTTAACTGAAACCCTTCTGTGGCTAGCCCGTGATAACGATCAAACCTTACCCTATCATAACGTAGAGGTGTCTAAGATGGTGGGGCAGCTTTGTGATGATTTAGGGTACTTATTAAGAGGCAAAAGCGTTCAAGTTGAACTGCATATTCCTAAAACCGAGATGTATCTTCCAGAAACCGCATGCAGAATTATTATCGGCAATGTTATTCGAAACGCTTTCCAACACACGGATTGTGGTTTGGTAAAAATTGAACTCGATGGCAATACGTTAACGGTAGAAAACCATGAAGTGCTAAGCCGCTTTAGCGAAGAGGGGAAGAAGACGGCGGGTGAGGGCGATTATGCTCCTTCACTAGATGATACTGGCTATGGACTTGGGTTGAAGTTAATCAGTAAATTAACCGATAAACTTAAGTGGGAATTTGAAGCTGGTGCAGTAACCAATGGTTACCATGTTAGGCTAGAGCTTCACGAACCGGCTAATCTAGCCAACTAGAGAAAAAACAAAAAATAAGCGGCTTTTAGCCGCTTATTTGTTTTATTTAGCTAACGTCACCCATGAAGTGAAACGCAGGCTGATTACATCCACTCTTTACTGCGGTTGCGCTTTTTCGGCATATAAGTTAGCAATACGCCAAGCAATATACCTGCACCAGCAACAATACCGCCACGGGTAAACCAGGTGACCAGTTCATCTTTATCTGCACTTTCTACCTGCGCACTTAAGCGTTGAATATCTTTGCTTTGTTGCTCAGTGTCAGTGCTGAGTTGCGTAATCTGCTGGCGAGCATCATTAAGTTGCTGGCGCAGGTTCGCATTTTCACGTTGCGTAGTTTGTAAGCTGGTTTGGCTTTGAGCTAACTGTTCAGTTAGCATGGGAAGTTTTTCCGCTTGCGACATTTCTGTGCTCACAAACTTAGATTCAACCCACCCTTTACGACCTTCATCATCGGTCACTTGCGTGAACTCAGCATCAGCATCGCGGTCTAGCACAGTAATCGGGGTGCCTGCCTCTACAGACCCTAGAATACGGTAGTTCCGACCCGGTCCAGTGTGTAGGAAAATAAATAAATCGTCGCGAATATAGTGCGACGACGACGCTTCTAGCGTATCGCTCTCTTGAAGAGCCAGCGCTTGGCAAGAGCATGCAAAAAGGGCAACTGCTAACCACTTTCGAATCATAGGTAGTCCAAATACTCGTCTAAAACATGGAGATGGTATTGGTTGACCGCGATAAAGGCAAGTTTGTTCCACTTTTGTCTACTGGTTAATTTCATCGCAACCAGTTAACAGTGCCATTGCGAATTAGTTTGGACACAGGTAAGGTTGCTATATTATCTCGTGTGCCCCTGCGCAAATATGTCTGAAATTGAACTGAAATTTGTAACTCAAGAAGGTGCGCATCACGCTTTCAAAGACCGCGTACTTCCTCTTTTTGAGAAAAATAATATTACATTGGTATCTCACACCGAACTGCGTCTTGAAAACGACTACTACGATACCGTAGGGCACGATTTTCAAGAAAGTAAGATGGGCTTTCGTGTGCGTGGCAATAATGGTCGCTACGAGCAAACCCTTAAAACCAACGGCAAAGTCAGTGGTGGGTTGCATCAACGGGCAGAATATAACGTTGACCTCGATACGCCAGAACCCGACTTAACACTGTTTGATAGTTCCGTGTGGCCATCTCGCTGGAATATCGCCAGCATGAATAGCAAACTGGAGAAGCAATTCAGTACTCACTTTACTCGCCATGCTTATATTGTTGAGGTAGAGCAAAGTCGTGTGGAAGTAGTGCTTGATTGCGGCGAAGCAGCCACAGATAAAGCCAGCTCACCTATTAACGAAATTGAGCTTGAACTGCAAACAGGTGACTTAGATAGCCTGTTTATATTGGCAACCCATATTAACAGCTGCATGGATGTTAGGTTAAGTGACGTCTCTAAAGCGGCGCAGGGTTACCAGTTATTGCATGGCTTTAACGCCAAAGTAAAACCTTTGCCAGACTTCTTAGCACTCGATCCTAAGACGTCTACCGAAGAGGCATTTTCAAGTGCACTGCAATTGGCCTTAGCTCATTGGCAGCATCACGAACATGTGTTTATTGAAAGTGGTTCTATTAAAACCTTAGCCGAGGTGGCCAAAAGCGTACGCTTGTTGCTACAAAGTGTTTCGCTGTATTTACCTGTTTTACAGTGCCCTGAAATGCTTGCGTTGCATAAAAAGCTCATTGCGTATGCACAGCAGTGGGCATGGCAAGACGATTTACAGAGTTTACGGTACTTATTGTCTAAAAAGAGCTTGTTTCATAAAACCTTAAGCAAACACCCGGCTATTGTCAGTTATTTGCAGGGGCGTAAAGCAGGGCTGTTGCATGCCCATGATCCCGCGAGTTTATTTTTCGATAGCATGGCGACCGATATTAAGCTGCAAGCTATCGACCTCATTAATGCCAAACCTTGGCGTAGAGAAGCGACTGGGTATGACTTACTGGTATCAGATCATGCTAAAGGGTGGTTATCTCAAGGTTGGCAAACAGTTCAACAAAGTATGCCTGCGAATAAAACCATGGGCCCCGCCAACTACACCTTGGTAGAAGTTGTGCTTCGACAAACCTTATGGAGTGGTTTTTTACTGGGTGACTTATTTTTAGAAGAGCGGGGTAACTTCAGAGCGCCTTGGTTAGATTTATTAACCGGTATAGAGGAGCTGAACGCGTTACTTATGCTTCGCCAAGCGGTACAAGACTCCGAATTGGAAACGCAAGATGAGTTAAGTAAGTGGACGAGCAGCAAGCTAACCGTACTCGTTAAAGTCATGGAGAGAACCCGAGAAGTGGCGTTAGAACGGGATATTTACTGGTAATGATGCCAGATACATCGCGAAACAAGGATGCGCTTAGGTGAGAACAGATATGGTGTATAACTATGCCCTTTATACGGCGCTGTTATTCTATTTTATTGTGGTAGCAAGGTTCGTTTTTTATCGTCACCGCATTTTTCAAAACCGTTGGCTAGCAGCTGCCATACTCTGCTGGCCAGTCTTCATGCTAGATGAATGGATGCGGTTGTGGCAATTAACGCAACTGGCGCCTTTGTATGGACTGTCAGACGTATTTGCGGTGCTGCTAATGACATGCTGTTACCGAGTAGTTAAGCCGATGCTATTGGCCTATCCTTCGACACGATCACGACTGTGGGTGCCTTTCTGGGTAGCGGTAATAATACAGTTTACGATATTGCTCATTCCTACTGCAGACAAACTACAGTGGTTAGACGCCTCACCTAGCGGCCACCCCCTATTGCTATGGCCTGCTTACTTGGCATCCCTCACTACCGGGTTTTGTGTGTTACTAATTGGCATACTCATTACCGAGCATATTCAAATGTACCATCGAAATTTACCTGAGCAGGTGGCTGATGTTCAAGAGTTTCGGGTGCCACGACTCGCCAGTGTAATGGCAAATACTGTGGTTGTGGCTTTTGCCAGTATATTGCTGGTGACTGCCGCCACCTTTGGCTTTTTTATAGTGCCGTTTTGGGAAAGCTTACATCATATGGCTTTGGGTGTTTCATTGCTGGTGGTGTTATTCGGTCTTACTTTTCCTAGAGTAACGTCTCCTTCTCCGCTTCATTACGAGCGCCTTGATGAAGGCGCGGCAAAGCCCGCAGAAATGCGAGCAGTGATTGGTCAAGCGAAACGGGCCATGATTGATGGCAAAAATTATAAGAAAATTGGGCTAACCTTGAAAGACTTCAGTGATGAAGCAGGTGTAGACCCAACTACATTGGCCATCGCCCTGCACCTTGAACTTAAGAAAAACTTTCGAGGCTTCGTGTATCAGTACCGGTTGGACTATGCCAAAAATGTGCTGTTACGGAGTGACGCCAAAATAGCAAAAGTCGCGAAACGCTTAGGGCTCAACTCTGACAAGTTCATGGGCGATGTTTTGGTTAAGTATTTGCGTAACAGCCAAGAGCCTCATTAGCGAAAGGCGTTGTGCAGCACATGCTGAGTAAAGGTTTTGCGCAGATAAAATCCACGAGGGCGGGTTTTTATTCGTTCTCCTTGTGGTCCTAAGGCGTCGGTTAATACTTTGCCGCTAGCAGCCTTAGGGCGAAGGTGTAGCGCCTCGCCCTGGCGAGAAGTAATCGATTCAACGTTCCCCGTGATTATTTGTTCCGTTAATTCTTCCCAGTCCTGTTTTAATATTGCATCTTCTTGTGCACTGGGTTGCCAATAAAACGCACTAGCCACTCTTCGTTGTGCCAATGGAATACGCCTGTCTCCTTCAATGGGCATCCACAACACTTGTTGAATCTTGTTACGCACATTGCTGGTTTCCCACGTCAACCCTGGTTGCATGAGTAAGGGGGCGTAGCACACATAGGTGGTTTCAAGGGGCATAACGTTGGCATCGATAGGAATTGTTTTAAGCTCAATGCCTAGCTCAGGGAAGTCTTGCTGAGGCTTAGAGCCTGCACTGGCACCTAGCCAGCGTTCAATCAACATACCCGGCCAACCCTTATGACGTTGTAAGTTCTCTGGTATGGCGACCTCTGCCATAGCGGCCAATTCTCCCAAGGTTAAGCCCGCAATCGCATCGCAACGGGCCAATAATGTGGTGGGATTTTCAGGTGGAGACTCTGGTGGACGCATAGTTAAGCTCAGTAATTTTCTATAAGGAAAGCATGAATTTCGATTAATGCTTTGAATGGTGTATATATTATGGAAGAATGCAGAGATATAAAAGTATAGTTTGCCCGGGAGTCTATGTGATAGATGCCGATGGATTCCGTGCGAATGTGGGCATAGTGATTTGCAACAAAATGGGTCAAATATTTTGGGCAAGGCGTTATGGTCAACATTCATGGCAGTTCCCTCAAGGCGGAATTGATGAAGGGGAATCTGCCGAACAAGCTATGTACCGCGAGCTGCACGAGGAAGTGGGACTGACACCGAAAGATGTCACCATTCTAAGTGTTACCCGCAACTGGCTTAGATATAAGTTACCTAAGCGATTAATTCGTCAGGGAAGCAATCCGGTCTGTATAGGCCAGAAACAAAAGTGGTTCCTGCTACAGCTAGACTGTGACGAGCGGGACGTTAACGTGTTGAAAACAGGGCACCCAGAGTTTGATGATTGGCGATGGGTGAGCTATTGGTATCCAATTAGAAATGTCGTGTCGTTCAAGCGAGACGTCTATCGTAGGGTAATGAAGGAGTTTTCCCCTATAGTTATGGCTGCTCAACAGCGACCACCACAGCGTCACAATACGTCATCGCACAAGCGTGGTAAAAAACGCAGAAGGGGCTAGGCGTACGCTAAGGACGCAAAAGTAAAGGCGTAAGGTATAGGGAGCATCGATTGGACACTCAGGGTCATAAAGGCGCAATGTTAACAACGCTGAAACGTATCGTGCAGGAAATGAATCAAATTCCTGCCCTTGATACTGCCTTGTTTCGCCTAGCATCTCGCGTTAAACAAACGCTAGATGTTGACTCGTGCTCCATTTACCTTGCTGACTACGACAAACAAACCTTTATTCTAAAGGCCACTGACGGCCTTCACCGTGATGCCGTTGAGCAAGTTCATATTGGCTTTTCTGAAGGCTTAATAGGCTTGGTAGGCCAGCGGGAAGAACCGCTCAATATCGTTAATGCCCAACATCACCCTCGCTTTAAAGAATATCCAGAAGTTCAAGAAGAAAACTACAACGCATTTCTAGGTACGCCGATTATTCACCAGCGAAAAGTGCTTGGGGTCATTACCTTACAACAAAGTGAAATGCGCCGCTTTAGCGAAGACGAAGAAGCCTTCTTAGTTACCCTAGCAGCACAACTTGCCCTTGAAATCACCAATGCCGACATGCGCGGCGCACTCAACAATGCTACAAACGTTAATAGTATTGCGCTGCAAAAAAATGTATCTGGTATAGCCGGCTCCCCTGGCTTAGCGATAGGCAAAGGCTTTTCCCCAGATAAATCACTAAACCTGAAAAACTGGGTAGTGAAACGCTCGACGAATCCAAACGACGAAATTCAGGTGTACCGCAAAGGTGTTGAAGTCACTCGACAACACGTGGATGGCTTATCGCAAAGCTTAGATGATGATATTCCTGACGACGTAAAATCTATATTTCAGCTTTACCATCACTTGCTAGATGCAAACAGCTTGGGCCGCGAAGTCGAAGAGAAAATTAGGCAAGGATGGGATGCGGCTTCTTCGCTTAAAATGGTGGTCGAAAATTACGCCGCACGTTTTCGCGCGATGGACGACCCTTACATGCAAGAGCGTGCCATTGATATAGTCGACCTTTCAGATCGTATTCTGGTTAATATTTTAACCGAAGGACAAGGGCAAAAGCTGGTCGAAAAGCTGGCTAGCGAAGACAGCATTTTAGTGGCCGATGAAGTGTCGGCAACCATGCTGGCAGAATTCCCTCGAGACAAACTCAAAGGCATTATTTCTATTCGCGGGTCGAATAACTCCCATGCGGCTATTCTAGCAAGAGCGATGGGTGTGCCTGCGGTAATGGGATGTCAGAACGTGTCGCCTGCATTGCTAGAAGGCAAAGAGCTTTTACTCGATGGCTATGCAGGGGAGGTTATTGTATCTCCCGAGCGGAATATAAAAACCGAGTTTATTCAGCTGATTGAAGAAGAGTCGGCGATAACCGAACGGATAGACGCCGAAGCCGGACAGCCTTGTGAAAGCGTAGATGGTTGCCGCATGTCGCTTTACATCAATGCGGGCTTGTCTGCTGAAGCCGAGCTCAATGCGGGCCATATTGGTGCTGGAATTGGACTGTACCGTACTGAAATTCCTTTCATGCTTCGCGAACGTTTTCCTTCAGAGCAAGAACAAGTAGAGCTTTATCGCCAAATTTTAGAGTCTGCGCCAGATTTACCCATTACTATGCGAACCCTTGATGTGGGCGGAGACAAACCGCTACCGTATTTCCCCATCAATGAAGAGAATCCCTTCTTAGGGTGGCGTGGAATTCGTTTAACGCTCGATCATCCAGAGATTTTCTTGGTACAAGTGCGGGCCATGCTTAGAGCCAGCATTGGGCTTAAAAACCTCCGTATTATGTTGCCGATGATATCTACGGTGTCAGAAGTGCAAGAGGCCA
Organism: Alteromonas sp. 1_MG-2023; assembly: GCF_030547075.1. GTDB lineage: Bacteria > Pseudomonadota > Gammaproteobacteria > Enterobacterales > Alteromonadaceae > Alteromonas. Next base: position 424,247 of record NZ_JAUOQH010000001.1, on the reverse strand, counting down.
AACGCTTAGTCAATCAAGCCTATTTTGAGATATGTGACGAGGTTTCTGGGTCGGGCAATGAACTGCAGCGGCCTAAGTTAGGTATTATGTTAGAAGTGCCGTCAGTGTTGTATCAACTGCCGCAGCTAGCAAAACAAGTCGATTTCTTTTCGGTGGGAAGTAACGATTTAACCCAATACTTGTTAGCGGTAGATAGAAATAACACCCGGGTGGCTGGTTTATACAACAGTTATCATCCCGCGGTATTGGCAGCACTGTACGATATTGTGAAGCAATCAAATGAAAATCAGGTGCCTGTTACCATTTGTGGCGAGATTGCGGGTGAACCTGCAGGTGCCATTTTACTGATGGGCATGGGATATCGACGTTTAAGCATGAATGCGTTTAATATTCGAAAGATTAACTGGCTTATCCGCAAGGTGTCACTGACGGAAAGTAAACAGCTCCTTTCTCTTGCATTAACGTCACATAGTCATGAACAAGTATTCGGCCATCTCAACGAATATTTGGAAACTAAGGGCTTAGGTGGGTTAATACGGGCGGGTGCTTAAAGTAGACATGGCGCTAGCACGTTAGGTGTTGGTTTCTGCTGTGTGTTAAAGGATTTTTAATGGAACCGTTAACCATCATTTTTGTGAGCTGCCTGGTGCTTGGCGTGGTCGTCGGTTTATTAGCCGGCATGTTAGGTATAGGTGGTGGTCTTATCATCGTTCCTGTACTCTCTTACCTGCTGATCCACTTTGCTGGCATGACAGTGGAAACAGTAATGCCGGTGGCCATTGCTACATCGCTTTCTACCATCATATTTACTGGCATGTCGTCAGCTTTTGCACATTATCGGTTAGGAAATATTCACAAACCAACGGTATTTTATACGGGGTTGGGCATTGCTGTGGGTGCTATTTTAGGCGCGCAAATTGCCAGTCATATCTCAGGTGCATTGCTAAAAGATATCTTTGCGGTACTGGTGATAATTATTGCCGCACAAATGATATTCGGTAAGCAAAAAACATCAGGCAGTGAAGCCTCTCCATGGGTGCTAAGTTGTGTAGGAAGTGGCACTGGTTTAATTAGTGCGCTGATGGGTATTGGTGGTGGCGCTTTATTAGTGCCCGCCTTAGTGTGGTTCAGAATTAATATAAGATTAGCAATTGGCTGCGCTGCGTTTAGCGGATTGTTAATTGCAGTTTTTGGCACCGCCAGTTTTGTGGCTGCAGGTTGGCAACAAGCAGGTATGCCTCAGTGGAGTTTAGGTTACGTATATTTGCCAGCCACGGCAGGTATTGTCACCACATCAATATTTACCGCAGGTATAGGCGCTAAGCTAGGACAGCGGGTAAATACTCGAGTTTTAAAAGCCATGCTGGCGTGTTTGCTGGTGTTGGTAAGTATCAAAATGTTTGTAGGAATTAATTAAGCGTATGGCCGAAAGCAGTTATTTGGTTTTTCCCAGTATAGACCCTATTATTTTTAGCCTCGGGCCATTAAGTGTCCGTTGGTACGGCATGATGTACCTCGTTGGTTTTATTGCCGCGTATTTGCTAGCGCAAAAGCGGTTATCTCGTACTGAATGGTCACGCGATCAACTCAGCGACTTATTATTCTGGAGTTTTGTTGGGGTGATTTTAGGTGGGCGCATTGGTTATGTGTTCTTCTATCAATTTGGGATGTTCCTAGATAACCCCCTCTACCTGTTCAAGATATGGGCCGGTGGCATGTCATTCCACGGTGGGCTTATTGGTGTGCTAGTGGCGTTAATGTGGCAAGCCAAACGCATGAAAACGACTTTCTTACGTCTGGGCGATTTTGTTGCACCTTTAGTGCCTATTGGTTTAGGCGCAGGACGCATCGGAAACTTCTTAAATGCTGAATTATGGGGCCGCACCACTGATGTGCCTTGGGCTATCATTTTCCCTAGTGCTGGCAATGTGCCTCGTCATCCATCCCAGTTATATGAATTTGCCTTGGAAGGCGTATTATTGTTTGTTATTTTATGGCTGTATTCGGCAAAACCTCGTCCGGTTGGTGCGATAAGTGGTGTCTTTTTACTTGGTTATGGCAGCTTCCGCTTTATTGTGGAGTTCTTCAGAGAGCCTGATGCCCACATTGGTTTATACCAAATGGGATTAAGCCAAGGGCAGCTATTATGTTTACCTATGATTGCATTAGGCATAGGATTAATAGTGCGAGCTTACGCTAGCCAGCAACAACGAATTAAACAATAAATAAGAAGAAAGATGAAAGAATATCTCGGATTAATGCGCCATGTACGTGATACAGGTGTCAAAAAGGAAGACCGTACCGGAACCGGTACGCTAAGCGTGTTTGGCTATCAAATGCGATTCGATTTGCAGCAAGGTTTTCCCTTGGTGACTACCAAAAAATGTCACCTTAAGTCGATTGTTCACGAGTTGTTGTGGTTTTTAAAAGGCGAGAGCAATATCGCCTATTTAAAAGAAAACGGCGTGCGCATTTGGGATGAATGGGCCTCCGATGAAGGTGAACTTGGCCCTGTATATGGCAAACAATGGCGCAGTTGGGATAACGGCGATGGTACCACTATCGATCAAATAACAGATGTTATCGAACAAATAAAAACAAATCCTGATTCTCGCAGACTCATCGTGAGTGCGTGGAATCCATCAGTTCTGCCCGACACCCAATATTCTCCAAAAGAAAATGCAGAAATGGGTAAACAGGCATTACCGCCTTGCCATACCATGTTCCAGTTTTACGTACTTAACGGCAAGCTCAGCTGTCAGTTATATCAGCGTAGCGGCGATATATTCCTTGGTATTCCTTTTAATATTGCCAGTTATGCCTTGCTTACCATGATGATTGCTCAGGTGTGCGATTTAGAACCCGGGGACTTCATTTTGACCTTAGGTGATGCGCATTTGTATAGCAATCACTTAGAGCAAGTAGAGCTTCAATTAAGTCGAGAGCCTTTTGCGCCACCGGTTATGGAATTAAACCAAAACGTTAAAGATATTTTTGACTTTTCCTTCGAAGACTTCACGCTAAAAGGCTACCAGTCTCACCCTCATATTAAAGCCCCAGTCGCTATATAAGGAGGTTTTGTGTCTACACCTATTCTTATATGTGACGATTCCGGCTTTGCAAGACGCCAGATGGCGCGCAGTATTCCGGATGGTTGGGATGTGGAAATCTCATTTGCAGGCCATGGACAAGAGGCGTTAGAGATTATTCGTGCTGGAAAGGGCGATGTGGTCTTTCTCGATTTAAACATGCCGGTCATGGACGGTTACGAAACCATGGAAGCCATTCGCCAGGAAGACTTACCTTGCCTAGTGATTGTGGTTTCAGGCGACGTACAAGCTCAAGCGCGAGAGCGAATGCTGGGCTTGGGTGCCATTGATTTTATTCGTAAGCCCATCGATAACGAAAAACTATCCAACATTTTAACCTCATATGGCATCTACAGTGGCGTAACAAGCGCTCAGCAACGAGAAGCTGATTCAAAAGACACTGAAACGTCATCGTTAGACGACAAGCTAGACGCTTATCGTGAAATGGTGAATATTGCCATGGGACGGGCGGGCGAGAGCTTAGCGCAGCTTATGGGCGAGTTTGTTGACCTGCCTATTCCTAACGTTAACTTGCTTGAAAGCAACGAATTGTCGATGGCGATTGCCGAGATAAATCGAAACGATTGTGTATCTGCGGTTTCAAAAGGTTTTGTGAGTGCCGGTATTCGCGGCGAAGCGCTGGTTATCTTTAACGACACTAATTCCCAAAATATAGTTGAGTTGCTGAAGTACGACGCCCACCAATCTACGGGAAGTTTAGAACTTGAAGCCTTAATGGATGTCTCTAATATTCTTATTGGCGCCTGTCTAAATGGCTTGTCAGAGCAATTAAATGTGTCGTTCAGTCACACACTACCTGCACTGTTAGGACGTCATCAAGGGCTTGCTGCGCTACTTAACGACAACGTGAAGAAGTGGGGCACGGTAATGGCCATCGAAATTGGCTACGCCATTAAAGCCAGAGATATTGCTTTCGATTTATTATTGTTATTCCCTGATGAAGCGATGAACAATATTTATAGTCGGTTAGTGGATGTAGCAAAGGATCCATCATCATGATCTCACTAAACCAAAACGGTGATTTGTCTGCGGTACTGCTCGATTCTATAGAAGCAGGTATCGTGGTATTAGACAAAAACTTCAAGGTTGAAGGGTGGAATAAGTTCATGGAGAACCATTCATCCATTGTGCCTAAAAGTATTATTGGCACCTCCCTATTTGAACACTTTCCAGAAATAGATGAAAAATGGTTAAGGCTCAAATCTAACCCTATATTTAACCTAAAAAGCCCAGTTTTTATTATTTGGGAGCAGCGTCAGTATTTATTTAAATTTGGCAGTAACAGACCCATCACATGTGAAGCCAGCTTTATGTACCAGAACGTGACTATGTTTCCTTTAGTGTCTGAAACTGGCAGCGTCGATCAGTTTTGCATGTTGGTTTACGATGTAACCGACCAAGCGCTCAGTAAAATAGGTATGGACAGGCTTAACGACGAGTTGAAAACCGCCAGTCGTATTGACGGCCTAACAGGCCTATTTAATCGTCGCTATTGGCAAGAGCGCTTTGAGTATTCGTACAAGTTAGCCAAGCGTCAAGACAAAGCCAGTACTGCCATGATGTTAGATATTGACCACTTTAAAAAAGTGAATGATACCTATGGGCATCAAGCTGGCGATAAGGTAATTCAAATGCTTTCAGCGTTAATTAAACGCTGTGTACGCGAAACGGATTTAGCCGGCCGTTATGGTGGCGAAGAGTTTGCGGTAATTCTTACCGATTCCTCGGTTGAAAAGGCTGCTATTGTTGCTGAGCGTATTCGTCGGTTGGCAGAGCGTTTAGTGGTTGAACATGAAGGGCAAGAAATAATGTTTACTGTAAGCTTGGGCCTTGCACAGTTAGACGCTAACAGCAAAAGCTCAATGGCATGGCTTGAAAAAGCAGATCAGGCTCTTTACGAAGCTAAAGAAACGGGCCGCAATAAGTACTGTATTAACCCACTTACCGAGGCTTAATTAGTATAGTTTTAGCGGTATAGCTTTCGAGCTATAGCTTTCAAGGCTAGGCTCCAATGACCTAGCTTGCGTAGCCTTGTTTTTGCAGTATGGCCAAAGCTGATACATTGCCAAAGCTGATACGTTATTGTGCTATTACTTCAACAGCGTTAGTCCTAGGGTGTTTTTCAACTCTTGGAATGTCACCGGTTTTACCAAGTGATAGCGAATACCCGCAAGCTCTGATGCTTTCCTGTCATCTTTATGCGCGTTAGCAGTAACAGCGATAATAGGGATATGCGGTTTTTTCTCTTTAATTATCTTTGCTACTTCTAAGCCGCTTATGTCGGGCAAGTTGATATCTAGCAAGATAGCGTCGAAAGACTCTTCTCTAGCTTGAATAATGGCATCATCCCCGTTATTGACCGTCTTCGGTGAGTAGCCCATACAAATCAGCATATTTTCAAGCATTTCTGCATTAATTGGCTCATCTTCAACCACCAATATTTTGGCATAAGTGGGTGCCTGAAAGGTAGATTTATTAGGTTGGGCTAAGTGATGAAGGCTATCTATTATGCGGTTTTTATCGACGGGTTTAACGAATGACTGCCAAATCTCTAACTGACTGTTTGCTATAACATTAGCAATGTCAGGGGTAGCTGATAGCACCACAATAGGTGGCGTTCGCTTACCGTAAATAGCGTGTAACGTTCGGGTAAGTTCTAAACCATCAATGCCAGGCATATAAAGGTCGGCGAAAATGGCGGTATATTGAAGTAATTCATCATGCAAACTCAGTAAGTCTGAGCCTGAGGCAAAGCATCGCGCTTCAAAGCCTTCATTGGTAATAATGTTCTGTATATGAAGTCGTGAAATTTCTAAATCGTCAACAATGGCAAATCGAGCAGTGCTTGTGCTCGCTTTTGGCGCTTCATCAACTTGTAAAGGCATAATGGGAATATTGGCAGTAAATTCGCTGCCAGAACCAGCTTGACTCGTAAAGGTTAAACTACCTTCTAATTGCTCAATACTTTTTTGCGCTACGGCTAGGCCAATCCCTGCACCCGGGTATCTATGATTGAGGGGTTGTTCCCCGCGAAAAAAGCGTTCAAATATTCTGGGCTTTATGGCATCAGCAATGCCTAAGCCAGAGTCTTTAACCTTAATGATTAAAAACACCTTCTTGTTTTTTACTAAGGTGGTTATCCCAACATCAATGAAGCCATTAGGGGTAAACTTAACAGCGTTGTCTAACAAGTTGCGGATGACTTTTGATAAATTGGTTGCGTCGCCTTCAATAAATTGAGGTACGCTATGGCTGCAATGCATCGTGAATTCAACTTTTTTACCTCTTACCTGCACGGAATAAGGGGCAATACATTCGTCTAGCAGACTAATTAAATCAACTCGCCCAATATGCTTATCTTGTTCGTTGTCTATCGATAAAATATCAAGCAAATTATTCGATAAGTGAAGTAGCCGGTAACAGGATTGCTCTGCCTGCTGTAACAACTTACCTTGCTGCTGCTTCATGTTAGGAATGAGCTCAAGGGCGGTAATGATAGCGCTTATTGGACCTCTAAATTCGTGGCTCATTAAGTTGAGAAAGTCTTTCTTTTCCGCTTCTATTATTTCTTGGTGTTGCAGTGCTTTAGATGAGGCGCCTTTCTTACTATCAATAGGGCGGATTTGGTGCTTTTCTTGTTTTGAAAACGTAAATAGCCATAGCCCGGCCAGTAAAAGGGTTAATAATGCAGCCATAATAATAAGGCTGATCTTTACATTTTGTGCACTAGCACTTAGGTAGTTTAGTGTGTTTTGCTCTTCATGCCTTAAATCTTCAATAAGCGAAGTGATACTAAGCGGGCTGGCTAAGTAATCAACCACGTCGTTGGGAGGCAAATCAACGATGGTTGCTAGTAAGGATAAAGTGACTTTTATTTGCTCTGGAAGGGAAAGGGAATAGCTTCGCTGTCGCTCCGTAGTAAAAGTTTCTACACTTAATGGCTGGGTACTAATGCCATCAAAATGACTATCGTCAATTTGAAATACCTGTTGAAAATAGTAATCAGCTTCTACGGTTAGCGGGAGTAATTGTTTTTGCGATGCGGCAATTTTTGCCATCGGCGCAGGCTCGGAAAGCGTATCAATATGCTGATCTATTTCAATGAGCACATGATGAAGAGAGTTACTCGCATTTAATGACTGGGATAATTTGTAATGTGAATGCAAACAGTAATAAAGGTAGGAAAAAAAGCACAGTATGACTACAGAGACGCCCGTGGCTAAATATAAATTCCAATGTTTTACATTATTCAAGGGTACTTTATTTCCACTTTTAGCCACTCGATGATTTCCACTCATAGCCACTCCCTGCTACAACACCTAAGCTAGGCAACCGATTAATACTTTAACGCGCTTACATCCTCATAATTATAGTCGTATGCGGAATAGTTTAACTGTAGATGGGAAACCAGTTATTGCAATATTATTTGCACCTATGTTTTTGATTTTTCTAAGTCTGTTATTTTGTCTCGAATATTATGTAAAAAGAGTAGGCTAGGTATAACCATAAGGGCGGTAACGATAAAAAACTGGCTCCAATTCCCATCTAGATAATCAACTACAAAGCCACTACTAGAGGCTACTAACGTTCTACCAGCCACGCTTAACGATGCCATTAAGGCATATTGCGTGGCACTAAAGGCGCGATTACACAGTAAAGATATAAACGCCACCATGGCAACTGTACTCCAGGCTGCAGTAAATCCATCGATGATGACCGCAGCGGCAAGAAGTTTTACATCAGGCCCGGTAGTGGCAATAAGTGAAAACATGAGGTTTGAGGCCGCCATAGCGATGCCCGCTGTCATCAAACCTTTATAAATGCCATAGCGAATGTTGACCAGACCACCAATTAGCGCAAATATAATAGTCACCCACCAGTTAAGCAGCTTTGAGTAGGTGCCAATATCGCTATTCGTAAAACCGATTTCTTTGTAAAAAACGATACTCATCCTGCCTAAGAAAGCTTCCCCAATTTTAAACAGAAAGATAAACAGCAAAAACGATAAAGCGAGCTTCACCCCATTACGGGAGAAAAACTCTGAAAAAGGGGCCTGTATGGTTTGTTTAAACCAAAAGGCTATTTTAGCAGAACCTTCGTCTGTATTGCCTTGTATAGAATTCCCCATCACTTGACTACGCAATAAATCACGATCTATGTCTGGTTCTTTAGCAAACAGTGTCGTAATCATGAGTACTAGCATGAAGAGGGCCAGCAAGCCGTAAATATCAGGCCAATACCAACTGCTGTTATCGGCAATAAAAAACGGAATGGCACCAAGTCCACCGTATCCTGTCCACCAGCCTGCGGTAGCCACAGACGAGGCTGCCGATAAGCCATCATTATCATTCGCTTCTATAACATCAATGCGATAACCATCAATAGCGATATCTTGGGTAGATGAAAATATAGCAATGAGTAAGCCGACCAATGCTAGGTAAAATAAGTGGCTTTGAGCGGATAGCTGCGTCATTAATCCACAACACAAAGTAATGCCGCCTTGCATAATGAAAATCCAACCTCGCCGTTGGCCAAGAAAGCGAGGTTTTACTCGGTCAATTAACGGAGACCAGAGGAAATTAAATGAGTACACCGCAAATATAGCGCCAAACAAACCAATGGCAGAGCGGGAGAGGCCTTCATCCTTTAGCCAGGCTGAGAGTACTGAACCAATTAAGATCCATGGAAAGCCACTGGTAATGCCAAAAAGAAAAATACTGAGGTAACGTCGATCGTGATAAGTTTTAAGAGAGTCTAACAAATGCGTTCCATGGCCAAAGCGTGATCGTTATGTATTGAGCCATGATCACGCTAGAGTTTCAATGAAAACGAGCGACAAAGAATGGAATTATTACTTATTTAACAAATAAGAGTTAGCAGCTAAAGAATAGAGATTACGGTCGAATACCGACACAATCGATAGGGCAATGCCCCTTACCTTCCAAATATAATACGCAATTCATCAACTCATCGACGAGATATTGATCTGAACGCAATTTATCTTCTTGCCAAAAATGGACTTGATGAAGCAAATGCCAAAACACCCGCTCCTTATACGTATAAGGTTGGGTAAATGTGTATTCTATCTGCCCCCACTCTTCCATGCTATCCCAGAAGAATAGCTCAATCTCCTCGACGGGTAGCTCTCCTTGCCAAAAGGACCTCAGATAAAAACACAGCTGCTTGGCTTTTTTGTTTACGAATGATTGAACAGTCATAGACACACAGCCGCCGTTAAATAAGATTAAAATGAATTATAGTCAGAATATTCAGTGATACCTCGAGAGAAAAAGCCCACTTGAGATAAGGCACTGTTTTAAGCTGCAAATTAGACTAAATGGTTTAGGTTGCAATTACCAGCCTAAATATTGCGCCCATCCAAGGATATTTGCACCAATTAATTGAATATTCGCGCTATTTTCATTTTCCATTAGACCAAAGGTTGAATTTTGCGTGGCGAGAGACTGTTGTCGGTAATGGAGCTTGAGGGAAGTGGCGGCAAGTTGTTTTCGTTTCACTTCTGTTTGGGTTGCCCATGGATTGGTATCGTTAATTGATAAATCTAAAACAGGGAATTCTGTGCCAGCAATAAATTCAGGCACGCTGCGGTTTATATCAACATTGGGCCAAAAAGGCGCAATGGTAACCAAGGTATCAGGAGATGGGATAATCCCTTTTGAGCCTAAATCGAGCATTTGTGCTGCCTGCATGCCATAGGCGATATTCATTCTGAAGCCTTGATGGCTTTCAAGATGGGTATTAAGTGCATTCATCAGTGTTGTGAGATGCTGACTAGCCGTTACATAATTTAGCTGTTGAAGTCGGCTGTCGGCTTTTGGGTGAGTGGCTTCTTCTACGGGAAGGTCAGGCTCTTCTTCAAGCGCAAATGAAACTGGGCTAACTACCGCATGCCATCCTTTTTCATTGAGTAGGCTGGCGAGGTGACGAGCATCCCTAATAGAAAGCCCTGAAGGAGAGGCATCGGCTAAAATAATGGCCACACCGCGAGAAACCGGCAATGCAGATGAACTCTCAAAAATAGGCACACGGATTTCCCCAGCCATCACATAAGTAATGTCTTCTGGTAAAAAAGCGTGGGTAATATCTTCGTACAAGCTTTGGGCTTGCGCACAAGACGCAAAAGGCCCCATGGAAAATAAAAAGCTAAAACTGCAACCCACCACGAGCGTGCTAATAAATAAGCGTAACATGGCATACCGATAAACTGTTCAACGGTAATATTATCGGCTAAGCCTTTAAAAACTTCAGTGAGAACTCTGAATATTTTCGCTAACTAAACGCACCTAACTAAACTTACTTAATTAAATGCACTTAATTGAAAACCCTTAACTAAAAGCTCTGTGGTAGATAGAGCCATAAAGCTTAGTCTATAGAAAGAGGGGCAGGTGAGTAGTGGGAATAACCCGTAAACGGAATAGGCGTTTGAAACGTTAACCAATCTTCAGATGCAGGATGCGCGAAGCTCAGGCTTTCTGCATGCAACTGTAATCGTTCAGCCATACTTAGCGCTTCAGAATGCGCATACAGCCTATCACCTAAGATAGGATGGCCTAACTCAAGCATATGCACCCGCAATTGATGGGAGCGCCCTGTAACGGGGTACAAAGCTACGAGGGTTTCGGTTTCATTGCCAGCTATGGTAATTTCGTTCTTCTCGCCCGCTACAGAGCCAATGGCGGAGCTAGCAACGAGACTAGTATCAAAGCTATCAACATTTTTTGAATTAACCGTTCGATGTGATTTGGCAGGCGTTACGTCTACCACTTCATAATGGGTAAGGGCTTTTTTGCCTCGCTCATAATCCACCATTTGCTTAGGGCGGTTAGGCCAATCACAAATAAGGGGTAAGCTCACTTCCCCGCTAGTGTCTTTAACGTTACCGAAAACACGGGCAAAATAGCGCTTCTTGGTTTTACGTAATTCAAATTGCTTTGATATATGCCGATGGCTTTCTTTATTGAGCGCCATCACCATAATGCCCGATGTCGCCATATCAAGCCTGTGCACCACAGTGGCAGTGGGGAACACGGTCTTTACTCTGCTAATAAGTGAGTCTTTATGTTCTTGTGCCTTACCTGGCACACTTAACAAGCCGCTGGGCTTATTCGCTACCAAGATGTCATCATCTTGGTAGAGAATGGTTAAATAGGGCTGTAAGGGCGGGTTGTAAACAAACGCTGGATTAGCCATTAAGGGTTGTTCACTACCAATCGAAGGGCGTCAAACTGCACGTCAGCACCTTGTATTACTTTGTCTAACGCGTTCATTTGATTTTCAATAAACTCAATTTCACTGTCACGCACTGACGGGTTACGCTTTTGCAAATCGACTAAACGCTGAATCTCACTGTTTAGGGTTTTGTGCATGTCTTGCAGTGCATCGTGTAGCTTTTGATTCGCCTGTTGATGTGCCAATTTGCGGCTGTTCTCAATCGCTAACGTAAGCGGCTGTTGCAGCGCTTTTATCAGCTGATGAGAAATTTTGCGGTTCACTTTACGCTTTATCTCAAAGGTTAAATCAACTTGGTTGCCTTGTGCATCTAAACAAATGCGCAGTGGCGTTTGCGGTAAGAAACGCCCAAGCTGAAGTGCTTTAGGGGCGTTTGCATCTAGCACAAATAACGCCTCTAACCAGTAAGCACCCTTAGGTAAGTCCGGATCAGCAATAAAACCAATGCTGCTTTTACCATGTACATCACTTAGCACTAAATCGATAGCGGTATGTACAAGAGGGTGATCCCAACTTAAAAATTGCACATTTTCTAAAGTGGTAGCAACCCGGCGTTTATAGGTTACCGTCATGCCTTCAGGGTCAAGACCTGGCAGCTGGGCAACCATAGACTCGGTAGGCATTAGAATAAAGCAATCGCTGCCTTTTTCTTCTTGCTGAACCCCAATAGCATCGAACAAACGGCCCATAAAGCGTGATAAATCTTGTGAGTTATCAAGCAATATAATGTCTTCAAGTAACTGTTCAACGCGACCTTCACCAGAGGCATTAAGTTCTAATAAACGGTCACGGCCGGCTTCCAACTGAGCCACTAACTGACTATTTAACGTGGTACTTAAGTTAATAAGTTCATCACGGGTATGAAGATCGTGAGGGTGCAAACACGCGCCAATTAACAAGGTTTTTACGTCGTCAAACACGCCTGAGCCTGTGGGGCAGGTTTTCTCGAACGCATTCAGCCCTTCATGATACCAATCCACCAACACATGCTGAGCGGTGTTTTTCAAATAAGGCACGTGAATTTCCACGGTTTGAGTTTGACCAATACGATCTAAGCGTCCAATTCGTTGTTCAAGTAAGTCGGGTGTTACTGGTAAATCGAACAATACCAAATGATGGGCAAACTGGAAGTTACGACCTTCACTACCAATTTCGCTACACAGTAATATTTGTGCGCCGTCTTCTTCATCAGAGAAATAATGAGCGGCTTTGTCTCGCTCAACAATGGTCATGCCTTCGTGGAATACGCTATGACGTACACCGGTTTGAGTGCGAATGACTTCACCAAGTTCTTGTGCGGTGCGCGCACTGGCACAAATCAGTAGTATTTTTTCCGGTTTTACCGACTGCATAAAATCAAGTAACCAACCAACCCGAGGATCTTCATCCATCCAGCTATTCACCACGCTTGGCATACGTTCAGGGTATAACGCATGGGTTAAATCACCACCGGTTACTGCACTTTCATATACCTCTGGCAGTTCAAGTTGGTAGCCAAGCAATACGCGGTCAGGGAAGCCTTCAATATTGGCTCTGCGGTTTCTAAACAGCATTCTGCCAGTACCGTGGCAATCAATAAGCTGATGTACCAATTCTCGGCGAGCTTCAGGCTGGGTTAAATCACCAGCATTTTCCATCACATCTGGGGCGAAGTCGGTTAGCTTTGTTTGCTGCTTTTCATCCGGCGTGGTGTCAGAAAGCAAAGGCGCTACCGCGTCAGCAAGCTGACTGTAACGCGACTCTTCGGTTAAAAACGCTTCGTAACTATGAAAGCGAGCTGGGTCGAGTAATCGCAACCGAGCAAAATGGCTTTCGTGACCAAGTTGGTCTGGTGTTGCGGTCAATAACAATACCCCAGGGGTTTCATTAGCTAACGCTTCCACACAGGTGTATTCAGCAGAAGGGGCATCTGCAGACCATGCAAGGTGATGGGCTTCATCAACTACCATTAAATCCCATGAGGCCGCTTGAATTTGTTGCTGACGTTTTTCACTTTGACTCAAAAAGTCGATGCTACATAGCACTAACTGATCGTTCTCAAACGGGTTAGTTTCCCCGTCATCATCTAAGGCTTCGCATCGGCTTTCATCAAAAATAGCGAAAGGCAGGTTAATTCTGCGTAGCATTTCAACCAACCACTGATGCACCAAAGAATCAGGTACTAAAATTAGCACTCGCTGAGCGCGCCCCGTGCGCAGTTGCTGGTGAATAATAAGCGCCGCTTCAATGGTTTTACCCAAACCAACTTCATCGGCAAGTAAAACCCGTGGTGCATGACGGCTACCCACTTCAGAGGCAATATGCAGCTGGTGGGGAATAAGCGAGATACGAGCACCCGCTAAACCTAAGGTGCTAGAACGTAAATAATCGTATTGGTGGTTCAACGCATTAAGACGTAAGTCGAACCATTTAGGGTGGTCGAGTTGCTCGCTGAACAAGCGTTTTTCAGGTTGGTTTAATCGAATATGGTGATCAAGCAAGGTTTCAGAAAGGCGAACTTGGGCTTTGGTGTCTTCACGAATACCAAAATAAATGCAAACCCCCTGACTCTCTTCAATTTCAGAGATAGTCATTTGCCAGCCGTCTTGGCTCTTTATGGTTTCGCCGATATCGAACACTAAACGGGTAAGTGGAGCATCTTGCTTTGTATACATGCGCGCTTCGCCCGTGGCAGGGAAAAACACTTCAACTGAGCGAAAATCAACACTAATCACAGCGCCTAAACCTAATTCGGTTTCAGTATTACTTAACCAACGCTGACCAATGGAAAACGGATTTCCTGAACTCATAAATCACCAACCTTTTTTGCGGGGGCGGTATTGTACGCATTGTGTATTAATAAGTCATTAATACTAGCCCAATTGTGCGTTTTAATCTTGGCCAGAAGAATGTGGTTGGAGGAGGGAGATTTGGAGGTAAGAAAAATTATTAACAAAAAAAACAGTGCTAATAATTAAAATCTGGATTATGGTGGATTTAACGCTTGTGATTGTTAGTTGGGCAAGCGTATGAAGTGGTAGTGTTTATGTTGCTGCCACTTTTCGGTCGACGTGACAAGGAGTGGAAGTCCTGTTCGAGCGACAACTTCTTCTCCTTTTGCGGAACTGTTCCTAGCACGCTAGTTTACTGCGTGCCTGGCCTTAATTACCGGAGTGAAGGATGCCAAGAAAAAATTCCCCAGATACGAAAATATACGTCCTCGATACTAATATTCTGCTGCATGAACCTCACGCATTTCTCTCCTTTAAAGAACACGATGTCGTTGTCCCAATGACAGTGCTCGAAGAACTAGACTACATCAAAGACAGTAAGAAAGACGTTGCCCGAGATGCGCGTGTATCTATTCGTGCAATGGAAGACTTACTGCACGATGCCTCACCTGAAAACATGGTGGCGGGCGTGTCTATGGTAGGGATGGGGGCGGGTGAAACAGCGCCCACAGGTTCATTGTCTATTTACACCGATTTAGGCATGGCGCAATCGCAGCAAGTGTTCACCAGTAATGAGAACGACAACCGTATTATTAACGTTGCCTTGCATTTACAAAAAGCGAATGCACCGCAACAAGTGGTGTTGGTTACCAAAGACCTCAACATGCGCCTTAAAGCCAAAGGGGCTGGTCTTGCTCATGTAGAGGATTACCGCACCGACCAACTTATTAGCGATATTAAATATCTATCTCGGGGGTTCCATCGTTTTGAAGGCAACTTCTGGGACAAAGTGAAAAGTGTAGACAGTCGCACCGAAGGTCGTGACACCATTCACACTATTCCAAAAGCCATGCTGCCAGAAGCTTACATTAACGAGTTTTTGCTTGACGAAAGCAACGACTTTGCTGGGATAGTTGAAGCCATTAATGGTGATTCTCTAGAAGTACTTGATTTAGGCTATGAGCGTTTAATGAGCCGTCATGCGTGGGGAATAACGCCTAAGAATATTGGTCAAGCAATGGCACTTCATGCGTTGCTCGACCCTCACATCGACTTAGTTATTCTAAGTGGGCCGGCAGGAAGTGGTAAAACCTTGTTAGCGCTTGCAGCAGCCCTTGAAATGGTGGTGGAGCGCAACATGTACGATAAGATTATCGTAACACGTAGCACACCAGAAATTGCAGAGTCGATTGGTTTCTTACCGGGTACGGAAGAAGAAAAAATGTTGCCTTGGCTGGCGGCAATAACCGATTCGCTAGAAGTGTTGCATAAACACGATGAAAACGTGAAAGGCTCTATGAATTACATCATGGAAAAAGCCAATATTCAGTATAAGTCGGTTAACTTTATGCGCGGGCGAAGCATTCAAAATTCTATCGTAATTTTGGATGAATCTCAGAATTTAACTGCGTCACAGCTTAAAACCATCATCACCCGATGCGGTGAGGGTACGAAAATTATTGTGGGTGGAAACTTGGCCCAAATCGACAGTAATTACCTAAGCGCGGTAACGTCGGGGTTAACTTACTTGGTAGAGAAGTTCAAAGACTTCTCCGGTAGTGCAACACTGAACTTAGATGGGGTAGTACGAAGCCGTTTAGCCAGCTTTGCAGAAGAGAACTTGTAACACGCGAATACGAACTCTAAAAATACAATAAGCAAAACGAAGCGCATTTGCGGTTTAACTCCCGAATGCGCTTTTTTATTTGTATTTTAAACCGGTCTATAACGCTTTAATTATTCAACACCTTTTCAATCAATTGTCTCCACTTGATAGCGGCCAGTTGAGATGTAGCGTTTGGTGTCTTCTGAAATATCGCCAAAGGGGATAAGGGCTGGGCCGGTTGGGTCAAAAAGCACGTAAGTCTTACCCTCAACTTCTAGTTTTTCATCTTCGGATGCGGCATTAATTGCTACCCCCAACAAAGCATGGTTAGGTAAAAACACCATGATCAAGCTGGTGGAGGGAAGAAAAGCCTGCACCAACGCGCTGGTCAGCACCGCTTTGCTATCGCAGTCGCCCCTGTTTTGCATCAGTAACCCTAAAGGCGGTGCAAACCCTGAGCCGTTACTGGCAACTCTATCTTCCAGCGTGTCGTAAGGAATGCTTTGAACCCAGCTGAGTAAAAGCTGTAAATAAGCACGGTTATTTTCAATGCGATCTATTTTGTCGTAAAAGGCTTCTGATATGGGCCGAAGAGCTTCATACGTTTCTGCAACATAGCGAAGGTGATCGGGCTTAACAGCTTGTTGGTTAAACAAAGTCGTGAATCGAGTGTAGTAATGCTTATCTAGGTAGTCATTATAAGCCGTCGTCTGCACCGTTTTTAATTGTGCAAATATCTTGTCGGCCATGTCAGGCTTTTTTGATCTCACACTAATATTAATTTTTTCGTTTTCTTGCGCCACCGAAACAATTGCATCTCGAGGGTCCACCTTTCTTGCTTCCTGCTGCAACGACACCATAACGTAGCGCTGTGCTATTTCTGGTTTGTAATTGGTTTGCATAGTAGGGGCAATATTTAACGCACCTCTGGGTAACGTAAATCCAATATGTTGTTCGTTGCCTTGTACATCGGTCCAACGGTACTGAAACTGAATTTCGGTAGGTGAAGTCGTTTTGTCGAAGGAAAGCTGTGATGCGTAAGCTGCCATAGGCGACAGACATAGAAGCATTAGATACATTAATACTCTTAAGAGTGGCAACGAGAAAGGGCGCAGGTCAGATAAGGCAAATAGGCGGAATGGGGAGTGCAGCAGAGGTTTAAGCATTCTCTTACAAGAAAGGCTTGTTGGCTTTGCTCTTAAAAACCTACGTCTTGACGCTATTGCCACTGTGTTAATACCAATTTGCTCGGGCTAATTCATCGGTGGCAACTAGCCACCTATCTGAGTATTTCAGTATGGGTGTACACGAGCAATTTGCAACAAATAAGTTAAGGGTTACATTGCACTTAAATGAATGTGAGAGCTAGTCACCAAACCAACTGAGTTGTTTATGCAAACTTACTACTGTTCCTACGATAATGAGCGTAGGGGGCTTTAACGCAGATGTAGCTGGGTTTTGTGTAATATCGCTAAGCGTGCCTGTTACAACTACCTGATTTTCAGTGGTGGCCGATTGAATAAGGGCAATAGGAGTATCTGCGGTAAGGCCATTTTCAATTAGCTTTTCGCAAATAATGGGCAAGCCCGTTAACCCCATATAAAACACAATCGTTTGGTTTGCATGCGCGAGGGATTGCCAATTTAAATCGATGGTGCCATCTTTTAAGTGACCTGTTGCAAACACCACGGACTGGGCGTGATCTCTATGGGTTAAAGGAATTCCTGCATAACTGGATGCGCCATTAGCCGCGGTAATACCGGGTACCACTTGGAATTCTATACCGTGTTGAATAAGGGTTTGAATCTCTTCCCCGCCACGGCCAAAAATAAACGGGTCTCCGCCTTTCAAGCGTACTACACGGTTACCTTTTTTCGCTTCATCAACCATTAGTTGATTAATATCATCTTGCGGTAAGCTATGGTTGCTCTTTGCTTTACCCACGTAAATCTTTTCGGCATCGCGGCGAACTAACTCTAAAATTTGCGGCGACACTAGTCTATCGTAAACCACTACATCGGCTTTTTGCATTAAGCGCAATGCGCGAAACGTCAATAAATCAGGATCGCCAGGGCCTGCGCCAACTAAATAAACTTGACCTTGAACTTGGTTATTTTCAGCCGCTGCCGTTAGCGCAGTCTCAAAAGCTGCATCGGCTTTGCTGTCTTGGCCTTTTTCGACCATTTCAGCAATATCACCGTCTAATACGTCTTCCCAAAAGTAACGTCTTGCAGTAACACCATTTAAGGCTTGCTTTACTTTTTCTCTGAATTTCTCAGAGAACGCGCCCAATTTACTTAAATTAGCAGGCAGCACGGTTTCCAACTTTTGGCGCAAATAGCGCAATAATACGGGCGCTACGCCGCCGCTGCTCATGGCAATAATAATGGGTGAACGGTCTACAATAGAAGGGGTAATGAATTGGCAAAGTGGTGTGTTGTCTACCACATTCACTAGCACTTTTTGTTCGCGAGCTAAATCGTGAATAGCTTGATTAGTTTCTGATTTATCAGTGGCAATAAAAACCATGTCTTTATCGGTTAAATCGCTATCGATAAATTCCCGCTCAATAAGGGTTACTTTCTCGTTTTGCGCCAAACGTTTTACCGTGTCGCACGCCCAAGGCGCCACCACAGTAATGTGAGCAGGGGTTTTCATGATGAGCTCAAGTTTGCGGGCGGCTACTTCTCCAGCGCCAACAATTAAGCAACGAAGAGAGCGAGCATCTAAAAATAGGGGAAAATAATCCATTAAGGGGCACATAAAAAAAAAGAACTAACGCTATTTTGCGCTAATTCTTTTTAATTAGAAACAACGAAATCAGCCTTTATATTCCACAACGTTATATAAAGGCAGAAGTTGCTTTTATTTCGATATTACGACTTGCGACGTGCGCGGTTATCACGGCTGCGGTTTTCACCACGGTTGTCACCACGCTCACGCTTAGCCGGTGGTGTATCCGACCATTCGCGAATAGATAAACGTTGACCCGCTACGCGAGTACCTTGAAGCTTATCTTTAGTCTCTTTTGGCATGCCTTCAGGCAAATCAACAGTACTGAAGTTATCATAAATTTCGATAGCACCAATGTGCTTAGAATCCATGTTACCTTCGTTTGCGATTGCGCCAACGATATTACCAGGCTTAGCACCGTGTGTATGACCTACATCGATACGGAAGCGCTGCATACCTGCTTCTGGCTTACGGCCAGTGCGAGGCGCTCTAGGCTTACGTTCACGACCGTCACGGCCATCTCTACGATCGCCACGAGGTTCACGGCTATCGCGAGGTGGTTTGCTATGAAGATCAGGGCGGTCGCTCTCTTTAAGGATAAGCGGCTCATCACCTTGGGCAATCTTAAGCAATGCTGCCATAAGCACTTCAGGAGAAGCTTCAGCTTCTTCTTTAATCATCTCAACCAATGGAATAAGTGATTCAATGCTGTCATCTTGCGTAGCTTCAATAACAGATTGCTTGAAACGGCTTAAGCGGGTTTCGTTGATTTCGCTAATTGAAGGAATTGGCATTGCTTCAATTGGCTGCTTAGTCGTTTTCTCAATTGAGAAAAGCATACGCTTTTCGCGATGAGAGATGAAAAGGATTGCATCACCTTGACGCCCAGCACGGCCAGTACGACCAATACGGTGAACATAAGATTCACTATCGTAAGGTACGTCGTAGTTAACTACGTGGCTAACACGTTCAACATCAAGACCACGTGCAACAACATCCGTTGCTACTAAGATATCAATGTTACCTTGCTTAAGTTTATCAACAGTACGCTCACGAGCATTCTGAGGAATATCACCATTAAGCGGTTCAACATCGTATCCACGTGCAGAAAGTTTATCAGCAAGTTCAACGGTAGCTGTTTTGGTACGCACGAAAATAATCATGCCGTCAAAACGTTCTACTTCCATTATGCGAGTAAGCGCCTCAAGTTTATGGTGAGGTGCTACTTGGCAGTAACGTTGGCGAATAGTACTTGCAGTACTTACCTTAGACGCAATTTTTACGTGCTTAGGATCTTTAAGATAACGCTGAGTAATCTTCTTAATTGGACCAGGCATAGTGGCCGAGAACAACGCCGTTTGGCGTTCAGCTGGCGCGTGGCTCAAAATAAGCTCAACGTCATCAATGAAGCCCATGCGTAGCATTTCGTCAGCTTCATCAAGTACGAGGAATTTAAGTTCGCTTAAATCCAACGTTTTACGTTTGATATGGTCGATTACACGACCTGGTGTACCTACAACAACCTGAACGCCGCGCTTAAGCTGGCGAATTTGGTTGTCGTAAGATTGACCGCCGTAAACAGGCAGTACTTTAATTTTATGGCTGAAACTAGCGTACACTTGGAACGCTTCTGCTACCTGAATCGCTAATTCGCGAGTAGGGGCTAGTACCAGTAATTGCGGCTTACGTTGCTCAGGATCGATATTTGCCAACATTGGAAGGGCAAACGCTGCGGTTTTTCCTGTCCCTGTCTGGGCCTGACCGAGTAAGTCGTGACCTTCAAGCAGTAATGGAATACTCTCGGCTTGAATAGGTGACGGTTTCTCGTAGCCAACTTTTTCAAGGGCTTGTAAGATAGGTTCTGGTAGTTTTAGATCTTTAAATGTCATGTCGACAGTTGTTGTCATTAAGGGTCCTGATGCTTTAAGTAAGGAGGGTGCGGCATACAAAAGGACGCCTTCAAACGTCGGAGTGTGCTCGCGGTATTGCAAAAAACGTTATTATATTCGAATAATGGTCAGGTTGCCACGAAATTGCACATTAATGATGAAAAAATGCACAATGCATAGTGTAAACTTCGGGTATACCTTGGAATTAAATGATGTAGGGCAAAGGAACGACAATGAATAAGAAATACCCACACCAGATTTTTAAGCGATCTTCTGTCGCTATTTTACTTTTGAGCACGCTTTTAACCGGATGTGGTGATAAGTCGATAGACGCTCACCTAGAAGATGCGCGCGCTTATGTGCAAAACGACAATAGCGCTGCGGCCATCGTAGAATACAAAAATGCCATTCAGCTAGACCCTAGCGCAGCCGTGCCTCGCTTTGAACTTGGGAAGTTATATTTAGAAAATGATAATTTCGTGTCGGCTGAAAAAGAGCTGAATAAAGCGCTCGAACTTGGCCATCCTGCAAGTGAAGTTATTCCTCTACTTTCTGTTGCCTATCAACAATCTGGTGCTGAGAACGCATTGGGTGAGGTTGATTACCGTGCTGAGGGCATGACCGCAGTAGAATCAGCAGAAGTTGGGTTTTATAAGCTACAAGCGTTAGTGCAATTAGAAAAACTCGAAGAAGCAGAAACGCTGCTTGATGATTTAATCACCCTAGACACTTCATCTGTGTATAAAGGTTTAATTGAAAGCTACGAACACATACTAACTGAAGACTATGCACAGGCACTTAGTGCCACTGAATCACTTAGAGAGCAAGCGCCCACCAATAAAGATGTGCTACTTCAACTTGCGCGCCTTTATTTACTTGAGCAGAAGCAGGCAGAAGCCATAGGTGTATACGAAGATTACACTAAAGCCTACCCAAATGATGTGACCAGTAAGTTTGCGTACGCTGCTTTATTAATAGAACAGCGTGATCTTGAACGTGCCGAGCCTGTGGTTGATGAACTTCTCGTGTTAAATGAAGCGCATCCTTTACTAAATACCTTTAAAGGTATTATTGAATCGGCCAATGGTAACCACGCCAGTGCGTTGGCGCATTTAGAAACCGCAGTGCAAAATGGCCGTAATGACCAAGTGGTTCGATTGGTCGCCGGTTTCAGTGCATATCAAATTCAAGATTTTGAAGCCGCTCAACGTCATCTTACAATGGTGGCCTCACGGTTACCTGAAAACCACCCAGGTTTAAAAATGCTAGCAGATAGTATGCTGCAATTAGGTGAAAACGACGAAGCGCTCGAAGTGCTAAATCGTGTAGAAGGTGGCGCTACCGCAGATGCAGCACTTTTTTCTAAAGCTGGATATCAATTGCTTCGCGAAGGTAACGTGCTGGGTGCCAAGCAAATGGTTGAAAAAACCGAAGCGGTTGTAGATACCTCACCAGAAGATCTCGCCCGTTTAGGTGTACTTCAACTATCGTTAAACGATGTGACTGGCTTGGTGAATATTGAAGAGGCGGTGCAACGGGCACCAGAATCTACGGCATCTCAAAATACATTATTGCGTGCGTACATTGCGACTGGCGAACTTGAAAAAGCAAAAGTGGCAGCAAGTGAATGGCGTGAACAAGCCCCTAAAGAAGCATTGCCATTGGTTTATCTAGCAAGCATTGCCATTGTTGAAGAAGAGTATTCTACAGCAAGTGAATTGCTTGATAGTGCTGACAACCTTGATGGTGCTGTTAACGAAGTGGCCTACGCAAGAATTAAGTTACTGATTGCACAAAAGCAGTACGACAGCGCAATCGAATTCGTTAAATCGCATATCGACGATAATCCTTCTGATGTACAAGCGATAACCCTTTGGTACGCTATTGAAACCCGCAATGAAAACGATGCTGTTGTTATTGATTACCTTGAAAAACAAGTAGCGAAAGAAAGCGACGATATTAACTTACGTTTGTTATTAGCACGTATTTATTCGCGAATGGGTGACATTGCGAAGAACAATAGTTTGCTAGCTTCCGTACAAGGTGACGAGAGCACCCCAATGGCATTTTGGAATTTAAAAGGCCAAGGGCTGGTTCGAGTAAACGAAGTTGAAAAAGCGAAAGCCTTGTTCGAGCGTTGGGTTGAGTTTTATCCGCAAGATAAAAACGCCGTGCTAGGCATGCTGCTTATTCTTGATTCAGAGAATAACTACCGAGAGGGCTTAGCACTAACCGAGAAAGTATTGGCTAAGCGCCCAGATGCGCAAATCAGCCTATTGAAAGCCTACTTTCATTCTATGATGGGACAAAGTAAACCTGCATGGGAAATTATCCAAGGCACGTCTGATGAAGTGCAAGGGCTACCTTTCGTTCGCGGTATCATTGCACGTTTGTATGTTATCGATAAGCAGCCAGAAAAA
Source organism: Alteromonas sp. 1_MG-2023 (assembly GCF_030547075.1). Lineage (GTDB taxonomy): Bacteria > Pseudomonadota > Gammaproteobacteria > Enterobacterales > Alteromonadaceae > Alteromonas. The sequence goes on along the minus strand of NZ_JAUOQH010000001.1, from coordinate 401,309 downwards.
GCATTAGATCATGCGGTGGCGGCTTATGAAGCAACCCCTAATTCTGATATGGCGCTATTAATGGTTGCCATTTTAGAATCGACAGGTAAACAGGCCGAGGCCTTTGCCTTTTTAGAAAAGCATGTTGATAGCACGCCAACAGATGTTCGTAGTGCCATGCTGTTAGCCGAACGTCAAATTGGTAACAATAAAGAGACAGCCATAGCTACCTACGAAAATATTCTGGCTAAAACGCCGAATAATTTTGTTGTGTTGAATAACTTAGCGTTCTTAAGCTTTCAAAGTGGCGACTTAGATAAGGCGGAAAGCATGGCGAAAAAAGCCGTGTCATTACAACCTGAAAATGCAGATTCGGTAGATACGCTGGCACAAATACTGATTGCTAAAGGTGATAACGAGGCTGCCCTTAAGCTGTATACCGATGTTGCAACAAGGCCTATCTTGAACGACGAAGTTTACCTTAATCATGTAGAGCTGCTGTTGAAGATGGATAAAGTGGTATTAGCGAAACGCCGTCTTGCCAGTCGAGAGTTTGAAAAAGAAGTATCACTTCAGCGTATTGAAACGCTGAAAACAAGCTACGGGTTGTAATAGGGTTTCTGTTAGGTTAGAAGCTAATAGTTAAATTAGTTGCTAAGGTAGTCACTAAATCAGTAGCGAACTTAACAGCTAAATTAATACAAACGAAAAAAGCGCCTAGGTGATCACTCCAATCTTCCCTAGGCGCTTTTTTATTGGTCGTTGTTTATTACTATTTGTTACTGCTGATTACTGTTTATCGAGTTTTGCTTTTATCGCAGTTAACTCTGCCATCACATCTTGAAGTGATGGTTCCAAGTGGCCTTCAGCTTCTAATTCAGCTCTTAGCAGCGCTTCCTTTTCTTCCCTTGCCTTTTCGTTTTCACGCTCCATCACGTTCACCACTATACCAATTACCATGTTTAAGAACGCAAAAGCAGTAAAGAAAATAAAGGTGAGATAATACACCCAACTTAGCGGATAAACTTCCATGGTTTCATACATGACATCGGTCCAATCTTCGAATGTCATTACCCTAAAGAGGGTAAGCAATGAGATGGTAATGTCGCCCCAAAGCGTAGGGTTAATATCACCAAACAGGGTACTGCCCACTGCGGCGTATATGTAGAAAATGATAAACATGAGCAACATCACGTAGCCCAGTTGAGGCAACGCTTTCACCAGCGATACCAAAAGGATGCGTAGCTCAGGAATGATAGAAATCATTCGCAGTACTCTAAATACCCTGACTAACCGTGCTATCAATGCTAGTTCAGTATCATCGGCAGGGATAAGGCTGATAACAACAATTAGGGTATCGAATACATTCCAGAAGCTTTTGAAAAAGTCTCGCTTTCGGCGCTCGCCTAAAAAGCGAATAGTGATTTCAGTTAAGAAAAACGCACTGATAAACCAATCTAAAATTAGGGTAACACTGCCAAAGCCCGCTGGCAGTTCGTAGGTTTTCGCCCCTACTAATAATGCTGAAATTACGATAACGCTTACCACAAAGGCTTCAAACCACTTGTTGGCTCGAATGCGTTCGAATCGACTTTGTAACTCAGAAGTTTGCATGTTTCTCTTTGCTCATATTGCAAACAAATAAGCGCTGCTGATCATTTAAGATAAATAGGCTTATTTTGGGATAATAAAAAAGGGACAACATCATGGACGATGCGTTGTGTTGGTTGCAAGTAAAATTGTGTTGCTGGCAGTCTATGCTTCACCGTATGTCACTTGTAAAGAAGGCGGCTTCTCAGCCGCCTTCTTTAGTAAAAATTACCGTCTAGTATGTCAATGACTTAGTCGGTTATTCAGTGTCTTCCATTGGCTTTAAACCACGGTTGACAATAGCGACATCTTCACCAGTTAACGTACCAGCAGCTTGCTTTAAGGTAATCACCGACTGAATGAAGTCGTAGCGCGCGCCTGACAAGTTATTACGCGCATCAAATAAGTTACGAGTGCTATCGAGTACATCAACAATAGTACGAGTACCCACGTCAAAGCCTGCTTCTGTGGCTTTTAATGCACTGTTAGCAGAAACCACAGACTGCTCAAGGGCACGAATGGTTGAAATTGATGCTTTAACATTGTTAAACGAGCTACGAATAGATTGTACGGTTTCGCGATACGTTTGTTCAGCGGCTTGACTCGCTGATACGTAAAGGTATTTCGCTTGGTCAGTTTGCGAACTCACACGATGGCCAGAGTAAATCGGTACTGACACTGATAGACCGATTGACTCGCTATCAAGGTAAGGCGTCTCGTACTGAATAAGGCGAGAATCTACGTCATTTTTAGAGCGCCCCCAGCTTGCCGATAAATCTAGGGTAGGTAAGTGGCCTGAACGGGCTGCCGCAATATCTTCTTTAGCAATATCCATCGCTAAGCGGTCTACCAATAATGCTAAGTTTTTATCTTGCGCCGTTTCAAGCCAGTTATCGACTTTTGCAGGCACTGGCATAGTGGCAGAGAACGTCTCTTTGTCTAGGCCGTACAATCGGTCGTGATATTTTCCGGTGATCACTCGTAACGCTTCAAGGGCAAATTCTAGCTGGTTTTCGGCCTGAATTTCTTGGGCAACCGTGCTGTCATAGTTAGCTTGTGCTTCGTGTACGTCAGTAATAGCGGTAAGGCCTACCTCAAAACGCTGACGGGTTTGTTCTAACTGGCGCTCGATGGCACGTTTTTCTGCATTTACAAACTCAACGCTATCTCGTGCACGCAATACATCAAAGTAAGCGGTAACCGTACGCACGATTAAATCTTGCATGCTAGCGGCAAGCTGCGCATCGCTTTGCTCAGCTACTTTTTCCGCGCGATCTAACCCAACCCAGTTCGCATGGTCGTACAACGACATAGATAACGAAATACCGTAATCGATACTGTCATTGTCTGTCTCAAAGGTGACGACTTGCAGATCATCTGCATTAGTACCTAGTGTTTGTGCACTCTCTGAGGTTGAGGTGGTGTAAGACATAGACCCAGAGATTTGAGGAAGAAGGTTTGCACGACTAATGCTGATCCCTTCAAATGCAGCATCACGCTGCGCTTTCGCTTGATTTACCAAAGGGTCATTGGCGAGTGCTTGTTGATACACCTGCGTCAGATCATCGGCAAGGGCACCGGTTGTTACTGAAAAACCGATTGCCAGCGACAGAAGTGTTCGATTCATGCTTACGTCTTCCTGTTATGTCTAGTGTGAGTCTAAGTGACTGCTAATAATTATAAATAATATTGTGAAGTGTATAAATTTTATTCGTAAACCGAAACTGTAGAGTCGTAACAGTGTTACTTTAACTGTAACAGAATATGTGATCTGAACTTATTCAAGACCACTAGTCACATTAGATACAGGTCTAGTGCAAATTTAGCACAGAGAAATTCGGTGGTACTTTTTTAACTTTTTTTAATTTTTCTACTTTTATACCAGCTTAGGCTTCGTATACAAAAGTAGTATGTGTATGTACTATGCATGATAAATCGTTTCGAACCAAAAGTGTCTGCAAATGAGCAAGAAAATCCTTTCATTTACCTCAAACGACGTTGAAATCACCAGTGTTAAGCCGGTATATAATGGTTTTTTCACCATGCAAGAATATCTGTTTACGCACAAATGCTTCGACGGTACCCAAAGCGGTACAGTGAAACGAGAGCTATTTGAACGCGGTCATGCCGTAGGCGTATTGCCCTACGATCCAGTTTTGAAGGAATTTGTTCTTATTGAGCAGTTTAGAATAGGGGCATTAGCCACATCTTCAACCCCTTGGTTGATAGAAATTATTGCCGGCATGATTGATGAAGGTGAAACAGAAATCGATGTATGCCATCGAGAGTCTATGGAAGAAGCGGGCATTAAGCTCGAAAACCTTACCAAAGCAATGAGTTATTTATCTAGTCCTGGTGGTACTACCGAACGTATTCATATCTTTATTGCCAAAACCAATGCAGAAAAAGCCCACGGCATTCACGGATTAGAGACTGAGTCGGAAGATATCAAAGTACATAGAGTAGCGGAGCAAACTGCCCTTGAATGGCTGGAAAACGGCCATATAGACAACGCAGCGGCAGTTATTGCGCTACAATGGTTCTTTATGAATAAATCTACGCTTATGGAGCAATGGCAGAAATCGTGACTCAACGTACCCATAGAAAATACGTCCCTCATCTACCGACAATGCAGGCATTGTGCGAGTTAAATTACGCGCACATCTTACGCATACTGCCCGACTGCGATACTGAGGAATTAAACTACGTATTTACCGTGGGCGATGCTCTTACCTATGAAATTAAGATCATCGAGTCGGCTCGTTACACCAGTACGTTAAGCTTAAAGCAAACCTCTAACGATATGCCCAGCTATTTAACGCCGTCAATGACTGTGCGTTTGTACCACGATGCCCGTATGGCTGAGGTTATCAATAGCCAAAATACCGGGGCCCTCGAACCCTCGTATGAATACCCCAATTTAAAAATGCGTCAGCGAAATGAAAAGCAAATGGTGAATATTTTTCTTGCCGAGTGGTTAGATTTTTGCCGCAAGCTACGCCCCAAGGTGACATCGCTAGCGTGAGTAATCTGCTTCATATTAGTGACTGCCATTTATTTGGTGATACCACTACTCAAGGTTATGGCGAAATCAATCCCTACGAAAGCTTAAAACAAATACTGATTGAAGCGTTTGAACACCCAAAAGACATTGATACGGTTATCGTTACTGGGGATATTAGCGGCGATGATTCACTCGCCAGTTATCAGCATTTTTCCGCATTAATCGAACACCATTCGAAAGCGCCCGTTTATGTGATAGCGGGAAACCATGATAACAACCCACATTTTAATGCATTATCTAAGCATCACCTTATTGCAGGTAAGCCTGTTGCATTAAATGGCTGGCATATTCATGGGCTAGATACCCGTTTTGAAGGTGGAAGGGGGCTGGTGAATAATCAAGAGCTCGCGGCTATTAAAAAACAGGTGGTAGCAGCGCCCCAACATCACCACTTACTTGCTATGCACCATCACGCTACGCCTTCAAATAGTTGGATGGACAAACACGACTTGGCCAACGCCGATGTATTTTTACAATGGTTAGATAGCGGTGTGCCATTGGCGGCAATCATTCACGGCCATGTACATTCGCCCCTTCGTTATACGCTAGGAGCAAACAACCCTATTCCAGTCATGGGCAGCCCCGCCAGTTGTTGGCAATGGGGCATGACATCAGATTTTGCGCTAAGTAACGAACAACCCGGTTATCAATTTATTAAGTTACACGACGATGGAACGTTAACTTGCGACATAAAGAGAATAAAATCAATATGAAACACGTTTTATACCTTCATGGCTTTTTGAGCTCGCCAAAATCAGTAAAAGCACAGGCCACCAAAGCCTATTTTGAGCAGCATCATCCTGATGTCACTTTACATATTCCCGCGCTATCAAACTACCCTAACCAAGTGGAAAGCCAGTTGTTAGCGCTGATTACAAACACCCCTGAATTAATCAAAGACGGGCTGCGTGTTATTGGCAGTTCAATGGGCGGCTATTTATCTACGTTTCTAATTGAAAAGTTTTCTGGAAAGGCGGTGTTGATTAACCCGGCGGTCAAACCTTATGAATTACTGCAAGGTTTTATTGGTGAACATACCAACCCGTATACGGGGGAAGTGTTTCATATCGTTGAGAGCGATATTGAAGTGATAGAAAAGCTAGACGCTAAAGAATTACAGCATGCACCAGCCTACAAAGTGTTATTGCAAACTGAGGATGAAACCTTAGATTACCGTTTAGCAGAAACCAAATACGCAATGAGTACGCTAGTGGTTGAGGAAGGAGGCGATCACAGCTTTATTGGCTTTGAAGATCACTTACCGGCGATTGCAGATTTTCTACTTAACGATTAGTCGCACTTCGCTTAAACCACGTTTGCCTACGTTCGCCTTTTCATTGCGAGGGTAGGCAAGCCTTGGTAACATCAATTTATCTTGCGTTGCAGTTCTCTTCTGCGTACGTTAAACCCTGTTGCTGGCCTAAATAATAATCATAACTATGTCAAATCAATACAACTCTGATGCAATTGAAGTCTTAAACGGTCTCGACCCGGTTAAACGCCGCCCAGGCATGTACACCGACACTACTCGACCCAACCATTTGGGCCAAGAAGTTATCGATAACAGTGTGGATGAAGCCTTAGCTGGCCATGCATCCAACATTAAAGTTATCTTGCACGAAGACCAATCTCTGGAAGTCACTGATGATGGTCGTGGTATGCCGGTGGATATCCACCCTGAAGAGAAAATCTCTGGTGTTGAGCTTATTTTAAGTAAGCTGCACGCTGGGGGAAAATTCTCTAATAAAAACTATGCGTTTTCTGGGGGATTGCACGGTGTAGGTATTTCGGTGGTTAACGCCCTATCTACCCGAGTAGAAGTGACGATTCGCCGGGACAGTAACGTATATCAAATCGCTTTTGCTAATGGCGATAAAATTGAAGAACTTGAAATTATCGACACCTGCGGTAAGCGCAATACTGGCACCCGTGTGCACTTTTGGCCCGATCCACAGTATTTCGACTCGGCAAAGTTTTCAGCTAGCCGTCTTATCCATAACCTTCGTGCTAAAGCAGTACTAAGTCCAGGCTTACGTATTCGTTTTGACAATAAAATTACCAAAGACTCGCAAGAGTGGTATTACGAAGATGGTTTGCAAGATTACCTGTATCAAGCGGTACAAGAATATGAAACCCTTCCTACCGATGTGCCTTTTGTAGGTAGTTTTACAGGCAATACTGAAGGGGCTGATTGGGCGGTAATGTGGCTACCTGAAGGCGGTGAATTAACTACCGAAAGCTACGTCAACCTAATTCCTACTGCCCAAGGCGGTACCCATGTAAATGGTATGCGTCAAGGCTTGTTAGAGTCTATGCGCGAGTTTTGTGAATTTCGAAACTTAATGCCTCGTGGCGTGAAACTGTCTCCTGATGATATCTGGGACCGATGTGCTTATATTCTTTCAACCAAGATGCAAGACCCACAATTTGCAGGACAAACTAAAGAGCGCTTATCGTCACGCCAAGCCTCGGCGTTTGTATCTGGGGTAGTGAAAGATGCCTTTAGTTTATGGTTGAACCAACATACTGAAGTGGCTGAAGCCTTGGCTGATATGTGTATTAACAATGCACAACGCCGTTTACGTCAAAACAAAAAAGTGGCGCGTAAAAAGGTAACCCAAGGGCCAGCACTGCCGGGTAAGTTAACCGATTGTTCGTCTCAAGATATTTCTTATTCTGAGCTTTTCTTAGTGGAAGGGGATTCAGCCGGTGGCTCTGCCAAGCAAGCCAGAGACCGAGAATTCCAAGCGATTATGCCTCTTCGCGGTAAAATTCTAAATAGCTGGGAAGTAGACTCTTCACAGGTACTAGCGTCACAAGAAATTCATGATATATCAGTAGCGCTAGGTATCGATCCCGACTCTACGGATTTGTCTGGCCTACGTTACGGTAAGATTTGTATATTGGCGGATGCCGACTCAGACGGACTGCACATTGCGACCTTGCTATGCGCGCTATTTGTGAAGCACTTTAGAACCTTGGTCGACCAAGGTCATGTGTATGTAGCCATGCCACCACTTTTTCGAATTGATGTGGGCAAAGACGTTTATTACGCCCTCGATGAAAGCGAAAAACAAGGTATTTTGGATCGTATAGAGGCCGAGAAGAAGCGCGGTAAAGTGAATGTTCAGCGCTTTAAAGGGCTAGGTGAAATGAACCCGTTGCAACTGCGCGAAACTACAATGGATCCTAATACTCGCCGATTAGTTCAGCTCACCATAGAAGACTCGGCAGAAATGCTAGAGCTTATGGACATGCTGTTAGCTAAAAAGCGCTCTGGCGACCGAAAAATATGGCTTGAAAGTAAAGGTAATATGGCCGAAGTGGGCCTGTAAACTTTCTATTGCCTGACAAGCCATATCGGTAACCGTGTGGCTTGTTAATTTCGCTTCCGTTATTAGAACAACTTTAAACCGCGCTAATCCGCGACTGTTCGCTACAATCTGCCCTAGGTCTATGAATACGTATGCACTTGCTTCTCTAAAACAGCTAAGCAGGCTCACATTTACTAAGCAGACTTATACTAGCTAAGCAGAACCTCATCCCCAGCAAAATCTACTTCACTACTACAAAAGAAATGGTTTATAGTTAATTCAACTTAATAAATATCAATTGGTTAGTGATATTTCAAGTGCTGCTAAGCTCATGTTTTTTCTATATCGATACGTCGCTGATATATTAATTAAGTCAATTTTTGAACCTTTTAAGTAAAAATAGCGTTTTATTTAACTTAATAATTTTTAGTCTTTAGTATATTTCTGAAGTCTAGGTTGCTGGTATAGTAAGTGTATTAGATGCGGTGAAGATGCCGCAAATACTGAGTGCTCGCATTGGCATTCAGTTAACTCAAATGGAGCTAAATGTAGTATGGAATCTTTACCATCATCGCGGGTGGCTAGACCAGAGATAGCTCCTTTTATTGTGGGTGTAGGCTCTTCAGCCGGCGGCATAGAAGCGCTGATTAATTTAGTCAGCAACTTGCCTAAATCAATTAATGCTTCTTTCATTATTGCGCAGCATTTATCTCCAACCCATAAAAGCCAAATGTCAGAAATATTAGCCCGGGAAACTGATTACCCCGTGGTTGAAGCTTCGCCTCATTGCAAAATAAAAGAAAATACCATTTATGTTGGCCCTCCAGGTTACCACCTCAAATATAAAGAAGGGTATCTACACTTAGATAAGTCACCAGACGAACTCTCTCCTAAGCCGTCAGTTAATCTCTTGTTTGAATCGTTAGCAGATGAAATTGGCGACCATGCCATTGGTGTGGTGCTTTCAGGTACTGGCGGCGATGGCGCAAGAGGTCTTAAGGCGATTAAAAGTGTGGGTGGATTTGCTTTTGTGCAAGACCCAGCCTCTGCGAAATATGATGGTATGCCCAAAGCGGCCCTTGATAATGTATCCGTAGACTCCATTTTAGAGCCTCAAGAAATGGGGCAGGAAATCGCGAATATATCACAGAATATTGCGCGGAATTTTTTGGCCGTTCAGGATGACACTCGTAGTGAATTAATGAGCGAGCTATATGGCAAAATAAGAAACGCGACCAAAATAGATTTTAGTTTTTATAAACAATCTACCTTATTGCGCAGAGTTAACCGCCGCTTAATTGCCACGCAAACAGAAGACTTGCCTACCTACCTTGCTTATTTAGACGACAATGCCGATGAAATTATCGCGTTATCGAAAGAGTTATTAATTTCAGTGACAGATTTTTTCAGAGACGACGTGGCCTTTAAAGCGATTAAGCAGCATATTGATACTATCGTTGAGCGAAAAAATAATGGTGATGCTATTAGGTTGTGGGTCGCGGGGTGTGCCACCGGTGAAGAGGCCTACTCTTTAGCTATTTTATTTTTGGAAGCATTGGAAGCCCAAGGGGTAGAAGCGAACTTACAAGTATTTGCTACTGATATTGACGAACATGCTCTCAGCGTCGCGCGCAAAGGTGCCTATTCTGTTCAAGCTATTGCTAGTCTTTCGTCAGATTTAACAGACAAGTATTTTCGCTACGCAGATAATGCCTATTACCCACAAAAACAACTTCGTGATGTGATTACGTTTTCTCGTCAAGACATTACCCGGGACCCACCGTTTCTACATTTAGATATGGTGTCATTTAGAAATGTGCTTATCTATTTTAATAGTGACTTGCAGCAGCGTGTTTTATCACTGTTTCGCTACTCATTAACTAGCGAAGGGATTTTATTTTTAGGTAAGTCAGAGTCGATAGGCTCTACTGAAGATATGTTTGTGGCGCTTGATAGGCGCAGTCGAATTTTTAAAGTAAGCGAAGCTACGAAAGCGCCCACGCTACCTAAAATGTTTAAAAGCCACGTTGATACAAAAAAGACCAAAGCCGCTATCACTAACAGCTACGAAAACATTTTTACCCGCTCAGTGCTTGATTGTTTCGGGCCAAGTTTACTCATAAGTGACAGATACACCATTTTGCATTCCCATGGGAATTTGCAGCGCTTTATTACTTTTCCATCCGGGGTGCCAGATCTCAATTTATCGAAGCTTATTGCGGCTCCCTTTGCGGCAGATTTAATTTCTTGCGTAAATAAAGCCAGCCGCACAGGTGAGATAACCGTAAGTCGAGCTAAGCGTTTGTCTAATGACGATAGTCAGCTTTGGAAATTGCGGGTATTACCCCTTGAAAATCAAAACCCTCAGCATTATTTGGTCAGCTTCTATGAAGATGAGACCATCATCGACACTGAGCCTAAAGACGCGGTTGCAAATACCGAGGCGGATATTGCCGAGCTAATTGCGGCGCGGGAACAATTACAAACCCTTACCGAAGAGATGGCGGCCTCGGCTGAAGAGATGCAGGCACTGAATGAAGAAGTGCAAGCTGCTAACGAAGAGCTACAGGCAAATAACGAAGAACTAGAAGCCACCAACGAAGAGTTGCAAGCCACTAACGAAGAGCTTATTAGTGTAAACGAAGAGAGTATGCGTAAGTCTGCTGATTTAAGCGCTGTAAACAGCGAGATGATTAGCGTTTACAATACCTTAGACTTCCCCATCTTAGTGTTCGATACGGATACCTGTTTGAGCAGAACCAACGACGCCGCGAATCGACGTTTTCACTTAAACAATGGATCGTTCAGAAAGCCCATTTACTCGTTAAACTTTCCCGATTACTTTGAAGATATTGAAAAGCGCTTAAGCAAAACCCTGCGTAACGGTGTGAAAACCAGCATGGTTATCAAGCCTTCCAGCCAAGAGACTTATAATGTCTTCATTACGCCTGTGCTAAACAATCGAGACCGTATCACTGGGGCTATTTTGGTGATTGTGGATAATTCAGAGCTAGTGCTTGCGCACGAACGCATTGAAAAAAGCCAAGAGCAGCTTTTATCCATAATGAATAACTCTCTGGCACTGATTGCACTTAAAGATAATGCGGGCCGGTATGAGTTTGTTAACTCACGATTCGAGGAAGTGTTTGGAGTAATCGCGCAAGATGTTATCGGTAAAACTGACTTACAGATTTTTGACCGTGATATTGCTAGGCAATTCCGTGAAAAAGACTTAGATACTATGCGTACCTTATCACCGGTGGAAACCCTTGATGAGTTCACCTTGCGTACCGGAAAAGTTATTGTTAAAAGCGTTCGCTTTCCCATTTTTGATGCCGAAGGCACAATAAAATCTATCTGTACCCAAGCCACCGATATTTCCAAAGAGTTGCACGCCAACGAGCAGTTAAGACTAGCGGGTAAGATATTCGAGCGCACCAGTGAAGCCATTCTTGTTACCGACGCAAACCAACGCATTCTGACTACTAATGAAACTTTTGCTGAACTTACCGGCTTTTCCCAACAGGAATTAACAGGTAAAACACCTAAGATACTTCAGTCGGGTGAGCATTCAAAAGAATTTTTTGCTGCAATGAAAGCCTCATTAATTGAAAGAGGCTTTTGGCAAGGCGAAGTAATCAACAAAGTTAAAGATGGTAGTCATGTGAAAATGTGGCTTACCGTTAATGCCGTAAAAGGCGCAAACGGTGAGGTGGTTAACTACGTCGCCGCCTACAGCAATATTGACGAAATAAAGAATATGCAACGGCGCATTGAATACCTTGCTACCCATGATGAATTAACCGGGTTGCCTAATAGGTCAGTGTTGTTAGAGCGCCTTGGCTTAATGATAAGCGCCGCGAAACGAAGCAAGCAATTGTGTGGTGTACTGTTTATCGACTTAGATAATTTTAAACCGGTTAACGATAATTTAGGTCACAAGATAGGTGATCTATTGCTCAAACAGGTAACTAAGCGTTTGCAGCAATGTATTCGGGATACTGACACGTTAGCGCGTATTGGTGGTGATGAGTTTGTGGCCTTAATATCGGCTACTAACATAGACGAGATAGATGATATTGCGAAGCGCATTATCAGCCAAGTTCAAAAAGAGTTTGATGTATCTACTCATTCTATTTCCGTATCGGCCAGTATAGGCATAGCAGTTTATCCTGCCGATGGTATTAGCTCAGAAATACTATTGCAGCACGCTGATGAGGCGATGTATTTAGCGAAGTCATCAGGACGAAATCAATATCAGTATTTTACCGCTAAAATGAAAGAACAAGCGGTGGCCCGCTTAAAAGTTGAGAAGCAACTTAAAGTGGCGTTAGAAGGTAAACAGTTCTCGATGGTTTATCAGCCTCAATTTGAAATTACCTCTAATACCATTGTGGGCGTTGAAGCATTATTACGTTACACAAACAGTGATGGAGAACTGTTAAGCGCGCAGTCGTTTATTAACGTGGCTGAACGCGGAAAGTTAATTGAAAGTATTGGCTTTGAAGCCGTAGAGCTTGTGGCTCGGGAAATTTCTCAATACATACAAATGGGGAATAAACTACCCGCTATTGCGATTAATTTGTCAGGGGCGCAGCTTTTAACATCAGATTTCATTAAAAACTTTACCACGGTGCTTGAACACTATGAACTCACCGCTGGGTTGTTTAAATTTGAAGTATCTGAAAAAGATATTGAAAGTGGCGAAGAGCGAATTTACCATCGCTTAAGAACCCTAGCGTCAATGGGCAGTGTTATTAGTATCGACGACTACGGTTTATACGGTAGCGCGATATCTCAGCTTCAGAAGAATGGAGCCAGTGAAATTAAAATTTCCAGCACTTTACTGAAGCAAGCTGGCGAGGCAAATGACAACTCCAAGTTGGTAAAAGCACTTGTGGATGTGGGCAAAGCTTTAGGCCTGAAAGTGGTTGCCGATAAAGTGGAAACGCAACAGCAACTGGCGTATTTACGGGAGATAGGTTGCGATGTAGCGCAAGGGCTCGTTTTGTCGCCTATGCTTAATTGCTCAGAGCTCAATGCTTTAACAAGCAAACAATGAAATGGATACCGATATTATTACCCGTACTAAGCAATACGATGATTTAGACGCCTTGGTTGAAAATTGCGAAAAAGAAGCGCTGCACTTAAGTGGCAAGATTCAGCAATTTGGTGCGGCATTCTTTATTGAAAATGAATCGCTACAAGTTACTGCAGCTAGCAGTAACTTAGCTGACTTCCTTAATATTTCGCCCGACCAGTTGGTGGGAAGCCCAGTAAAGTCATTAGACTGGCTGCCCTTGAGCTTGCTTTACAATTTAGGCTCAAAAGCAGGTGATAGAGCTCACGCGTTCCATGAACCATTCGACGATGATGTGCTAAATTTTAGAAGCCACCGCAGCGATGAAGGTATCTTAATTGAGATAGAGGCAAGCATTGCCAATGTATCTCAACGGCAATATCTGCAACTAAGATCAGCCATACTCCCTACCATAGAACAGCACTGGGAAGATAAAGACTTCTGGGGGCAATTGGTTTCCACCTTAGATGAGTTCTTACCCTGTGAACGTATACTGCTTTATCGCTTTAATGAGCTATGGAGTGGGGAAGTAGTAGCAGAAAAAGTGATTGAAGACGCACCAAAATATATCGGATTGAAATTTCCAGCATCGGATATACCTGCAATTGCCCGTAAAATGTATTTCGAAAACCCATCCCGATATATTGCCAGTACGACTGCATTACCCGCAGACTTATTAAATCAAGCGGAGCAGCCGCTGAATTTGACCTATTCGGATTTGCGTAGTGTGTCACCTATTCATGCTGAGTACATGCAAAATATGGGAGTGGGGACCTCGTTTTCTATTCCTATTATTCAAACTGGTAAGTTGTGGGGCATAATATCTTGTCACAATAGTGCTGAATCACATATTGATGCGCATTTGCGTAACCAGGCTGAAATGCTGGTTAAGTATTTCTCTATGGTGTATTCCACACACAACTCGAAAAAACGACTTCAACTACTGACATCCCTTGATGAAAAAGTAGGGGCTATAACCCATAAACTACGTTTAAAAGATGCCCAAGCTACCCAAGGGTTTTTAGAAGACGTAAAGCGAGATTTTACCGCTTGCGGTGCCGCGATTTACATTAACGGCCAGTGGTTCCTGAGTGAGGGTGACGGCTACGACACCAATCAATTAAAACGTATTGATAAAGTCTTTCAATCAGATACTTCTGATGTCATTTTACATACTCAAGACATTCGCCAGTACAAAGGATTAAATGCATTAGACCCAGAAAACGTAAGAGGTGTAATGCTCATTCGTATGAACTACGAATTGGCGAAGGCACGTCTATATGTGTTTAGGCAGCCAGAGGCACAAATAACCCATTGGGCTGGCAAGCCAGAGAAGGACATTAACGAACAGGGCACACTATCGCCTAGGGCGTCCTTTGAGCGGTGGAGTGAAGTTGATGGGGAGCAAAGCATACCTTGGACCAAAAGAGATATCTTGTTCGCTAAAAAGCTTCGGGCATCGTTAATTAGAACGTTAACCCGCTAAGCTGTTCCCATGACGTACTTTAAAGCGCCTTTTGATAGAGGCGCTTATGAGTTCATTCCACCGTTACATCTATGAGTCACACAAATACGTATTCATCTAAATTATTCTCTAGGTGCTTGCATTAGTATTTAAAAATCGGCTAAGCCAGTAGTCACCAAACCAGTCGTTGACTAAATGAGTATTCGACACATAAGTAACCGTTAACTAACCGCATTCGAGGTAAAACAGATGGCTAATTCTTCAGTTTCTCGCACCACTACCACGCTTTTGTTCGATCACGATGGAACCTTAATAAATTCAGAGCGTGTTCATTTTACTTTGTGGCAAGAAATTGTGGCTAGCCATGGGGCTGAATTACCCGATGAGTTCTACTGCAAAGTCATGGCAGGTATTCCGGTTAAACAAAATGCCAAGGATGTCGTTAAGCATTTTTCTTTAGACGCCGTGCCCGAGCAACTGGCGAAAAAGAAGCAAGAAAAAATAAAAGCGTATTTATCTGAGCAGGCGTTTCCGCTAATGCCTTGGGCGGCTGAAACCATTAAAGAGTGCGCTGATAAAGGCTACATAATAGGAATTGTGACTGGGGGAAGTACTTTGTCGGTAGAGAAAACCCTCTCAAATTATGGACTGGCTGACTACGTTTCTTGCGTAGTGGCAGTAGAAGACGTGACTCACAGTAAACCTGCGCCAGATTGCTATCAGCTAGCAATGAAAAAGTTAGGGGTTTCACCAGCACAGTGTGTCGCCATTGAAGATACCTACACCGGCATGCAATCTGCGGTATCGGCAGAGTTACCTTGCGTGGTTATTCCAACCACACAATCAGCCACCCATGATTTTTCGAGAGCGACCTCTCGTTACGAAAGCTTACAATTATGGTTAGAACAAGAAATCACAGGGCGCTAGTCATAAACACGAGATTTAGCTACTATTTCTTATCTTCACAAAGTCGCGCACAAGTAAGGTCGTTTTTTGAATGTATTCATGGTGTTTGGGAAGTGAGTAAATCATGAAAAGTGTGAGCCGTTGGGTACTTGGACTCATCGTTACCCTGTTTATCGTTACCTTTGTAGTACTTATTGGGGTAACGGTAGCCGTGGTTCAGCGAACGCCTTTGGTGGTGGCGAATGCGCCCAACCAATTGGATGGTGCAGATAGCGTAAACGACTTGCTTGCTCAGTTGCAGAATGCGTTTTCAAAACGCAGTTCAAACCATGTCATTAATTTAACGGAAACCCAAATCGAAAGCTTGGTGGGTGTTTTACAGCGGGCGGTACCTAATTTCAGTGGTGTAGTGAACGTTACTGACATTGGCAGTACCATCACTTTTACTTTTTCGCCAAGTAGCGTCGATTTATATTTCAATGTATCAGCATTAATTTTACCAGGCGACAGCCTGCAAATTGACTACATCAGTGTAGGAGATTTATCTTTACCCGGCCCGCTCATGCTAGAACTTGCAGAAAAGGGCATTAACTATTGGACTAAATCTGAAATTGCTACCATCGCCCTAACGCGGGTTGAAAAAGTGACTATGCGCCCGGGTGAAGTATCTTTGCATACCGCGCCACTGGCCTCGTTGCTAGAAGAACTCACTGTAGTGTCTAATAATATGGGCGTTGAAGAAGAAACAGAGCTTCAAACCCTAGCCGCTTATTATTTACGGTATATCTCAGGGCGAGATTTAGCCTTATCTAAGAAGCCAGTGCCACTTATAGAGTATTTACGCGAAGGCATGGCTCGCGCAAGAGAGCAAAGTAACTCGCCGCAAGAGGCAGTACTACATAACAAAGCGGTGATTTTAGCCCTTGCTGCTTATGTAGGGCATTATCGTATTGGCAGCTTAGTGGGTGATTTACAGCCTGACCCAACAAAAGCACTAAAGCCTCGTGCCCCTGCTATTTTATTGGAGCGTAACGATTTAGCCCGCCATTTCATTATTTCAGCTGCCCTTGAGTTGCTTGCCGAGCAAGATATGTCGTGGGCTATTGGTGAATTTAAAGAGTTAATGGACAGAGGTGCAGGTGGTTCAGGCTACAGTTTTGTAGATTTAGGGGCTGATATGTCTGGTGCACAATTTGCGCGAATAGCAACCATGCCTGAGCATGCAGAAAGTACACAAAATGCCGTGGCACGAATTCAATCTGACAATGACATTGTTCCTGCAATAAAAGTCTTTCCGGAAGGATTAAGTAAGCAAGCGTTTACCGAAAAGTATGGGCAAGTAGACAGCGAAGCCTATTTAAATGAAGTGGCTGAGATTAAGCGCCTTATCAAACAAGTGCCTATGTATTCTAAAGACGCGTCAAAATAACATTCGGCAGGAACCTGTTTGCAAAACGCGAACAGGTTTACTTGCGACCTATTACTTACTTGCTAATGATTGCTGAAATTGCGATACCGTGGTGAGCGCCAATTCAATTTTCTTAACAAGCGCAGGTAAGGCTGCCTTTGCTTCTTCTTCTGTCATGTCTTTTAGCGCTTGCCAATCTAACGCAATCTCTTCTACATAAGGCCCAAAGCGTTTAGCTTGTGTGGTGAACGGGCTATCTTCAGCAAACACGGCGGCGAACTTGCCTTGACTGTCTTTTTGCAAGCGATCCAATGCCTGATCTGCATCCACTGCCTTACGATAAAGGGTCTGGATAGTATCTTGAAGTTGTTGGTGAATAGCTTGCATATCTTTTCCTGTAAAAGAAGCCCAATAAAAGAAGCCTCATAAAAAGCGCCTTAAAAGACGTCTTACATAAGTCGCCTGAAAAAAGCAGTGTAAAATTAGATTAAAGTTTCAGCATCACTAGCCGATAACCTCGAAGGTGGGCAATTTTGCCTATTTTTTTACTTTGCTTCAAGCAACAAAGGAAAACGGTATGGATCTACAAGGTGCTAGTGCCTCTGGAACGTCCGGTGCGTCACTTGAACTCGCTTCACTTAAGTTGGCCAAGGGTCAACAAGAGCAAGAAGGAAAAGCGGCGCTTCAGCTTTTAGAAAATTCAGCTGACGTACCAAAATCAACATCTTCTAATCCTGCTGTAGGCGGAAATATAAACACTTTCGCTTAAGGTTAGGGATGTAAATGTAAGTCGATGGGCGTTTTGCCAGGCTGAGCGCCTATCTCTCTCACGAGTTTAGGCACAAGGAAACCTGGTAGGCGCTTTATCGCTTCTTGCATAATTTGTCTTGCCTTGTCATCACTGACATAGAAGTGACTTGCCCCTTGTACTTTATCAAGTACATGTAAATAGTAAGGCAGAACCCCCGCATCAAATAAACTCTCACTTAATTCACACAATGCATCTGCTGAGTCATTTACACCTTCAAGTAACACCGATTGGTTTAACAAGGTAACTCCTTGAGTGCGTAGCTTCTCTAAGCGGCGCTTTAGCGCTGGTGATACTTCACTGGCATGGTTTACGTGCAACACGAGTATTTTTTGAATAGACAGCTGAGTAAACCAGTCAAAAAAAGCGTTATCGAGGCGCTTGGGCAGTACAACCGGTAAACGAGTGTGAATGCGAAGTCGTTTAATATGAGGTATTGCGGCAATTTCCTTTGCTAATTCAGCTAGGTGATCATCTTTTGCCATTAGCGGATCGCCGCCTGAAAAAATCACTTCGTTAATGGCTGGGTTGCCAGCAATGTAATCTATTGCCTCTTGCCACTGGGCTTTATTCACCGCGTTATCAGCATAAGGAAAGTGCCTGCGAAAACAATAGCGGCAGTTAACGGCGCACCCAGTGCGAACCATGAGTAACACACGGGAGTCGTACTTGTGCAACAAACCTTTGCCCGCAGTATCGTGTTCCTCTAACGGGTCTTTCGTGTAACCCGGTTCAATACTAAACTCTTCTTTAAGGGGCATCACTTGCAGAAAAAGTGGGTCGTTTGGGTTTCCTTTTTCCATTAACGAGGCAAAGTGCCGTGGAACACGCATTGGAAAAAGGCGTCGTGCTTTACTGTCTTGTTCGTAGTCTTCGGCAGGTAAATCTAAAAAAGACAACAGCTTTTCAGGGCTGGTAAAGCTATTAGCTAATTCTTTTTGCCAGTTATGCTCTACAGAAATCGCTTTTTTAGGTATTATTTGTTCCACGAAATTTTTTGTACCTTATGTTTAGACAGAGGAATTATGGCTAATTACAGCACTAACGAGTTCAAAGCCGGCCTAAAAATTATGCTGGACGGTGAACCTTGTAACATTTTAGAAAACGAATACGTGAAGCCGGGCAAGGGTCAGGCATTCAACCGCGTTAAAATTCGTAAACTTATTTCAGGCAAAGTTTTAGAAAAAACCTTCCGCTCTGGTGAGTCAGTAGAAGGCGCAGATGTTTTAGACACTGAGCTTGCTTACTTGTACACCGACGGCGAATTCTACCACTTTATGAACAACGAAACATTCGAACAAATCGCGGCTGACGAAAAAGCAGTAGGCGATAGTATTAAGTGGTTAGTCGAAAACGATGTTTGCGTTATTACGTTATGGAACGGTACGCCAATTACAGTAACGCCACCTAACTTCGTTGAACTTGAAATTACTGAAACTGATCCAGGCCTTAAAGGCGATACAGCGGGTACAGGTGGTAAGCCAGCTACACTAACAACGGGCGCAGTAGTACGTGTTCCTTTGTTTGTGCAAACAGGTGAAGTAATTAAAGTTGATACTCGCTCTGGTGAATATGCGTCTCGCGCGCAGAAGTAAGAACAAGTAAAAAGTAAGTAGAAAAAGCTGCAGTTAGCCGATGCCGTATTTGGCATCGGTAACTCGCTTATCGTTACGCATTTTTTTATGCGTTATTCGCCAGATTAAGCCCAAGTATTGTAAGCTTAAGCAGCTTGAGCCCCTTAAGTTAAACATATTAAGGTAAAGCATCGTATGGTAAAGCTTCTTTAGGTAAAGCATCGCAAGCTCGAATCTCGTACGGTTAAGAGTTGATAACCCCAACGCTGTTTATCGTATTTATCACCACTCTTTTCAACAAGTAAAGACGCATCTGTTCATGAACGACTGGCAACCTACCTCATCACATGATTCTCGAATTGCGCGAGCAAACTTACTTCGAAGCATAAGGGATTTTTTCTATACCCGTGATGTGCTTGAAGTAGAAACACCATTGTTGTCCAGCGGTACGGTAACCGATGAACACCTAGACGGATTCCATACTAGATTTAATTATTCGCAGGATGGTAAGCCGGTAGACTTATACCTGCAGACGTCTCCTGAATTCGCTATGAAACGCCTGTTGTGTGATCAAAGTGGCGCTATATATCAAATCTGCAAAGCATTTCGCCATGAAGGGGAAGGGCGCTGGCATAATCCTGAATTCACTATGCTTGAATGGTATCGACCGGGTTTCGATCATCACGCCCTAATGCAAGAAGTTGATGCGCTGCTAATAGAAACGCTTGGCACAGACACTGGCGAGATAGTGAGTTATCAAGATGTGTTCAAATCTCGGTTGGGCATTGACCCACTAACCACTACTGATGAGATGCTTTTGGCTAAAATGGCTGACTGTAACATTGATATTTCAAGCCCTGAAAAACTTGATAAAGACAGTAAGCTACAATTGCTTTTTGCAATGGAGATTGAGCCCGTTATAGGCCAAGAACGCCCGTGTTTTGTATTTGGGTTTCCTGCTTCACAAGCATCGCTTGCCCGCATCAATACACAAGACTCACGTACTGCCGACAGGTTTGAAGTGTATTTTAAAGGTGCAGAGTTGGCGAACGGATTTCATGAACTCAGCGATGCTTCAGAACAAAAGCAACGTTTTGAGCAAGACAATGAGAAGCGTCGTAATAATGGCCAGACCGAAAAGCCCATTGATACGCGACTTTTGTCAGCACTGAAAAGCGGCTTGCCACAGTGCGCAGGGGTAGCGTTAGGTATAGATCGGTTGTTAATGCTTAAAATAGGCGCTTCGCATATTCAGGAGGTGCTTAACTTCCCTGTTAGTCGAGCTTAGGACTTACCGTTAGTTTTCTCAAACGTTTACCCTAGGTTATTGAACAGAAGCTTACTCAAGAGCATCACTGCAAAGTGCCATATCAGGTGCTCATCCAAGCGCATCACGTTATTCTCAAACTGTCATTCACAAACTAAAGCGCGGCTTGAAAAGACTATTTGGTTAAACGAATCCAAATCATAGACACGTTACCATTGACAATAAACGACTCAACCTACAAAATGTTATAACATCACAAGAATGGCTATGTAAATGGTCAAAAAAATAGAAATTTGTTAGGGAAACCGTTATGAAAATGCGTTCACTGCTAAGTCTTACGATAGCAGGTCTACTCTCGTCTCCATCCTTTGCGACTGTTATCAGCGGTAAAGTTACCGATGTGTCAGGTCAGCCCGTTGAAGGTGCCGAGGTTAGCATTGAAGGTACTCGCCGAGTCGTTACCACCGATGAAAATGGTGTTTACCGTTTTAGCGATGTTAAGCAAACTCATGTGCATCTTCACGTATTTTCAAGCCAATATATTCATGGTGACAACGACCTTGGTGAAATCGTTGGTGATAAAACCGTTGATTTTTCACTTACTCCTTCGTCAGTTGAAAATATTGTAGTAACTGCCACCGCATTACAATCTTCAGTACTTGAATCTGTTACGCCAGTTACAGTTATTGGTGCTGAGCGTTTAAGACGTATAGAAGCGCCTACATTAGGTGAAACGTTAAAGAATACTCCTGGGGTACAAAGCACGTATTTTGGTCCGGTTTCAAGTAGCCCAATTATTCGTGGTAACGATGGCCCGCGGGTTAAAATTGTTCAAAACGGATTAGATGTTTCTGATGTATCTCGTGTTGGCCCTGACCACAATGTAACCAGTAACTTGGCCAGCGCCACGCAAGTAGAAGTGCTTCGCGGTCCTGCAACATTGCAATATGGTAGTGGCGCTATTGGTGGTGTGGTGAACATCGTTGATAAGCGTATTGTGCAACATCAAATGGACGGTGTTGAAGGCGAAGCCGAAGTGAGCTACAGCACAGTAGATAACGGTAAGTACGCTCGCGGCGATGTCACAGGTGGCAGCGGTAACTTTGCATGGCATATTGATGGTTATTCTCGCAACACAGATGATACGGATATTCCTGGTTATGCATCAGTAGAACCTGATGAAGACGAAGCCTACGGCGTGCTAGAAAGCACCGCGATGGAAACCAGCGATATAACGGCTGGCTTGTCTTACATTGGTGAAGAAGGTTACTTTGGCTTTGCGGTAGAGCAACTTGATAACCGTTATGGCGTGCCTGGTCACAGTCACGAGCATGAAGAAGACCATGATGAAGAAGATCACGACGAAGAAGATCATGATGAAGAGTTACACGAAGAAGAAGGCGTATTGATTGACGTAGATATGACACGTTATCAAGCAGCGGGTGAATGGCATTCACCTATCAGAGGGTTAACCAATGCTAAGTTTGCAGCGGCTTATACCGATTACGAACACGTCGAAATTGAAGATGGCGAGCAAGGTACTATCTTCTCAAACAAATCTAGCGATATTCGCGCGTCAGTGTCTCACGAAGAAGTGGATGGCTGGCATGGTGTGCTAGGTGTTCAATTCCAACACAGCGACTATGAAGCTGAGGGGGAGGAAGCCTTTACGCCAGCAAATACCTCTTCTAACTATGCGGTCTACCTTGTAGAGCAAAAAGTTGTGGGAGACGTGACCTTCGAACTAGGTGGTCGTGTTGAATATACTGAATACGATGCCGATGACAGTGAATTATCTCTTGAAGTGACTCATGCTGATGAAGAAGAGCACGAAGAGGAAGAGGATCACGAAGAACATGAAGAGCAAGTGACTTCATATAGCTTCAACAAGTATGACTTCACCAGTACGTCTTTATCCGCTGGTTTAAACTGGGAATATGCAGAAGGGCGCTCAATCGCCACTACACTTTCACGTAGTGAGCGTGCGCCGAGCCAACAAGAGTTGTTCTCTGCAGGCCAGCATTTAGCCACACAAAGCTACGAGCTCGGTTTGGTTTTCGATTTAGATGAAGACGGTCATATTGAAGAAGACTTAAAAGACGTAGAAAAAGAAGTTAGTACCAATATCGATGTTACTTTCCGTAAATTCACTGGTGATTGGGGCTATACCGTTTCATTGTTCTATAACCAAGCGGATGATTATATTTATCAAACGAATACTGGGTTATTGGCAATAACAGAAGAGCACGAAGATCATGAGGAAGAAGAAGAGGAAGGCACACCTATCTATTACTTCCAGCAAGCTGATGCTGATATTTGGGGCTTAGAAGCTGAAGCCTACTACGATGTAAATGCGCAAGTACGCGTGACGGTATTTAGCGATTACATTAACGCAGAAATTGATGATGATAACCTTCCTCGTACGCCACCTATGCGATTTGGTGGTAACATCAGTTATGTGAGCAATGGCGTAAGTGCTGATGTTGGCGTAACTTGGTATGATGACCAAGACGACGTGGCGTCTTACGAAACACAAACCGATGGTTACACCTTGTTAGATGCCAGTGTTCAGTACGAATTTGGCGGCCAAGGCGTTGAGTGGATTGTTTATGCAAAAGGAAACAATCTAACAGATGAAGAAGCTCGCGTTCATACATCATTTTTGAAAGATCAAGCGCCACTACCTGGTCGTAACCTTACGCTAGGAGTACGTGCGCTGTTCTAGAACTACAGTAAAAAACGGGGTGACGTTTGGCAGATGAAAAATGCTAGAAGACTTGGCCGAAGACAGTTGGTTAGCTACCTTAGCTAGCCAGCAAAGTAAGCACATTGTGCTGGGTTATGGCAGTTTGCTAAGTCGAGGTTCTCGAGAACGTTACTCTGGTATTTATACTCAAGGTTTACCCGTGCGTGTTTCAGGTTTTAAACGCGCATGGGTTACTCGTAGTCTGCAAGAAAAACAAACCTACGTAGGCGCCGTTGCCGACCAAACATCTCAATTAAATGCACAGCTTATTCCCGCCGAGGTAAACCCTTCATTACGGGCGCGAGAAAAGAATTATCGCTTTGTGGAAGTGCCAGCAAGTGCAATTGAACATGTAAGTTCCTTCTTGTGCAATCAACCTTCTTTCACCCCTGCGCTTCGCGAAGCGTTAAGCCAGCACCAACTCTGGTTATGCGAAACCTTACTTTGTCATCATGCTAGTACCGACTTCCCGGTTTCACAATCTTATATCGACACCTGTCTTGTAGGCTGTTTAGAGCATGGTGGGGTAAGTGAAGCTACCGCTTTTATTGAGCATACTCATGGCTGGGAACACCCTAGAATTAACGACAGAGCAAACCCGATTTACCCAAGAGCTGCCGCTATTTCACAGCAACAATTAGCGCAAATCGATATGCTGATGAATAAAGTAAAACAATCAACACCAGAGGCGTATTAACTCATGTTGTTATTAACCGAGCGATTGGAATTAAGCCCATTAACCCAAGCAGATAAACTGTGGATAGTGGAGATGCATCAAGACCCGTTATGGAAACAGTTTATTGGAAATCGCGGTGTGGCGAGTGTTGACGATGCTGCCGATTATATTGACCGGGTTAACGCGCAACTTAACGAGTGGGGATACGGGTTGCTGGCAATAAGAAATAAGCAAACCAACGCGCCTCATGGTGTGTGTGGGCTTATCAATCGGTTTGTTTTCAGCTGCCCTGATTTAGGTTTTGCGCTGCTACCGAATGCCCGTAAACAGGGGATAGCGTTAGAAGCCGCTAAAGCGGTTATTGATTGGGTGGAGATGGAAGAACATATGCATTTCATAACCGCCTCTACCCATCCCGAGAACACGCGTTCTCAACATCTATTACACCAGCTAGGATTTAAAAAACGCGGCCCTTATTTTATTGATAAGTCCACACCGGTTCAAACCCTATTCTGGCGCAACAGCGATTACACCAGCCGTTAGAACGGCGGAAGTACAGTAACCTTTTTAATGATAATAGGCTCAATGGGTACATTGTTGGTGTTGAGTACTAACGAGTATTCGGTTTCTACTTCAGACATCGCATCCACAATATCTTCACCTTCTACAATCATGCCAAAAACCGCATAGCCCCAGTCTCGACCTGGGTTTAAGGTTTCGTTGTCATTAACGTTAAAGAAAAATTGACGATTGGCAGTATGCGGGTCATCTTGCCTTGCCATAGCGATAGTGTGTAAATCGTTGGTAAGCCCATTGCCTGACTCATTGAATATTTCAGGGTAGTTAGACTTACCCTCAAAATCAGTAGTATAGCCGCCGCCTTGCACGACAAACCCCGGCACAATACGATGAAAAATAGTGTTTTCATAACTGCGCTTGTCTACATAACGTAAAAAGTTATTCACCGTGAGAGGCGCTCGGCGGCGGTCTAATTCCACCACAATATCACCCATGGTGGTTTCAATTTTAACTCTAGGGTAATAGTTATCAGGCTGAATTTGCGAGCCATCATCTTTTTTAGCCGCCAATGCATTGGGGCTAATTGCTGCAAACGTAAAAACGAAAGCTGAGAAGATTAAGGCCGTTATAAGCGGTTTTAACATGTGCATTCCTTATCGTTTAGCGGTGCCCAAAATAACAAATTTTTTGTCGCTTGCCAGTACGTCTGAACCACCAAACATGCGTTTAAGTTTAACGTGATGTTCAAGGTGCCTGTTTCCAACCACCACCAATTGCCCACCTTTAACCAAAGCGTGTTTTGAGTCGTTAAACATTTGCCATGCAATATGATCGGTAATGGCATTTTGTTGATGGAAAGGGGGGTTACACAATATCTTGGTTACCCAAGGCGATTGTTGCTGTTCTAGCAAGCATTCTAAGCAGTTACTGGCAATAAACTCACATTGATCAATTTTGTCTGGAAAATTCTCAAGTACATTTAATCGTGCACTTTCCACTGCCATAAACGACTCATCAATGAATATTACCTTACAGTCGCCGGCCAAGGCTAAGGCGTTTACCCCTAGCACCTCATTGCCGCAACCTAAATCGACCACGGTTTCATTGGCGCTTACCGTCATGTGCTCAAGCATAAGGCGGGCACCAATATCTAACGACTGGCGAGAAAATACATTTGCGTGGTTTTTTAGTACGAAGGTTTGGCCTGTGGCGCCCTTGCATTCCCAGGTTTCTGGGTAGGGAGAAGGGATTGGGGCAATACTTTCATCAAGGGTACTAAAAACCAGTCGTGACTTTTTCTTTGCCAAGGACGTTTTAGCAGGGCCAATGATTTTCTCGAACAAGGCGGATACCGACTTGGTCACGGCTTTTATTTTACCTGCCGCTACAATATGCGTACCTGGCGCTGCATATCGCTTAATATCGATAAGCTGTTGTTCAAGCAATGCCAATGTGCGAGGCACTTTAAGCATAATTACGCTTGGGGCACTCTCTGGCATGAAAGTAAGGCTTTCAACACTGGTTAAACTTGTCACGGGTGACGCTAGCGCGCCTTCCTCATTCATAACCGGTTTTAAATGGTTACGCCTTAGGTTTTCTTGTAATGATCGCAAGCTAATATACGAATCTGAAATCCAAATAGGATTATACTGCGTAAACCAACAGCCAAGGGTACCAAAGTCGTCATTAAAAATGAGTATGGGCCCCAAGGTAGATGACGATTCATTTTGGGATTGAAGAAGCGCGCCAAGGTGCGCGTCAACATGCTCAATAAGCAATTCATCGGCACTGTCCCACGCTTGCAGGCTTTTGTGCTGATGTTTTTCAGGGTAGCGAATTAAGGTAAACTGGCGCTCTGCCATTGAAAATTCTGTATTCATTATTTTCTTGTCTAAAGTTATCGGGGGGTTATGCAATTACCACTTTTTACTGACGCGAAAGCAGCGAAAAACTCACCCATTACGCTACCGTTGCCAGAAGCTGAGGTGCGCTATTATCCGCAATGGCTTAGCTCAGAGCAAGCGAATGACTATCAAGGTGTGTTTGAAAGCACATTGCCATGGCGACAAGATACTATCCGCATGTATGGAAAGCGCCTAGACGTGCCTAGATTACAGGCTTGGCATGGTGATCCTGAGTGTTTTTATAAATATTCAGGCATTAAGCTTGCACCACAACACTGGACTCAAGAGTTGGCAGCTATTCGGGATAAATGCATCGAGGTTTGTCATATTCCTTTTAACAGTGTGCTGGCAAACTGGTATCGACATGGTCAAGACAGCATGAGTATGCATGCTGATGATGAGCCTGAACTCGGGCCAAATCCTGTGGTTGCGTCGGTAACTTTTGGCGAGTCTCGGCCTTTTGTGTTCAAACACAAAGAAACCGGTGCGCGTTATACCCAAATATTAGAGCACGGTAGTCTGTTGGTTATGGGCGAAACCACTCAATCGCATTATCTGCACGGTATTGCTAAGACGACTAAACATATCGGTGGTAGAATTAACCTTACTTTCCGGCATTTAATTTCAACCAAGTAGTTTTCATATGAATGTTAAAGAATTTATAGAATCGACCATTACCAGCGCACTTTCACCTGCTTTATTGAAGGTAGAAGACGAGAGCTTTATGCACAATGTGCCTGACGGTGCACAAAGTCATTTCAAAGTAACCGTGGTGACTGAGGCCTTTGAAGGCAAACGCTTAATTGCTCGTCATCGTGAAATCAATGCATTGGTCGATGAAGCCTTGAAAGGGCCCGTACATGCGCTAGCATTACACACATATACCCCAACAGAGTGGGTAGCACGAGGTGGCGAAGCGCTAACATCCCCAGCGTGTTTAGGTGGCAGCAAGTCTTAACGCATATTTATTCGTTTCATTCTTTTATTAAGTATTCATTTTAATTTTCTATAGCCCCAATAGGAGCGCTACGTAACATGGAAGTAAGAAGTTCGGTCAACGCGTATTTGCAAATAGTAAAAACACCCACGGTGCAGGTGGTGTTATTAGGTGGTGGCTTTTTGCTGCTAATGCTGTTTGCCACCATGGAAGTATTAGCGCCTTTTGATAAAGCCGTCATTGAAATGTTGGTGTGGGACGATATGCCGGGGGTGGTTCAACGCTTCTTTGAAAATTTCACCGCACTTGGCAGTAATGAAGTACTTATCTTTTTTTCACTTGCCGTCGCTGGTTGGTTGAAATTGACCGGGCATCCTAAAAAAGCATTTACGCTATTAATAGCGGTAGCGGCAGGTTTGGTGATTACCTTTGTTCTTAAAGCCGGTATAGACCGCCCTAGACCGCCGCTGTCTGGCCATCAAGTTACCGTATTAACGCAAAGCTTTCCCTCTGCCCATGCCATGATGTCTACCCTTGTTTACTTCTGTATTGCTAGGCTGTTTTGCTTTTCTATCACAAAAGTTAAATTAAAAGTTTGGGTATATTCTCTGACTACACTATTGGTATTTGTGATTGGCCTGAGTCGAGTGCAATTAGGCGTACATTGGCCGACCGACGTAATAGCCGGATGGTTAGGAGGCGGGGCGATAGCCGCATTTAGTTTCTATGTAATTAAGTGGCAACGAAACTTACGTATTCGTAGTAACCCATAGCCGTTTTTGTATAAGCTTTTTTATATTAGCTTCCACAGAAAAATGGCTTCTATTATGATGAACACCGAAAGCACCCAAAACTTAGCAATTATAGAAATTACAGAAAGCGAAGCCCGATTAGCTGTTAGTCGAATTATTGCCGAAGATCTCTATCGCATGCAGTGTTTAGCTGCGCTCAACGTGCTTAATCTGCCCCAAGGGTACTTAGCCGCAGGCTTTTTACGTAATGCGATATGGGATGATATCCATGGCTATGGAAAAGCCACCCCGTTAAATGACATTGATGTTATCTACTTCAACCCTTCCGATACTTCCAAACAAGCAGACAAAAACATAGAGCAGATGTTGGCGGCGAAGGTACCTTCTGCGTGTTGGCAGGTGAAGAATCAAGCGCGTATGCATTTACATCATGGGCATAAGGCTTATAAAGATTGCGAAGACGCTATAAGCTATTGGATAGAAAAAGAGACCTGTGTCGCCATTCGGTGTAGCGCTCACGGGAATGAATTCGATATTCTCGCACCTTACGGCTTAGTTAATAATTTCGTGGGTACTATTTCAATAAACCCTCGTTACCCTAGAGCTGAGGTATTTACGCAGCGGGTGGTATCTAAAGGGTGGATGGACACATGGCCAAAATTAATTTTAGGTGCAGTCTAGGTGTAGTACGGGTGTGAATTAGGTGCAGCTTAAGTGCTGCGCTGGTTGGCTTTATTAGATATTTCAACCACGATAGCAGCGATGTCAGTCAGCTTTTTATGCTCATTCATGGCCTGCTTTTGAAGTTTGCGGTAGGCATCATTCTCACTTAACTGGAATTGCTGCATAAGAATAAGCTTGGCTCTATCTACTAATTTATGCTCAGTAATGGCCCGTTTCGCTTCTTCTAATTCGCGGCTCATATCTTCAATATACTGTGCTTGTCCTCTTAGCAAATCGTAAAACGAGCGATGTGCTGACAACGTTTGCGTCTGTTCGCTAATATCTGCAGGTTTTCTAACAGCAGGTAAATTAGAAGAGGTTAG
The DNA here is from genome assembly GCF_030547075.1 of Alteromonas sp. 1_MG-2023. Lineage (GTDB taxonomy): Bacteria > Pseudomonadota > Gammaproteobacteria > Enterobacterales > Alteromonadaceae > Alteromonas. Next base: position 372,274 of record NZ_JAUOQH010000001.1, on the reverse strand, counting down.
AAGAGGGTCATTGTCTTCTACTAAACCAGGCATAGTGGGGTCGAACAGCATAGTAAGCGGTGAACCATCTTGTGCGTGGTCATCGGTGAAGCTTTCTATTAACCGTTGATGGTTCTTCATTTCGTGATGAGCATCGTTAACTTTAGTTTGCGCTTCTTTGGTCAAACTGTCGGTAAGTTTGTTTTCAATTTCCTGCATTGCATCAATGCGCCGAGTCGCGACATCAAACCAGACTTCACTAATTTCAGCAGCAATAGGGCTGCCATCGGCAAGCTGGGCAATCATCTTACGAAGCTGATTGATATCGTGTGCAGCCGGACTTTCGTCTAACAGCGCATACGCATCTTTGTGACAAGTGCGAGCAAATTCAGTGAATACGGTGAAGTGATGTTGCTGTGCGTGTTGCAGGGCGTTAAGTTTATCGCATAATCGTCTATCGAAATGGGTTTCTGCAAAGCCTATTGCCCCCCACGCCCGTTCTTGCCCAGCATATTCTTTGCCTTGCATAAAATTAAACAATGCCACCAAAATACGCGTTATAACCGGGTCGCTGGCAATATCTGCCGCTTCAAAAATGACGGTGAGTAGCCCAGCGACTAAGCGGCAATATGCTCGAGTTGAATCTAGCGGGGATAGGGTTAAATCTTTTGCTTGTTTACGTAGTACAGGCAGGTAGTCCATACCTTGTAACGCTAAAGTAATACTGCTCAATAGACGGGGGTTAGCGGCGTCGTGACTGTCGGTTAAATACAGTGACTTGAGTTGGCTTCGAAGCATAGACTCAGTATCACAGCTTGCTTCAATGTGCTTTGCCCGTTGTTGAGCGAACCTTTCACCTTTCGATGCCAAATAAATATTGGTTGCACCACGCTCTCGCTGCAGGGCGTGCACCATATTTCGAACTGAAATCACAATACGGCAATTACTGGATAATTGCTCTAGTACCGTTATTTCAGCGCGTTTTGCGGCAAGCAAGAAGCGTTTAGTGGCATCACTGTAATGCGTGGCAGCCGATATCTCATGGTCTGTTTGCATAATACGTTATAAATTTAGCGTACATTAGATAATGTTGATAAAGAATAAAAGCAATGCTTGTGCCTTAATCCCAGGTGGTTATCGGTTTCAACTTAACTGTTTGAATTTAATTGAGTAATTTTTATATTTTTTAAGTGTGGGGAGTGGCTTTTAACCGATATAACAGAGATATTTGCTAAGGCATTACGAAAAATGCTCGATAACAGTGCAAGATGATCTGTTTCACTCGGCATTTAAGTCTGAGCCTAGCCTTGTATTCAGCCAGTATTCTAGCCAAGCCTATTCGCTAAGGGCTTGTGCCAAAACACCTAATTTAAACGCTAGTTATTACGCTCTTATCACACGAAGAAACCATCCGACAAAGATAGAAATCAGCAGACCGAAAAAAGACGTTAATGCAGTAATCATTAGCAGCTTGCCGGAAAAATCGGGATCTTCGCCAGTTTCATTCATTAGCATGCCAGAGGCTTTGAAGATAAATAAGGCAGCAATAGAAAATAGCAAAATGACCGCGGTAGACATTAGCGTTGATTTCCAAAACGTTTTTGGAAATGACCAATGAATGGCACCTGCCACAAGCACACATAAAATAGTTAATAAATAAGGGACCACTTTAACTCCTTATCAGTCGAAGAAATAATGAAGACCATGCAAGGTGAATACGATTCGGGCTACTAGATTCCGGCTTCTATCAAGGGCAATAAAAGCAATGCGTACCACAAGAGCAATAAATTAAGCCCGATACGATGCCATGGAATGCCAGCATTGTCAGCTTAAAATCAACGCCACCCTTAACATTCTATTAAAAGATTTTAAGGGCTAATGGTGATAGAATCGCCAAAAATTGTGCATGGCAGTTATTTACAGCATCCACAGCTATACTGACACCGCACGAATCCTAAAAACCTTTAGACTCCTGAGAAAACATGTTTGATTTAATTACTAATCGAGATAGTAATGTAAAAAATGACGTGCTGTCTGGTATTACCGTTGCGCTTGCACTGGTACCAGAAGCGGTTGCTTTTGCATTTGTTGCTGGTGTTGAGCCCATGATTGGGTTGTATGCCGCCTTTATGATGGGACTTATTACTTCTGCCATCGGCGGACGCCCTGGAATGATTTCTGGTGCAACAGGTGCCATGGCCGTTGTAATGGTAGCGCTAGTGGCGCAGCACGGTGTGCAATATCTGTTTGCCGCCGTCATTTTAGCGGGTTTGCTGCAAATACTTTGCGGCATATTTAAACTCGGTAAGTTTATCCGATTGGTGCCTTACCCGGTAATGTTAGGGTTTGTAAATGGCTTAGCCATTGTGATTTTCCTTGCTCAGCTAGGCCAGTTTAAAGTGGTTAATGCGTTAGGTCAGTTGGACTGGATGCAAGGGTCTATGTTGTATTGGATGCTTGGACTTGTCGCGCTTACCATGGCGATTATTTACTTACTGCCTAAGCTCACCACCGCAGTGCCGGCGTCGTTAGTGGCTATTGTAACGGTAACCGCCATGGTACACGGGCTTGATTTAGAAGCGCGTACGGTTATCGATTTTGTGCGTGATTTATTACCTGAAGCCCAAAAAGCCAGCGCTACGCTTGCGGGTGAGTTACCTACGTTTGCTATACCTATGGTGCCGTTCACGTGGGAAACCGTAATGATTGTATTACCTACTTCAATCATCTTATGTTTGGTTGGTTTGATTGAGTCACTCCTTACATTATCACTTATCGATGAAATGACAGACACCCGTGGCCGTGGCAATAAAGAATGTGTTGGTCAGGGCGTAGCGAATACTGTAAATGGCTTCTTCGGCGGCATGGGCGGTTGTGCCATGATTGGTCAGAGTATGATTAACATTAACTCTGGTGGTCGTGGGCGTTTATCAGGTATTACTGCTGCATTGGTATTGCTTGCCTTTATCCTTTTCGCTGCACCATTAATTGAAATGATCCCGCTAGCGGCATTGGTTGGCGTAATGTTCGTGGTGGTTATCGCTACTTTTGAATGGGCCTCTTTCCGTATTATTCGTGGTGTAAATAAAGAAGATGCTTTTGTTCTGTTCTTAGTTACCGCTGTCACGGTCATTGCCGACCTTGCGATTGCAGTTGTGGTAGGTGTTATCGTTTCTGCCTTGGTATTTGCGTGGAAGCATGCTCGCCACATTGAGGTTAAGAGCCATATCGATAGCGACGATTGGAAAGTGTATGACTTAGAAGGGCCTTTGTTCTTCGGTTCAGTTAGCCACTTCAAAGACTTGTTTGATATTGCTAATGACCCAGAGCATGTAGTTATCGACTTTAAAGAGTCTAGAATTTGGGACTCTTCAGGTATTGATGCGTTAGATACGTTGGCGGATAAATACGAACAGCAAGGTAAGAAACTGCATATTCGTCACATTAGTGATGAGTGCCGTAACTTACTGCGTAAAGCGGACAAGTTCGTAGAAATTAACGTGAATGAAGATCCACGTTATCGCGTTGCCTCAGATAAGTTAGCCTAGTTTTCAAACAAAGTGGCTTTGGTGAATTTACCAAAGTCATTGGCGCAAAATAAGAATGCCTTGCGTTAAATCGACATTATGATGATGCACCAAATGATATCGCAATTGCTTTTGTTTGGTGCAAATTGAGGTTGTGCATACAGGTTGTTTTTTAAATAAATCTTTATAAAACAGGCTGGTAATGATCTGGCACTAATATTGGATATGCTTTAGTAGTGTGAAACATTGTGTATGTTTAGAGCGACCTCGCTCATAAAATTTGATAGCTATGATAACTCGTAGCGCTTGACAGGCAACGAAGCCCGCATCAACGAAAGTTGATGCGGGCTTTTTTTTGTCCCGAATAAATGGGAGAGACCATGACAACCTTGGCATCTAAAACGCGAATTCTAGTAGTTGGTAACGGAATGGTAGGCCATCATTTCGTTGAACAGCTTCATCAAAGCAGTGAGAACGTTGACATAACCGTACTTTGTGGCGAGTCGAGACTAGCTTACGACCGAGTACATTTGTCGTCATATTTCAGCGGGTCGAGTGCTGATGATTTAGCCCTTACCACCGCAGACGTCTATCGTGATTGGGGCGTAAACGTGGTTACTAACGCCATGGTGACAGATTTACTGCGTGATGAAAAAAAGGCGTTAACCGCAGATGGTCAAGTTTTCTCATACGATAAGTTGGTGCTTGCCACGGGCTCGTACCCTTTTGTTCCTCCTATTCCTGGCAATGATCAAGACCACTGCTTAGTTTATCGCACCATAGATGACCTAGTGGCTATTGAAAATTCGGCTAAAGAAAGCAAAGTGGGCGTTGTTGTTGGTGGTGGCTTACTAGGTCTTGAAGCAGCCAATGCATTAAAACAAGCTGGTCTTGAAACCCACGTGGTTGAATTTGCTCCGCAATTAATGGCCGTGCAATTAGACGAGACTGGCGGTGATGTGCTGCGTAACAAGATTGAATCACTCGGCGTAACCGTTCACACCCAAAAAGCGACTCAAGTGATTGAAGCGGGTGAACAATCTAGATATCGCATGGTATTTGCTGACGATACTTTTCTTGAAACCGACATGGTGTTGTTTTCAGCCGGTATTCGCCCTTCCGATCAGTTAGCTCGCAAAACCAATCTAGCCCTTGGTGAACGTGGCGGCATCGTTATCGACGATAACTGCTTAACCTCAGACCCAGACATTTTCGCGATTGGCGAATGTGCATTATGGCAAAACCGTATATTTGGTTTAGTTGCCCCGGGTTACACCATGGCACGCGCCGCGGTAAGCGCACTAGTTGGTGGCGACACCGTATTTACTGGCGCAGATATGAGTACCAAGCTCAAATTGATGGGCGTTGAAGTTGGCTCGATTGGTGATGCGCACGAACGTACCACTGGCGCGCAAAGCTACACCTATTTTAATCAACCCGAAGGCGTTTATAAGAAGCTAGTGGTTGATGAAAACCAACAAAAAGTGATTGGTGCTGTTCTGGTAGGGGATACCAGTGACTACGATACCCTCTTACAGTACGCCCTGAACGATATTGATTTACCTGAGAATCCAGAAAGCCTCATTTTACCTAGTTCTGGTTCTGCACCGGCATTAGGTGCTGATGCACTGCCTGATACCGCGACAATTTGTTCATGTCACAACGTTGCTAAAAGCGACATCGTTACCGCTATCGACGAAGGGTGTTGCAGCCTTGGTGATGTAAAAAGTTGTACGAAAGCCAGCACAGGCTGTGGTGGTTGTACTGCGCTGTTGAAAAACGTGGTAGACAGCGAACTTGAAAAGCGCGGAGTAGAAGTATCGAAAGCTATTTGTGAGCACTTCAATCATACCCGTCAAGAGCTTTTCCATATCGTTAAAGTAAACGGTATTACTACCTTCGATGAGTTACTAGAAAAGCATGGTAAAGGATTAGGCTGCGAAATATGTAAGCCAGCAGCGGGCTCAATTTTAGCCTCGGTTTACAACGACTATATTCTTAAAAATGACCATTTACCCCTGCAAGATACCAACGATATTTACTTAGGTAATATGCAAAAAGACGGCACTTACTCTGTGGTTCCGCGGGTTGCTGGTGGTGAGATAACACCAGAGAAGCTGATTATTTTAGGTGAAGTGGCCAAGAAATATAACTTGTACACAAAAATTACCGGTGGTCAGCGTATCGACTTATTCGGTGCTCGTGTAGAGCAACTTCCCGATATTTGGCAAATACTAATCGACGGTGGCTTTGAAACCGGTCACGCCTATGCGAAATCGCTTCGTACGGTTAAGTCTTGTGTAGGGAGCACTTGGTGTCGATATGGTGTGCAAGATTCAGTGAAAACAGCCATCGATTTAGAAAATCGTTACAAGGGCTTACGCGCACCACACAAAATTAAATTTGGTGTCTCGGGTTGTACTCGTGAGTGTGCCGAAGCGCAAAGCAAAGACATAGGGGTAATCGCCACGGAAAATGGCTGGAACTTATATGTGTGCGGTAATGGCGGCATGAAACCCAGACACGCAGATTTATTTGCTACCGATTTAGATACCGAAACTTTAGTGAAGTATATCGACCGTGTGTTGATGTTCTATGTACGCACTGCAGACAGGCTTCAACGTACCTCGGTATGGATGGACAACCTAGAAGGTGGTTTAGCCTACTTGCAAGAGGTAGTGATGAACGACTCGTTGAATATCAATGCTGATTTAGAAGCACAGATGGAAACCGTAGTGGGCGCTTATCAATGTGAGTGGAAGACCACTTTGGACAGTGAAGAATCACGCAAGCGTTTCCGTCAGTTTGTAAACAGTGACAACCTAGATAGCAATATTCAATTTGTATCTGAGCGAGGCCAAGTGCGACCCGCCACTGAGGTGGAGAAGTCTCAAGGGGCTGAAAACTTAATTGCGGTTGAAGTAATTTAACGAGGAAATACTGATGACAGCAAAAACGGAAGTGGCAGCCCAATGGCACGATGTATGTGGTATTGATGATGTAGTAACAAACAGTGGGGTTTGTGCCCTAATTAACGACCAACAAATTGCGCTTTTCAGTGTGTTGCAAGCCAAACAGCAGTACCTGTATGCAATCAGTAATTGGGATCCTGTTGGTAAAGCGAATGTGCTTTACCGCGGCCTAATTGGTTCAATTGGTGATGATGTGGTGGTGGCTTCTCCTCTTTACAAAGAGCATTACGTATTAGCCACTGGAAAATGCGTAGAAAGGGATGACGTTAGTGTTATCTCATTCCCCGTAAAGATAGATGGCGGACGCATTTTAATCTCGCTATAACGCTGATTTACTGCACTAGCAGAGTGTTACCCCCATAGTTACAATTAGTTACTTAGAGGCATTCCATATGAATATGGCTACACCGAAACCTGAGATATTTAAAGCACAATTGCGGCAAACCACCTGCCCGTATTGTGGTGTAGGTTGTGGTGTAGATGTAAGTTGCAACGTAAGTGAGCGTACTACCTCCCTGGACAAGGTTACTGGTACGCCAGAGCATCCGGCCAATTATGGTCGTCTGTGCGTTAAAGGCACAAACCTGCTTGAAACAAACGATCTTAGCGGCCGTTTGCTTCACCCAACCATAGCAGGTGCGAAGGTAGATTGGGACACGGCTACCCGCGCAGTGGCTGATAAAATCTCGCAGACTATTGCCGAACACGGGTCGGATGCCGTTGCATTTTATGTATCGGGACAGCTTTTAACTGAAGATTATTATGTTGCCAATAAACTGATGAAAGGGTTTATTGGCAGCGCGAATATAGACACCAACTCTCGCCTTTGTATGTCATCTGCTGTTGCGGGTTACAAGCGTGCATTTGGTGAAGATGTAGTGCCTTGTGATTACACAGATTTAGAGTGTACATCGCTGTTGGTGCTAACCGGCAGTAATACAGCATGGGCGCACCCTGTACTGTTCCAGCGCATTCAACGGGCCAAACTTCGTAATCCAGATATGAAAGTGGTGGTGATAGACCCTCGTGAAACCGAAACATGTACTATCGCCGATTTACACTTACCGCTTAAAGGGGGCAGTGATGTGGCCTTGTTTAACGGGCTTTTGCAGTTCGCCCACGCTAACAATGCTATTGATGCCGCTTCAATTGGTGAGTTTACCCAAGGCCTTGATGATGCCTTAGCTACAGCAAACACGATAGATTCGAAAGATATTGCGGGTTTGTGTGGTTTAAATGAAGCAGATTTGGCTACTTTTTATCAATGGTTTATCAACGCCGAAAGCGCCGTTACTTTCTATTCCATGGGGGTTAATCAATCCTCTGCAGGGGTAGATAAAGCTAACGCCATTATTAACTGTCACTTGGCGCTCGATTTTATCGGCAAGCCAGGCTGTGGGCCTTTTTCTATTACCGGTCAACCCAATGCGATGGGGGGCAGGGAAGTAGGCGGTTTAGCAAATATGTTAGCGGCGCATTGTGATATAGAAAACCCTAAACATCGTGAGAATGTAAAAGCGTTTTGGCAATCTCCGTCCATACCCGAGCAGGGTGGATTAAAAGCCGTAGATTTATTTTCGGCCATGGATGCAGGGCGAATTAAGTTCGTGTGGATAATGGGAACGAACCCTGTAGTCAGCATGCCTTACCGTGAGCAAGTTGAATCAGCGCTTAAGAAATGCGACATGGTTGTGGTATCAGATATCGTACAAAGTAACGATACTCTTGCCTTTGCAGATATCGCATTACCGGCAACAGGGTGGTCTGAAAAAGACGGTACTGTAACCAACTCGGAGCGCAGAATTTCTCGCCAACGAGGCATTATGCCGCCACCAGGCGAAGCTAAACACGACTGGCAAATCATGTGCGATGTGGCAAGGAAAATGGGTTTCAATAGCGCATTTTCGTATTCACATCCTAGTGAAATATTTGATGAGCATGCTCGCTTAACTGCCTACAAAAATGATGGTGCGCGCTTGCTAAATTTAGCGCCATTAACGGGTAAGTCAGAGGCAGAATATAATGTAATGGCACCTGTAACGTGGCCGCTTAAAGCTGATACAAACAAAACATGCTCGCCGGTTCGCCCCTATTACAACAAAGTGTTTTCTACGCCTTCTGGCAAGGCAAACTTTGTTGCGGTAACATTTAACGCGCCTATTCAAGCAACCAGCAATGAATATCCGTTTGTGCTTAACAGCGGACGAATGCGTGACCAATGGCACACCATGACCCGAACCGGTAAAGCCGCCATATTGCATGCACATGCAACTCACGCGAATGTGCATATCCACCCTGAAGATGCAACGAAGCTAGGGGTAATGCAAAACGATTATGTAGCCTTAAGCAGTAAAGTGAGCGGTGAAACTCCGTGTGTTTTCCCCGTGCATGTGGACAAGCGCCAACGTCAAGGTGATGTATTTGTTCCTATTCATTGGTCAGGTGAGTGGGGATCGCACAGTAAGTTAGCTAAGCTTTATGCACCGGTTACCGACCCAATTTCAGGGCAACCAGAATTAAAGCATGGTGCGGTTTCTATCGTGCCAGCCGATTTTGCAAGCTACGGCAACCTTTACATTAGTGATGATTGCACAGCCCCAAGTTTTGTTTCTCCTGATGGAGCTTCTGCAAACGTTACCTCCTACGAAGTGGAAAAGCTTACGGCTATTTTCGACAATACGGGTGATTTTTGGGCCAAAAATCTCATGGATAATGGTTTCAGTTTATCTGTTGCCAGCCAGTTCACGCCCCACGTATTGATGTCACGTTTGCTCGCCAGCTTGCCTAAAGATTGGGTGTGTTATCAATACAAAAGTGCCGATAGCCATGTACTTGTTGGTACTTATGAAAACGCATTTTGTTTTATGGCGTTTGTTGGGGAACAAAACCCAAGCACACAGCCAAAGTACTGTGTGCCTAATGGCTGGGTAGACAGCACCTTGAAGCAAGCATTTGACCCAGAAACATTAGCCAGTTTTTTGCGCTGTGAAGTTGATGAAAGTTTCTTAAATGGCCAAGTGATATGCAGCTGTTTCACGGTAAGAGAGAAAACCATTAATCAAGCGATAGCTGAAGGCTGTAGCTCGGTAACAGCACTTGGCGACAAGCTAAAATGCGGTACCAACTGTGGTTCATGTAAGCCTGCGTTGGCAACATTGTTAAACGATTACATTGCACCGATAGAAGACATTGCTCGCGAACGTTAATGCGGATACTACATTCGCCACTGCTTAGTAAATACCTGAAGAAACTAATACCGAGAGCGTAGGCTCTGGAGACACTACCATGAACATTTTAGCTAACAAATTTCAGTTGTTATTCCGCGAAAATTTATCGCACCCTGTTCGTCAGCCTAAGACAAGTTTCTTCAGTGGTTTGTTAGGTGGCGACAAAAACCGTAAGACCAATGAAAGTGAAGGTAAAGTCTATATTGTTGGCGCAGGCCCAGGTGATGTTGAATTACTTACGTTAAAAGCTCTTAGGCTAATAAAACAAGCCGATATTGTGTTGTTTGATGCCTTGGTGGGTGAAGATGTTATTGCTGAAATTCCTCGCCATGTGAAACGTGAGTATGTTGGCAAACGCTGTGGCAAACACAGTATGAAACAGCAAGATATTAGTACTAGAGTAGTTGAATTAGCAAAAGCAGGACTTTGTGTAGTGCGTCTTAAAGGCGGCGACCCTGCATTATTTGCAAGAACTTGCGAAGAGACAATCGCTCTTACACAGGCGAATATTCCATTCGCTATTGTGCCTGGCATTACTGCAGCCTCTGGCATGTCAGCTTACACAGGTATCCCCCTTACTGATAGACGCTGCGCACAAGCGGTTAGCTTTATTACTGCTCATTTTCAAAACCCAGAAAAATGGCCAGATATGGTGCAGTTAGCTAAAAATGTAGCCTCTCAAACAGTGGTGGTTTACATGGGGTTGAGCCGCTTATCTACGTTATGTGAAGAGCTAAAAAAACAAGGTATTGCCGATGATTGGCCGGTTGCCGCGGTAGAAAATGCAACCAGCCCTCAGCAACGTGTTATTGAAGGTACCTTAAACTCAATTAGTGAGCAGGTATCTCAAGCGAATGTGAGTGGCCCTACGTTACTTATTTTTGGAAAGGTGATAGAGTCTCGACAATGGGTAGATACTTCACTTTTACATAATAAGCAGCATGTCTCAGCAATTTAGCAACTACATAAAAATTATCGGCAAGGGTCAGAAAGGGGGGCGCAGTCTTACCCGCCAAGAAGCTTACGAATCGATGAAAATGGTCCTGTCTAATCAAGTGACTGGCGACCAACGTGGCGCGTTTTTAATGTTGTTACGTACACGAGAAGAAACCCCTGAGGAAGTGATTGGGTTTGTAGATGCGTGCAGAGAATTGCTTGAACCTGAACTCGCTAATTTAACGCCCACGTTAGATGTTGGGTGTTATGCCGGTAAGCGACGTCAGCTTCCATGGTACCTACTATCTATCGCTGTGTTGGCCAACAATGGTTACACCATTATGTTACACGGCGCCCATGAGCCAGGTTCGGGTAGATTATACGCTAGTAAAGCATTGCCGGCTTTAGGGTTACCAGAAGCCAGCAACATCGCCGATGCGTCTGACCAAATGAATGAATACGGCGCTACCTACTTGGATTTATCTCACTTACTTCCTGCATTAAATACGTTAATAAAACTAAGGGAAGTGTTTGCGTTACGCTCCTGCGCGAATACGTTAGCACGTTTGCTAAACCCAACCTCAGCGCCTTATTGTGTTCAGGGTGTTTACCATATGCATCTGGATCATAAGCATTGCCGAGTAAACGAAAGTTTTCCGGCCTTTCAAGCCTTGTGTTTTCGCGGCGATGGCGGCGATCCTGAAGTTAATAGCGAACGCAAAACAGAGCTTTATATCACCCGTAACGGAAGTACCGAAGAAATCATCCTGCCTGAACTCACTGACAAAATGGCGCTAAAAGATACTCAAATGGACGTTAACGATATGCTAGCGCTTTGGCGAGGAGAGTCTACTCATCTCTACGGCGAGCAAGCTATTCAGGCTACTTTGGTGAGTTATCTTATTCTGCTAGAAAATTACGATTTTGCTAAAGCCAATGAAGTGGCTACGCAAATGTGGTCACAAAGAAACAAAACAGCACTGCCCTTTGGCCCTAAATAGGTTATTGGGCGTTCTTTCACTTTCTTATTTTCGTTTTCGCTCATTATCCTTTCCTCATTTTATTCCAATAATTAAGTAACTTGAAAATCCTCTGCTATCTTTAAAGCAGTCAATGAATTTAATAACAATGTTGTACTTCACGTTTTCTCACTAGCATTTTTAGCAGTAGAGGCGAGTGAGGTGTTATGCCCGAATGTTGAGGATCACGGGATGTTTTTTAAAAATAAACAATTGATAGAAGAAGTGGAGCGATTAAGAAAAGAGGTTGATTCTTTTCATACGGTAGAAAGCGAACTCAGAGCCGAAATGATCTATGTCGAGCTAGATAGTGGCGGCAGGATAACAAGGGTTAACGATAGCTTTTCCGATGTTATGAGTTATTCTTCGAACCATCTATCGGGAAAGGTACTCGAAAGCATTATTCCAAAAGGGGTAATGAGCCAGCCTGCAACAAAAGAGTTTCTTCAAGCAATTAAGCAAACCCAACATTGGCATGGTGCCATTAGCCTTTGTAATGCTAATGATGAAGAGCGTTGGTTCAGAGGCATACTGCAGCCGATTATTAGTGAAGGCGGCGGCGTGGGTCGATTTGCGCTGTATATGGCAGAGCAAACAAAAAATATTAATAGAAGCCGTGAAATGAACGATATGCTCGAGGCATTGAATCGCTCTACCGCGGTCATTGAGTTTGATCTTACGGGAAAAATTCTAAAGGCCAACGATAACTTCCTTTCCGCAGTGGGCTATTCGATGGAGCAAATACAGGGTAAACATCACAAAATATTTTGCCCCGCGGAGGATGTCGATACGCCAGAATACAAGCAGTTTTGGAGCGATCTTTCGCAAGGCAAGATGTTTTCAGATCGTTTTAAGCGTATAGACAGTCGAGGTAATCCTTTATGGTTGGAAGCATCTTATAACCCAATAAGAAACGACCAAGGTGCGCTTTATAAAGTGGTTAAATTTGCCACCGTAATAACCGAGCAAATGGAGCAACAATTTGCTATTTCCGAAGCGGCCAATGTGGCATTTAGTATATCCCAAGGCACTGGCGAACAGGCGCAAAAAGGTAAGGAAGTTGTTGGCAGTATGGTGCGTATCATGGGGGAACTCACCTCGCAAATGGGAACGGCTAGTGAGGGAATTCGAGAGCTTGATGAGCAGTCGCAAAAAGTCGCAGACCTGGTTAAAAGCATTAGCGGTATTGCCGACCAAACTAACCTACTTGCCCTTAATGCGGCGATAGAGGCAGCGAGAGCGGGGGATCAAGGAAGGGGGTTTGCTGTAGTGGCTGATGAAGTGCGCCAACTTGCATCACGCACTAGTACTGCAACCGAGGAGATTGTGAGTGTAGTTGTTGAAAACAGTAAACTTACTGAAAATGCCGTACAACTCATCGAGGCTGGGCAAGATAAAGCAAGAGAAGCTTTGGAGTACTCAACTGAGTCGGGTAAAGTAATGAACGAAATTCAAAATGGCGCGACTGAAGTGGTTAATGCTATTGGACAATTTACTCAGCGGCTTTAACTTAAGTGTAGTTGCCCATTAGCAGCAGTTTCATTAACTACCGTTACTATTATACCTATAATGTGAGGGAGAAACGCATTTCTTCCTCACATCATGCGCATCACTTCAATGTATTTTCATTAGATGTTCTCATCGACCGCTTCACGGCGAATGCTTCACATCGAACACTATTAGTGCAATAAACGCACTCTTATTGTTCATGCAAAGTTATGTTTACGAATCCTATTTTTACTAAATGCAGTGATTTCAGTTGTTTAGGTTTTTGGCACGAACCCTGCTTTATGAGAATCAGTAACAGACTAAAGCTACATCAAAACAATAAAGTACTTTAAGTACTATTAGTAAGAATAGAACACCCAAACAATAAGTTCGCCTGTATCTCATTTTAAAATGATTACAGGCTCGGCATCGAAGCCCACCAAGCGCGACGTTAATTCGTCTTCGCTGGTGGGTTTTTTTTTGGCTAAAGGAAACATAAATGACCATGTTAAAGAACGTTTCAATGCTCAAACAATTAAAGAAAAAGATTACGGTTGGATTAACTACTGTGATGACGCTTTCCTTCGCCTTAGGCTCGCCGTTAGCTGCTGCACAAAGTGAGCAAAAGATAGGTTGGCCTGAAAAAGAAGAATTAAAATTTGGCTTTATTAAGCTTACCGATATGGCGCCATTAGCTATTGCCTACGAAAAAGGCTTTTTTGAAGACGAAGGTTTGTACGTGACTCTGGAAGCGCAAGCAAACTGGAAAGTTTTGCTTGATAGAACGATTGACGGTCAACTTGATGGCGCTCACATGCTGGCAGGGCAACCTCTTGGCGCAACCATTGGTTTTGGTACTGAAGCACATGTTGTGACGGCGTTCAGTATGGATTTAAATGGTAATGGCATCACGGTTTCAAACGAAATATGGGAAAAAATGAAAGCCCATATTCCGGTAGAAAATGGCAAACCAGTGCACCCTATTAAAGCGGATTATTTAAAGCCTGTCGTTGAAGAATATCGTGATGCGGGTAAGCCGTTTAATATGGGGATGGTTTTTCCTGTATCTACACACAACTACGAGCTTCGATACTGGCTTGCTGCTGGTGGTATTCACCCAGGCTACTATGCACCGCACAAAGGTGATAATGCTGGGCAGATAGATGCTGAAGCTTTGCTATCAGTTACCCCCCCTCCTCAAATGCCAGCCACCATGGAAGCCGGCACTATCTATGGGTATTGCGTAGGCGAGCCATGGAATCAACAAGCTGTATTTAAAGGTATTGGTGTACCCGTTATTACCGATTACGAAATTTGGAAAAACAACCCAGAGAAAGTATTTGGTGTAAGCCAGGGGTGGGCTGAAAAGTACCCTAATACCCATATTCGTGTGGTTAAAGCATTAATTCGTGCAGCCATGTGGTTAGATGAAAACGACAATGCTAACCGTCCTGAAGCGGTAAAAATCTTAGCCAAAAGTAACTATGTTGGCGCAGATGAAGATGTATTAGCCAACAGCATGACAGGCACATTTGAATACGAAAAAGGCGATAAACGTGACGTGCCAGATTTCAACGTATTCTTTCGCTACAACGCAACCTACCCGTTCTACAGTGATGCGATTTGGTACTTAACCCAAATGCGTCGTTGGGGACAAATTTCAGAGCCTAAATCTGACGATTGGTATAAAGAAACTGCCCGTAAAGTGTACAAACCAGAAGTTTACGCTATGGCTGCAAAAGCACTTATTGCCGAAGGCAAAGCTAAAGCAACAGATTTCCCAGCGTTTGCCACTGAAACCGGCTTTAAGCCACCTCAATCTGAATTTATCGATGGTGTTACGTACGACGGCAGCAAGCCTAATGCGTATCTTGAACAGTTTGGTATTGGGCTAAAAGGTGAAACCGTTCTTTAACGGTTTCATAGTCACCCTAAATTAGCGGAGAACAACATGAGTAAGATGGCAAATATATTAAGCTTTTCGCCAGCCAAATCACCAATGAGCGGCCCAATGGGAGCGGTTTATAGCCGAGCGCCAGCTTTGTTATTGCCACTCATTGGACTTTTGATGTTCCTCGCTGTTTGGAATGGTGTGGCTAAAAGTATTGATACTTCTCTAGGGCAATTTCCTGGTCCTGCTCAAGTATGGGAGCAAGCTGGTTCCCTTATTACTGAGCACGGTGCGCAGCGAGATAGCGCTGACGCATTTTACACTCGGCAAGAAGAGCGTAATGCCGCTCGGGTAGCACAAGATCCCACCTACGAACCAAAAATTCGTGAGTTTACTGGTGCTCCAACTTTCTTTGACCAAATATGGACTAGTCTTTACACCGTCATGGTGGGGTTCATTATTGCGTCTGTGATTGCGGTACCTGTGGGTATTCTATGTGGGCTCAGTAAATCTGCCTACGCCGCCATCAATCCGCTTATACAATTGTTTAAGCCCGTATCACCCTTAGCATGGTTACCTTTGGTCACCATGGTAGTAAGCGCACTTTATGTTAGCGATGACCCTACGTTTTCAAAGTCATTCGTTACTTCTGCGCTAACCGTATCGCTATGCTGTTTATGGCCTACGTTAATTAATACCGCAGTTGGTGTGTCTGCCATTGATACCGATTTGCTCAATGTGAGTAAAGTATTACGTTTAACGCCTACTTCGCACCTTACAAAAATTATTCTGCCGTCATCAATTCCTATGATCTTTACCGGTTTGAGATTATCTCTTGGCATAGGCTGGATGGTATTGATTGCCGCTGAAATGCTGGCGCAAAATCCTGGACTAGGAAAGTTCGTATGGGATGAATTTCAAAACGGGAGTTCTGAATCGTTAGCGCGCATTATGGTTGCAGTGCTTACCATAGGTGCTATCGGTTTTATATTAGACAGAATCATGCTGTCAGTTCAGCGTGCAGTGAGCTGGGACAAATCCAGCGTTTTACGGTAATTAAGGAGAATAGATTATGCAAGCTAAACACTTGGAGCTAGAACAAGTAGGCATCGATTTCCCTACACCAAAAGGGCCGTTTACTGCACTCACTGATGTTAATTTAAAAATTGCGAAAGGTGAGTTTGTTTCGCTAATCGGTCACTCAGGTTGTGGTAAATCTACCGTACTGAATATTGTGGCTGGTTTACACCAAGCTACTACAGGCGGTGTCATTTTAGACGGTGCTGAAGTGAAAACACCAGGGCCAGAACGTGCCGTTGTGTTTCAAAACCACTCATTGTTACCTTGGTTAAGCGTGTATAAAAACGTAGAGCTTGCGGTAAAACACACCATGCGTGGAAAATCTAAAAAAGAGATGCGCGATTGGATCATGCACAACCTAGAGCTTGTGCATATGACTCATGCGCTAGATAAATTACCTAGCGAAATATCAGGTGGTATGAAGCAGCGTGTTGGTATCGCCCGCGCGTTAGCTATGGAACCAAAAGTATTGCTCATGGATGAGCCCTTCGGGGCGCTAGATGCGCTAACCCGTGCACATCTTCAAGACTCCTTAATGGAGATTCATGCTGACTTAGGCAATACCGTTATTATGATTACCCACGATGTAGATGAAGCCGTATTGCTATCTGATCGCATTGTAATGATGAATAACGGCCCAGCAGCCACTATCGGCGAAATACTTAATATTGAGCTGCCTAGGCCTCGAGATAGGCTCAAATTAGCAGATAACCCTGAATATAATCATTACCGGCATGAAGTGCTTACCTTCTTGTACGATAAGCAAAAAAAAATTGAACCGGTGTCTTCCCACATCAAATCTAGTAAAGCCGGAGGTGGTTCTGCAAAAAAAGCGAACAGTAAATCCGACGCAGCGTGAGTTAGGTGAAATTCGCTAATACACAACTCGGCGCTATATAGAGCTTAATCCGATTTAACCGCTTAGGTGCTTATCCCAGTTTTCACTGGGAGGGAGCCCCTTACTTAAAAATCGTCAATAAGAACGCTAATCATTAAACGTTAAGAAGTTTATAAAGTTGATAACAAGGGAACGCACATGAATACGCAGGTAACGAAACAATCAGTCGCGCAGTTAAAAACACACAAGCGCTTTGCTCAAGCCACTATCACTACCGCCTTATTAGCGTGTTTTAGTGCACCATCGTTTGCAGAAAGCTGGCACGATGTTCTAAGCGAAGCATCAGCGTGGGCTGACTTAAATTTACGTTATGAATCAGTAGATCAAGATAATGCCGTTGATGACGCCAGTGCTTTAACGCTGCGTACTCGATTGGGTTTTAAATCGGGTACATTAAATGGCTTCTCTTTTACCGCAGAAGTAGAAGATAGCCGCATTGTGATGGGCCAAGGCGATTACACGGTAGGGCCTACAGGGTACAACGTAGGTGAGTATTCAGTTATTGCAGATCCTGAAACCACTGAAGTAGACCAGGCCTTCATTCAGTATAAAAATGAAAAGTTAACATTGAAGGGGGGTAGACAAGTTATCGCCCTTGATAATCATCGTTTTGTTGGACACGTTGGATGGCGTCAAGATAGGCAAACCTTCGACGGTGTAACCGCTACCTATGCCCTTAATGAAAAAGTGAATTTCTTCTACGGGTATTTAACTCAGCGCAACCGTATTTTTGCAGAAGCCGCTGACTTTGATTCAAAAGATCATGTATTCAACGCTAGCTTTAAAACTGCGGTGGGTAAATTCACTGCCTACGGTTACCTACTCGAAATAGATAATGACATTGATAACGCCCTTGATACTTATGGTATCCGTTATAGCGGTAGCATGAAAGGCGAAACGGTTAACTGGGCTTATGGTGCTGAATTTGCGACCCAAAGCAGTGAGTCAGGCTCTGGCGAAACGGCTACCGATTATGATGCCAGTTACATAAACGCGAACCTAGCGGCCACTATTTCTGGTATAACCGCTAAAATTGATTACGAAGTGCTGGGCTCTGACGATGGCGCGTATGGTTTTGCAACCCCCCTTGCAACGCTGCACAAGTTTAACGGTTGGACGGACCAATTCTTAGCTACGCCTGCGCAGGGGCTACAAGATATTAATGTTTCACTATCGGGCAAACTAGGTGGGGGCAAATGGCTTTTGGCTTACCATGATTTTAGTGCCGATGACGCGTCTGCTGAAGTAGATGACTTGGGGAGTGAAATCAACGTGCAGTACGTCACCAAAGTAAAGGATAAGGTGACATTAGGTGCTAAGTACGGAAGCTATTCAGCCGGTGATATTAAAGTTGATGCCAATAAATTGTGGGTATGGGTAGGCACGCGTTTTTAGGCGTGCGCCCAAAACTTAGTGACTAAAGCCCTAAATAAAAAAGGTTCTATGGAAATCTTCCTTAGAACCTTTTTTGTTACTGCTAACTAATAAATGCTGGGCGTATTAGCTTGAAAATAGTTATTTGTTCTAGTCTTTCGCAGGGAGTAACCAGCCATTTTCAACGGCAGTATCTAATTGTCGAGTAACATAATCCCATAACTTAGGCGCGCAATGCTTCAAGTGAAGGTTACGTTTTTCTATCTTATCTCTGGTCACAGCATGTTTGTTCCAACTGCCACCTTGGTTTTGCATATTTTGGAAAACGGGAAGCACACGGTCCATCGCTTTTGCAAATTCTGCATCTGGCGTTTTAGCTTCTTCGAACTCTAGCCATAACGACAACAATTCATCGGCATAAGGGGCAGGTAGTAGCCCAAAAATTCGCTTAGCGGCATCAAGCTCTTTTTTTGCTTGTGCGTCGTGTTCCGCCGCTTCGTTAAAAGCAAATAAGTCGCCAGCGTCTATTTCTACTACATCATGAATGAGTATCATGCGAATAACGCGAGCAATATCTATTGGCTTTTCAGCGTAATGTGCAATGGAACTTGCCATTAATGCTACATGCCAACTGTGTTCAGCAGAGTTCTCCTGACGGTCACCATCACAAGGTAGAGTAATCTGCCGCTTAACACTTTTAAGTTGGTCTAATTCGCATATAAAGGCACTGAAATCTTCTGGTGAAAACGACATTAATAGCTCCGGCTTTACGCATTAAAAAATAAAAATGGGCCTTAGCGATTACCGCAAAGGCCCATTAAATTTGCATTGAAGTAGGCTTATTGACGCCTAGCTCAACTATATAGGCTAATTACTTTTGCTCAGACAACCAAACAATAAGGTCAGCAATATCATCAAACGTCATTTCAGAAGTAAATTTAGGCTGATATTTACCATTGATAATAAAGCTTGGTACGCCACTTAGATAGTCACGGTTCTTGTCGATTAACTGCTGGTTTTTGCGAATCATGTTGTTCACACCAAAGCTGGTAGACAACTTATCAAACTCAGCACCATCTACGCCGTTTACCACAAAGATGTTTCGTAAGTCTTTAAGGTTGGTAATGGTTGCACGTTGCTTATGAATGTAGTTAAACACAGCTGTGTTCATCGCGTCTTCTTGCTTCATCGCACGGGCAATTAACATGGCGTGAGTGGCTGCATCTTGCACATCAGGGCCAGTAAAGCGCATAAAGTTCACGTGCACTTTTTCAAACTTGGTGTTCTCGCCTTTTTTCTCTTTAATCTGTTTTACAATTGGCTCAAACTGGAAGCAATGTGGGCACCAGAAAGAGAAGTACTCGGTAATAACCGGCTTCTTGGTCGCTTCTTCGTCTAATACCGTGTAATGGGTACCTTCTTTCCACTTAGCTGCACCTTCTTGTGCGCATGCGGTTAATGGCAAAAGCATTGCCATTACAAACAATACTGCAAACTTCTTCATGTAATTGAATCCTTTGATTTCAAATCTATCTATCAATGCTGAGGTTACCACAGGCTTTTATTGGGCACTAGTTTACGCGACAAGCGAGCGGAAAAATGCAACGAATGGATGATAAAAGAGCGGAAAGTTTCGCTTCTTCAGGTGAAGAAGCGAACATAAAGTACAGGCGGTAGATGAAATGGCAACTGATCTTAGCCGTTTTCACTTACCGTCAGCTATACCTTAAACGTGGGTGACACGTATCTTATAAGTAGCTATAACTAACAGACAGCACTGCGCGACGTTCTTGACCCGCATATCCCACAATATCTTCATAATCGGTATCAAATAGGTTATTTACTTTCAGCGATAACGCCCACTGATCAGACACTTGATAGCCAAGATTAACTGAAGCAAGAGTGTAAGCCGAAAGCCCTAAGGTTTCTGCTGATGCTGGGTATGGAGGATAATAGGTGTCGTAACGGGTTCCCGTATAAGCCAGTTTGGCATAAAGGCTGAATTTTTCAGTGCCTAAATCAGATTGCACAGACACAGCACCTTGATGGCGTGCGCGGCGAAGCTCGGTACTGGTTACCCCATAGCTCACTTGATCAGCATCTAAATAGCTATATGAAGCTGAAATTTTGGCGAAAGAAGCAAGCCACTTTACTTCTACGTCAACGCCGTCACGGCTGCTTTCACCGTTAGCGTTGGCAGCGGTATATACCCCTTGAGTAGTGTCATAAACGAAACCATTAATTTCATCTTCGAGGTCTGCGGTATAGCCACTAACTTGTGCCGTTACCGAATCCCAGTTCGCTTTAACACCTACTTCCCACTCTTCACTTTCTTCCGGCACTAAGTCTGGATTTCCTATAAAGCTTTGAGGGTAATAGCCAAATCTTTCTGTGAAGGTAGGGGTTTTAATCGCTTTACCGTAGCTTGAAAACAACGCATAAGTCTTAGTTACTTGCCAGTTTAAGCCAGCACGGTAGCTTACGGCATCGTCAAATTCACTGTTGTTGTCGAAGCGGGCGCTTAATGTAGCAAAAACATTGTCAACAAGGTCGCCTGTGGCTTCACCAAACAAACTGGTGGTGTTGTCGTGTTGCTTTTGATTAGGATCGCCAAACACAACAGGGCCACGCTGTTCAAATAAACGCTGCAAATATTCAGCACCGCCCGCTACTTGCCAGTTATCAAAGTTGTAAAAATTTGTCCAGTTTAGGGCTAAGCGCTCACCCGTGGTGCCACCTGCATCGACGCCCGAAGTGGTGTTGTCGTTTTCATCTTTGCGGTAATCGAAAGCGAGGGTAGAGGCGTAATCTGATGTGCTTGGGGCATAACGCCAGGCTAGTTTAGTACTAATCTGACTGCCGTCGGTGACATTATCTGCATCAGTTGGCAGGCCAGTTGTGACATAATCAGTCCCATCGTAATCGTTTTCGTAATGGGTGCTGCGGAATTTAGCACTTAATGTGTGAGCTTCTGCTACTGCATAATCAACGTTTATGCCTGCGGTCATGTTGTCATAACCGTCATCTTCGTTGCCGGTGCGGGAAATATTATCGCCATCGGTTTTTAGATAGTTCGCATACGTGCGTACGGTTACGTCGCCATTTCGGGTAGCGGCATTAATGCTACCTTGATAAGTACCTTGTGTACCTATTCCTGCGCTTACATTCAGGCTAGGCTTTTCTGTAGTTCCTTCACCGGCTTTAGTGGTAATACTTAATACGCCACCTACCGCGCCGCTTCCCCAAAGGGCACTTTGCGGGCCACGTAGTAATTCGATGCGTACTACATTGGCAGAGGTTAAATGTGCTAAATCAATTAAACTTCCTTGGCCTATATCGTTAGATACCACGCCATCGATGAGCACAAGTAAATGATTACTTTCACTGCCCCGAACTCGTAGTTCAGTAAGACCGCCAGGGCTGCCTGATTGAGAGAGGCTTACGCCAGGCAATCCGCGAATGAGTTCGGTTAATTGCACTGCCCCAGAAGCTTGAATATCTTCCTCGGTAAGTACGCTAACTGAAGCAGGAAGCTTAGCCAGTTGTACAGGTAAGCGAGTACCAGTAACGGTGAGTGTTTCAATAGTGTCAGGGGTTTGAGCCAAAACCGGCGCAGATAGAAGTGTCGCCACGGCAGCGCAAACTGCAGTGCAGGTAAAGTGTGTTTGAAATTTCATTGTGTTTCTCGCTATGTACTCCGCCCGAGTACAAGGGTGAATGTAAGCAGAATAACTGCCGTGAAGCTAGGCCGGTATCCGGGCTCACTCACCATGAAAAATATGGTTTCTCAGCCTTCCCATGTTGCTAAAAATAGCTAAGACACAGTGGCGTAAATTTAAGAATGTGTGTGTTCACACTGAGTTTACCGTTGCGGGGGCAGCATCAGATTGCACTGATTTCCCGTTTAACCCTTAAGGGGGCACCTAAGCGCGGAAGAGTATAGCTTAAGTGCCTAATCAATTGCGAGAAGGATAAATGAAGGTAGGCTAATATATGAGCGTAAATCCGAGCCTAAGCCGAAGCCCAAACCTAGATGCAAGCCTAAATCTAAGTAAAACCCGACCTCAAGACCTAGTCAAAATACGATTAAATATCCGGTCAAATACCGGAATTAGTACCTGAACTAGTACCCAAGCTTTAAGGGGGCTTCTTGCATCGCTGAAAGTTGCTCTTTTAAAGCCAATATTTGACCTTCCCAATATTTACCATCGGCAAACCAGGGAAAGGCTCTCGGGAAAGCAGGGTCTTCCCAGCGGCGAGATAACCAAGCCATATAGTGCACCATTCGCATGGCACGAAGGGGTTCAATTAACGCAAGTTGGTTACTATTAAATGGCTGGAATTCTTCATAAGCTTCAATTAACGTATCAAGTTGCAACAATTGTTGCTGCCTATCACCGCTTAGCATCATCCACAAATCTTGAATGGCAGGACCCATTCTGCAGTCATCTAAATCAACAAAGGTTGGGCCATCGCGCCAAAGGATATTTCCTGGGTGGCAATCGCCGTGCAATCGTATAACGTCAGTGGCTTTATAAGCAGACGACGCCGCCGTAATAACGGGGTTCAAAATAGCAAAGAAGGCGGTTTTAAGATGATCTGGAAGCAAGGTACTATTTTCAAGCACCTGACGAGGTTCATCTAAGTAGCTTTGAATATCAATATCAGGGCGTTGTTCAAATGTCTTTGCTTGAGACACGCGGTGAATACGACCAATAAAGCGCCCCATCCATTCAAGTTGATCTAAGTTGTCGTTCTCAAATTGTCTACCGCCCACTGAAGGGAAAACCGTGAAGCGGTAATCGCCATGGTGATGTAGTGTTTTTCCATTTAACGCTAGGGGCGCCACAATGGGAATTTCACTGTCTGCGAGTTCTTTAGCGAAACTATGTTCCTCTAAAATTTGCGCATCAGTCCAGCGGGCAGGGCGATAAAACTTAACCACATAGCGTTTGTTGTCATCGGCCTGAAATTGGTAAACCCGATTTTCGTAGCTGTTTAGTGCTAGTAAGCCGCTTTGAAGAAAAATGCCCTGAGTTTCCAGGGCATCTAATATGGTGTCTGGATCTAATCCAGAAAACGAAAAGTCTTTCATCGATAAAGGAATTTGGTTGGCTCATTGACCGTCACTTCTTCACCAGTATTTGTGGTAGTGGTAACGGTGAATTGAATTTCTGTTACCACATCTTCCAGATTATACGGGTCGGTTGCAACCGAAATCGGCGTGCTGTAAACCTCACCACCACTTACGGTGACTTCTTGATTGCCAATAAAGGTATACTCAGGCAACCCTTGTACAGAGATAGTATAGGTATGAGTTTGTTGAGATTTATTCAATACCTTAATGGTATAAACGTTCTCAATTAACCCTTCATTGGTTTCACGGTATAACGAGTTACGATCGCGAATAATATCAATCTCAAGGGGAACGCGTGTGGCGATATCGGCCACTAATAGCCCTACCATTACAATAAGAACGAGAAGGTAGCCAATAAGCTTAGGCCGTACAATATGAGTTTTACCCCCTGCTAACTCTTCTTCAGAGGTGAAGCTAATTAGGCCTTTAGGGTAGTTCATTTTATCCATTACGCCGTTACATGCATCTACGCATGCGCCGCAGTTGATGCATTCATATTGTAAGCCGTTGCGAATATCAATACCGGTAGGACAAACCTGTACGCATAAATTACAGTCAATACAGTCACCTAAACCTTTCTCGTGAACCGCCTCATGGCTAAGTTTACGGGGGCGAGGGCCTCGTTGCTCGCCTCGTTTCGCATCATAAGATACGGTGAAGGTATCTTTATCGAACATAGCAGATTGAAAGCGTGCGTAAGGGCAAATATGGGTACACATTATTTCACGCATGTAACCTGCGTTTGCGTAGGTACATACCGCAAAAAAGAGCACTGAAAATGCTGCCCAGAAGCTGGTGTTAAATGTAAAGAAGTCGATGAAGAGGGGGCCGATAGGCGTGAAGTAACCTACAAATGTCAGCCCAGTCAGTAATGCAACGGCAACCCAGGCTGAATGTTTCAGGGTTTTGCGTACAAACTTGTCGGTATCCATCTTTCTACCGTCGAGCTTTATTCGTTTATTTCTAGGGCCTTCTATCTTCTCTTCGAACCAGGTGTAAATGTATACCCAGGTGGTTTGAGGGCACATAAAGCCACACCATACTCTGCCTGCAAACGTGGTTACAAAAAATAGCGCAAATGCGCCCACGATAAAAATATAGGCCAGTAAGGTTAAATCCTGTGGCCATAACGTTAACCCGAAAATAGAAAAGCGCTGCTCTACAATATCGAGTAGCACTGCTTGCTGACCATTAAATCTCAACCACGGAATAGCGGCAAAAATAGCAAGAAAAAACAAACCGAAAAAGCGCCTGAATGTTTCCAGTGGACCTTTTACTGCACGAACGTAAATTCGACTACGCGAATCGTATCGCTTCCCTTCAGTGGTGGATGCAGGTTTGTGAACCTTTACTGGGGTAACGTTTTTCACTGGAATTTGTTCGTTCATATTTTAAACCTTAGCCAACTTCTTTTACTGCGCGGCGCATTATAACAGCTGATATTTTAGCGTGTTTAACTTAGATCAATGATAGTGCATATGATCAGCTTTATTTATCTTTCAGTCAATACTGAAAGTTCAGAAAATTAAATTGTTAATTTAATCTTTACTTAAAGCTAGTTGACTACTATGGGCAAAATAGTTTTTAATACAGTCTGAAATTTGTACAGGCAATTATCTTGCTGATTTTGGTAAAGAAACTGTTGCTTGTCTTTGGCCAATGACGGCCGTGCTGTTTGAACTAATGTATTTGTAATGGAATTTTAAAATGCTTCGTTTCTTTATAATCTTTGCTGAAATCGTATTATTGATAATTGTGCTACGCTCTTCGTTTGTGCAGTACTTTTTTTCAGATGTACAAAGCACTGTTTCACAATGGTTTGTTTCAATCTCAGAACTTCCTGAGCACCGTGAACTAGACCAGCTAAGAGAACGAACGAATTCACAACTTTCGCCTCTTAAAGAGTTTGAGGTAAATTACTTAGAGAAAATTCTAGCAAGTCGCACAAGCGTAATGCGATTCCATGTTGGCTATTGTGAAACAACCGACATTAACCCTAATTTTACACATGGTAAGCGTAAGCAGCTATGTTCTCTTATCGAACAATCTAAGCTCTTGTCTACCGAAACCTAGTCTACCGAGCATCCACAATGCTTCCTCTAGGCTCGTTCATTTACAGCCCTGAGCGATCTGAGCGATAAACAGCCTTGAGCGAAATAACAGCCCTGAGCGTTACTACAGCCCTGAGCGTTTTACTTCTTAGTGTTATAGACCTCATTGGTTTGCAACCTATTCACTTTAGGTTCAGGTACCTGTGCTATTATTGAGCACAAGGTTGTGCTAGTGATAGCAAAATAGACATTTTTTCGAACCATATTTTGTTAAGTAAAACTTGTAGCTAAGTACAATTTGGCTAAATTTACCGTCTTCTCAATTTGTCAGTGGATTGTTACCGGTTAATTTTAATGTAGGCAGGAGGTTTCATGAAAATTATCACATCAAATATCAAATCCATGAGCTTGGTTCCAGTCGTGTTAGCAAGCTTAGGGATCTCGGGCCTAGTGCAAGCCGCGCAAGTCGAAGTTAACTGGGAAGAACCTAAGTCTTATCGAGATGTGAGGCCAGCAAATGATTCTCGCACTCGCTTTAGAGAACGTACTTTTAAAGAGCTTGATGGTTTTTTCACAGAGCTCGCTGCAAAACTCCCTGAAAACCAAAAACTGTCCGTTACAGTGACTGATTTAGATTTGGCGGGTCAAGTTTGGCCGGCTTCGTTTGTTGGCTTAGGGCAATCTGCAGCTGACATTCGTGTAATTAAGGAAATTGACATCCCTAGAATGGAATTTTCCTATGTGCTGTTGGATGAGAATAGCGTCGAGTTAAAAAAAGAAGATGTCAAAATTAAAGATTTGAACTTCATGAATACGATTAAACGTCGCTCAATCAATGACAGACTGCTTTACGAAAAAAATATGATTGAAAATTGGTTTAACGATACGTTTGCTGAAAGTTTAGCATCTAATAATTAGTGGCTAATTTATTTAATAATAAAAAATGCCGTTAAACATTTAATGTTTAACGGCATTTTTGTATCCACATAAACAACGCTAAACCGTATTTAAAAAGATTTAGCGTTGCACGTGGCAAGGTTAGATGTAATCAAACTCACTGCCAGATACAGCCAACGTGCTTTCGTAGCCTGCTGAATACGCTTGTTTATGCGCATTGCGACGAGGCAATATACGTTGCATATAAAAGTCGCGAGTTTTCTGCTTAGAAGAAGCCAGCACAGCGTTGTCACTACTTGCTGCTTTATCAGCCATGCTGTACCAAAGCACACCAATTAGCGAGTACGCGGAGTAAGCTAAATAATCTGCTGCAGCTGCCGCTGCAGTGGTGCTATCCATAGCCAAGCAATCAGCCGATGAAGCACGCCAGTCGTCAAGTAAACCTTGAGCTAGCCCTTTGTTTTCAGCATCGCTGATATCAGCAACCAACTCTGCAAATGCTTGATAAGTAGCTTCCATCATTTGCCCGCCATCACGGGTTAATTTACGGCCAATTAAATCTAATGCTTGAATACCATTGGTGCCTTCATAAAGCATGGCAATACGTACATCACGCATTAGCTGCTCCATGCCCCATTCACGAATAAAGCCGTGACCACCAAAGACTTGTACACCAATGCTGGTGGTTTCAAGGCCCATATCTGTCATGTAGGCTTTGCAAATAGGCGTAAGGAACTGCAAGACCTTATCTGCGTTTTCTTTTTCTTCGTCAGTGCCTAGCTTTTCAATATCCATGAACTTTGCATACAGCAAAGACAATGCACGGCTACCTTCAATTTGCGATTTTTGTGTAAGTAGCATACGTGCGACATCTGGCTGAAATACAATTGGATCGGCTTTGCCTTCAGGGTTTTGAATGCCCTGTGGCGCGCGAGACTGAACGCGTTCACGAGCATAAGTAAGTGCACCTTGGTAAGAAGCTTCAGCAGCCCCTAAACCTTGTAAACCAACTTGGAAGCGTGCGTCGTTCATCATGGTGAACATACAAGCTAAGCCCTGATTTTCTTCACCCACTAGCCAACCTGTGGCGTCATCGAAGTTCATCACGCAAGTCGGGCTCGCTTTAATACCCATCTTGTGTTCAATACTGCCCACAGACAAAGCGTTTGCTTCACCTGGCTCGTTGTTTTCATCAAGCATAAGTTTAGGCACTAAAAACAAGCTAATGCCTTTTACGCCTTTAGGGGCATCTGGTAAGCGAGCAAGTACCAAGTGAATAACATTGCTGCTCCAGTCTTGATCGCCAGCAGTAATAAAGATTTTATTACCTGTCACTTTGTAGGTACCATCACCTTGAGGTTCAGCTTTAGTGCTAAGTAAGCTAAGGTCGGTACCTGCATGAGGTTCGGTTAAGTTCATTGTACCTGTCCACTCACCACTGATGAGTTTAGCGAGATACTTGTCTTTTAATTCCTTACTAGCATGTTTAGTCACCGCTAGGGTGGCACTTTCTGTCAGCATAGTCGTTAAACGCCAGCTTAAATTTGCTGCGTTTAGCATTTCATGTACAGGCACGGCCATAGTGTAAGGAAGTTCTTGGCCATCATATTCAGCCGTACCTAACATGGCATTCCAGCCATTAGCTACGTATTCTTGATAGGCATCAGCAAAGCCTTTAGGCGTAGTAATTTTACCATCTTCAAGCTTACAGCCTTCTTCATCACCTTCACGGTTTAATGGCGCAACAACATCAATGGCAAACTTTGCGCCTTGAGAAATAATCTCGTTGGCCAGTTCGCTATCAAAATCACTGATTCCTAATTTTTCGTAATGGGCATCTAGGCCTAACCAGTCTTTAAGTAAAAACTGAAAATCGGTAGTAGGGGCGTGGTACAGAGGCATGGATAACTCCCTTTTCAAACAAGTGTTTTAATTTTCCACATTATAGACACAAAAAGCATAGTCAGAGTAGCCCGTTAAGGGAAAGTTAATGAAAAATAATAGTCGGGGGATGGCCAGAACGCCTGTTTTATTCAATAAACGGGGTAAGCTAAACACGGACAACACTTGCTTTTCAATAACTCGCTGGCATCCTATAACCCAAGTTAGTACCCAATAAAGAATGTAAGAATCTCATGAGTAAAGCGCAATCAGTCTGTGTGGTCACCGGCGGGAGTTTAGGAATTGGCTTAGCCGTGTGTAATACCTTTAGCGAAAATGGTTACCGTGTAATCAATCTTGATATAAGAGATTTTGACGACGCACCAACTCATGCACAATGGGTGGCTTGTGATGTCAGTAAAGTGGAGCAAGTGAGCGACGCTATAAATCAAATAGCGACTAAGTATGGCCGTATTGATGCCTTGGTGTGCAATGCGGGTATACATGTATCGGCCACTATTGAAGATACCGATGAAGCTTTGCTAGACAAAATAATGAGCCTTAATATTAAGGGGGCTTACGGCGCAATAAAAGCAACATTGCCGACCATGAAAGCGCAGAAAAGTGGTGCCATTGTGGTAATGGGTTCAGATCAATGTTTTGTTGGCAAGCAAAACTCTTTTGCTTACGGTTTAACCAAATCTGCATTGGCGTCTATGGCAAAAACCACCGCCCTAGATTATGCCCCTTTTAATATTCGCGCGAACGCGGTGTGCCCAGGCACAATAGAAACGCCTTTGTTTCACCACGCCATAGATAAATATGTAGCGGCTAGCGGTGCAGATAAAGCCCAAGTGGTTGCCCAGGAGGCGGCTGAGCAGCCTATCGGGCGTTTAGGCCAACCAGAAGATGTGTCGGAACTGGTGTATTTCCTTTGTAGTGAAAAAGCGAGTTTTATCACAGGTAGCTTACATGCCGTTGATGGCGGTTATACCGCACGATGAAAATTGTAGATGGTCACCTACACTTTTTTGCCCTTGATGCTGGTGACTATTATTGGCTAAAGCCGCAACATCCGCCCCATTGGCAAGACAAGCAAGCTATCGCTGTGCCAAGCGATGAGAGAAACCTGAAGTTAACTAACGGTCATACCCTTGTAGGTTACGTGCATGTTGAAGCGGGTTTTGATAATGAGCGCCCTTGGCGGGAAATTCGCTATTTAGAACAGCATGCTCAGTTACCGTTTAAAAGTGTGGCCTGTATAGATTTATGTAGTGTAAATACCTTGTCGCATATAGAAGCTTTGGCTGGTCTTTATTCGGTGACAGGGCAGTCTTCGGTGGCAGGGCTTCGCCACATTTTAGATGAGCAGGCTGCCCCTATTCTGGCTCACCCTAAAACCAAACATGGGCTAAAGCGATGTAGCGAGTATGAGTTATCCTTTGATGCCCAATTGGATATTGGTGATTGTAGGGCGGTAAAGGCGCTGCTTAATATTTTAGATGCGGTGCCAACGCTTAACGTTATTATCAACCATGTAGGCGCAGCCTTGATTGCGACGGATGTTACCGCTAAGTACGTTAAGCAGTGGGAAAGCAATATGCAAGCGCTAGCGCAGTGTTCTAGGGTGGCAGTGAAGTTATCAGGATGGGAGATGCATTGCAGAAATTGGCAGTGGCGTATTGCGCAAAAAATAGTAGCAAAAACCGTGGCTATTTTTGGTATTGAACGCGTGATGTTAGCAAGCAATTTTCCACTTTCTAACTGGCGCTGCAGTTATAATGCACTGTGGTCGGGCTATAACACTATGCTCAACACCCTAGCTGAACAAATGCCAGCTACTTTTGGCGGGGCAGCAACGGATAAGCTCATGGCGACGAACACAGCGAAGTGGTATTCGCTAAACCTATAAGTATGACTAATCAATAAACTGATGGTGAGCGGTCACTATTTCGCTCTCAATATGTACAAAGCCGAAGTCGGCATTGTGCTGCTTTTTCACAATAGAAAGGTAGGCACGAAGTTCATCAATAAAGCGCTCTGCTTTATCTGGCATAACAGAACACCATACACATAATGATTGCTCGGTAAGTACTTCAGCCTCATAACAAGATTTAAATTTATGTGCATCTGCTCGCCACGCACCTTCGCAATTTATATGCGTGCAACCACCGTGGTAGGCTGAAAGGTAGTCGCTTAACGCATGCTTAACTGCATCATAAGCATGAGCGCCGGGTGTTAATATAATGGTGAATTTAGTGCGTTTATTCATTTGTTCTTCGCAAATAGTAAGGCCATTAATAGCACGGCTATTAAGGCTAGATTAACCGTATTCTCAGACGACATTAGCGAGAAAATATCATAAATACCCCAAGTACTATCGTGTTCCACCTTTTGCGCGGCGGTAACGAAGTTATTGGTAATATCCACCAATGACACGCCACCAATCAGCATCAATATGACTTCAATCGATTTATTTATAGCACGATTAAGTTGGTTCTCGTAACTGGATATGGCGTTATTAATATACGCCGCTCTATCAAGTAAACTTTCTTCTACCGTATTAATTTCCCACGCGTTTATCAAGGCTTGGGCTAAAGGTTTCCTGCTACCTTGTAAACCTCGAAGGGAGTCACAAAACTCCAATCGAATATACTCTAGGGTTTTAATTGAAACCATGCGTTGGATCAATTTCTCGAGGGCTTTTCTTCGTTTCCCCGATGACAGCGCTTTTAGTGATTGCAGTTGATGATATGCATTACTCATAGATTGTTGATAGGCATACAGTAGTGCGTTGTAATGCTGGAGTAAAAACAACACGCGGCGGTTATCAAGAGATAACGCAATTTCATTGCTTAAAAACAAACAGTTACCAGAGCGAAAGAAGGCTTCGTTGTCGCCGTAGGTGTCGGGCGCAGATTCATGAATAATCGCAAATACACGGCTCGCTTCCTCAGGCGTTTCTGGCACGCAGGTAACGTAACAGCGTCCTGTCCAAAGCACCGAGTCAGTCTCTGTGAGTTCGGATGTCAAAAGCTTACAGTGTTTTTTTAGTGTATCGAAGGCAGCGTTCAACAGGTCAATCATTACGCTTCCCGCCGCCTGCATAATTAAAGACAAGGCTTGTTCTATATCTCTATTTTCAATTTTCTGCCAACACAAGGCGAGTTGCGTTTCCGACAAAGGGGTAAATGAACCTTGTAGCGTGGCGATGCCTGTTTGGTAAAGCCGTAAGTTCAACCCTTCAAGTTGAAGACCCAGTTCTTCTAAAGTGGAAAAGGCGTGTTGAAAAGCAGGGGTTTGATGGTCAACCTCAAGCTTTACCAAAGGAGTGAACATGGGGCTAAGCAAGTCTGAGTCAGTAGAAACATAGCCCATATCAAGTTTGCTTTCTTGGTTTAACACCCAACTTTGGCGGTGCATAACATCTTCAACCTTACTGGCTAGAGACGGCGTTAGCGCACTAAATTTGCGGGTTAAAGCGATAGGTGAATAGCTAACAATACTGACAGGGGGAGAGCATAAAGACGTTGGTGGTGAAGACGGGGCTGACATACTTCTTCTTATCCTTGAAAACAGGCGGGGCAAGGTAATCCATTGCCCCTATCTAAGCGTTTCGCTATTTAAGCTCTGTTATTGTCATGTGAGGTGAGCGATAAACAATCTCATCGTTCAAGTCGATACCTAGTCCCGGCGTATCTGGCGCTTCAATAAAGCCGTTTACCGGTTGTGGATCTTGTAAGCACAGTTCGCGGTTCCAGTCTTTAATCGCGTAGGTATGGTGCTCATGAATCAAGAAGTTAGGTATTGCTGTTTCTAAATGCAAGCTTGCCGCAGTGGCCACAGGGCCGCCACACACATGCGCTTGAATGCGTACGTCGTAAATGTCGGCGTAGTCGCACACTTTCTTGGCTTCAGTAAAGCCGCCACATAAGCCTACATCAGGCTGAAGTACATCAATGGATTGGTCTTCCAAATAAGGGCGTACGTCCCAGCGGTGATACAAGCGTTCACCGCCGGCGATTGGCACATTTACATTTTTAGCCACTTTATCGTGAAGTTTCGAGTTTAAGTAATTCACAGGCTCTTCGTAATATAAGCAGCCAATTTCCTCTACAATATCACCAAGCTGAATTGCCGTTGATGCCCCTAATAGGCTGTGGCATTCAAAAATAATATCGCCATCTTCACCCATGGTGTCGCGTATGGCCTGTAAGCGGGCTTTAAATAGCTTTAATTCTGGTTTAGAGAAAAGCTTAGTGCGGTCGAAGTGTGTGACTCCGTCTTTATCATAAACAATAGGGTCTACTTTCACCGCATCGTAGCCGTCTTTTAATGCTTTTTCAGTAGCACGAGCATAATCGGCAGGATCGTTAAGTTTAGTGACTTCTTTGTCCCAATCGAACTGTAATTGGCTGGCATAGCTGCGTAGCTTGCCGTTAGTCTTTCCGCCTAGTAGCTCGTAAACCGGCAGGCCTAGGGCTTTGCCCTTAATATCCCAAAGGGCAGTATCTATAGCACTCATGGCGGCATAAATAACAGGGCCGCCGCCTAATCCCCAAAAGCCTTCGCGCAGCATACGCGACCACAATAATTCGGTATGAAACGGATTGAAACCAATTAGCATGGCTTCGGTAATTTCTTTTATCATGTGCGCTGCTGCACTGTGACCCCAGTCATAGGCGAGACCGGCTTCGCCCACACCGGTAATGCCTTCATCGGTATACACACGCACGAATACAGGATTCCATCCTGGGCGCTTAGGGCATTCAATATCAAAAATTTCTACTTTGGTTACTTTCATTTATAGTTTCTCTATTGTCTGTTTTTAGTCGCCACTAGCAGCACTAGCCACGGCCATAAAAATTCATTATTCACAAAAACCTGGGTCTAGCTTATAGGCTTTTCTTAACATGGCGGGCCAGGCTTTCTGGCCGCCGGTTTCACCGCTATGAACCACGCTGGCTTGCTGATAAATACCGTCAATAATAGGCTGCGGTATATCGATAACGTCTTCGTTTGATTGCATCAGTGCTAGCTGAATTTCACAGGCGCGTTGTAAATCGTAAAAGCGCATGAATGCATCGCCCACAGTAGGTCCTAGGGTTAGACCGCCATGATTTGGCAGTAACATATGATTAGTGTCGCCTAGATCATCTTGCAGGCTTCTCTTCTCGCTGTCGTTTACCGCTAACCCTTCGTAGCTGTGGTACGACAACGAAGGCAGTGAAAATAACGAATACTGACTCCACGGTTTTAAGCCGCCTTTTACCGATGCCACAGAAATAGTGGCTAGGGTATGCAGGTGAATGACGCACATTGCATCGTGACGGACTTCGTGAATAGCACTATGAATAATGAATCCGGCAGGGTTAATCTGATAGGGCGAGTCATCAAGAATATTGCCTTCAAGATCGACTTTCACTAAATTGGAGGCGGTCACTTCGTCAAATCCCAAACCAAACGCATTAACTAAATAATGATCTGTATCTGGTACTTTAGCCGAAATATGCGTGTAGATAAGGTCACCCCAGCGCATATCAGCAACCAGTCGGTAGCATGCTGCCAAGTCGACTCGAGTTTGCCATTCTATGTCAGACACTTTACCTTTTAAGCTAAGAGGAGCTAATGAATACAAGGCCTATCTCCCAAATATTGTAGGCTGAACATGAAGATAATTGATGACGCAATGCCGCGCTAACAATAGCGGGTAGTCAAATTACCAAAGCAAAGGCAAAGGCACAACTAATCCCAGATTATTCTTGGCGGGGTTTACGCGGTTCAATTTGGTTAAAGCTGTCGCGAAACACAATGAGATCATCAGGAAAGCGTAGCTCGACATGTGTCAGCATAAAAGGGTCAGCTTGCACCAATTCAACCACTTCTAGCTTAGCCCACGGGGGCGCATCAAATACATTGGGTAAGAGTTCAACACCAGCGTCTAACGTACATTCGAACAACGCTAGATTGTTTTTGGTAACGGCTAACTTTCTGCCTACCTCTACATTAAAACCCGTTTCTTCCCATGTTTCGCGGTGTGCGGCACATGCTAATGATTCATTATCCTTTTTTCCACCGCCAGGGAAATCCAACCGATTTGAAAGGCGGTGTTTTATTAACAATGCTCTATTTTGCACTTTTATGATGCATGCAGCGGTCTCTTGAGTATGCTTAGCGTTATTAACGCTTCGACAAAAAGGGGCTTCAGGCACAGACTTTGTACATCCAAAAAGCGTTAAAACTACCAAAATGGATGATAAGCGAAAATTGATACTCATTTGTTTGGGTAAAATACTATTTAGAAAAAATTAATAATAATAAAAACGTAGATAAAGTTGCCCAGTGTGAACGCGGCCCTGAATCTCGTTATTGCACCATCTTGGTTACTTTATCACGTGGTGCATGTTTACCAATAGGAAAGGTTATGTCTTCACGCAAATTACTATCTCCATTACTTATAGGTACTTTACTGTTAGCGGCTGTTGTCGTCTATCTGTACCTACCTGCCGATGAAGAGGTGAAAAAAGGCGGCCCTCTCCCTACCACCGTGAAAACCATGTTGGTAGAGCAAGGGGAAATGGCAATTACGATAGAGGCCTTGGGTACCGCCAGAGCGAATGAATCTATTGCGGTTACCGCACAAGTCACTGAAACCGTACGCTCTGTTAATTTCGAAGATGGCGATAGTGTAAAGGCAGGCCAAGTACTCTTACAGTTAAACAACAATGAAGAACTGGCGAGAGTGGCGGAATTACGGGCGAATATTGATGAAGCTAAGCGTCAATACACTCGAATATACAATTTGCGTGAATCTAGCGCCGCATCAGAACAGTTACTTGATGAGCAACAAGCTAAGGTTAAAGGATTAGAGGCGCAGTTAGATATTGCTGAAGCACAAGTTGATGATTTACAAATTCGCGCGCCATTTTCAGGTGTGCTGGGTGCAAGACAAGTGAGTATAGGTTCACTGGTTCAACCTGCCGATGTAATCACCACTCTAGATGATATTAGCGTGGTAAAAGTAGATTTTAGTATTGCTGAGAATCAATTAGCAAGCGTGGCCAAAGGCCAGAAAGTCACTGCCACCTCTGTGGCCTATCCGGGGGTGTTTTTCACCGGAAAAATAACCCACATTGATACACGATTAGATCCTATCAGCCGTGCTATTAGCGTACGGGCTATTATCGATAACAAAGACCAAAGGCTTCGCCCTGGCATGTTAATGACTATCGTGGTTGAAAAGCGTGTGCTTAATACCTTAATTCTTCCTGAAAAAGCATTAGTGCCGGTGCAAGATAGCCAGTATGTTTATGTAGTAAAAGATGAGGTGGCACATCAACAAGAAGTGACTATTGGTGAGCGTAGACCGGGAATAGTTCAAATTGTGTCTGGCCTTCAAGAAGGCGATGAAGTGATTACGGAAGGTACGTTGCGCGTGCGCGACCAATCGGCGGTTAACGTGCTTAATCGCAATAACGAGGGTTAAGACATGCTGTTATCTGACATTTCGGTAAAAAGGCCAGTATTTGCCACGGTGGTTAACCTACTGCTTATTATCTTTGGTGTAGTTGCCATTTCCATGCTGGCCCTTCGCGAGTACCCCGATATCGACCCGCCTATTGTGTCGGTTTCTACTAAATATACAGGTGCATCGGCTAATATCGTCGAGACCCGAATTACCCAATTATTGGAAGATAGAATCTCTGGTATTGAGGGGATTAAAAACATTACCTCGATGTCGGCCAATGGCCGCTCCGATATCACCATAGAATTTAAGTTATCCAGAGACATAGACGCTGCCGCTAACGATGTGCGAGAGCGAGTAAGTCGTGCGCTAAATAACTTGCCCGATCAGGCCGATCCGCCTGAGGTATCTAAAGCCGACTCTGACCAAAGCGCCATCGTTTGGTACAACTTACGCAGTACCAACCTTAACACTATGGAGCTTACCGATTACGCAGAGCGTTTCTTAGTGGACCGTTTATCGGTTGCCGACGGCGTTGCTCGAGTGCAGCTTGGTGGAGGGCGTCGTTATGCCATGAAAGTCTTTTTAGACAGAAATGCTATGGCTGCGCGAGGGATTACCGTCACTGATGTCGAGAGCGTAATTAGCTCTGAGAACGTTGAGCTCCCCGCAGGTGAAGTGGAGTCTTTTGATAGAAACTTTGAAGTACGTGTTGCCCGAACCTTCTTATCTGAAGATGACTTCGCAGCCCTAACCGTTGCGGTTGGAGATGACGGTTACCTAGTTCGGTTGGGCGAAATTGCTCAAGTAGAGTTGGCAGCAGAAGACGACGAAACCGAATTTAGAGGTGACGGCGTTAATATGATTGGCTTGGGAATTATTAAACAATCTAAAGCCAACACCTTAGATGTAGCACGCTCTGCCAAAGCGCAAATTCAGAAAATTGAAGAAACCTTACCAGACAATATATTTATTGTACCTAGCTACGACTCATCAGTATTTATTGAAGCCTCAATTAACGAAGTATACGAAACCCTCGCCATCGCCATGCTGATGGTGGTGATTGTGATTTACTTATTCTTGGGCAATGTACGAGCCACCTTAATTCCTGCGGTAACCGTGCCCGTATCGTTAGTGGCAGCCTTTATCGTTATGTATGCCTTAGGCTTCTCTATCAACTTACTTACTCTACTGGCCATGGTTTTAGCGATTGGATTAGTGGTAGATGATGCCATTGTAGTGCTTGAGAATATTTCACGTCGTATAGAAATGGGAGAGCCGCCTATTCTTGCTGCCTATCGCGGGGCTAGAGAAGTTGGCTTTGCGGTTATTGCGACTACCTTGGTACTCATTTCAGTGTTCGTACCCTTGGTATTTTTAGAAGGTAATGTGGGGCGCTTATTTACTGAGTTTGCCTTAGCGATTGCAGCGGCAGTGGCGTTTTCTAGTTTTACCGCATTGACCTTATCGCCCATGATGGCGTCTAAAATTTTGAAAAAGCGTACCCGTTCTGCCGGTTTCGGCGCATGGATGGATAAGCGTTTTCATGCGCTGGAAAACCGTTACTTCAAAAGCTTAGGCAGCACTATTCATCAACCGTTTCTTATGGTGTTACTGCTGATTGTATCTGTTGTGGCGTTAGTACAAATGGCACAAAAGCTGCCAAGTGAATTTGTACCCAAAGAAGACCGTGGTAATTTTTATATTCTAATGAATGCCCAAGAAGGGGCCAGCTTTGAAAGCAATGCCGCTAACTTGAAACTCATAGAAGATATACTCATGCCTTACCGTGAGAGCGGTGAAATAGGTAGATTACTGGTGCGTACACCTGGGTTTGGCAACAACGCTGGTATGGCGATTATTGGTTCTGCTGATTGGGATGAAAGGGATTTTAGTACTTTCACATTGATGGACGAAATAAGTGCAAAACTTAATGCCGTACCTGATGTGAGAGCTTTTGCGATTATGCGAAGCGGAATTTCCGGGGCAGGCTTTGGTCGCCCAGTGCAGTTTGTATTGCAA
This sequence comes from Alteromonas sp. 1_MG-2023, assembly GCF_030547075.1. GTDB lineage: Bacteria > Pseudomonadota > Gammaproteobacteria > Enterobacterales > Alteromonadaceae > Alteromonas. Next base: position 334,430 of record NZ_JAUOQH010000001.1, on the reverse strand, counting down.
GGGGATACTTACGAGAACTTAGTTGAGTGGCGTGACATCCTGATTGAAAAAGCATCAGAGAATCGAAACTTAGTACGCATTGATTCTGATTACAAAGAGACCTCCCCCCAGCTTCTGGTAAACATAGACAGAGACCGAGCAGCCGATTTAGGTGTGTCTATTAGTGATATTGGCCGCACGTTAGAAGTGATGTTAGGCCAACGTACTGTGTCTACCTTTTTAGACAGAGGCGAAGAGTATGATGTGATTATTGAAGGGATAGAGGCTGATTTTAGAAGCCCTAACAGCATTGATAACCTGTACGTTCGTTCAGCAAGAACTGGTGAGCTTATTCCCATGGATAACCTGCTTACTTTCGAAGAGCAGGCAACTTCTTCTCGCTTAAATCGTTACAACCGGATGCGTGCTGTCACTATTTCAGCCAACCTTGCTGGCGATTACACATTAGGAGAGGGACTAGCTTATCTTGAAAATATCGTACGCACTGAGCTTCCTGAGAATGTCTCTATAGACTACAAAGGCGAGTCACAGCTTTATCAAGAACAAGGGAATTCATTTGTCTATGTTTTCATGTTGGCGTTAGCCGTTACCTACCTCATTCTTGCGGCGCAATTTGAAAGTTGGGTGCATCCTTTAGTGATAATGCTAACCGTGCCATTAGCAATGGTTGGGGCATTTATAGGCCTTTATTTTGCTGGTATGACGCTGAATATTTATAGCCAAATAGGCTTAGTGATGTTGATTGGGCTTGCTGCGAAAAACGGTATTCTTATAGTAGAATTCGCTAACCAATTGCGTGATGCGGGGATGGAATTTGATAATGCGTTAAGGCGTGCTGCAGCTCAACGTCTTCGCCCTATTGTGATGACTGGCTTTACTACCGTGTTTAGTTCTTTGCCTTTGGTTTTTGCGTCTGGCCCTGGTGCAGAAAGTCGGATGGTCATCGGTATGGTAATAGCGGCAGGTGTGCTGGTTTCAACTTTCATGACCTTATATGTAGTGCCGACTGCTTACAGTTGGCTGGCGCGCAATACTGGATCGCCGCAAGAGCGTACCCTGGAAATTGATCGTTTAGAAGTTGATATCCCTTACCGTAAAGGTGAAGAGCACTAAGCTTTTCATCCGCTCGAACGCATCGAGCTCTAATAAAAAACAGCATCATATTAGAGTATGTGTTTTTATACTCTAATATGGTGTGTCATGCCTATTAATCACGCCCTAAAATTCATATATCCCTCTGTTTTTAAAGTTCTATTTGTATATCAGTTCTATTTTTAAAAAATCAAAATTATCAAGTATAGACCTACTTTTGTACCTCTTAACTTTAGTCTAATTGTCTCTTGATTTTTCCTGACTACAATGCGCTCACTTTTCAAGCCAACGGCTTATTCTTACTACTTTTGGATAATAATTTAATCCAGTTAGCTGGCAGTTTTTCAGATCCTTGCTAATACTTATTTTAGCCTTGAAGCAGAAGCATATCTGTATGAGTAAGAATAGAAAACAAGCGAATCGGTTATTGCATCAAGAGCGAGCGCGCTCTGTTTAGCACTCCCGAAACACCAATGACTTTGAGGACAAGCAATGAAACAGTGGATACTAGCAGCAGGCTTATGCAGCAGCATGGCTTTCGCCGATGTAGCAGTAATCGTACATCCCGATAACGGTGATGCATTAGATAAAGGCTCAATCAGCCGTCTCTTTCTTAACAAGATGAAAGCTTTTCCAAACGGCACCTCAGCAGTTCCTCTTGCCCTTGCAGAAGGTCAATCGGCGACTGACGAATTCAATCAAAAAGTCTTGAATAAATCTACCTCTCAGCTGACCGCATTTTGGTCTAAGTTGGTTTTTACAGGAAAAGGTCAGCCACCTAAGGCATTGGGTAGCGACGCAGAGGTAATTTCAGCCGTTGCCGCCGACCCCGGTGCAATTGGCTATGTGGATGCTGGCTCCGTAGACGGTAGCGTTCGCGTAGTTGCCACTTTTTGATTACCCAGTTTAAGAATTTTGAGGAACGAGCATGAAAACTAAACTTGCCTTTTTAACTGCTGCTAGCTTGATGTCAGCGCCAATATTTGCAGAAATTCAGATTAACGGCTTCGCTAACCTAATCGGTGGTATGACACTGGATGAAGACGAAGCTGTGTACGACTATGACAGTGATTTTAGTTTCGACCCTGCGAGTGTTTTTGGGCTACAAGTACGCGGTGATGTAAGCGATAAGCTTTCTGCAACAGCCCAGCTTGTTGGTCGCGGTAGTGAAGATTACGATGCAAGCTTTGAATGGGCTTACATGACTTATATGGTATCGAACAATGTCAGCGTCAGTGCCGGTCGAATACGTATGCCTTTGTTTAAATACTCTTCTTCGTTAGATGTAGGTTATTCCTATCATTGGTTAACGCCACCAGATGCGGTTTATGGCATCGATTTTAACAATATCGATGGTGTGCGAATTGACTATAGCACCTACTCTGGTGACTGGGAGTATGGCGCTCAGGTTACGTTCGGTCATGTCGAGGCCGACACAACTATTTCGGGTACAGAGGCTGCACTTGAACTGGAAAACGTGATGGCGGTTTCATTCGAAGCTACCCGTGATTGGTTTAGTGCTCGTACGTTACTGGCACGAGGCACAACGTCAGCAGTAAACGAAGATTTTGATACCTTTGTTGCCGGAATGGCACAATTCGGCAGTATTATTCCTTCTGCTATAACGGCTGCAGAAGGCTTCAGCGTAAATGAAGATACCGGTGTGTTTTTTGAGGTCGCTGTTGATATTGATAAGTACGATTGGTTCGTTGGTGCTGAATTTACAAAAACCGAAGTGGACGATGCTATTATTGCTTCTAACGAAGCATGGTATATCACTGCAGGTATGCGTTTTGGCAAATTTACACCGCATATTACTTATGAGGTTGAAGAGGCCGATAATGATGACCAAGCCGCACTTATTGCAGCCCTTCCGAGCACTATTGATACGGGTGATGCGACAACAGATGCGACCTGGTCTAGTATTTATCAAGCTGCTACGGGCATTGCCGCGGACCAAGCGCTTGACGTATCAGCAGTAACCTTAGGCCTTCGATACGACGTTGAGCCAGGCTTCGCGCTAAAAGCGGAAGTCACCTGGTATTCGGATGATTTAAATGACCTTAATGATGCGACTTTGCTTAGAGTGGGGGCGAACTATACATTCTAAATTAAAGGTCACTGTAACCTAACCTAATGCCCTGCTCAATATTGCGCAGGGCTGCGTTTTTTCTAAAGTTTTTTGTGAATGAGACGATATAAAACTACAAGGTCGTATTGTATGGCCAAGCCTAAAGTATTGTGACGTAATCGGTGAAATAAAAATGAATTTCCTAAAAAAAATGCCCATCGCAACAAAGATTTTTCTAATACCAGGAATTGCTGCACTCAGTTTTATTATTTACCTTTTAATTACTGTCTACGTTGCACTGAACAACGGCGATACCCTTGAAAAAGTTGAAAAGGTTCAGTTTCCAGCGTTGCAATTATCCGCATCTACACTGGTTGATATGCAAAAAGTAAGGGATACCTTAAGTAGTGCGGTGACAACCGGCGACCACGATACGTTAGATGCTGCTAGCGAATTAGCCTCTGAAGCGAAAGCTGGGTTAAATGGAATTAGTGAAATCAGCCCCGAGTTCCGTTCCACAATATCTGATATATCCGAAGGGTTTGATGATTATTTTGAAGTCGCCTATGGCGTATCTCAATCCATGGTCGATGGCACAGCAGACTTTAGTCGTTTAGGTCAGTTGTCAGCACAAATGAATAGCTCATATGATGCGGTTATTGCATCGATGACTAATTTTAAAGATGAACAACAATCGGCATTTGTTGCGTCTTTTGAGCGCACCAATGCAGCAAATACCTCATTAATTAGTACCGGTGTGGTGATGACCATAGTCGTTACACTATTGTTGTTTGCCACTGCGGTTCCTATTGTTCGCGGCATTAAACAAAGCATTGATGACGTAGTACGTTCGCTTAAAGATATTGCCCAAGAGAATGGTGATTTAACCGTTCGTATTGCTACCAAAAGCGAAGATGAAATTGGCGAGTTAGTTTATTGGTTCAATCAGTTTATGGATAAGTTGCAGGGCGTTGTGAAAGATGTAGTAGAGGCAAGCTTGCCCTTATCGAATCTAGCCCAAAACATGCGCGGTCTTACAGAAGAAACTCAGCGCACGATTGATGTTCAGCAACAGTCTGCGCAAAACGCAAAACAAGCTGTAGATACCATGAGTGGTTCAGTGGACGGTGTGGCTCACAGTGCAGCGCAAGCTGCTGGAGATGCTAACGAAGCAACCAGTGCTGCCAGTGAAGGCCGCTTAATAGTGCAACAAACTGTATCTAGCATTCAGCAATTGGCCGATAACGTGCGAGAAACCGCAGACGTTATTGCGCGGCTTGAATCAGACTCTAACAAGGTGGGCTCGGTACTTGATGTAATTAAAGGCATTGCAGAGCAAACTAATCTTTTAGCACTTAATGCTGCCATTGAAGCTGCAAGGGCAGGGGAGCAGGGGCGTGGGTTTGCGGTAGTTGCTGATGAAGTGCGTACCTTGGCATCTCGTACACAGCAGTCAACAGAAGAGATTCAAAGTACCATTGAACAACTTCAAAGTGCGGCGCACTCTGCGGTTGAAGTAATGGCTCGTGGTACTGAGCAAGCAACGAATAGCGTTGAAACTGCCAATAAAGCCGGTATTAGCTTAGAGACCATTACCAGTACCATTGGTCGAATAAACCAAATGAACGAACAGATTGCCCACAATACTGAAGATCAACGTACCGTGGCAGTAGATATTGTACGTCACGTTGATGAAATTCATGAGCGTACTGAAAAGACAGCAGGCCGTTCAGGGGAGCTTGGTGTTATGTGTAATGAACTTGCCGATTTAGCACAGCATTTGGAATCGATAGCGAAGCAGTTCCGCGTATAGCGCCTATAGAATGCGCATAAGCTAAACAAAAAACGCCCTTAGCACTTAAACTGAGGGCGTTTTGCTTTCTCATTGTGCCAAGTCGTTTCACATAGCAAAGCATGTAATTAAGTGTGCATATAAACTGAAGTATCTCGATAGCAGCATCGACTTAGCGGGCTGATCGTGATAGGAATACGGTATTACGATAGACAAAAAAATCCCCTGACGAAGCAGGGGATTTTAATTATTTTAATACTTTTTTGTTACCAGTACTCTACTCGTCTAAAAAGCTTCGTAGCTGCTCAGAGCGGCTAGGATGACGTAGCTTACGCAATGCCTTCGCTTCAATCTGACGAATACGTTCACGTGTAACGTCAAATTGCTTGCCGACTTCTTCAAGTGTATGGTCAGTATTCATGTCGATACCAAAGCGCATGCGAAGTACTTTCGCTTCACGTGCAGTTAGCCCTGCTAACACTTCTTGTGTTGCGTCTTTAAGGCTACCGCCGGTCGCAGAATCGAGAGGCTGAATAATCGTACTATCCTCGATAAAATCACCTAAATGCGAATCTTCATCATCGCCAATTGGCGTTTCCATTGAGATAGGCTCTTTAGCAATTTTCAACACTTTACGAATTTTGTCTTCTGGCATAAGCATGCGTTCAGACAATTCTTCAGGTGTTGGCTCACGACCCATTTCTTGCAACATTTGACGCGAAATACGATTAAGTTTGTTAATCGTTTCTATCATGTGCACAGGAATACGGATAGTACGCGCTTGGTCAGCAATAGAACGAGTAATTGCCTGACGAATCCACCACGTAGCATAAGTTGAGAACTTATAACCACGGCGATATTCAAACTTATCTACCGCCTTCATCAGGCCGATGTTACCTTCCTGAATAAGGTCAAGAAATTGCAAACCACGGTTAGTGTATTTCTTAGCAATTGAAATAACCAAACGTAAGTTAGCTTCAACCATCTCTTTTTTCGCACGGCGGGCTTTCGCTTCGCCAATTGACATACGACGGTTAATGTCTTTGATATCAGCAATAACCAAACCAGTTTCTTGTTCAACATGGTTCATCTTGCTAATACAGCGCTCAATTTCTTCTTTATTTACTGCTAATGCATCTGAATAAGCGGTGTTGGCTTTAATCGCTTTTGTTAACCATGCAGATGATGTTTCATTTCCTGCAAATGCCTTAATAAAATCTTTCTTAGGCATTTTAGCGTTAACAACACAGAACTTCATGACAAGACGTTCTTGAATACGCACTTTGTCCATCATTGAACGCATGTTTTTAACCATACGATCAAATTGCTTAGGCACTAAACGGAATTCTTTGAAGACTTCACTCAATGCATTAATTTGCTCACGAGCAGCGGCATGAGAACGACCTTTCTTCTCAATAACGTCACGGGCAACAATGTATTGATCACGTAAGGCACCAAACTTAGCGCGTGCTAATTCTGGGTCTACACCACCTTCATCTTCTTCTTCGTCGTCATCGTCATCTTCATCTTCCAGTTCTTCTTCTGAAAGTTCCGAGCCGATGTGAGTAGCCGTTGGGGCTAAATTTTGTTCTTCATTAGGATCGACAAAGCCCGAGATGATATCGCTAATGCGAATTTCTTCCGCTTCGTACAGGTCCCACTGATCAAGTAGATAAGTGATGGCTTCAGGATATTCAGCAACAGAGCACTGAACCTGATTGATACCGTCTTCTATACGTTTAGCGATTTCAATTTCGCCTTCACGTGTTAGAAGTTCTACCGTACCCATTTCACGCATATACATGCGCACAGGGTCGGTGGTACGCCCAATTTCACTTTCTACTGTAGCAAGCGCCTGAGCTGCAGCTTCAGCTGCGTCTTCATCGGCGGATGCTTCTTGCATGAGAAGTTCGTCTGAATCTGGTGCAGATTCAGAAACTTGAATTCCCATGTCGTTGATCATGCGGATAATATCTTCAATTTGATCAGAATCGACAATATCTTGCGGCAGGTGGTCGTTAACTTCTGCAAAGGTTAAGTAACCTTGCTCTTTACCTTTTGCAATCAGGAGTTTAATCTGAGACTGCTTGCTTTGCGCCATATAACCTACACTTCTCACATTCAATTAGTTTGCAATAGAAATACCCATGCCTTTAAAGGCATGTACGTTATTTCTCTGTAGTACTACTGTTGTATCAATGCCGCTTTCGCTCGGTGTCACGTTATATTAAACGGTGCACACCTGCCCGGGTTTGGTTCTGCCCGTTTTGGTTCGGCTTTTTAATTGCTACTGACATTGCTGCAAATTTGTTCACATTTATGCTTATAAGCTTGCGTGCAGCGAATTAGCCAGTATAGCAGAATAACTAATGGTTTTACCAGATTGGTGGCTGATTTTTTAGCCAGTTTTTAGGCTCGACTTTATGGTCAGCTTTTCTGGCGTTCCTTCATTAACAAGTTCAGTTCCTCTTTTTCCACTTGTGTAAGTGTCTGAACTCGAGAGCGAGAAATTAAAGTTTCAATTCGGCTATCGAAATGCCAATCCAGTAGTCGAGCAAAACTGTCGCTATAAACACGTTCAGCATCCTCGTCTTTGACCAGATGTTCTTGTAACAATAACTTCGCGATAGTAGAAGAATGGGGATGGTTACGGAAGTTTTCAACTAGCTGTGCTGTTGTAGCGTTAGGTGACTGTGCACAATAACGATGAATATCTAATAAAAGATCCATACCAGCAGCATCGCTTCCCTCAAATACCGCGGGCTGTACGTCGTCGCAGCGCGTTGCTAATGAGGGAGAGTCTAACAACAAGCGAATTAGCATACGAAGCGGTGATAAGCGGGCTTTTCCCACTTGATTTCTATTTGCCGAATACCCTGGCTTACTGTTTTTGTGGTTTGCTTTTGATATGTCTTGCTGCAATTTAAATCTGTCGTATTCACCAGTATGCTTGGCAAGTTCTTCTAATAACATTTGCTTTTGGTCGTCACCCTGAACACTTTCAATTAATGGCATGGCGGCTTTACGAAGCGCTATTTTACCTTCTGCCGTTCCAATTTTATGCGTCTTTAATTGGTTTTCGAAGAAAAAGCGAGATAAAGGCATGGCATTCTCGAGCATGTCCATAAAGGCATCTTTGCCAATCTTTCTTACCATAGTATCTGGGTCTTCGCCGTCAGGTAAGAATAAGAAAGACAGTCTGACACCGTCTTTTAAGGCGGGCAGGGCGTTTTCTAACGCGCGCCATGCAGCTTCTCGTCCTGCGCGGTCGCCATCATAGCAACAAACAATATGCGGCGTTGCTCGCACTAACATTTGCATATGTTCAGCGGTGGTAGCGGTCCCAAGTGCAGCCGTTGCTTGGTTAATACCAAACTGACTTAATGCTACTACATCCATATAACCTTCAACAATCATAACAGTGTCGAGTTGACGGTTTTGTTGACGAGCTTGGTAAAAACCAAATAGCTCACTGCCTTTATGGAAGATACGGGTTTCAGGGGAGTTTAAGTATTTAGGGCCGCCGTCTTCTAATACTCGGCCACCAAAACCGACAACGCGGCCTCGTTTGTCCCTGATAGGGAACATGATTCGGTCGCGAAAGAAGTCGTAACGTCTGCCTTGGTCGTTTTGATTAACCAGTTTTAAGTCGATAAGCTGCTTTACACGGGCTTGGTCTTTGCCAAAGGTTTTTAGCAGGGCGTCCCAACTGTCTGGCGCATAGCCAATTTCCCATTGCTTAACGATATCGCCGCTAAGTCCACGGCTTTTCAAATAATCTATGGCTTTTCCGCTATTTTCATTTTGTTTTAGTTGGTGTTGAAAAAAGCGAACAACTTGTTCCATTAGCGAGTAGTCGTCTTGCTGTTGCTGCTTTTTCTCTTCGCTAACAACAGGCAAGTGGCCTTTCTCTCTCGGCACTTCTAATCCGTAGAGTTTGGCGAGTTCTTCAATGGCCTCAACAAATTCAAGACGGTCGAATTCCATTAAAAAGGAAATAGCGTTGCCGTGCGCACCACAACCAAAGCAATGATAGAACTGCTTTTCTTGGCTTACGGTAAAAGAAGGGCTTTTCTCATTATGAAAAGGGCAGCAAGCTTGATAATTTTTGCCCGCTTTTTTTAACTTCACCCTACTATCAACAATGTCGACAACATCGGTGCGTGAGAGAAGATCATCAATAAAATCGCGAGGTATTTTTCCGGCCATGAGGGGACACTAATGCTTATAACGGTAACTAGATTAACACAAAAAAGTACTTTAACAGGGAAGGGAAAAAATGAGAATGGCAGGTTTGTATTAGCACAAACCTACCTACATCTATTTCTACCGCTATCTCTTTAGCGTTATTTAGGCATTTAAACGGGCTTTAATTTTCGCACTAAGCGCGCCCATATCGGTACGACCTTGAACTTGCGGTTTAAGGCTGCCCATTACTTTACCCATGTCTTGCATGCCTTGAGCACCAGTATTTGCCATAGTTTCATCAATTAACGCTGCAAGTTCTTCATCGGTTAAAGGCTGTGGAAGAAAATCTTCTAAAACCACAATCTCTTCACGCTCTTTACTGGCTAGGTCATCACGGTCAGCGGCATCAAACTGAGAGGCAGCATCTTGACGCTGTTTAACCATCTTAGTTAATACGGCAAGAATATCGCTATCAGTTAGGGTAATTTGCTCGTCAATTTCACGTTGTCTAATTGCTGCTATTGCCATACGGATTGTGCCTAGACGTAATTTGTCTTTGGCGCGCATTGCATCTTTTTGTGCAGATTTTAAATCGTCTATTAAAGCCATGATGCTCCCAAAAAATAGTGTTCCCGTCTGAAAGGGGAAATATTATAAGAAGGTAAAAAGAAAAAAGTAAAAAATAAAGCTAATAAAAAAGCGAGAATAAATTTCTGTACCCCAGAAACGCGAAAGGTGCTGCAAATGCAACACCTTTCAGACTCGTAACTGAAACCCTGTACTAGTAGAGTTTTACGCGACGTGCGTTTTCACGAGCTAATTTCTTTAGATGACGCTTTTTGGCAGCGGCTTTCTTACGCTTGCGTTCCCAAGTAGGCTTTTCGAAGAACTCACGACGACGAACTTCAGACAATACGCCTGCTTTCTCACAAGAACGCTTAAAACGACGCAGCGCTACATCAAACGGCTCGTTTTCTCTAACTTTAACGATAGGCATTTAAACACTCACCTCAAAACTTTTGCTGTATAATTCCGGGAAATTGAGCGCTAAAAAGGCCACCCGGGTTAAAAATGGTGCGAAATTCTAATCATTTCCGAACAGAAAGTAAAGACTGAATTGCCAAAAAATAGGCAATATTGCGCAAATAAACGAAGCACCATTCCAAGATATGCGGAATAAAGGTAAACTCTGCGCCCTCTGAGACAAGGTAATACCTTTTATCTGTCTACGTGAGAAGAAGAATTCAGCGCGATCCCGCATCGGTTGAGTGGATCATATCACAGATCGCAGATGATCAAACAGGTCAGGTACTGATCTATTGTAATAAACTTTGTTATTAAAGACGTAAAGGTAAGGTTTGGCTCAATGCAAATATTAGGAATAGTATGCGTATATTAGGAATAGAAACTTCTTGTGATGAAACGGGTATTGCCGTTTATGACGATACTGCGGGGTTATTGTCACACGAATTATACAGCCAAGTTAAATTACACGCCGATTACGGCGGTGTAGTGCCTGAACTTGCGTCACGAGATCATGTTCGAAAAATTATCCCACTTATCGAAAAAGCACTTAGTGATGCTAACACCCAACCTAGTGAATTAGACGGCGTAGCCTTTACCCAAGGTCCAGGCCTTGTTGGTGCCTTATTAGTAGGTTCATCAGTGGGCCGTTCTTTAGCGTATGCGTGGGGTGTACCTGCGGTAGGTGTGCATCATATGGAAGGACATTTACTTGCCCCTATGCTAGAAGATAACGCGCCTGAATTTCCCTTTATTGCATTGTTAGTATCGGGCGGCCATTCTATGTTGGTAAAAGTAGAAGGTATAGGCAGTTATGAAGTACTCGGCGAGTCTATAGATGATGCAGCCGGTGAAGCTTTTGATAAAACAGCTAAGCTTCTGGGGCTTGATTACCCTGGTGGGCCTTTATTAGCCAAACTGGCTGAAAAAGGTGAGCCTGGCCACTACAAATTCCCAAGGCCAATGACAGATCGCCCAGGTTTAGATTTCAGCTTCAGCGGTTTGAAAACCTTTGCAGCCAACACCATCCGTGCTGCGGATGACAATGAGCAAACCAAAGCAAATATTGCCTATGCATTTCAAGAAGCGGTTATCGATACCCTCATCATTAAATGTAAGCGAGCGCTTAAACAGACCGGTATGAAACGGTTAGTGATTGCTGGCGGCGTAAGTGCAAACACCATGCTGCGAACCCAGATGAAAACCTTGATGGATGACTTACGTGGGGAAGTGTTCTATCCGAACTTGGCATACTGTACCGACAACGGTGCCATGATTGCCTATGCAGGTATGCAACGATTGAAAGCAGGTGAAATATTAGGGCTGTCTTCACAAGCTAAACCTCGCTGGCCACTTGATACACTATCACCCGTATAATAATGCTGTCACGGGATAGGGTTATCATGCTAAAAGATAAGAGTATTTTAGTTGGTTTGTAGGAATAATCATCATGTTTGACAAGATTAGATCTTGGCAAGTCATCCAATTTTACGTACCGCTATCTGCCGTTATCGTTTTATTGTTAATGGCCTTTCAAGCTGATGCGCAAAGCAATAATGAAGCCACTACAGACCCCGTGACCAATCCGTCGGTCCAGCACGAAAAAAATCATGTTGTACTCATCTCCTTAGATGGATTTAGGCATGATTACATTGAACTTCATGATGCGAAAAACCTTGCCCGTATTGCTAAAGCGGGTGTGCGGTCGAAATCATTAACGCCGGTTTACCCTGCCAATACGTTCCCTAACCATATTTCTATTGTGACAGGGCTGCTGCCCATTAACCACGGTATAATTGATAACAGATTTTATGCAAAGTCGCGGCCTGATAATCAGGGGGGCTATGCTACATATTCGATGGGTAAAGCCAAGGGCGACAGTAGTTGGATTACGGCATTACCCCTTTGGCATTTAGCTGAATTTCAGGGACATAAAGCAGCGACCTTTTTCTGGCCTGAATCTGACGCCAGAATAGCCGGCGCGCTTCCTACCTATCTTTATCATTATTCAAAATATGCAGACTACCAACAGCGGATTGATCAAATTGTTCAATGGCTAGGTTTACCTGAAACAGCACGCCCCCTCTTTGTTGCAGGCTATTTTTCGCTGACCGATACGGTAGGTCACGATGAAGGGCCTACGTCGTCAAAAACAAAAGAAGCCGTCGCCAAGGTTGATGAGTTAATTGGTCAACTGTATGACCGACTGAACGCGCTACCGATAAGGGTAAACCTAGTGGTGGTGTCTGATCACGGTATGACAACATTAAACGACAGTCATAACGTTATGGTGGAATCTTTAGATATTCCCGATTATTTTACTATTAATAACAGTGGAGCGCTGGTTCGGCTTTACGCACATTCAGAGGTGAGGGCAGAACTAATTGAAGATGAGAAATCTCGACTTAACGCGCTCGCAAAAGGCCAATTTAAAGTACTAACCACTGCTGAACGTGATTCTAGGCATATACCTTACAACAAGCGTACGGGCGACATTGTTATTGAAATTTCAGCGCCAGGTCGTTTTAAAAGTGAGGAAGATACTCATGCTAGTAAAGGTGGGCATGGATACTTAAATACGCTACCAGATATGGGCGGGTTATTTGTTGCATCAGGCCCTTCATTTCAAGAAGGCAAAACACTCCCTGCTTTTAGTAACTTAGAAATTTACCCTGCCTTGGCGGAAATTATGGGGCTGGATTTGCTCACACCTATTGATGGTGAAATTGCCGTATTAAGACAAGGGTTACGATAAATAAACAAAACGCATTCGTTGGTCTGCCCCCCACACTATGATTGTGTTTACTCTTTCGTATTGCCCTTATCCCAAATTTTACCTTCAGAACGGCTCATCAATCGGGCGATATTTTCACGGTGTCGTAAGATGATAAGTAAAGAAAGCATAAGTACCGGAACGGTATAGAGTGGCTTGATTAGCCAAGTAAATAATGGCGCTAAACTTACTGCAATCAATGCGCCGAGAGACGAATAGCCGGTAAGAAACACCACGATAATCCAGCTCAAAATTAGCAGCCCTGCTAAATCTAATCCAATGGGGAGCATGGCACCAAATGCTGTTGCTACGGCTTTGCCACCTTTAAAGCCGAAGTACAAAGGGAAAATGTGGCCCAAACACGCTGCGATGGCGATAAGGCCTAAAAGCACAGGTTCTAAACCTAAAAAGTAGCTTGAGTAAACCGGAATAGTGCCCTTCAAAATATCCATTACTAGTACAAGCAACGCCGGAATTCTTCCACCAATTCGATAAACATTGGTAGCGCCGGGGTTTTTAGAGCCTGCAGTGCGAGGGTCGGGAAGTGAAAAGGCTTTACAAATAACCACCGCGCTCGATAAAGAGCCAAATAAATAGGCTACGCAAATCATTAAAAGGGCTAACGGTATCATTATTGCTGCTTCAACCTGCTGCTTGGTACACTAAACGTATATCAAAACTAATAATATAGGGCGAATGCTACTGTGCATGTTGCCCCCACTTGCAGTACAACGGTATAGTTGTGCCACCCTCGCCAAAAAGGCGAGTAACGCAAAGCGTAAAGCTACTCCATTCAAAAGTGATATACCACCTTTTGGGAAGAAGTTAACGTGGTAGTAAGACCAGTGTGACCACAAAATGAAAAGGTTTATGGGAAAAATATATATAACAGGACTTGCCGTGGATACGCTAATTGGTGTCTATGACTGGGAGCGTGAGCGTTTAACCACCTTGCTGCTTGATGTAGAACTAGATGCGAACTTAGACGCTGCGATGAAGTCGGACAATGTGGACGACACCATTAACTATGCTGAAGTGGCTGATTGCATCACCGAAGTGGGTAAAACGAGCAGCTTTACCCTATTAGAAGCATTCGGCGGTGCTGTCATGAACCAGGTGCTTGCTACTTTTCCTGCACAGGCCATTCGCCTTAAAATTGTGAAGCCCAACATTCTTCCCAATGCGCAAACAGTAGCTGTGGCTATGTATCAGGAACAAACTTAGTGGGGCGTCACACTATTTTAATCAGTGTGGGTTCTAATATCGACAAAGAATACTACATTCGAGAAAGTATAAAAGCCCTTAAATTGCATTTTGATGATGTTAGCTATTCGTCAGTATACGAAAGTGAGTCAGTAGGATTTGACGGCAGCGCTTTCTATAACTTGGTGGCAAAAGCGGTTACTTCTAAGAGTATTCTAGAAGTGCGAGACACCTTTCGTCAGATAGAAAGAGACAATGGTCGTAAACACGGGGAAAAGAAATTTTGTTCCCGTACACTAGATTTAGATTTACTCACATACGATAACGAAGTGACTAATGCACCAGTTGTATTGCCTCGGGAAGAAATTTTGTATAACGCCTTTGTATTGTGGCCGTTAGCTGAATTGGTACCTAATGATATTCATCCTGTTGAAGGTAAAACCTACGAGGTACTTTGGCAGGCATTTGATAAACAAAAACAAGCACTCTCGCCCATCAACTTTACTTGGAGCTAAGCAAAGGAATGACACTGTTCGAAATAATTATACTGGCCATTATTCAGGGCGTTACCGAGTTTTTACCTATTAGTAGTTCTGGGCACCTTCTCTTGCCTGCAGAACTATTTGGTTGGGTGAGTCAGGGATTAGCATTTGATGTTGCTGTTCACGTTGGAAGCTTGCTGGCGGTAATGATTTATTTTCGCCAAGAAATCGCTCAAATGACAGTAGCTTGGGTAACTAAAGGCTTCACCAAAGAGCAAAACACCGACAGCAAACTGGCTTGGTACGTAATTATTGCCACTATACCTGCTGTGATAATCGGTTTTGTGATGAAAGACTGGATAGAACTTAACGCCCGAACGGCCCTTGTTATTGCCGCTACCACCATTATCTTTGGCTTGGCGCTATGGTATGCCGATGCTACCGCAAAACGCACACAAGAATTAACGTCTCTTAATTGGAAGCAAGCGTTATTAATTGGTATGGCACAAGTGCTTGCGTTAATTCCTGGTACATCTCGTTCAGGTATTACCATGACTGCCGGTTTAATGCTGGGTCTTAATCGAGAAAGCTGTGCACGATTCTCATTCTTGCTTTCTATCCCGGTTATTTTGGGTGCAGGGTTGCTCGCCACATTAGATTTATTACAGGCAAACGAAGCGGTAGATTGGTCTGCCTTACTTTATGGCGCAGCATTCTCATTTGTTAGTGCCTATTTATGTATTTATTTGTTCCTAAGCTGGATATCGCGCATTGGAATGCTTCCATTTGTAATTTACCGCCTGCTATTAGGCGTAATTTTGCTCTGGTTCGTATTCGCATAGGGTAAACCAGGATCTGTTAACCAATATTTGTTAATTAGGGTCCTACGCAACCGATATCATATTATTGTTAGTGATTTACGCAGGGAGTAGGCAATGTTAGAGACTATTTTTACTAAGATTATCAATAAAGAAATACCCGCGGATATTCTTTATGAAGACGAGATTTCGTTAGCGTTTAGAGACATTAACCCGCAGGCGCCAGTTCACTTTTTAGTGATCCCGAAGAAGGCTATTCCTACCATTAACGACATCACTAAAGAAGATAGAGAAGTCGTAGGGCACTTATCTTATGTGGCTGCAAAGGTTGCGGGTGAGCTAGGGGTAGATGAGCAAGGTTATCGTACGGTAATGAACTGTAATGAGTTTGGTGGGCAAACGGTATATCACATCCACTTACATGTACTGGCGGGTAAGATTATGGGATGGCCGCCTTATATTGATACTGCAAAGCGCTTAGAATAATACATCATTTGTTTTTAATGAATATAAAGATAGCCGGCTAGTTGCTTAATAAATACAACTAGCCGGCTGAGTCTTTAAATACTTATGTAGGTACCGTTATGGATGCACATAAGACCAATCCTTTTAAATAAGGCCTCTAAAATAAAGCCTCTAAAATCAACAGGTAGAACTTAGTCTAAACCCAGTACCTTTTTACCTTGGTTGAAGTGAATATCTACAGGAATGTTTGCCGCTTCTAAACGAGCTAAATCTGCTGCTAGCTGTGGCTTAATCACGCCCATATTCGCAACCAATTCTGCCACACCGTCGTAGTCGCCATCCCCTTGTAAGGTAAGAATAAGCTCAGATAACGCTGCTACTGCTGCGCCCATCTTTTCAACATTAACCCGATAAACCCCTTTTTCAGTTTGCTCGAAAGCGCCTTCTTGTGCGAAGAAATTAAAGCGGATCATGTTTGCTTTACCGTGTGCGCTAGAAGCCCCAAAACGTACTGAACGGAAAATGCCGGCCATAAAGGTAACGTAATAATCTTCTAGCGTGCCTTCTGAAATCTCGCCTTTTTCTAATAAGTTTTGAATCATGTAAAGGCCAAGAATATCTGCTTTTCCTTCTTCAAGGGCAGAAGCGTGTTCTTTTAACGACCCTCGCACAGTACCGCTACCATCAAGGGTGTTTTTAATGCCTAAACCGTGGGCCACTTCGTGAAACATGGTGTTGGCAAAAAAAGCATCAAAGGTAATGTGAGCGCGTTGTTCTGGAGCGATTAACATATCCGCGATGGGAATAAGAATATTGTCGAACTTTGCACGCATGGCGTTTTTAAGTTGCAAACGACGAGTGCCTTTTTCAAGTTGTACACGCTCATCATTAGGCAAGTTAATCGCAATGGTTTTACTGCCCGCGTTAGAGTGACCCGCGTAATACACCACGTCATAAGCATTTAAGTCGGCATCAGAGCCTGGAACTTCGGCTTTATATTCAGCCGGTACCGGTAACCCTTCTTGTAGTTCTGGAAGAAAAGCGGCGTATTTTGCTAATTTTTCACTCCATGCCAAATCCTTCACCAAGACATAAGCTTCAAAGGCTGCACGGTAGCCGAATAATTGATCTTCATAGCTTTCAATAGGGCCGATAACCAACTCAACAGGGTTGGTTTTCATATCCATCCATGCCATGTCAGACGCTAAGTAATCGTCGGTAAGCAATGCTTCAGCCCGCAAGGTCAGGTAAGCTTTAAAGCTAGGATCTTGTGCCAGTTCAGCAGCCTGTTTTAGTATATTCGACGCAGCCGTCAACTCAGCTTTATAGGCCGTAGAGTAGGGGACTGAGTAAAGTTTGCCAGTGTCATCTTGCTTCACTAGCGAGTATAAACCTTGTTGGTCATCAAACGAGACTGCAGCAAAGTCAGCTTTCGTCATGTCATGGGGATAGAATTCAGCCCCCAACGCTTTTTCATCAAACCCAGACAGAAAAGGTTTATCGCCGTTTAGTCTATCCCAAGGGCCATAGTTAATAGCGGCAAAGTGCTTAACGTCGTCGCCATCTATACTGTTTAAAAATTCATTTTTATCACCTGAAAAAGCTTGTTTCCAAAATAGGTCATCCATTATTTTGGAAGCATCAATTAACAAGCCTATCATCTGTTTTTGCTCGTCACTTAAATGTGATAGGTCGCTGGTAAGTGCAACGGGGTGATAAATAGAAAGGCGAGACTTATCGATAAGAAGCGCAGGACCTGTGGAAGCGTTTGGTGTAGCGTTTTGAGACGCCGGTGTGACAGTTTTAGTTTTTGAAACCGCCTCTTCTGGTGCCTTGCCGCAAGCGCTTAAGAATAAACTAGAGGCAATAGCCAATGCTAAGGTAGAGTAATGTTTACGTGGTAATTTTATCATAAAAGTTTTCTGTTCTACATTTAGTGGCAGTGGGTGAATATACAATAAGGTAACAGGTTACCTAGGGCATTTTGATATGTATCAAGGTTTCATGTAAAGGTATATGTACTACACTCTTGATAACGCGTAATAATGTATATTCAATATTAAGTTAGCAAAAGGTTCAGTATTAATTGTGCTAAATAACGGTTATAACATAAGGAGATTGTGATTTCCTGCTATGATAAATCTATGCTTTTCAAATGCGTAGCTTATAGTGGAATTGAAAAGTCTCTGAGCAACTGCAAATTGGTCATTTACTCGCAAACAAGGATTACAGTGTAACCGCGGGTATCTTAAATTCATTGCCTTTTAGTGGCTATTTGAAACATATCTAAGGGTAGGTATATGTCTACACAAAATGCGCTCTCAACGATTCTTGTTGAAAAAATAACTAACGACACACTCGTACTTCCTACGTTACCCGCGATTGCTTTAAAAGTAAGAAAATCAGCGGATGATCCTAATATTAACTTAGGTGCAATGGGTGATGTTATCGCTCAAGACCCTTCATTAAGCGCAAGAATGATTAAAATTGCGAACAGTGCTTACATGGGGCGTAGCATTAAAGTGAATTCCATTAGCCAAGCGGTTACCCGTATTGGTTTACGACAAATCAAAAATATATCTACCGCACTGGCCATGGAGCAACTGTTTGTTTCAAAAAATGACGTGGTGAGCAGCTACTTGCAGAAAGAATGGGCAAATACGGTCAATATTGTTGCCAACTCTATGGCAGTAATGCAAATGTATGTTGCGCGTACCAAAAAGCGGGAAATGAGCATGGACACCATGACGTTAACGGCCTTAACGCACAATATTGGTGTATTACCTATTCTTACGGAAGCTGAGCGTCATCCTGAAGTATTTGCCAATCCTACATTTTTAGAAGTTGCCATTGATAAACTAGGGGGCCGAATTGGCGCTAGTATCATGCGTGAGTGGGGTTTTGGGCAAGATTTCATTAGTGTGGCTAAGTGCTGGAAAGACTTAAGCTATATTCCGGAGCATGTCACTTACATCGATTTTGTTCGTGTGGGTGCTGCGGTATCGGGGTCTATGGAAAGCCAAAAAGATGCGGTATTGAATCTAGCTATACAGCGAGATGTTATCGATGACGTAGCGTTATTGAATTCAGATGAATTTGTCGAGCTAGCCAGTGCAGCTAAGCAAATATTTGCTTAGCTAGTTATAAAGAGCTAGATGTGAAAAGCTATTAACGATAGCGGATTGGGATAGCCTATAACGACTTTCCATCGAGGCTTCTCATTAAGATAATGTTGTACGACTAAAAGCCGACCTTACGTTCGGCTTTTTTGTTTGTTATTTTCAACCAACATTAACAACAAGCCAAGCATGAGTCCCCATACCGCTGAAGTAATAGACAACAAACTAAACCCTGATGCGGTACATAAAAACGTGACCAGTGCAGCGTGCCGATATTTATCACTTTCTACTGTTCGTACTAGTGCGCCTTGAAGGGTGGCTAATAGCGCCAATCCCGCTAGCAAATGCACCACGATGGCGGGCATTGAAACAAACAAAACAACCACAACCGATGCTAACAGTCCCATAAATAAATACCCGACACCTGCAGCAATAGCGGCTTTGTAGCGCTGGCTTTTATCGTTATCGGCTTCATCGCCCATACACAACGCAGCGGTGATGGCGGCAAGGTTAAATGTAAATCCACCAAAGGGAGCTAAAACACCTTGCAGTACGGCGATACCACTTAGGATCTTTTTATGATCGGGGTGATAACCATGAGCATGATGTATCGCAATACCAGGTAAGTTTTGCGACAAGGTGGTTATTAAATACAAAGGAACGGCAAGTCCGATAGCAGCCGTCACCGAAAATTCAGGGGTGACCCAAACCGGCGTAGGTAAAGCAAATGCAAGGTTAAGTTCTCCGTTTAACCACGTGCTAGTTGCAATGGAAACGACCAGTAGACATAGCATTAAATAACGTGGAAAGAAGCGACTACCTACAAGATATATGGCAAGAAAACCCGCGACAATATAGGGGTGTTGTTCAACATCACTGAATATCGCTATACAGATAGGGAGTAAAATACCTGCCAACAAAGCAGACGAAATACTGGCGGGAATACGGCTAATTTGATTAAGCAAACTGCGACTTTGTGCAGTAATAAGCGATAGTACCGCACATATAATAAAGGCGCCTACACACTCAGCAAGGCTATATTGTTCAATACTGCCTAATAAGAATGCTGCACCCGGGGTAGACCATGCTGTCACCACGGGCATTTTCATAAGCCATGAGTAGAAGATGCAAGAAATACCCATACCCAAGCCGAGTGCCAACAGCCAGCTTATCACCATATCTGGGCTTGCACCGGCCTTGCGAGCCACATCAATTACAATCACTACTGCGCTGCTATAGCCAACGGTTACAGCCGTTAAACCCGAAGAAATGTGGCTAAGCTGCCATTTTGATTTCATCTTTGCCTCAATAAATTGAACCGATTACCAAACTGCTTCATACTGTGTGCGTTATAACGTACGAGTGGAGTTAACTCTACACCTGTGCGCTATAGCGCACAAGGTTTTTCCTTTGGCAATGTATTGTTTTATTTTATGTAATGAAATCTCTGATAGAAACTAGCAAATAATGAATAGCAAAAGCGATAGCAATGAAAAGCAACCCGGAGATTTCTCTTTAAGTATCTCTACACGGTTAAAGCAGCTGCGCAGTGAAATGGGGTTGTCTTTAGATAAGGCGGCATCATTAACAGGTGTATCAAAGGCGATGCTAGGCCAAATAGAGCGCCAAGAATCAAGCCCTACCATCGCCACGTTGTGGAAAATAGCCACAGGCTTGAATGGGTCGTTTTCTTCTTTTATTGCTCCGAATACGCAGTCTGAATTCGATGTGAATCATGGCTTTATTCACGACCCAAACATGCAAGTGAAAACTCTATTCCCTTTTGATGTAAACAAAGGGTTTGAGGTATTCGAAATTACCTTAACCCATCAACATGAGCAGTGTTCTAGTGCCCACCAAAGTGGTGTGACTGAGCATATTCATTGTATTGAGGGCAAGTTAACTTTATGGCAGGGCGATGAACGTAAAACTATTTCGGCAGGTGAGCAAGGATTGCTAAAAGCCGATCAGGCTCATGGCTATAAAGATGAAAGCGGAAGAACTCGTTTCATCAATATTATTCATTACCCAGTATTGTAGTTGTTATTAAAAATGCTCAGTGTTTGTGGCCATCAAATGGTAAAAGCACTGAGCATCAAAGATTAAGCTCAATTACCTACCACCAACCACCAACCACTAAGCTCTAAGCTCTAACACTACGCTCAAGCGCAAACACTACGGGCTAAGCAATCAGTTCGCAGCACTATCGACGAAGATGCGGTGTTGAGCAAGGCGCATTGGCGCTTGCTCAACTGAAAAAGGGGGAGTTTCTTGAGGCTGAATCCCCGCTCAAGGCTGTGTATTCACGCTCAAGGCTGAGGCTATGCATCCCCTTCGTTTAAGTTCAGGGTTTCGCGTAAGAAGTTTAACAAGGTGCAAAGCTCTGCCGACATCAGTGCAAATTCAGCGTCTAAACGGGCTTCAACTTGATCTTTAGGGATGTCTTCAGTTTCTTCTTTTAATCTATCAGTAAACTTAATACGTTTTAGCGAGCCATCTTCAGCTATAACCGCGGTTAATGTGTCCTGGTATTCAAAGGCGACTTTTTGAACTAACTTACCGGCATCCAAATGAATAGTAATTTCGTCACTATCAAGAGGCTGGTTTTTACAGCGAATAATACTGCCTGCATCGTCTGTTGATTTAAATTCAGCTTCTTCAAGTAACGCTATACCGTCTGGCGCAGCGTCAGTAAGCCAGTGAGTAAGCTCAGACTGTAAACTGTGGCGTGCAAGAGGCACAACGGGCAATGAACCAATCGCTTTTCGCACTAGCGCTAGAAAGGCTTCGGCTTTGCCATCGGCAGACGCATCAATAGCCACAAGGTTATCTTCTAAAGAAATAAAACCATGGGTATAGGTATTTTTTGTGAAAGCTTGAGGCAATAAGCGAGTTTGAATTTCTTGCTTAAGATCGGCCTTCGCTTTTTTTCCTACAGGCGAGCCGGTTTCCATTTCAATTTTGGCAACCATATCGTCTAGTTCTGCGTTAATGACTGCAGCAGGAAGTAGTTTTTCTTGCTTCTTAACGGTAAGCCAATAGCGTTGCCCAACACGCTGAAACATGGTGCCTTGTTTACCAGCTTGAGAAAAAGGGGAAGCAAAGCCCATAGTGGCCAAATCTTGACTCTTACAAGGGCGGAAAGCTTGCTCGCTAAGCACGCGCTCAAGGTCGCCATCGTCAAGGGAAAGTGGCTGTGTAATTTGGTAGGCTTTTATATTTTTAAACCACATTTGAGGCTGTCTCTTTAAAAAACGGTGGGCAAGCGTACCAAGCTAGTGAATGTGGTGCAATGGATATAGCGCGGGAGCTATAGAGATTTTAAGTTACGCGGGTTTTCCCTTCATAGGGAAACGAATAGTATATTGCAGGCCCTCGCCCCGTTTACTCTGCGCTTCAATGTGCCCAGATAAAGACTGAGTAACCAAGTTGTACATAATATGCGTGCCTAGCCCGCTGCCGCCTTCTCCGCGCTTAGTGGTAAAGAATGCATCGAATAATCGGTCTAGATCGTCGTTAGACAGCCCGACACCGTTGTCTCGGTAGCGCATTTCTATAACATTATCAGCTACGCTTACATCGAGGTTTATTTTGCCATCGTTGGTATTTTCAAAGCCGTGAACTAAAGAATTTACAATCATATTAGTCACAATTTGGGCAATCGCGCCGGGTGCACAGCGAATATAAAGATCTTCAGGGCAGTTAACGTCAATCTCGTGGTTACTATGCTTAAAACTTGGCTTGAGCGACTTAATAATGTCGATTATGTAGTCGTTAAGATTAATTTCTCGCTCGGTTTCACTGGTTTGATCTACCGCCACTTGCTTAAAGCTAGCAATCAATTCAGAGGCTCTATTTAAGTTAGTTAACAAAAGATTGGCCGTCTGTTCTGCTTCATTAATGAAGTTTTCCATGTTCTTAGTGGTCAGGCTTTTTGACTCAAAACTTGTTTTCAAGTTAGTAAGTCGTTCTTGCAAGAAACTCGCAGCGGTAACTCCTACGCCAAGAGGCGTATTCACATCATGGGTAATACCGGCTACCAACCCCCCAAGGGAAGCCATGCGCTCAGATTCAACCAATTGGTCTTTGGCTAACTGTAAATTCCCCATTGAGTTTGCTAACTCTGTGTTTCGTTTACGAAGTTCATCTTCAATATATTGTCTATTTTCGTTCTCTTGACGAAGCTCTCGCTGGTTTGCAATAAGCTCATCTTTTTGCTGTTCAAGGCTAAGCATTATTTGAGAAAGCGATGAGGTTTTCTTTGCGACTTCTTGTTCCAAAATGAGGTTCTGATCGTCTAGCTTTTTATTAGCGTGAGAAAGTTGACTCTGGGTGTTGGTTAACTTGCTGTTTGAAATAATTAAGTCGTCAATAACGTTGTTGTATGATTCTTTGAGTTGCAGTAGTTCATTATCGTCATTTATTTTTATCGTAAGCTTACTTTCGTCAGGATGAAGCGGGTCGAACCTTTCCATTTGATTGGTCATTTCAGCTAAAGGTTCTGACAACATGGTGCGAAAAGCGGTCATGAAAAGAAACACCAAAAAGGTGGTTTTTATTAATGCATTGCCAATTAGAAAAAATACTCCAATTTCAATACGCCCAAAAATAGTATCGAAACTTGAATAAAGTGTGACATCGCCAACTGTGGATTCTCGGCCTGAAAATTTAAATATTAATGGGAAGCTATAACTAAAAATGCCTCCAGGGTGGTCTTCAATGAGTTCTTCTTCGATAGGAGAGCGGGGGCGTTGAATGCTCAAACCGTATTCGGCAATTTGGTTACCGTTTTCATCTCTAACCTGAACACCTTCTACAATTGGAAGCTCTAATAAGCCTTCAGCAATAGAGCTTGCCTGTTCAGTGTTTAATTCCCACAGGGCACGGGTTAAGCTGGTTGAGAAGGTGTTTTTTAAGGTTTGTAGTTCATCTTCGACATGATCTTTGGTGCTTAAGTACTCAGTAAATATCTGCCCAACTGTCACAATTAGCGTAAGAATAAAATAGACAGAAAGCACCCGTGTTAGCAGCTTTTTTGATAACCCAGTTTTTACTGCCGCCATTGAACAACATTCCTCTGTCTACTGATTACTTTACCTTCATAGCCAAGAATATGCGTAAATGTATGAATAAACAAGCAACCTCTCAGAAGAAAATAATAGTGTTTTTTGTCGAAAACTTGACACATTAATGTAATCGTTTTAATAAAAGTGTCACAGTGCACATTAATAATAGCGGCGTTTTGTGATGAGCAGGAAAATAATAATGTCTCGAACAGTTTTGGTGGTTGAGGACGAAGCGCCCATCCGAGAAATGCTAAAGTTTGTGTTAGAACAATCTGGTTTTAATATTATTGAAGCCGAAGATTACGATATAGCACAAGAAAAAATATGTGAACCTTACCCAGATTTAATCTTACTTGATTGGATGCTACCTGGTGGTAGCGGCGTGCAATTGGCTAAGAGTTTAAAGCAGCATGAGTTCACTCGTGATATTCCAGTGATTATGCTTACCGCTAGAGGCGAAGAAGAAGATAAAATTCGTGGTCTTGATGCGGGTGCTGATGACTACGTTACTAAACCGTTTTCACCTAAAGAGCTTATCGCGCGAATTAAAGCGGTGATGCGACGTGTAACACCTACCTCGAATGAAGAACCTATTGAGTTTAATGGTTTGAAACTTGAGCCAGTCTCACACCGTGTCATGGCTAACGAAGAGCCTCTTGATATGGGACCTACTGAGTTTAAGCTACTGCACTTTTTCATGACCCATCCTGAGCGTGTCTATAGCCGCGAACTATTACTCGATAATGTATGGGGTACAAACGTGTATGTAGAAGATCGCACCGTTGACGTGCATATCAGACGCCTACGTAAAGCTATCTCTCGTCATGGGCATGATGCTATGATTCAAACCGTGCGTGGAGCCGGTTACCGTTTCTCTACCAAACTCTAAATTCCCAGCGGATAAGAGACGGTTTTAGCGTCTCTTCGCTCTCCGCGTTTCACTGTTTCAGGGCGCATTCACTATGTATTACCCGTTCTCATGGCTGAGAAGTACGCTTCGATTAGCGCTTTACCTTTTGGTATTTGCGTTAATTGGTTGGTACATGAATGACATGTTATTTGCCGTTGCCATTGGCGCCACCTTGCTGCTCATTTTCAATTATTGGCATTTATACAAGCTTAACCGCTGGTTGTGGCATAGCCGTAAGATGTCACCGCCCACAGTGCGTGGTGTGTGGGAACATATCTATGAAGGTATTTATTACCTGCAGCGCAGAAACAGAAATAAGCGTAAAGAGTTGGGTGAATTAGTTAAACGCTTTCGTGAAGGCTCTGAAGCCTTACCCGATGCTGCGGTAGTGGTAGATTCTAAAGCGTGTATTATTTGGTGTAACCGTTTGGCCCGCCTAGACCTAGGGCTAAAGTGGCCACAAGATGCAGGCAGAAGGCTCGATAACTTATTGCGCCATCCTGAGTTTATTCAGTATTTTCATGCCGGTAATTTTAAATACCCTATTGAAGTACCATCGCCTACTAATCCGCATAAAACCTTTGAATATCGGATAATGCCTTATGGTGACGAGCATCTTTTAGTTGTGGCTCGGGATATTACCCGAGTTTCTCAGTTAGAGGCGATGCGTAAAGACTTCGTCGCGAATGTTTCACATGAACTACGAACGCCTCTTACGGTTATTAATGGTTATTTAGAAATATTGCCGGTGGACGAGTCAGCAGACCCTTTTATGCAAAAAGCCATGAAGGAAATGACCGCGCAAACCCACCGGATGCAGAATCTGATTGAAGACTTATTGGTATTGTCGCGGATTGAAGCTAGCTCTGAACGTATCTATGAAAACGTGGTAAATATTCCCACGGTATTGTCTCAAATAGAGCGAGAAGCCCAGTCGCTGAATAAAGAAAAACAGCATCATATTGAATTTCATATTGATGCCGGACTAAAAGTTTTTGGTGTAGAGACCGAGCTGCGAAGTGCTTGTTCTAACTTAGTATTTAATGCTGTGCACTACACTCCACCTGGTGGTGAAATTCATGTATATTGGCGTGGTGACGAGGAAGGGGCTAAATTTGCCGTTCATGATAATGGCGATGGTATTGAATCTAATCACCTTAATCGACTCACCGAACGTTTTTACCGTGTGGATAAAGCGCGGTCTCGTAAAACAGGGGGCTCAGGATTAGGCTTGTCGATAGTGAAGCACGTACTTAGCCATCACAATTCCCGTTTAGATATTGCCAGTACCTTAGGTGAGGGCAGCCAGTTTTCCTTTGTACTTGATAAAGAGTTAATCGCGGAGCAAATTTAAATGCGTAGAAAGCAATTCATCGCCCTATGCAATGTGGTCGTTTTGTTGCTTGTTACCCGTTTAGCACATGCTGAAACCACCCATGAGTTAGAGTATGAGCGTCAACCTGGGGTGGCAGGAAAAATCACCTCTGTGGGTTCAGATACTCTCGCAAATTTAATGACATTTTGGTCACAAGAATTTAAAACCCTTTACCCCCAAGTTGGTTTTCAAATTCAGGCGTCTGGTTCTTCTACTGCGCCGCCCGCACTTATTGAAGGCACGGCCACTATTGGCCCCATGAGCCGAGAATTAAAGCCAAGTGAAATTCGCGACTTCACCCGTAAACACGGCTATCCACCTTTAGTGCTTAAAGTGGCCATGGATGCGATTGCCATTTTTGTAGAACGCCGCAACCCGCTGCAAGGCCTTACGCTAAATCAAGTCGATTCTATCTTTTCTCACACTCAGTTTTGCGGAGGGGATGGGCCAATCAGTAAGTGGTCAGAGTTAGGCATTGATACTAATGGTTATCGAGCACCTATCCGTTTGTACGGACGTAACTCGGTGTCAGGAACCTACGGGTTATTTAAAATGATTGCTATGTGTGATGGCGATTTTAGAAATACCGTTAACGAGCAACCGGGATCGGCATCTGTGGTGTTATCGGTTGCATCGGGTAAAGGTGCGATGGGCTACGCTGCTTATGGATACAAAACCGCAGGGGTGCGGGCGTTGCCATTAGGTGAAACCACCGATTCGTTAGTGCCACTTACGATAGATAACGTGCGCAGTGAGTCTTATCCGTTTTCTCGATTCTTGTATTTAGTCATAAACAAAAAGCCCGGCGAGCCCCTGCCCACGCTAGAAAGAGAATTTCTGCGCTATATTTTATCTGAACAAGGGCAAGAACAGGTCTCTCGAGATGGATACTTTCCTATTCGGGAAGATATGTTGATTAGACAGCGACGCTTATTGAGTGACAGTGCTGAGTGATGGTGCTGAGTAAATACTGCTTATCACTCTTGTTACCGTGCTCCTGATTTAGCTATCACAATATAGCGCCCAAGAATTTGGGCCCACGATTTACCTGCCAAAGGCCATGCTATTTACTCAACGCTGCGTACAGATACAGACAGGTACAGGCAGATACCATTCTCATTCTATCCCCCGTCATGCTTGGCAAGCTGTACTTGATATGTCACCCAATACAAACATTCTTAGCTGAATAGCGCCGCACTACAAAATTCGCTTAAAATCAAAGATTAAGGTTTTCCAAATTTTTAACAGGTTAACCAGTAGTCCATTTTTTGGTGGTATAGTGTGAAACTTTTGTGACACTGTCATAATGTAACAAATGTGTCATTTAGCTTAGGTAAAGTTCTTGCGTTTTCTAAATCCATAATTATACCAGCACCTGGAGACACACATGGAACTCAAGCACTTATTTCAAGCTTCTGCAATTGCGGCAGCTCTTGTTTTAGCCGGTTGTGGTGGTGACATCAATATCAGCGAAGGCGATATTGATAACAGCACAACAGACAATAGCGTAGTGAACAATGGTAGCGACAGCGATGACGGTTCTTCATCAGATGGTTCTTCTGATTCAACGATAGGTGAGTCAAGCTCTTTCCTATCAGGTGAGGTATCTACCGCATTTGGTACAGATGTAGAAGTTCGTGTTTTATCAGGTACGTTAACTGCCGACGATGCAGACGACCAAGGTGACATTACATTAACTAACGATACAGTATGGGCGCTTGAAGGCCCTGTGTTTGTGGGTAACGATAACGCAGACAGCGTTAACTTGGTGATTGAAGAAGGCACAGTCGTATTTGCACGTACTGGCGATGATTACCTTGTAGTAAGCCGTGGTTCAAAAATTGAAGCGGTGGGTACAGCTGCAGACCCAATTATCTTTACTTCATTCGAAGATGTTACCGGTGATGAAGTGGGTGCTGGCCAGTGGGGTGGTATCATCCTTCTAGGTAACGCACCATCAAACAAGTGCCCAGCTGAAGGTGATTGTTCACTTCAAATTGAAGGTGCTGAAGAAGGTGCTGTTTTCGGTGGTACAGATACAGAAGATAACTCTGGTACCTTAAACTACGTAGTAGTGAAATATGCAGGGTTTGAAATTGCGCCTGACAACGAATTAAACGGTGTTACTTTCGGTGGTGTAGGTTCTGCTACTACTGTTGATTACCTTCAAGTGCACGCTAACGCAGATGATGGCGTAGAGTTCTTTGGCGGAAACGTTAATGTTAAGCACTTAGTGTTAACTGACAACCAAGACGACAGTGTTGATTGGGACAACGGTTTCCAAGGCAAACTTCAGTACGTTTATATCGAGCAAGACTCAACCGGTGGCGATGCTAACCGTGGTATCGAAGCTGATAACGATGGTTCAGATCCTGCTATAGAGCCTCAGTCAAATCCAATGATTTCTAACATGACTATTATTGGTAACAGCTTTGACGGTGATGATGACTCAGAAGGTGTTTACCTTCGCGAAGGTACTGGCGCACAAATTTACAACATGGTTGTTACTGGCCCTGCTGGCATGGGCGAGTGTCTAGAAGTTGAAAACGTGACTGAATCACAAGCTAACCTAGCTGACGGTACTATCACTATTTCTAGCTCAGTAATGGCATGTAATAACGAAGAAAACTTTAAAAATGATGACGGTGCGGTTGATTTGGAAGATTGGTTCCTTAACACCCAAACTGGCAACAGCATTTCAGAGTCTATCTCGCTAAACACTGATGGTTCTCCTTCATCAACCAGCTCACTACTAGGTGCAGGCACAGACGCTTCACAAGTAGACGGCTTCTTTGATGCCACTGACTTTATTGGCGCAATCGGTACTGATGACTGGCGTCAAGGTTGGGCATTTGGTTACGGCGGCGGCACAGTGTCTGTTGTTACTTCTGAATCTGGCTGTCCATCAGGAACCACTAACATTAGCGCAGCTGATAGTTCAACCACAACGTGTGAAGTAACAGGTCGTTTAACGTCTGACTTAACGCTAACTGAAGGTAACCTATACGCTATCTCAGGTGCGGTATTTGTGGGTGGCGATAACACAGACAGCGCAACATTAACCATTGAGCCTGGCGTAACGGTATACGGCGCATCAGGTAATGATTACCTAGTAGTAAGCCGTGGTTCACAAATTAATGCGGCAGGTACGGCTACTGACCCAATCACTTTCACCTCTTTCGATGACGTTTCTGGTGGAGAAGGTGCTGCTGGTCAATGGGGTGGTTTAGTTATCCTTGGTAACGGTACGTCAAACAAGTGTCCTGCAACCGGTGACTGCTCACTTCAAATTGAAGGTGTGCAAGAAGGTGCAGTATTCGGCGGAACTGACGATACTGAAAGCTCTGGTACGCTTCAATATGTGCGGGTTATGCACGGCGGTTTCGAAATTGCGCCAGATAACGAATTAAACGGTATCACTTTCGGTGGTGTTGGTTCTGGTACTACCGTTGAGTATGTACAAGTTCACAAAAACGCAGATGACGGTGTTGAATTCTTCGGTGGTGCGGTTGACGTTAAAAACCTAGTACTGACTGACATTCAAGATGACAGCATCGATTGGGACAACGGTTTCCGTGGTCGCATGCAGTATGTATTGGTTCGCCAAGCAACAGATAACTCTGACGCTAACCGTGGTATCGAAGCTGATAATGACGGTTCTAACCCAGCGGCAGAACCTCAGTCTAACCCAACTATCTCTAACTTAACTATTATTGGTAATGAGTTTGACGGTGATGACGATGCTGAAGGTATCTACTTACGTGAAGGTACTGGTGCTCAACTTTCAAATGTGATTGTTACTGGCCCTGCTGGAATGGGTGAGTGTTTTGAAATTGAAAACGTGACTGAATCACAAGCTAACCTTAGCGATGGTACAACTACCTTTACTAACTCAGTGATTGCTTGTGAAAACGACGAGAACTTCAAAAACGATGACGGCGCAGTTGACCTAGCTGACTGGTTCCAAAACACCATGACTGGGAACGCGGTTGTAGCCACTCAGGCTGAAGTAGTAACTGGAATTTACTCTTCAACTGATGCGGTAACACCGAAAGACTGGACTGGCGATACCTTCTTTGACACCACAGACTTCGTTGGCGCAGTATCTGCTGACAACGATTGGACTGCTGGTTGGACTGTTGGTCTAGAGTAAATACGCCAAAAAACGCTAATCAAGCAGGCACGTTACACTAATCAGTGACGTGCTTGCTTTTTATGTATTACAAGCAGTGTGATTTTTACACTGATTAGAAAGAACGCTTTACCACGAGGTTTACAATGAAAAAGCCTGCTATCAGGTTTCCTCTCAAGCCACTTAGTCTTGCCGTGCTAGCATCAGTTGCTACCGGTATGTTTCCCGCTATAGCGCAAGAAGCAGGTGACGAAGAAGTCATCGAAGAAGTGGTAGCAACAGGAACACGTTTGAAAGGAACGGCAACTGCCGTTATGGAAGAACGTAAAAACCAAGCTTTCGTTGCTGATATTATGGGAGCTGAACAAATCTCTCGTACTGGTGACTCTGACGCTGCCTCTGCGCTTCGTCGTGTGACAGGTCTAACGTTGGTTGATGGTAAATTTATTTACGTTCGTGGTTTAGGTGAACGCTACTCTTCAACCCAGTTGAACGGTTTGGCCGTACCTAGCCCAGATCCAACCCGTAACGTTATTCCTCTAGATTTATTCCCGTCATCTATTATTGAAAGCTTGTCGGTACAAAAGTCTTACTCTCCTTCAATGCCTGCCTCATTTGGTGGTGGTAACGTTGATATTAGACTTAAAACCATTCCTACTGACTATGTGTTTAATATGCAGGGTAGTCTAGGTACTAATTTCGATAACTTCGATGATGCTGTGGCCTATAACGGTGGCAGTAACGATTGGATAGGCAGTGATGATGGCACCCGCGCCGTACCAAGTTCTATCAGCGAACGCTGGGATTCGAAGAACTTTCTAGATAACTTATCTCAAGATGAAGCTATTTCGTTACTGAAAGACGTTAATCGCGACTATGACGTTACCACCGAGAGCGTAGACCCAGATATGGGCGCAAATGTTACCTTTGGTAACAGCTACGATTACGACGAAGACTGGCGCTTCGGTTTCCTTATGGCCGCCGGTTACGACCGTTCTACCGTGGTATCAGAAGAATACATTGGTGAGCAAGCATTAAGAAACGGCGATGAAATTCGTATGGTTCGCTTGTTTGACGAAGTGAACACCACTGAAAAATCGGTGAAGTGGTCTACCATGTTTAACTTTGGTATCGACTATAACCGTCAACATCGTATTGATTACAGCTTGATTGTGTTGAACGATACCCGTGATCAAATCCAAGATAAATTTGGTAATACGGCTAACAACACATTGTCTGATGGTCAACGTGTTCACGATGTAGAAGTTGTCTATGAAGAGCGTAAGCTTTATACCAACCAAGTTAAGGGAACACATACTTTCCCAGAGCTTGGTTTTATGGGCTTTGACTGGAAATACTCGTTAGGTCGTTCTAAGCGGTATTCTCCTGGTAACTTTGAAACGCGCTTTATCATTGAAGATGCTAACGAAGACGGCATTTTCGATGTGGAAACAGAAAGTTCACTAAGTAACTCTACTACCGCTGCCCGTTATGAATTCCAAGAGTTGCATGACCGAGTAGAAAACTACGGATATAACTTTAATATTCCTTACACCATTAACAATTGGGAAATGGAATTTAAAGCTGGCGGTAACTTTGTGACTAAGTTCCGCGACGCAGAAAACCGCCGTTTTGATATTAACTCTCGCGCGTTTTCTTCTTCAGCCGATCTTGATGGTTATCAAATTTCTGAAATTTTAAGCGACAGTGCGTTAGACAGCGCAGAGTTTGCATCAACCACACCTATTATTCGTGATACAACGATAGCCGGTGATGATTATGCTGCCGGCCAAAAAATAGATGCATACTATTTTGAAGCCGATTTGTTCTGGAACAACGTATGGCGTTTCAGTGGCGGTATTCGCTACGAAGATTTCCGTCAAGCCGTTGTACCTTTCGACCCTCGTACCAATCAGTTTGATATTGCTGATGATACCGACCGTGCCGAATTAGCATTCCAAGAAGATGATATTTATCCTGCATTAGCGTTGACCTATTTCGTTCGTGACGATATGCAGTTACGTTTCAGCTTTGGTGAAACCGTGGTCCGTCCTGACCTACGTGAAGTATCTTCAGCTACCTATATCGATCCGTTAACGGATTTCCCTATCGCAGGTACGCCAGGTATTCGTACTACGGCCATTAAAAACTACGATATGCGTTGGGAATGGTATCGAGAAGCGGGTAATAACTTATCGGTTGGTTTGTTCTACAAAGATATGACCGACCCAATTGAATCAATTCAATCGCCTGCACAAGATGGTCCACCTCTTATTCGAATTGCGAATGCAGAGTCTGGCGAATTGTTCGGTGTTGAAATTGAATTCTTGCAAGGCTTAGATGTTATTGGTAAAGGCGTTTGGGATAACCTTTTCGTATCAGGTAACGTCACAATCAGTGACTCTGAAATTGAATTGGATTTCCAAAATATTGTTGAACAAACTGGTGTTTCTGCTGCTATTACCAATACCACTCGACGTTTAACTGGGCACTCTCAATACGTAGTCAATCTGCAGTTTGGTTTCGACTCAGACAACGGTGAACACTCAGGTTCATTAGTTTATAACGTGTTTGGCGATCGTATTCTTATTCCTGGGATTGATGGCTTCGATGATAGCTTCGAGCAGCCATTCCACTCGTTAGACATGGTCTATCGTTACTTCCCAGACTTTAACAGTACTGTCACATTCAAACTTCAAAATATCTTTAATGAACAAAAAGAAATTGAATTTGAAGACACTTTGGTTAGATCTGAAACCCGAGGTACCGGTATCAGTCTTTCGTATAAGTATGATTTTTAAATAAAACCATATAAAAGAGGCCGCTACTGAAGCGGCCTTTTTTTTCTTCCTTTGTTTGTGAAATATAAGCGCAAGTGTGACAGTGAGTGTAATAAAACCGTCACAGAAAACTCCTATCCTACGCGCAGTAATTTATAGATGGGTAACCCCCAACTTCTTTTAACTTTTAAGGTTTGAATGTATGAAGCTTATCAATTCTTTGCTTATTGCAGGTGCACTAGTTGCCATGCCTGTACTAGCACAAGACGATGAAGTACTAAATCCCGTTGTCGATGAGGCGGCGAAAATTAATGAATCTGCTGCGAAGTCGCAGGAAAAAATCAACGGTATTACCGATCAGATTGACAGCAAACTTCAGCAATTCAAAACATTGATGAAAGAAATTGAAGGTTTGGATGTTTATAACACTCAACTTCGTAAGCAAATTAACAGCCAAGAACAAGAAATGGATGACTTGAACGCTGCTATCGATGAAGTATCGGTTGTTGAGCGTCAAATTACCCCGCTTATGATGCGTATGATTGATGGCATGGAACAGTTCATTGCCCTAGACGTACCTTTCCTTCCTGAAGAGCGCAAAAACCGCGTTATGGATTTAAAAGCCATGATGGATCGCGCCGACGTAGCAGCGTCTGAGAAGTTCCGTCGTGTAATGGAAGCGTACCAAGTTGAAATGGACTACGGCCGCACCATGGAAGCCTACAGCGGCTTACATACTATTAATGGTCAAGAGCGTGACGTTGAGTTTTTACGCTTAGGTCGTACCGCTCTTATCTATCAAACTCGTGATGCTAGTTCACAAGGTGTTTGGAACAAGCAAACACGCCAGTGGGAAGAGCTAGACAGCAGCTACCGCACACAAATAACTAAAGGTCTGCGCATGGCGAAGAAGCAACTTGCCCCAGACTTACTAATGCTACCAGTGGCTATCACAGACTAAGAGGTTGATGAGAATGTTTAATTCAGTAAAACAAATCGCTTTTGGCCTAGTAGCCCTTAGCATTAGCGCCGGTGCTGTAGCACAGAGCGACCGCGCAATGGACCTAGACGCACTTCTAAAGCAATTAGAAGAAGGTCAGTTTGCTCAAACTGAGCAAAACAAACAACGTGAGCGCGATTTCGTAGCGCAACGTGCCGAGCAAGATCAAGTATTGCGTGATACACGCGCTCGTCGTGACCAAATGTTGGCACAGTCAGAGCAGCTTGAAACTCGATTTGAAGAAAACGAATTTAAATTAGCAGACCTTAATGGTGCGCTAGATACTCGTTTAGGTTCATTGAAAGAATTGTTTGGTGTACTTCAGCAAATTGCTGGCGACACCAAGAACAAATTTTATAACTCAGTAGTATCTGCGCAAATCACAGGTCGTTCAGACTTCCTAGATAAAATGGCACAAGACATGGGCTCTAGCTCAAAGCTTGCTTCTATCGAAGAAATTGAGCGTGTTTGGTTTGAAATGCAACGTGAAATGACTGAGTCAGGAAAAGTGACCAAATTCACTACTGACGTCGTTGAAGCGGGTGGTCAGAAAGTATCGAAAGAAGTGGTACGTGTAGGACCTTTCGCACTCGTTGCTAATGGTAAGTACCTTGAGTACAACGGTGTGACTGGCACAGTTTCAGAACTTATCCGTCAACCTGCTGACCGTTACAACAGCTCAGCTGCAGAACTTCAAGAATCTGCAAGTGGTGAGTTAGTTCAGTTTGGTATCGACCCAACAGGTGGTTCAATTCTAGGTCTTCTAGTTCAAGCGCCAAACCTTAAAGAGCGTGTTGAACAAGGCGGCGTAGTAGGGTACATCATCCTTATTGTCGGTGCGTTCGGGCTTCTACTTGCCATTGAGCGTTTGATTACCTTGTCATTAATTCGCATGAAGGTGAACAGCCAGCTTAAGAATAAGGAAGTTAAAACCAATAACCCACTTGGTCGTGTGCTTAAAGTACGAGACGATCATCCAAATGCTGACGTTGAAGCACTAGAGCTTCACCTTACTGAAGCGATTTTGGGCGAAGTACCTAAGCTAGGGCGTAACCTTACTATCATCAAGATTATCTCAGTAGTAGCACCGCTTATGGGTCTACTTGGTACGGTAACCGGTATGATTAATACATTCCAAGCCATTACTTTATTTGGTACAGGCGACCCGAAACTAATGGCGGGTGGTATTTCAACAGCACTAGTCACAACGGTTCTTGGTCTGGTAGTCGCTATTCCGATGACGTTGCTATACGCCATGCTAAATACACGTTCTAAGAACATTGTATACATTCTTCAAGAACAAGCGTCTGGCGTTATTGCAGAGCGCGCAGAGCGGAGCTAATCATGATCGAGTTTCTGGAAGCAATTCGCGATTTCACAGAAACAGGTGGCCAGGTTCTTCTGGTCATCGGTCTGCTGATATTCGTTATGTGGCTTTTGATCCTCGAGCGTGCCATGTATCTGATGATTTGGCATAAGCAAGCTAAGAAAGAGGCGGTGTCTATGTGGACTTCACGTCACGACCGCTCTTCTTGGATTGCACAGCAAGTTCGTCAGAAAACGATTTCACAGTTAACCATGCGTCTTAACGGTAGCATCCCGATTATTCAGTCTTTGGTAGCGCTTTGTCCGTTACTGGGCTTGATGGGAACGGTAACCGGTATGATTGAAGTGTTCGATGTAATGGCTATTGCAGGGTCGGGTAATGCTCGCTCTATGGCATCAGGCGTATCGAAAGCCACTATCCCCACTATGGCGGGCATGGTGGGTGCACTTTCAGGCGTATTCGCCTCTACGTGGCTTAACCGTATGGTGAAATCTGAACGCACGCATCTTGAGGATGCATTGACTATTCAACGTTAATGCTACGGCATTAAGGTAAGGTAAAAATTATGAAGCAGCACTTTCAAAACCTGGTTGATGAAGAAGAAGCAGCCATCGATATGACGCCCATGCTGGACGTTGTATTTATCATGTTGATTTTCTTTATTGTAACCGCATCGTTTGTAAAAGAAGCGGGTATTGATGTTAACCGTCCTGAAGCAGCTACTGCTGTGAAAAAAGATCGCGCTAACATCCTTATCGCTATCTCTGATAAAGGCGAGATTTGGATTAATAAGCGTCGTATCGATGAGCGCGCAGTACAGGCTAACATCGAGCGTCTTCACGCTGAAAACCCGCAGGGTACCGTTGTGATTCAAGCAGATAAAGAATCAACGACTGAAACCCTTATTAAGGTTATGGATGCCTCCCGTGCGGCAGGTGTTTTTGATGTTTCGATTGCAGCTCAAGAGCCATAAATCATGCCACGATATATAATCGCATTTGTTATATCCCTTGCGATCACGTTAGGCCTGTTCTTCTTGATGCAATCACTTATCAAGATGGGTGGCAGTGCGTTAACGGAACCGCCAAAGGGTAGTGTACTTGACTTTGTTAGGGTTAAGCAGGACGAACAGGTCGAGAAAAAAGACCGTAAGCCTAAAAAGCCGCCTAAGCCAGATCAGCCACCACCACAAATGGAACAGCCTCAAATGGACTCTCCTACTCCTGATGCGGAAGGGACGTCTATGGATTTCGGTGCAGATGTTGGTGATGATATTTCATTAGACGGCGGGTTAGCCCTTGAGTCTGGTGATGGTGAATATTTACCTATTGTTAAAGTGGCGCCTGTGTATCCTCGCCGTGCTTTACAACGTGGTATTGAAGGCTTTGTTATTGTTGAATTTACGGTAACTAAGCAAGGCGCAGTGCGAGATCCTATCGTGATAGAAGCCAACCCAGAAGGCATATTTGAACAAGCAGCAATGGATGCAGCAATGAAGTTTAAATATAAGCCACGAGTGGTTAATGGCGAAGCCACGGAAGTGTCTGGTATTCAAAACCGTATTACCTTCCAGATAGACGGATAATGACATGAGAATAAAACAAACGAATACATTGCTTAGTGCACTGGCGTTTGCCGTTGTTTTTGCAACTGTGTCTGTTCCTACTATGTTGGTTGCCAATGATGCGGTTGCCCAGGAACAAAAAGCCAGTGATAAGAAAACCCGTCGTGTTCCTACACTTCGCGGTAAAGTGTACGAGCAATTAGCACGTGCACAATCAGCCGCCGATGATGCAGACGATGTAGAAGAGGCTATTTCTATTCTTAAAGAGGTAGAAGAAAAAGCTGACTCTATGAATAGCTACGAAAAAGCCATGATGTATAACTTTTTCGGCTTCATTTATTACAACGACGAAAACTACGATAAAGCCCTAGAATCGTTTGAAAACGTAGTGAACCAGCAGCCTATTCCTGAAAAGTTCGAAATGTCGACCCTCTTCAGTTTGGCCCAATTGCATTTGATGCAAGGTAACTACGATAGAACGATAGAGTTTATCGAACGTTGGGAAGTATTAAACAACGGTGTTATTCCACCTAAAAATAAGGTATTAAAAGCACAGGCGTATTATCAAAACAAACGTTATGAAGAGTCTGCAGACTGGATAACGCAAGCGATTGAAGAGCACGAAGCAGAAGGCATGTTACCTGATGAAGCTTGGCTTATTCTTCAGCGCGCGGTGTACTACGAACTTAAACAGCCTCAGCAAGTAAAAGATATTTTGATCAAGCTAGTAAAGCTTTATAGCGAACCAAAGTATTGGATACAGTTAGCCGGCATGTACGGCGAACTTGGTGAAGAGCGTAAGCAGCTTGCTATTATGGAAACGGCTTACCAACAAGGTTTTGTGTCGTCACCTGCTGATATCTTCAACATGGCTCAGCTTTATTACTATCATCGTGCACCGTATAAAGGCGCATTGTTGATGGAACAGGCCATGAAAGAAGGTGTGCTTGAAGAAAACCTTCGAAACCTTAAGTTTTTAGGCCAAAGCTGGACACTCGCCAAAGAGCAAGACAGAGCGATTCCGGTAATGATGCAAGCGGCAGAATTATCAGAAGATGGCGAGTTAGATGCTCAGTTAGCGCAAATTTTGCTTAACGAACAACGTTGGGATGAGGCGATTACCTCAGCAGATCGCGCGATTGAAAAAGGCGAGATGCGTAACCCTGGCTTGGTATACTTGATTAAAGGCATGGCCCTTTATAATCAAAAGCAGTATGCACTAGCACTTAACCAACTTGCTGAAGCTGAAAAGCATCAGAAAAGCCGTGCTATGGCGCAGCAGTGGAAACAGTTTGTGCAATCTGAAAAGTCGCAGTCTGAACGTATTGAAGCTGAGCTTGGCAATAGCTAAACGCAACAGCTAGCATGCTTATAAGTGTCAATATAAAAGCCGCAGGCTTCTAAACGAGCTTGCGGCGTTTTTGTTAGTGTTGTTGTCATTAAAAGCCGACTAGTCTGAGGCTGTATTCTTAAAGCCGTTGGCTAAAAGATAACGACACAAAATCTAATCCTGTATGTTACCGTAATATTCTGCGCCATAAATTGCTTTCGCTGATTCGAACCATTCACGGAAGACTTAGGGAATTGAGGCTACAGGAATAAATGCTTAGGGAAGCAAGGCTTCTATTGATGGCAGTTCATTTCGTGCTTCAAGTTCATTCCAATACGCTTTTGTTTCCAGCACTTTTGGTCTTATAGATAAAAAAATAGCCACTAACTCTGGGTCGAAGTGCTTTCCAGACTCATTTTCGATATAACTAAACGCTTCATCATCCGACCATGCTTTCTTGTAAGGCCTTTTCATAGTCAGGGCATCGAACACATCAGCAATAGCCACAATGCGCGCGCTAATAGGAATTTGCTCACCTGCCAGTGAGTATGGATAACCACTACCATCCCACTTTTCATGATGATAGCGAGCAATTTCAGCTGCCAAATTAAATAAGGGGGTATTGCTTCGCGTTAAAATTTCAAACCCAATGGCAGCATGGGTGCGCATGATGTCCATTTCATCAGAGGAAAGTCGGCGAGGGGCCTTTAAAATACTATCGGGAATGCCGAT
The DNA here is from genome assembly GCF_030547075.1 of Alteromonas sp. 1_MG-2023. Lineage (GTDB taxonomy): Bacteria > Pseudomonadota > Gammaproteobacteria > Enterobacterales > Alteromonadaceae > Alteromonas. Next base: position 295,188 of record NZ_JAUOQH010000001.1, on the reverse strand, counting down.
TTTACCGGTGTCATGCATAGGCGCGGCTTGTGCCAGTAAAGAGGCGTCGTCAGCTGACCAACCTGCGGCTAAAGCTAAACACTGACAATAGGCGGCCATGCGCCAAATGTGGTGACCCGTGTCGGTATCGTTGTAATGCCCTGCAGCGGCCAACATACTAATCGCGCTTTGCTGACTCAGAAGCAGTTCTTGCGTTCTGATCTTAACTTCTTGTTCAGTTACTCTTACTTGATGTGCTAACGAGATGTGAGTTTTTACCCGAGCAAGTACCAATGCGGGTGAGATAGGCTTAGTAATATAATCCACTGCACCTAATTCGAACCCTTTTTCTTCATCTTGACCTTGGCCTAAAGCCGTAACAAATATGATAGGCACCTTAGCCAGTCTGGGGGCAAGCTCTGGGGAGGTTTTAATTTGCCGGCATACCTCATGACCGTCAATACCCGGCATCATAATGTCGAGTAAAATTAGATCTGGGGTGAACTGCTCTACGACTTTCAATGCAATATGCCCAGTGGGCGCTACTTTTACTTGATAATAAGGCGACAAGATACCCTGCAATAAATCAATATTTGCTGGCTCATCGTCAACGACTAAAACGCTAAAATCCGTTTTTTTCGATTGTTGGTTATCAGCCATTTAGCAGTGTATCCCTTAAGCGTACAAGTTCTTCAAGTGCTCGGCTGTAATCGTAAACACTCACAAGTTGTCTTGCATGGTTTAATGTATGCGCCGATGATGAAGTAGCATGTTGATTATAAAGCGCTGATAGCAGAGATACTGCCTCTGCGTCATATGATTCAAGGCTGCTAATAACCGCAGACAAGTCTGAAATTGACAATACCTCGTCGACTTCTATTTCATCATACTCTTTTGGTAATGAAAGCGTATGCGCAATAAGTCGAAGAGTGGCGTCTAAAGCGAATGAAATCGCGGATATTATTTGCGCGTAGTCAGCGTCGTTTCCCTCACTATTACAAAAGTCATCTAACGCCTTCACTAACGTATTTGCACCAATAGATTTGGCGTCAGCTAGTAGTGAAGTTATAGCATCATGTTTGTCTGTACTCTCAACCATCAGATCAATGAGTTGTGCCAGCATGTCGGCATTGCCGTAGTTTAGATAAAACGCTTCAAGCGAATGCAGGAATGGGTCAGCCTTTTCATGCATTAGCGCTGAATTTACCGGAGCGGTAATATTTATATCGATGACATGTAATATTTCAGCCGCGCTTGCAGGTTTTAGTAAATGCGCGCACATGCCCGCACTAGATGCTTTTTGTTTATTTTCACTGCTACCGTCTGCGCTCAGCGCAATAATTGGGCAATGCCAATCAGGCCGGTTGCAAAGCTCCTCCGCCACAGTAAAGCCGCTAATAGTAGGAAGAATACAATCGAGCAGTACCACATCGAACTTATTATCATGGCTTAGTGAGATTGCTTGTTCGCCAGTGGTTGCCGTTGTTACTTCAAACCCTGAGTCGAGTAATATTTGTTGTGCGATCTCAAGGCTTATATTGTCATCGTCTACTAAAAGGGCGTGTTTCCCCGCTAAACGACGTTTACGCCATTTCTTGCTCTCTAGCCCTTCATCGTATGTTTGAGTGATTAAGTTAGAAGGGGGAAATAATTCGTTTACTATTTGCGTGTCGGTAAATGGAAGTTCAATAATGCTGATATTGTGAAGTGCGCTAGCGTGTAAACGTCGCCTCGCTTCTTCGGCCTCTATCGGGGTAATAATAGCGACAATATTTAGCTTTTCGTACTCGCCGAACTTAATATGATTGGCCAACTTATTCCATGCTGACAATGGCTCTGGAAGCAAGAGTATAACGTCGTGCGGCGTTAAAGGGATGGTGTCAGTATTAGCGTCAATATATGAGCAAGTAAGGGACAACCGTGAGAAAATGTGAGAAAGTATGGATTCAACCTCTGTCATGGCATCACTGGTATTTATACACAACAACGGCTTATTTAGTGCGTAAGTCGGTACGCTTTCAGCCGTATTATGCGAGAGCATGGCGGGAAGCGTAAAACTAAAATGGCTCTCTTTTCCAAGCTCACTTGTGAACTCAAGAGTTCCATTCATAAGCTCTACCAGCCGCTTGCTGATCGCTAGCCCCAGCCCCGTTCCACCATACTCTCGTGAAATAGAGGCGTCGGCTTGCACAAACGCATTGAACAGCTTACTTTTACTTTTTTCTCCAATACCAATTCCAGTATCACTTACACTAAACGACAGCGCTAAGCCTTTATTTCGCACCGTTATCTTTACAAAGCCACGCTCAGTAAATTTTATAGCGTTTCCTATCAAATTCACGAGCACTTGATAAATTTTGTCATTGTCACCTTTACAGGTAATGTCGGTGTCTAAACGCATATCGAAAAGTAGCTGCAGGTGTTTCTGGCGTGCTTTATGTTGAAAAACTTGTGCAAGCTTATTCATCATTTCAGCTAGGTTAAATTCAACCCGATTGAATTTGGTTTGTTGCGCTTCTAGCTTTGAGAAATCTAAAATTCCGTTTACTAACGTGAGCAGCGAAGTTGCGCTGCCTTTTACCTTGGTCATGTAATTTTGTTGTTGAGCTTGGTTCTCGGTTTCCAATGCTAAATGGGTTAAACCAATAATGGCGTTCATGGGCGTACGTATCTCATGGCTCATGGTGGCTAAGAAGTCGCCTTTGGCTTTATTCGCATTGGCCGCTTCTTTGTAAGCATTGCGTAGCTTGCGCTCTAACTCTTTACGTCCACTAATATCTCTAAATACGCCCACGTGTCCATTTGGCGCGCCATGTTTGTCTTTTAAAGGAACAGCAATAATTGAAATAGGAAATATACGTCCACGTTTATCGGTGAAAAAGTCTTCATCTGACGTGTAGGTTTCCCCTTCAAGGATTGCGATGTTCACTGGGCATTCATGTCGAGGTATAAGTTGTCCATTTTCTCGTTGGTAGTGCACCGCGTTGTGGAAGCGCTGGTTTTGTAAATCTTCTAACTCCCAACCCAATAAACGCGTGGCTTCTGGATTGAGAAATTGCGTTTTCCCATTTGCGTCTATGGCATAAACCCCTTCACCAATGCTGTCAGTGATGCTTTGATAAAAGTTTCGCCCAAGCGCTAATTTTTCTTCCAATTTTTTCTGGTTTGAAATATCAGTGCATATAACCACAACATTGACGACTCGGCCTTCATCATTGAAGGTAGGGACAATAGTGCAAAACACAAACCAAGGATTGCCAGAGCGAGCAATACTATGAAGTTCTCCATGCCAAACCTCACCCTTAAATAGAGATTTCAGAATGTCTATTCGAGTAGCCAAGGGGACGTTCTTGACATTGAGCATGTCTGCGTTGTTACCAATCAGCTCTTCTCGACTAAATTCTGAGAGTTCGCAGCATTTGTCATTGGCCATCAAGATGTTGCCATCTAAATCTAATGTGACAACGATGCCATGCTTATCCATCGCCATGCGTTGTATAAGCATTTCATTGTTAGAGTGCTGCTGCTCGTTAACTAAATTCAAAACCAGAGCCGATAGCGAGGACATATCTGTTATAGGTTCAGCAACGTTGGGCTGTCCTTTTGCCGCTAACAGTGTACTGGCTGTTTGACGAAGGTTGTTAATTGATGAGTTTACATCGCTAAAGACTGAGGAACTTGAGCTAGCCAAGCCCTCATGGGCATGAGTTGCAATATCGGCAGGTCTGTTAAGTTGAACATCACTTTCAAAATTAAAACGCTGATAGGTCTCATCAACTGAAGCGAGTAGCTTGCTTAGGCCCATTTTTAGGCGAGATATATCATGCGTATCTGTTGGTGAAGTATTACTCAAAATTTCAGCTAGCCAAAGCTCCCCTCGAGGATTACTTTCACAAGAAAATGCAGTATTGATTTGCTTAATTAAATGGGAATTCACTGAATTGGAATCAAACTTACGTAAGGTTCAATGAATAACTTATAGACTGGAAATGATATAGCGGCAAAAAAATCAGGTTATTCTTTGGTAGCAATAACCTGATTTTATTTAATTTATTATTTTGAAAAAGTAATAAAACTAGGCTGTGCGAAGCTCGCGGCGCAGAATTTTCCCTACGGTAGATTTAGGAAGCTCTTCTAAAACGGTCAGTTCCTTAGGTACTTTGTAGTTGGTAAGACTTTCTTTGCAAAACGCGATGATGTCGTCATTACTAACGGGCTTGCTCACCGTGATAAACGCGCAAACTCGCTCACCGGATTTATCATCAGGTTTACCTACTACTGCTGCTTCCATAATGTCAGGGTGAGCAGTGAGTACATCTTCCACTTCATTAGGGTACACATTGAAGCCAGAAACAATAATCATGTCTTTTAAACGATCGACAATTTTAAGTGCGCCAGATTCTACCCAAATACCGATATCACCCGTTTTAAAGTAGCCATCTTTGGTCATGACTTTTGCGGTTTCATCGTCTCTGTTCCAATAGCCCAGCATGACTTGTGGTCCACGAACAGCAATCTGTCCAGATTCACCTTTGGCTACGGGGTTATCGTAACTGTCTAGCAAAGCAACTTCTGTATCTTGCAAAGGCTTACCCACAGTACCTATTTCTTCTTCACCCGGAAGGTTAAACGATACAACCGGAGCCGTTTCTGACAACCCGTAGCCTTCAGTAATAGTATTACCTGTCACTTGCTTCCAAATAGACACTGCACCTTGTGTAAGCGCAGTACCACCAGACATAGTTAAATGCAGGTTAGAGAAGTCGAGCTTGGCAAATTCTGGGTGACGACCCAAACCAACGAATAACGTGTTAATACCCGCAAACGCGGTAATCTTGTGCGGCTTTAATGTTTGAATGAAACCGTCGATATCCCGTGGGTTTGGAATAAGAATGATATGGCTACCCTTAGCAAACAGCGCCATCATACATACCGTGAAAGCATAAATGTGGTACAGCGGAAGTGGGCAAACTACTACTTCTTCGCCTTCTTTAAAGAAGCCACCTAAGTGACTTAGCATTTGAACACTGTTGCTCATCACGTTTTTATGGCTAAGGGCTGCGCCTTTAGACACACCAGTAGTTCCTCCGGTGTATTGCAACATAGCCAAAGCATCAAATTCTGTTTTAGGTCTTTGCACCGCTGGCAAGTCTGCACCTGCTGCAACGGCATCCGTTAAGGACACTGTGCCGTCTATACTTGGCGCAGTAGAAGCATCTAATAATTCAGTCGCTGATGTAGCCACAACAGTTTTAATTTGAGTGTCACTTTTAATGGCATCAAATTTAGGCAGTAAGTCGCTCAAAATAACTAATGCAGTGGCGCCACTATCGGAGAACTGATGCTTCATTTCCCGTTCGGTATAAAGCGGATTAGTGTTAACCACTACCAAACCCGCACGCAAAGCTGCATACACGGCGATAGGGTTTTGAATTAAGTTGGGTAGCTGAATAGCTATTCGATCGCCTGCTTTCAAATTCGCAGTATGAGTAAGGTAGCGGGCTAAGGCGGCAGATTTCTCGTCTATTTCTTTGAAGGTTAGAGTTTGACCTAATGCGGTATACGCAGGCTTTTCAGCATGCTTGGAAAGAACGGCTTCGATATTGTCGGCCAGGCAAGTAACGTTATCTGGGTACGTTAACATAATGCTTTATCCTGAATGAGAGGTTTCAATGAAAAGTGACTGTGCCGATACAGTAACAAATGTTCATTTTTATTTACATACCTATTACATTATAGCTGAATATTCATGTTAGTGATGGTTGCTGGTAGTTTGGATAGATTTGACTAGGGTTGGGGATCGCTGATTTAAGCGTGGAACCAGTGTGAAATTTGCGCTGCAAAGTACTGGCGATTAGCTATTTGAAAGTGGACCCGACCTACTCGTTACCCGCAATAAGCCATAAATGAAACCACCAAATAACCCTGAGAAACATTGAAGTAAAAAGCCATCATACCCACGCGCTCCTGCAATAAGCGTAACGTTAAGAATAGGCTGCATGGCAAGTAACGCAACGGCAATGCTGCTTGCCCCCGCCACGCTTGTTAACGTGATAAAGCGAGGTTTTGTAATGTCATGCTTTATGGCGTATTTGCGAATGATAGTGACAACCCCGAACGCAAGTAACAGTGCAACAGCGATAATAATGCCATACGTGGGGAGTAAGCCTACTACATCCTTCAATGCGGTAGATAGCCACTCAGAGGGTAATATTGCCACCCCAAGATTGGATAGCGCTTTTAGTACTTGAAACGTGTGTAAACCGCTAGCCACTAAAAAGGTCGCTAACCACGCAGGAAGAAAACTTTTGATAAAAGGCCACATAACCGCTGTTCCCGCTATTTTAAGGTGTTATAACAATCAAAATACTATTGCATGCTAAGGTAGCTTAATAAATAGGGGGAAGGAAATTATGTTTAGCCAAGGCGGGTGGGCCATGCTTAGTAACAAGAAGCTAGCTAATAGAAAGCTAGCTAATAAAAAACTAGGTAATAAAAACCGTGTGAACAAAATACGTGGTACTAACAAATACCAAGCACTTCGACCTACACGTTATGTAACTTTGATAATACTCACAAGCTTGAGTTTATTATCAACCTACAGTGCTTCAGCAGGTACGTCGGATAAAAATGCGCTTGAGGAACACGCTTCTGAGACACCAACTTCTGATACAGCAATAAATAGGGTAATTGCCGATGCTCTGCATTACCCCAAAGCGCTTTTGCAATTGCCCGATGGCAGTTGGCTGGTGGCAGAACGAGACGGCACTGTTGTCACCGTACCTTCTACTGTCGATAGTTCAAGTAAACCTTCTTCGCCCCAACAAGCCGGCTTCGCACAAGCATCAGCTCGAAAATCCTTGGCTCAACAAAAATTGCCACTTGTGCAGCTTTATCAAAAAGGGCAGGGCGGTTTGCTGCACATGGCACTTTCTCCCGATTTTAGCACCTCGAAAGTCATTCTGTTTTCGTACTCGAAGGGCACCGACGACGCGAATCGTTTGGCAATTATGCGGGGTGTTTTGTCCGATGATGGGCAAATTGAAGCACTCACACCAGTAATAGAAATTAAAGACAGCAAGGCTACGCCAGTGCATTTTGGTGGCAAACTGGTGGCCATGGATGATGGCACTTGGTTGGTGACTACAGGAGACGGTTTCGATTACCGAGAACAGGCCCAAGTATTAAGTTCACAGTTAGGGAAAGTGCTTCGTTTTACCATAGAAGGAAAGCCTGCCTCAAATGTGCCTTTTAACAATGCACAGTTTGTTTACACCTTGGGGCACAGGAACCCACAAGGGTTGGTGAAAATGCAAAATGGTGACGTTTACTTGCATGAACACGGCCCTGATGGCGGCGATGAACTAAACAAGCTTGCGCCTGGTGCGAACTATGGTTGGCCAGTGGTTACGCTAGGAAGGGACTATTCTGGGGCAACGATTTCCCCCTTTAATCAATACGAAGGCATGGTGAATCCACTCGTGGATTGGACGCCATCTATAGCGCCATCATCCATGGCGGTATACAACCACAATACTTTTCCGGCACTCTCTAATCACTTGCTTGTTTCTGCCTTAAAAGCGAAGGCGCTTTATGCGGTTGACTTATCAAGCCAGCCTTTTCAGTATCGAAGAGTTTTTTCTTCAATAAATCAACGGGTTCGTGATGTGGCAATAGGGAACGATGGCGGCGTTTATGTGCTGACTGATGGGGAAAGTGCTAAGCTAATACAGTTGCTACCACCTGATCCTTCTGTCGCGGGTACTAGCTCAGGGCTAGCTCAGATTAGTCTCCTTGAATCTAATAACTAGAAAATATTGTAAAATTACAACATTATTGTTTATTATTTCATCTGGTTCGACCATAAATACGAGAAATACCTAAGATAAGTCGTGCTTTGTATAGCTCGCTTTTCATATTGCCCAAAGAAGTAATATAAAACGAGATTTACACTAAATTTTCATTCTAACTAAATGATAAATAATAATTATTTTTTGTTTTAGTCAATTGGCGTTTAACTGCCAAATTAGAAAATTGTCAATGCGTTGAAGTTAATGAAAAGTGTAAATGGGGCTTTGCGCCATTCTGCTATTTTCTAATGATTACCTGATGCTTAAAAATCAGTTAAAATAACCACTATAATTTCATGCGTATAGCTAAGACCGACGTATAATTAACCCCTGCGTATAAAAAATACCTACGTATAACCAAGACCGAGAGAATTATATGAGTTTGTATTCAGAATACATGGCCGAAATCGAGACCCGTAAAGCGGAACTTGGTTTACACCCTAAGCCTATCGACAGTGCCGATTTGCTGTCAGAAATTATTGCTCAAATTAAAGATACCAATAACGAGCACCGTGAAGATTCTCTTAATTTCTTCATCTACAACACACTGCCAGGTACAACAAGTGCTGCAGGTGTTAAAGCCGCATTCCTTAAAGAAATCGTACTAGGTGAGTCAGTTGTTGCTGAAATTACACCTGAGTTTGCGTTAGAGCTGCTTTCACATATGAAAGGTGGCCCGTCTGTTGAAGTACTTCTAGATTTGGCACTTTCAGACAACGAAGCCGTTGCTAAGACAGCTGCTGAAGTAGTAAAAACACAGGTTTACTTATACGAAGCTGATACCGAGCGTTTAGAAGCGTCGTACAACGCAGGTAATGCAATAGCAAAAGACATTCTTGAGAGCTACGCAAAAGCAGAGTTCTTTACTAAATTGCCTGACGTACCAGAAAAAATTGATGTAGTAACTTACATTGCTGCAGAAGGTGATATCTCTACTGATTTACTTTCTCCAGGTAACCAAGCTCACTCTCGTGCAGATCGCGAGCTACACGGTCAGTGCATGATCACGTCTGAAGCACAGCAAGAAATTGTTGAGTTAGGTAAAAAGCACCCTAACGCTAAAGTAATGCTTATTGCTGAAAAAGGTACCATGGGCGTAGGTTCTTCGCGCATGTCTGGTGTGAATAACGTTGCACTTTGGGCCGGTGAGGCAGCAAGCCCTTACATTCCATTTGTGAACAAAGCGCCAGTGGTTGCAGGTACTAACGGTATCGCGCCTATCTTCTTAACCACCGTAGACGTTACTGGCGGTATTGGTTTAGACCTTAAAAACTGGGTTAAAAAGACTGATGCTAACGGTGAAGTGGTTCGCGATGCTAACGGCGACCCAGTGCTAGAAGAAGCATATTCAGTTGCTAGTGGCACTGTACTAACTATCGATACTAAAGCGAAGAAACTGTTCAATGGTTCAGAAGAACTTGCTGATATATCAAGCGCTTTCACTCCGCAAAAAATGGAGTTCATGAAAGCGGGTGGTTCTTACGCGGTAACGTTTGGTAAGCAATTACAAACTTTTGCTGCGAAAGTGTTGGGCACAGACGTACCTGAAGTTTACGCACGTTCGAAAGAAGTATCGGTAGAGAACCAAGGCTTAACTGCTGTTGAAAAAATCTTTAACCGCAATGCGGTAGGCGTTAAGTCTGAGACCCCGCTTCACGCTGGCTCAGACGTTCGCGTAAAAGTAAATATTGTAGGCTCGCAAGATACAACCGGTCCGATGACATGCCAAGAGCTAGAGTCAATGGCAGCATCAACGATTTCTCCGCTTGTAGACGGCGCATACCAGTCGGGCTGTCACACAGCTTCGGTATGGGATAAGAAAGCCCAAGCTAATATTCCTAAGCTTATGTCTTTCATGAATAACTTTGGCGTAATCACGGCACGTGACCCTAAAGGGGTTTACCATGCAATGACTGACGTTATTCACAAAGTATTGAACGACATTACCGTTGACGATCGCGCTATTATCATTGGTGGTGACTCACATACGCGTATGTCTAAAGGTGTCGCGTTCGGTGCTGACTCGGGTACGGTAGCGGTAGCACTTGCGACAGGTGAAGCGGCGATGCCAATTCCAGAGTCGGTTAAAGTAACCTTTAAAGGCCACATGAAGAGCCACATGGATTTCCGTGACGTTGTTCATGCTACTCAAGCTCAAATGCTGAAGCAATTTGGCGGCGAGAATGTGTTCCAAGGCCGAGTTATCGAAGTACAAATCGGTACTTTGCTTGCTGACCAAGCGTTTACCTTTACTGACTGGACGGCAGAAATGAAGGCGAAAGCCTCAATCTGTATTTCTAACGACGAGACTATGATCAAGTCGCTAGAAGTGGCAAAGAGCCGTATTCAGAAAATGATCGACAAAGGCATGGAAAACGATGCCAACATGCTTCAAGGTTTGATTGACCTTGCTGACAAGCGTATTGCTGAAATCAAGTCTGGTGAGAATCCTGCACTAGCACCTGATGATAGCGCGAAGTACTACGCTGAGGTTGTGGTTGATTTGGACCAAATCGAAGAGCCAATGATTGCCGACCCAGACGTAAACAACGACGACGTTTCTAAGCGTTATACCCATGACGTTATTCGCCCAGTTTCTTTCTACGACGGCAAAGCCGTTGATTTAGCCTTTGTTGGTTCTTGTATGGTTCACAAAGGTGACATGCAGATTATCGCTCAAATGCTTCGTAATTTAGAAAAGCAAAATGGCAGTGTGTCGTTTAACATACCACTTGTCGTTGCACCACCAACATACAACATTGTTGATGAGCTAAAAGCGGAAGGCGATTGGGATATCCTTACTAAGTACGCTGGTTTCGAGTTCAACGACGACAAGCCAAAAGAAGCAGCACGTACTAAGTACGACAACATCATGTACCTAGAGCGTCCAGGATGCAACCTTTGTATGGGTAACCAAGAAAAAGCAGAACCTGGTGATACGGTAATTGCTACCTCTACGCGCTTGTTCCAAGGTCGTGTTGTTGCCGACTCTAACGAGAAGAAAGGTGAGTCACTTCTTGGTTCAACACCATTGGTAGTATTGTCTGCTGTGCTAGGACGCTTCCCTACTATGGATGAGTACAAAGCTGCGGTTGAAGGTATTAACCTTACAGACTTCGCGCCGCCATCAGAAGACATGAGCGTTAAAGCTAAGTTCGAGCCAAGCGTCGCTGTTAAAACAGTAAGCTAAGTTCAAATTTAACCCTTGGTTAAATGATAATTAGTGTGAAAGCCTCAACCTCGGTTGGGGCTTTTTTATATCTCTATTTCCATCTGTATCTCCACCTGTACTCCTACCTGTATTCCCACCTGTATTCTAAACCTTCATGTAAACCCGTCCTAAGCCCAGTTTACTCATAAGTTGAACAGCGTAAGCTTTTTTGTTTTAAACAAGAATGCCGAAATGAATTTCAAACCCTTTTTCTTACTGCTAATACTCGCGATAAGCTGGTCTACTGTTTCATTGGCTGCTCCCGTCACTCACGCAATGTCTAACACTGCTGAGCCAATACCTAGCGCTGCAAAGCCAATGCCTAACGTCGCCAAGCTTATGCCAAACGTCAATAGGCCAATGCCTAATTCTAATAAACAGGTGCCCGAGCAGGCTATAACGCCTATCCAAACTGCAGCGACCTACAAGGCAAGTGATAACATCAATATTGCTGAGTACTTCATTAGCGAGAAGTTAGATGGCGTGCGTGCCCGCTGGACCGGTACGCAGCTTATTACCCGAAACGGAAATGTTATCTATGCACCTAAGTGGTTTACCGATAATTGGCCTAATGTAGCTCTTGATGGAGAACTATGGACGCAGCGGAGCAGCTTTGAAGCTATCGCTTCTATTGTACTTAGCCATACGCCAGATGAGCGCTGGAGGGCAGTGAAGATGATGGTGTTCGATATGCCCATCAGCGATGTTCCTTTTGCCTCGCGCGTGTCTGCGATGGAGTCTCTAGTGAGGGGAGCAAATAGCAGTAATTTGGCTATGATCTCACAATTTACGCTGAGTTCTCAGCGGCTTCTTGAAGCGAAAATAGATGAGGTCACCGCGAAGGGCGGTGAAGGTTTAATACTACATCACAAAGGAGCTTTTTATCAGAGCGGGCGCAGTAATCAGTTATTAAAAGCGAAACGGTATAGCGATGCAGAAGCCAAAGTGATTGGCTATGTAGAAGGAAAAGGGAAGTTCGCGGGCATGCTGGGCTCTCTTATTGTAGAGACGCCCGAGGGTATACAATTTAAAATTGGAACAGGGTTTAGTATGAAACAGCGTCAATATCCGCCCCCAATGAACAGTTGGATAACGTTTAAATATTTTGGCTTAACAAAAAAAGGTATTCCCCGCTTCGCGAGCTTTAGGCATATTCGCCCAGCCAAAGACTTACCAAATTTATAAGACGTTATACCTCTGTGGTGTTTAGGCATAGCAGGTGTTAACAGTGGTAATCTCCATGCTGCTAATGACAGGGAGTGATGACTGGCAATGATGGCTAGTAATGATGACAGGGAGCGATCTCAGAAATAATAAGCTGAAAACATTAATTAGTTTTAAAGTTTGATTTGTGTTTTTTTAATAGCTTTAATCGTTCAATATTAAGTGTCTGAATGATGACTATAAACGAATAAAAAGCCTCAAAAATTTAATTTAGGTAGGTTAATCGTTATACTTATGAGGTATTTTTAAACAGACCTTGCGTTAAGACCGTACAAGACCGTTTATCCCCATTGCGCAAGCGACATCAAGAGGAAGACATCGTGTTACAAGACTATCGCAAACATGTAGAAGAACGTGCTGTTGAAGGGATCCCTCCTAAGCCGCTAAATGCTGAACAGGTAGCAGGCTTGGTTGAGTTAATTAAGAATCCACCAGAAGGTGAAGCAGACAACCTATTAGAATTATTGTCTGAACGCGTTCCTCCGGGCGTTGATGAGGCCGCTTATGTAAAGGCGGGTTTCCTAAGCGCTATCGTAAAAGGTGACGACAGCTGCTCGTTAATCTCAAAAGAAAAGGCCGTTGAACTTCTAGGCAATATGCATGGTGGATACAACATCGTGACATTGGTTGAGCTTCTCGACGATGAAAACCTAGCGCCCCTCGCGGCTAAAGAACTTAAGCACACCCTGCTTATGTTTGACGCCTACCATGATGTTGAAGAAAAACATAAAGCCGGAAATGAATTTGCCACAGACATTATTACGTCGTGGGCAGAGGGTGAGTGGTTTACGTCGCGTAAATTAATGGACGACAAAATCACATACTCAGTATTTAAAGTGACCGGTGAAACCAATACCGATGATTTATCGCCAGCACCTGATGCATGGTCGCGCCCTGATATTCCCCTTCACGCTTTAGCGGCTTATAAAATGACCCGTGATGGCTTAGAGCCAGAAGAGCATGGCGTTAAAGGCCCAATGCAACAAATTGAAGATGTGAAAAACCAAGGTTATCCCGTTGCCTTTGTAGGTGATGTGGTAGGGACTGGTTCATCACGTAAATCAGCAACTAACTCCGTATTGTGGTTCTTTGGTGAAGACTTACCCGGCGTACCTAATAAACGCGGCGGCGGTGTATGTATTGGTAGCAAAGTGGCACCCATTTTCTTCAATACGATGGAAGATGCCGGCGCCTTAGTATTTGAAGCCGATGTAGAAAAAATGAATATGGGCGATGTTATCGACATCTACCCGTTTGAAGGCAAAATCACCAATCATGAAACCGGCGAAGTATTAGCTGAATACGACTATAAATCTAAAGTGATTTTAGATGAAGTACGCGCTGGTGGACGAATCAACCTTATTATTGGCCGCGCGTTAACTGAAAAAGCACGAGAAACATTAGGTTTAGGCGCAACAGATTTGTTCCGCACCCCAGAGCAACCTGTCGATACCGGCAAAGGCTATACTCTTGCCCAAAAAATGGTAGGTAAAGCGTGTGGCGTTGAAGGTATTCGCCCGGGCACCTATTGCGAACCTAAAATGACCACTGTGGGCTCGCAAGATACCACAGGTCCTATGACGCGAGACGAGCTGAAAGATTTAGCCTGCCTTGGTTTCACAGCCGACTTAACCATGCAGTCTTTCTGTCACACCGCGGCCTATCCTAAGCCCGTTGATATTGAAACACAGCACACTTTGCCAGATTTCATGATGAACCGAGGTGGTGTATCCCTTCGCCCAGGCGACGGCATCATTCACAGCTGGTTAAATCGCATGCTATTGCCAGACACGGTAGGTACAGGTGGCGACTCACATACCCGTTTCCCACTGGGTATTTCGTTCCCTGCAGGTTCTGGCTTAGTCGCGTTTGCTGCCGCTACCGGTGTCATGCCCCTTGATATGCCTGAATCTATTCTGGTTCGATTTAAGGGCGAAATGCAGCCAGGCATTACCCTGCGTGACCTAGTACACGCCATTCCGTTATACGGTATTAAGCAAGGCTTACTCACCGTAGAGAAGAAAGGCAAGATTAATGCGTTCTCTGGTCGCGTACTAGAAATTGAAGGGCTTGAGCACCTAACGGTAGAGCAAGCATTTGAATTGTCTGACGCATCGGCAGAGCGTTCAGCGGCGGGCTGTAGTATTAACCTTTCAGAAGAGTCTATTGCTGAATACCTAAACTCAAACATCACTATGCTTCGTTGGATGATTAACGAAGGTTACGGCGACCCACGTACCCTTGAGCGCCGTGCTCAAAAGATGGAAGAGTGGTTGGCTAATCCTGAACTTATGCGCGCCGATGCAGATGCTGAGTACAAAGAAATTATCGAGATAGACCTCAACGATATTAAAGAGCCTATTGTGTGTTGCCCCAACGACCCTGATGATGCGAAAACCTTATCAGACGTAGCCGGTGAAAACGTAGACGAAGTCTTCATTGGTTCGTGTATGACAAATATTGGCCACTTCCGTGCTGCAGGTAAGTTACTTGAGCAGTTTAATAAAACCTTACCTACCCGTTTGTGGATGTCGCCACCGACGAAAATGGATAAGGCTCAGTTAATGGAAGAAGGCTACTACAATATTTATGGCAGGGTAGGCGTTCGTACTGAAATGCCAGGTTGTTCACTGTGTATGGGTAACCAAGCTCGTGTAGATGCAGGCACCACAGTATTATCTACTTCAACTCGTAACTTCCCTAACCGTTTAGGTGATGGGGCGAATGTATACCTCACATCGGCTGAATTGGCGGCGGTAGGCGCTATCGTTGGCCGTATTCCTACGGCAGAAGAATACATGGAATATGCGAGTAAAATTAACTCCATGTCGTCTGAAGTATTCCGCTACTTAAACTTTGATAAAATGCCAAGTTTTAAGAAGGCAGAAGAAGAGGCGAAGGCCAATATCATTCCAACGTTGAATGTTGCCTGATTTAGTGTATAAACTACAAAGCCGGGCACCGTAAGTGTCCGGCTTTTTTTATGGGTAAAAGGAATGTCTAATGGCTAAAACTACTTTCATTGCAATCGCGCTTTTTGTGCTTCTAGGATATGGCGCTTTAAATGCCAATGCACAGATGGAGCCTAGCGTAGAGTTTGACCAAATATCGATAAAAATTGATGGCAAACTTTACCAAATGGAATACGCACATTCTTTTGATCAACGCGCCCAAGGGTTAATGTTCAGAAAATCACTGTGTGATGATTGTGGAATGTTGTTTAAGTTTGCATCGTCAAGATACGCCAGTATGTGGATGAAGAATACGAATGTTGCTTTAGATGTCGCCTATATCGACAGAAATGGCGTAATTACAGATATAAAACCTCTAGAGCCTCACGACCTAACGTCTGTGCAGGCAACTAAAGAGGTACTCTACGCGCTAGAAATGAACCAAGGGTGGTTCGCTTCACACAATATAAGTGTGGGTGACCAGATAGAAATTAATCGTTAAACCGGTGCGAATGATCTATTCGCCGGTCAGTATCGAGCAACATGCTCGGTAAAGGAAATTCGGAGTAAAATCGTGGCAAATGCTTTAACCATCGCCAAGTTCGGCGGAACCAGTGTTGCGAACTATGAAGTGATGCAAAACTGCGCGCGTATTGTTGCCTCAAACAGTGCGACTCGCATTGTGGTAGTCAGTGCATCAGCAGGGGTGACAAACCACCTTGTGAATTTGGCGCACAGCCCACTTACCCAAGAGCAAATAGAATCAACCTGCCAGTCTATTGTTGATATTGAAATTGCCATTCTCAACAAGCTTGCTGATAAAAGTACGGTTGAATCTAAACTAAACGATTTGCTGGAAGAGATGCGTTCTCTTGCCTTCCATGAAGAAATTTTGCATAGAAACGACTTAAAAGACCAGTTGCTTTCTATGGGTGAACGTATGTCTTCACTGATGTTTAGTGCTGTTTTGGCTGAGCAAAAAGTGGCTGAAAAAAATGTAACAACCATGAACTTTGACGTACGTAAAGTATTGCGCACCGACAGTGAGTTTGGTGAAGCAGTACCACAAATTGACACTATAGAAGCCTTGGCAAAGCAGTTGCTGGCCCCTGAAATTGAAAATGCTATTGTGGTAACGCAAGGGTTTGTGGGTGCTGATGATGAAGGTCGCACTACCACATTAGGTCGTGGTGGTTCTGACTTTACCGCTGCGCTTATTGCTGAAGCCTTAGACGCCGATGCCTGTGAAATATGGACCGATGTGATTGGAGTTTATACTACCGATCCACGTATTACTGCAGCTGCTCGCCCGTTACCAGAACTTAGCTTTGAAGAAGCGGCTGAAATGGCGACCTTTGGTGCTAAGGTGCTTCATCCCGCTACTATGGAACCTGCACTTCGTAAAAATATCAAAGTGTTTGTAGGTTCAAGTAAAGAGCCAGAAAAAGGCGGTACTTGGATTGTACGTGATTGTGTTGAAGAGCCTCCTTATCGCGCCATCACTCGCCGTAAAGACCAAGTTATGGTGACGGTGAAAACGCCTAAGATGATGTACGCACAGGGCTTCCTACAGCAGGTTTTTGCTATTATCGCGAAGCACAAGCTAAGTGTGGATTTGGTAACGACATCAGAAATCTCGGTGTCGTTTACCTTAGACAATCCGGCTAATTCAGTGGCACAACGGTTAAACAAAGAAACCATTGCAGAACTTGAAACTATTTGTGATGTGAAAGTAGAGAACGGTTACGACTTAGTTACTGTGGTAGGTAACCACATGCAAACGGCGATTGGTGTGTCTAGCAAGATTTTTGCTGCGGTATCCGATTTCAACTTACGCATGATTTGTTTTGGTGCGAACCCGCACAACTTGTCGTTTTTAGTGAACCAGACTGACAGCGATAAAATTGTTCAGGACTTACATAAAGCGCTTTTTGAATAGTAGAGCTACTCATTGCTCACTTGGTTAATTAATTAGCTATTTGATTAGTTACTAAAACAGTTCAAAAAAGCATAAAAAAAGGGAAGGTTAAACACCTTCCCTTTTTATTTTTCAGATTGAACCAAGTAGTTGTTTCAACTCTACAATTACACCTTAAACTGACGAATAGATTGCTGTAACTCTTCTGCAAGCCTTGCCACTTCATGGCTTGAATCAGAGGTTTGCTGTGCACCCGACGTAGTTTCTTCCGCGATGTTTACAATAGTCTCAAGTTTCTCACTAATCTCTTGCGAAACGGTGTTTTGCTCACGGGCTGATTGTTCAATCTGAGAGCTAACATCATGGGCTTTATGTACGGCATCAGAAATAATATCTAGCGCCAACGTGGCTTTTTCTGTTTGCTCTACACAGGCTACAGTTTGCTCTTTACCTTGATTCATTACCGATACAGCACGTTCAGCACCCGCTTGAAGTACTTCAATCATAGCGTTAATTTCTTGCGTAGACTGTTGCGTTCGGCTCGCTAGCGTACGTACTTCATCAGCAACTACCGCAAAGCCTCTACCTTGCTCACCCGCACGTGCAGCTTCAATGGCAGCATTTAAGGCTAGTAGATTGGTTTGATCCGCAACACCGCGAATAACATCAAGAATGCCACCGATACTGGCACTGTCTTGATGAAGTTTGTTAATAACATCTGCAGCGTCTTGAACGTCTTTAGCTAGAATTTCGATAATACGTTTATTCTCAAGCGAAATTTGACGTACATTTTCAGCCTCTGCATCAGCATGGCGAATTTGGCTCAGCGTATCTTCAGCGTTTTGCACTACCAATTGCGAGGTTGAGTGCATTTCTGTAGTCGCTGTTGCCACTTGGCCAATTTGTGATTTTTGATCTTGGATTGAATGAGTAGTTTGTGCGGTAACCGCCGAAGTTTGCTCTGATGCTGCAGCAAGTTGTTCAGCACGGGTATTAATACCAGAGATTAACTCTTTGAGGTTACCAATTAGGTTATTACAGTTTTTAGCCAACAGGCCAAACTCATCTTCTGCTGAGTCGTCTAAACGGTGAGTTAAGTCGCCAGAAGAGGCCACTGTAAGTAATTCGTTTACGCGGTAAAGCGGGCGTGTAATGGCTCTTACTGTGACATAGCCAATAACCGCCGCTATCAAAATTGAAAATATGACAACCGCGATAATGATGACATTGCCCGACGTGATAGCGCCGTTAACTTGGTTCTCTACATCTTTCGCTTTTGCATCGGCAAGGGCGAGCAGCTGTTCAAGCTCGACAATACCATTTGCAATGTTCTTATCCGATGCATTTAGCGCCGCTTCTGAATCATTTCTGCGTTCTAGTCTTTCTACATGCAATGCCATTACGCCATTGTTAGCAGTTATTGCGTTAAGTGCTTCATTCACCAGTTCATTAATATCATCTAAAGTGCCAGACTGATCTCGTTGTCCAGCTGCCTGACCCATATCGCTTAGCAAGGTGGCCACTTTGTCTACCACCAAGTTCACTTCGTTACCTAGGGTTTGTGAGCGAATGAGGGTTTCGGTTTTTACATATTCGTAAGAAACAGTAAGTAGAGACAGTAACGAGGTTTCTAGTTGGCTACCAATGTCAGCAGCTCGTCTAAGATTTGCATCTCCTTGCACCGCATCAAGGTCAGAAAAGTCTAGTAAGTAAGTAGAAGCGTCGTCAGCGTTGTCTTCTGCATCACCTAAACGGTCGTCGATGGTGTTTCGAAGATCCATAAATTTCTGATGGTTCGAATAAACGGCTTCAACGTTTTTAATATAGCTGTCGTAGGAAGCGCGTACGGTATTTAATTTGCTTTGAAGTTCAGGTTCATTAGCAACCGCAGTAGCAAGCTTTTTATACTCGGCTTCAAACATATCTCGGCTTTGATTGAATGCTGTGCGTTTTTCTTGTAGTCCAGATAAGCTCTCTTCAATGTAGGCTTCGAAGGTCAATCTGCCCATATTTAGGAAGTTGGCTTTTAGCGCATTGCTCCCCGCTACTGTAGGAAGTGCTACATCGTTAACTTCTTCGGTGGCCGCACCAATAGAATTAAGGTTAAACAGCGAGACTACGCTAATGATAATCAGCAGACAGGTGATTGCGACAAACCCGCCGATAACGCGAGTGGCTACTGTAATCTTCATTGAAACTCCTAGACTATTTATTATTCTCTTGCGGGACGATACTACCCCGCAGACCACCCAAAATACACCTCTATTGAGCCAATAAAGGTATTAAAATGCGTAACAAGGACTGTAAAACAAGTATAGATGCTCGTACATATTCAGCATATCGGCAGCTAAGCTATTTAGTTAACTAATAAAGTTCAGGAGTTTGAGATTTGGGTGGCTGGCTAAACGACTCACACTTTTTATATGAGTACTTTATTTATGTACTTTTATGCATGAACTTTAATAAGCTTATTTGAATCGATATCGAGCATAGTTAATTCTTGTCCCCATACATAACCCGTATCTAGCGCAACAAATCGGCTATCTTGTGTTTCGCTATTTAAGGCAGCCCAGTGGCCGAACAACACGTGTTCATGCTCAGTAAGGTTGGGATTCGCAACTTTAAACCATGGCTTCACCGATTTTGGTGCTTGTGAAGGGTGGGTTTTTGTATCGAACTCTAAGCTGCCGTCATTGTGTAGAAAACGCATCCTAGTGCACGCGTTTACAATAAAGCGGGTGCGTGATACGCCTTTAAGCTTTTCAGACCATGTCGTGGGCGAGTTGCCATACATGTTGTTTAATAAGTCAGTATAGTGCTTCGATTGTAATTGCTTACTAACTTCGCCGCTAAGGCTAACTAGAGTATCGGTGCTCCAATGAGGGTAAAGCCCCGCGTGTACAATAGTATGTTTTGCACTGATTTTTTTTGCCAAGGGGAATTGGCGGAGCCAATCTAGTAGTTCAGGAAGGTCGGGAGCATCAAGTAAAGGTTGAATATTGTCAGCTTTTTTAGGTTTGCGAACCTTATTCGCCACCGCCAATAAATGAAGATCATGATTGCCTAAAACAGTTTCAAAACTACTGCCTAAACTCTTTAAGAATCGTAAAGTGCCTAACGAGTCTTCGCCTCTGGCCACCAAGTCCCCAACCGCATAAAGTTTATCTTTATCAGCGTCGAACTTCGCTTTTTCCAGTAACTGTTGTAGACCGCCATAACAGCCTTGAATATCACCCACTACATAGGTGTTACGATAGGACATAAATCTCAAATATCAGTGAAGAATATTGGGAACCGCCAACCGGAATACATCGATTGGAACACGAAAGCGCTCTCCGTTTTCACGTTCCATTTCATAATATCCTTGCATATTTCCCACCGGGGTATCAAGTACTGCACCACTGGTGTAGTCAAAATCTTCCCCGGGTTTCAATATGGGTTGTTTGCCCACAACCCCTGAGCCACTGACTTCTGATGTTTTTCCGTTCGCATCGGTAATTTGCCAGTATCGATTAATCAGTTGTACTGTTTCTTGGCTGTCATTCACAATGGTCACGTGATAAGCGAACGCAAATTGTGGCGAATCAGAGGGGAGATGCTCGGGCAGATGGCGGGTTTTCACCCGCACCTTAATTTCAGACTCATTCATAAGCTAACTTTAATTTTCTTGTGCTTCTTCTAACGCTGATACTGCATTCGCGATTGTCGCAAAATCCTGTAAGGATAGTACTTCGGCTCTAACGGTTGGGTTTATACCCAGCGCGCTGATTTGTGCTTCAGTAAGGCTTTCTTTCAACGAGTTTCGTATGGTTTTACGGCGCTGATTGAACGCTTGTGCACATACTCGCTCTAGTGTTGCCACAGATACTACATCAACCGGCGGGGTTTTATGTGGAATCAGTCGTACTACCGCAGAATCAACCTTCGGTGGTGGCTTAAAGGCACCGGGTGGTACATTCAATACTGGCATAATTTTACAGTAATATTGTGCCATTACTGATAATCGGCCATAGCTTTTAGAACCATGACCTGCTGCTAAACGGTTCACCACTTCTTTTTGAAGCATAAAATGCATGTCATCTACGCACGCCGCGTGAGAAAACAAATGAAACATAAGCGGCGTTGAAATGTTATACGGCAAGTTACCAAAAACCCGTAGACCCTTGTCTTTCACTGGCATGGTTTTAGCCAGCTCAGTGAAATCCATGGTCATGGCGTCTTGTTCAATAACCGTAAGCTTGCTGCCGTTAAAAGGGTGCTCTCGCAAACGCTTGGCTAAATCGCGGTCAAGCTCGATAACAGTAAGTGCTTCAACTTCATCGCAAACAGGGTCGGTTAATGCGCCTAAACCAGGGCCAATTTCAACCAAGTTTTGCTCGTGTTGCGGATTAATGGCCGACACGATTTGTCCAATCACATAATCGTCGTGTAGGAAGTTTTGTCCGAAGCGTTTTCTGGCCGTGTGGCCTAAATGTGTTTTACTCATTGTTGATGATGTGCAAGCTCAATGGCTTTTTCCAATGCTTTTCTGAAACTGCCGGGATCGGCATTACCAAGGCCTGCTAAATCTAATGCAGTACCGTGATCGACGGATGTTCTAATAAAGGGAAGGCCAAGGGTAATGTTTACCGATGCACCAAACCCTTTGTATTTTAGCACGGGAAGCCCTTGGTCGTGGTACATAGCAAGTACCACATCTGCTTCTTCCAGATACTTCGGTTGAAATATAGTGTCAGCAGGAAGAGGACCAGTAATATTCAAACCTTCTTCTCGTAACTCATTTAGCGCCGGAATAATGGTTTGAATTTCTTCAGTACCAATATGCCCATCTTCCCCCGCATGCGGGTTAAGACCACAAACGAAAATATGCGGATTACGTACACCAAACTTCAGTTTGAAGTCGGTATTGATAATATGCAGCACTTTATGAAGGCGTTCTTTCGTGATGGCGCGAGAGACATACTCTAAAGGAATATGGGTAGTCGCTAATGCGACATTCAAGCCTTCAGTTGCCAATAACATAACCACATCAATGGTATTAGACTGATAAGCGAAGAACTCGGTATGGCCACTAAAAGACACACCGGCTTGGTTAATAATGCCTTTATGTACAGGACCCGTTACCACAGCATGAAAATCGCCTTCCATGTTGGCCTGACAGGCTTGGCGAAGGGTCTCTACTACATACAGCCCATTATCGCTATCTAGCTTACCTGGAACCACATCAGTGGCTTTATCAATTTGCTTAATAAACAGCGAACCCGCGGGCTGAACCTGCGGGTTTGATGCTTCATAAGGAAGAAGGGTAAGCGGTAAACCAAGTGCTTTTGCTCTGGTTTTAAGTATCTCGCCATCGGCGAATACCACTAACTGGGCTTGCCAAGATTCTTGGGCCAGCTTTATGATCAAATCTGGCCCAATACCGGCGGGTTCACCTGGTGTTACTGCAATTTTTATCGGTGTCATTTATGCTTCTATATATTACTCGACAACTTCGATGTAGGCAGCGTCGCGCATTTCACGTAACCAGTTTTCGGTTTCTTCTGCAAACTTTCTATTGAAAATAAGCTGGTGCGCTTTGTCTTCTTTGCGGCGCTCGGTGGCGTCATCTACACGTCTATCGATTAACTGGATTAAGTGCCAACCATGTACTGAGCGTACTGGGTCACTGTATTCACCGGCTGATAATTGCGCAAGGGCGTCTTTAAAAGCAGGTACGTAATTGTTTGGGTCTGACCAACCAAGCTCACCACCTTTAAGGGCTGAACCAGGGTCTTCAGAATATTCTTTAGCTAGTTCTGCAAAATCAGCTTCACCCGCTTCAAGTTGGGTTCTGAACTTAACTAGCATTTCTCTTGCTTTGTCTTCACTAAGAATAATTGAAGGTTTCACAAGAATGTGGCGAGAGCTAACTTCCTCAACGGTGATTTTCTCAATACCACGAGTATCTAATACTTTCAGGATGTGAAAACCAGCACCGCTTCGGATAGGGCCGACTAATTCGTCTTTAGCTTTGCCCTGAATTGCCTCAGCAAATAGGGTCGGCATGCCGTTAATGTTCAACCAACCCATGTCACCACCTTCTAACGCTTCGTTACCCGATGATGAGGCTATAGCTATTTTAGCAAAATCTGACCCAGAGTTTAATAAAGAAAGTACTTTGTCTGCACGTTCGCGGGATGCGCTAATTTGATCATCAGATGGATCGGAAGGGAAGCCAATAAGAATGTGGCCTAAACGGTACTCTTCTTGTTCTGCTCCTTGTTGCTCCATAAGCTCAATCAGGGTCTCTCTTTCTTGATCGGTGATGTAAACACGGCGGCGAACATTCGCACGACGTACTTCACCCATGATAATTTCTTCACGAATATCTTCTCGGTAATCCTCATAAGGAATACCTTCTAAGCGAAGTTGTCTGCGTAATTCTTCAACGGTAGTGTTTTGATTCGCAGCAATGTTCGCAATAGTTTGTTCAAGCTGTGGATCACTAATTTGGATACCCATTCTTTGAGCCATTTGCATCTGAAGGCTCTTAGTGATTAAACGCTCGATGGCCTGAGTACGCAATGCGCGGTCAGAAGGAAGGTCTTGCCCATTTGCCTCTGCGTTTCGTTTTACATCGTTCATGAGTGCATCGACTTCACTTTGAAGTACAACACCCTGATCGACTATAACCGCTACGCGGTCAAGCATTACTTCTTGCGCGTAGCTGCTAAACGACAACACTGCACTGACTAACAAGGCCCGGATTATGAACTTCATACTCACTCTTTTATTATTGGTTAATGCTTAACGCAGGGCTACTCCCAGCGTTACAACGGATTAATTTAAACTATATGGCTGACGATAGCCAAACAAGCCATCTTCTAGCATGCTTCTTTGTGTACCAGACGTGCCGATACCTTTGAAAATAAATTGTAATGACACTCCGGTATCGAATTCGTCGGTAGATTGTTCTCCCGATGAGTCGTAGCGGTTACTTAAACTTCTTTCTGCCACTAATCGTATTGCCCAACAACACGATTCATACTGAATACCTGCATAGGTTTCAATACTACGGTCGCGCTCAAGGTCACGATAGGTTCTTCCTACCCATTGCCAATTTTCGGCAATCGGCCAACTTGCTGATATTCCCACTTGGTCGATGGTTTCGCCACTTAAATCACGAACGTATCGATGACTTAACTGAATAAATCTTTTGGCATCTTTTCGATACTCTATGCCCACACTGCTTAAATCAACTTTGTCGGTGTCTGTGGTAACTTGAATATCAGAATGGGCATACCAGTTTTGGTTAAACCGCCAGTCCATCTCGGCTGCCAGCGCCGAACGGTCCTGATTCTTAGTCGCGGCAATGACCTTGTTATCTTCAAGGTAGAATATCTGACCCAAGCTAAGTACAAATTGTTCCCTATTGTTTTTATCCAATATTCGACTGGTAACACCAAGGGTAACTTGGTTGTTGTCTGATATTCTGTCTAAACCGGTAAATTCTTGCCCTCGAAATAATCCTTCAACATCGGTTAGAAGGGGCGTTGAGTCGTATTGGCCAATATGGGTTTGGTCTTCATAAGAAGTATATAGATACTGGACTTTAGGCTCTAAGGTCATCGCACTGTTTTCACCAAACCATGAAGAGTCTTTCTCGAAATATAGCGCGCCGAATAACCGAGCTTGACCTAAAGTACGCTCTACATTTTCTCTTAAGTCAGTATCTTGAATATTTTCTTGCTTATAAACCGTTTGTAAAACCGTGGTTTCAGCAACAAATTCACCCCAAGCAGCACGAAAAGGCATTGCCAGCGTAGGCGCTACATGAAAGCGCGTTGCCGTTGGGGCAGAGTCAGAGGTGTTATCGAAATAAGCTAACTCTGAATTCACACTAAACTCGAAGTAGCGGCCAAAAGGCGTACGGTAGTCAATTTTAACTTCTGGTAAGGCACGATAGCTATCGGCGGTATCACCCAGAATTTCGAAATCTTTAATTTGCATATTCACCGTTAGGTCTCGGGTGTAATAACCCAAGCTAACGGTACGATAAAGGTGAGTATCAGCGCTGCTATAATAATCAGAGCCTAAATCAACCACATAGTTGTTATCGCTCAACCCGTTAAAATCAACCCCTAAAACCCAATTTTCATTAAGCTGGCCTTGATGTTGTAAACGGTAAAAATAACGATCCGGCGAGCCGTCAATGTCGCTATCGCTCGGCAAATACTCAACGTAAGCCGTACCTTCACTTTTCTCGGTTAAGTAACGAAACTCAGTATTAAGTTGCACGCCGCGCTGGGTCATTACCCTTGGCGAAATAGTCATGTCAAAGTTAGGCGCAATATTCCAATAGAATGGTTGGGTGTAATCTACCCCTGTGCTACTAGAACTGGTTAACTCTGGGAACAACAAACCGGTTTGGCGTTCGTTACTAACGGGAAATGCAAAGTAAGGTAAATAGAAAACAGGTACATCAGCAATATAAAAGCGGGTGTGTTTTGCTTTACCCCAAGCCGTGCCCTTTTCGATACTAATTTCACTTGCCCGAATCATCCAGTCTTCATGACCTTCCGGGCAAGTAGTAAAGCTTACTTCTTGTAGAACGATACCTTCGTTGGTATCAACCAAGATATCCTCAGCAGCACCTTGGCCAACAAAGCCTGTGAGTTGATACCGGGTATTTTGCATTTCCAGGCGTTCTTCTTTTGAACGCAGCGATACCGCATCGCTCTCTACGCTTAGTTGCGCATCACGAAAATGCACATCACCTTTTGCAAGTACGTCTTCACCATTGCCATTGACTTGCGCTTGAGACGCGCTAATGATGGCGCTGTCAGAGGTAATGTCGACATTACCTGAAAATAGCGCAACTTTGTTTTCAATAATTTCAGTACGGTTGGCTTCAACCTTCACGTGCCCCTTCGGCATAAGTGCCGAACTTTTGAAGACAATGGGCTCTACCGAGCAGAAGGCGAGCGGTGAGACTGATTCTGGATTAGCTTCCTGTGCAAACGCGACGTGAGTAGACAATGTCGCGGAAACAAGCATGGCGCAGGTCTTTTTCATGCGGTGGTGAATGGCCTGTTTTGTTATTCGTTGCTTACACTATAATCTTGTGACCTTCAGGCTCACGTATAGTTCTGCATAGAGTTAATAATACGCCAACCTAGTAACGTTGGCAGTTAACGCAATGTAATTAGCCGTCAATTCTAAGCACTTCTGTAGTATTTACCAACCATTGGATTAAAAAAATCGTATTTCTCTTTATCTAAAGGGTGATTTGACGCATATTTATTGGCTTATCGCATAAAAAGTTAATCATCGAATAGACGAAATAAGTCCGCGTTTAGGTTGAAAAGCGTCAAGCTATACCAACTTCTTATGCTTATGTTGTTTGTTATAGCTAAAATTAGAGCACTTATCAGTGTTTAAATGAGTGTATTTGTTGGCTCCGCTATATCAATTTCAAACCTTGCCATCGTGCAAACATCATCATCGTATTAAGCGCTAAAGATTACAGGAGAATGCTGACATGGCTGTGTGGGGAAAAATCCTTGGTGTACTTTTTGGGTTTATGTTTTTAAAAATCCCCGGTGCTGTTTTAGGGTTAATTGTAGGGCATTTCTTTGATAAGGCTTACAGCCGAGACTTTAATCAGCTCGGTGGGTTCGGCCGTTTCTTTACCGATCAAAATAGTATGAAGCAACAAGCGGTTTTCTTTCATAGCTTGTTCTCGGCGCTGGGTCATTTAGCGAAATCTGATGGCAAAGTCACTAGCCGAGAAATTCAAATTGCTACCGCGCTCATGGATGACATGAAGTTAACCGGTGATGCACGTAAAGAAGCACAAGAAGCATTCCGTGAAGGTAAAGCCAGAGACTTTCCTATCACCGACACGTTAAAAGGGTTGTACGAGGCCAGTCATGGTCGGCGAGACATATTGCAAGTTTTCTTGGAGATTTTGATTCAAGCGGCATTTGCCGATGGCAAGTTAACGCAAGAAGAGTATGTGGTTTTAGAAAAGGTGGCGAAGCCGCTAGGCTTTAGACGCCGTGATCTTGATTACCTTATTTCCATGTTTGAAGCTGAAATACGCTTTAGGCAGCGAGGCGGACAAGGCGGGAGAGGAGGTCAAGGCGCCCATGGCCAGCAGCGTTCTTCTCAGCAAAGCGCCTACACCGAAAAACAATCTCTTGATGATGCGTATCGTATTTTAGGGGTTAGTGCATCAGATGACGAAAAAACCATTAAACGGGCTTATAGGAAACGTATGTCTGAGCACCACCCTGATAAACTCGTATCAAAAGGTTTGCCTGAACAAGCCATGGAAATGGCCAAGAAAAAGACCCAAGATATTCAATCTGCTTACGAGCTTATCAAGCAAAAGCGTGACTTTTAATGGCGCGTGAGCTTACTTATGTGCCTGCTACTAGTCAGGCACATATCGATGGCTTTATAGAAATGCTGTGGCTCGAGAAAGGGTTATCTGATCACACTCAGCAAAGCTATCGCACAGATTTAACTAAACTGGCTATCTTTTGTAATAACCAAGGCATTAAAGACATTGCGGTACTTACCACCGAAATGATGCAAGACTACTTAGCTTACCGCCACGATAAAGGCCTTTCAGCACGCAGCACCCAACGTGCAATGAGTGCGCTGCGGGCTTTTTATACGTATTTAATTGGTAAGCAAATACGGGTAGATAATCCTATATCTTCCTTATCGAACCCCAAATTACCTAAATCTTTACCTTCTTCCTTAAGTGAACGTCAGGTAGAAGACTTATTAGCTGCGCCTCTTGTGGAAGACCCTATAGAGTGCCGAGACAAAAGCATGCTCGAAGTGCTTTATGCAACAGGATTGCGGGTAAGTGAGCTTATCGGTTTACAAATGAGCGAGGTAAGCTTGCAGCAAGGCGTGGTTCGAGTTACTGGTAAAGGCAACAAAGACAGGTTAGTGCCACTGGGTGAAGACGCCATTGAATGGCTACTAACCTATATAAAAACTGCCCGCCCTGTGCTGGCCACCAAGCAATCTGACTATGTGTATTTGAGTAAACGTGGTCAAAAAATGACGCGGCAAACCTTTTGGCATCGCATAAAATACTATGCTGTTAAGGCGAATATAGACCAGCACTTGTCTCCGCATACGTTACGCCATGCCTTTGCCACCCATTTACTCAACCATGGCGCGGATTTACGGGTAGTGCAAATGTTGTTGGGGCATAGCGACCTTTCAACGACTCAAATATATACCCATGTCGCTACTGAGCGCTTACAAACCTTAATTCACAGTCATCACCCTCGGGGATAACGCCACCAATTGGTGAGGCAAACGTCAGTGTCACGCAAAGTCGGGTGTGATAGCATTACCTTATGAATCTTCTAAGTGTCGCTATTTTATAAATATTGCTGGGAATTTTTCTCAGTCATATCGGGTCTTATTTAGAATCTCTTTTTTAGTATTTTGAAAGCAAGGTTGCTGTCGGAGTAAATATAGTGAAAGTAGTAAAATTTAGCTTATTAGTTGCAATGGTATTCACCACGAGCCTGTTCGCTAGCATGGCAAACGCTGCAGATGAAGCGGCAATTAAAAACAAGCTGACTAACATGCTGGGACTGGATGTTGAATCTCTTGCTGACTCGCCTATTCCAGGTTTGGTACAAGTATCGACTAACCGCGGGTTTTTCTACGTAAGTGAAGATGGTAAGTACTTAGTCCAAGCCCGAATTCTGAACATCGATGAAGGCATGCGTAATGAAACCGAAGTGGCGTATTCTACACTTCGCGTTGAAGGCGTGAATGAAATGGAGTCATCAGCCATTACGTTTAAAGCTAAAAATGAAAAGCATGTAATCAATGTTTTCACCGACATTACCTGTGGCTATTGCCGCAAGCTTCATAAAGAAGTGGGCGACTTAAACGACATGGGTATTACGGTAAACTACTTGGCCTTTCCTCGTGCTGGTTTAGATAGCCAAAATTATAAAGACATGGTGTCGGTATGGTGTGCAGCGAACCCGCAAAAAGCATTAACTGACGCGAAGGCGGGTAACGATGTTGCAACCGCTCAATGTGCTAACAAGGTTGCAGAGCAATATTTGTTAGGGCAAAAACTAGGTGTAAATGGTACGCCTAATATCGTATTACCTGATGGCTCGCTCATTCCAGGTTACCAACCTGCTGGCATGATTGCACAGGCTATTGAACAAGCCGAATAGCGTCAAATTCAATTTTTAAAAACGCACCATAGCAAAAGTTAATGCTTATGCTAGGTGCGTTTTTTTATGTTCTCATTTTACCTACCTCATTCCCTTGGGTATCATTACCCTCTAATTAACCGTAGTGATGAATGTCGATGATATTGCCTGTAGTGCGCCGTGAAACTGGTGACGCCCCTCTTGCTTCTGCTTTGCACCCTGTAATAGACCGGATTTATCGCGGCAGAAACGTACAAGATGTTAGCGAATTAGAAAATGGCCTGAAAGGCCTTACCCACTTTAATGAGCTAAAGGGTATGGCCGCAGCGGCGAGCATTCTGGCTGACACCATTGAGCAGGATAAGTCGCTTATTATCGTCGGCGATTTCGACGCCGATGGCGCGACCAGTATTGCGGTGTGTATTCACGCATTGCACATGATGGGGTTTAATAAGGTTGATTATTTGGTGCCAAATCGTTTCGATTTTGGTTATGGCCTTAGCGTACCTATTGTGGATATTGCCAAGCAGCGAGGCGCTGACGTTATAATTACGGTAGATAACGGCATTGCTTGTATTGAAGGTGTGACACATGCAAAAGCATTGGGCATAGAGGTTATTGTTACCGATCACCACTTACCGGGTGACGAGCTTCCTCCCGCCGATGCTATTGTGAACCCCAATCAGCCTGGCTGTACTTTCCCTTCTAAAAACTTAGCTGGGGTAGGCGTGGCGTTTTACATCATGCTAGCGCTTAAAACCGAACTACAACAGCGAAACTGGTTTACTGAAAAGACTATTCAAGCGCCTAATCTAGCGTCGCTGCTAGACATTGTAGCCGTGGGCACGGTAGCCGATGTGGTGGTATTAGATAAAAACAACCGAATTTTGGTACATCAAGGCTTACAACGCATTCGAGCAGGTAAATGCAGGCCGGGTATTAAAGCCTTGGTTGAAGTGGCAAATCGAGATTGTGCTCATCTTACTTCAACCGATTTAGGGTTTGTTATTGGCCCTCGCTTAAACGCAGCCGGCAGATTAGATGATATGTCTCAAGGCATAGCCTGCTTGTTAGAAGACGATACCATGCAAGCTCGCATGATAGCCTCGGAGCTTGATGCGTTAAACCGCGAACGTCGTGAAATAGAAACCGGAATGAAAGCGCAAGCTGAACAAGTGCTAGAAAAAATGACCTTAGCTGAAGGTGATATACCTGCCGCATTGGTGGTGTATCAAGCCGATTTCCACCAAGGGGTAATTGGTATTGTGGCGGGGCGCTTAAAAGAACAGTATTTAAAGCCGGTTATCGCTTTTGCTCATCAAGATGATGCTACAATTAAAGGCTCAGCCCGTTCTATTCCTGGGGTGCATATTCGTGATGTACTCGATGAAGTGAATACTCGCTTCCCTGGCATTATTGATAAATTTGGGGGCCATGCAATGGCAGCCGGTTTGAGTTTACCGGTTGCTAATTTAGCAGCATTCGAAAAGGCCTTCATCGACATTGCTAAGCAGCATGTGGATAAACTAGACGGTAACCAAGTACTACTGTCTGACGGCAGCTTAACGGGACAAGAGTTGTCTTTATCTTTTGCCCATTTGCTTAGGCAAGCAGGGCCTTTTGGGCAGGGCTTTGAGTCGCCACTCTTTGATGGTGAGTTTCAAATAGTGCAACAACGACTTGTGGGTGAAAAACACTTAAAGCTGGTATTGCGAGAGCCTTCAGTGGGCGAAGTAGATGCCATTGCCTTTAACATCGATATTAAAGCGTGGCCAAATGCCATGGTAAAACAGGTACGCATTGTCTACCGATTAGATGTAAATGTATTTCGCGGCCAAGAGTCTGTACAGCTTATTATTGAACAGCTAGAAAGCGCATAGATTAAAAAACAGCTAGAAAGCGCATAAAGACAAAACGCGAGAGCCTAAACATTCAAAAACAAAATGGTGCAAGGTAAATAACATGAAATCTGAGACTGACAAATTAATCAGCAAGCATGGTCAGTTGAATCAGTCTGATAATATGAAGGTAGTCTCTCACGTTCAGCGCGAAGAAGATGATTGGGTGCGCAACACCGTAATGTTAGAAGGTATTGATGTGCCCTTTATCTATCGCCGAAAAAAGCTGTACCAAAACTTAAAAGGGGCGCGGGTCAATATCACTTACTACCGACAGGTAGAAGAGGTGGCGGGCATTGAGTTTGAAACCATGAAAGTGGTACGTATCAAACGAAGCTAAGCTGCTGCAACTGCTAGCCATCCTTAATATGAACGCTGCTTTAAATAATGGAAAATGAATGAATAACGACTGGTTGACTGCTTTTGTGTTGCACCGCCGAGCCTATCGGGAAACCAGTTATATTGTTGATTTTTTCACCTTAGAGCAAGGCAAGGTAAGCGCTGTAGCGAAAGGCGTACGTAATAGTAAATCGGATAAAAAGAGTCTTCTCCAACCTTTTCAAGCCCTCAAACTTCAGCTTGCCGGTAAATCTGATTTAAAAAACTTGCGGCAGGTAGAGAGTACCGCGCCATCCATTAATTTAGCGGGCACACCGCTATTTTGTGCCATGTACCTCAATGAACTTACCAATCGAATTATGCCTGCGGGCCTAGCCAGTGATGCGGTTTATGAGGCTTACGAGCAAGCGCTAACGTCGTTGTTCGGCGATGATGATATAGAAATTACGCTACGAAAATTTGAGTTATCGCTTCTAGATGAAATGGGGCTACTACCTGATTTTACTCAGGATGTAGAATATGAAATGCCCATTGAGGCCGAAAAACACTATGTACTGCAGCCTGAATTTGGCTTTTGCGCTTTACCGGATGATGTGCCAAATGGCTACACTAGCAAGGGCTTGCCGGGCAGTGCACTACTTGCCCTAGCAGAAGGGGAATTTACGCCTATAAGTAAACGAGTGGCCAAATTGCTATGCCGTGATTTGCTCAAGCCGCTTATTGGCGATAAACCGCTAAAAAGTAGAGAATTGTTTGTAATTAGAAAGCATTAAAATGATAAGTGTTACGCATATTTAATCACGCTTTTTGCCATGTGATAGCGCGAAAGTTTGTTACAATAGCGCTCAATCAATTTTAGACAGGCAATCAGAGATTCTTCGAAGAAGCGCCGATTGCCAAAAGCCCGTTCTACTATAGGTATCTGTTAATGAGTACACTTCTTCTTGGCGTTAACATCGATCACATTGCCACACTTCGAAATGCTCGCGGCACTAACTACCCCGATCCTGTGCATGCAGCTGATGTTGCAGAGCGCGCGGGAGCCGACGGTATTACTGTGCATTTACGTGAAGATCGCCGCCATATAAAAGACAGAGATGTACGCATTTTGGCGCAAACCATTAATACTCGCCTAAACTTAGAAATGGCAGTTACCGATGAAATGCTCTCTATTGCCGAAGAAGTGAAACCGGTGTTTTGTTGTTTAGTGCCCGAAAAGCGTGAAGAGCTAACCACTGAAGGTGGGCTAGACGTAGCGGGTAATTTAACCGTAATGAAACAAGCCTGTGAGCGTTTAGCGGCAGCGAACATTTTAGTATCTTTATTTATCGATGCAGACAAAAAACAAATAGATGCAGCGGTTGAGTGCGGTGCGCCTTACATAGAAATTCACACAGGCCAGTATGCTGAAGCAACCAATGAAGCAGAGCTTGAAGAAGAGTTAGCCCGATTAGTAGAAGGCATTGAATATGCCGATAAACTAGGGCTAAAAGTGAATGCCGGTCATGGGTTGCATTACCATAACGTGAAACCGATAGCGGCTATACCACAACTTATAGAACTGAATATTGGCCATGCGATTATCGCAAGAGCGGCGTTTGATGGCTTAGCGACTGCGGTAGCTGATATGCGAAAACTCATGTTAGAAGCTAGAAGCGGCATTTAACTTCACGTCGGCTTCATTCGTTTAAAAAGTAAAATAGCTCATCAACGCTAAAAACAAAAAGAGAATACCTTGTGGCCATTGCTGGACTAGGCACAGACATTATTGAAATTGCACGTTTGAATAAGAGCGATGCGACCACAGCGCGCCTTGCCAAACGCGTGCTCACGCCTTACGAACTTAACTTGTACATTGCTAGTAATGAGCCGGTACGCTATTTAGCTAAGCGTTTTGCGGCTAAAGAGGCTGCCGTAAAAGCGTTAGGTACGGGTATTGGTAATGGTGTCAGTTGGCAGCATATTGAAGTGCGTAACAACGACCTTGGCGCGCCAGAGCTTCACTTTTCTGGCGAATTTGCCCTGCGTTGCAAGCAGCGAGCTATTACCTCTAGCGTAATAAGCATATCTGATGAAATACACTATGCGGTTGCTACCGTTATTCTTGAAAATTAACGTAACGGGAGCACAACGTGGCCATATTTTATAAACCCAGCAAGGGCAAAAACAAAGGCAATGTGAAAGGGCGAGTTCGCGGTTCAGGCTCGGGTGAAAAGCAGCACATTGTAAAAACCAAACAATCATGGCCTTCGGTTGATGAGATTAATGCTGCTAATGATGCCATAACAATAGACAGTATGGATTGGCAAGGGCAGGGCGTTGCCCGAGGTGAAACCTTATACTTTGTTGATGGAGCCTTGCCTGGAGAAACCGTACAGATAAAAGCGCTTTCAAGTAACAAGCAAATCGTTAATGCGAAAGTTGCCAAAGTGAATACGCCATCAGAGTATCGCCAAAAGCCATTTTGTGTGGTAGCAAATCAGTGCGGTGGTTGTCAGTTACAGCATGTTGAGCCCAATGAGGCTTTAGCGCTTCGAGACGATGCCCTTAAAAGTTTGTTTCAGCGGAAGCTAGGTTGTAGCGATGAAGCATGGCAAGCGCCCTTAAGTGGCGATAAACCCCAGTATCGCCGCAAAGCCCGCCTAGCAATAGATGCAAGAAACCCAGATAAAATTAAGCTCGGGTTTAGAGAAAGTGCAGGTAAAAATATAGTCACTATCGATGACTGCCCGGTCTTAGTGGAATCACTAAGCCAGCTTATCTCACCGCTTAAATCTGCTATTTCAGGCTTTGCCAGCGCTCGCCTTATTGGCCACATCAGCTTATTGGCTGGTGAAAATACGGTCCAAGTTACCGTTAAACATACTCGTTCATTAGCCAACGATTTTATTACGTCGCTTTCCCAGTTTGCTGTGGAACAAAACGTGAATATGACAATCGAAGACGGTAATGGCAAATTTACTCATTTGCATGAAATAGCGCCAATTACTTGTAACACAGTAGACGGCTTCTATCTGCAACCTGGTCCGAACGACTTTGTGCAGGTTAATGCAGAAGTTAATTCTAAAATGGTGGCTCAGGCTGTGGCATGGTTAGCCCCTAAACCCGGTGAGCGAATAGCTGACTGGTTTAGTGGTTTAGGTAATTTTACCTTACCCATTGCCCACAGCGGCGCCAAGGTAAGCGCGGTAGAAGGTGTTGCTGAAATGGTGCAGCGCGCTAAAAGCAACGCCCTCGAACAGGGCATAACTAATGTGGATTGGATGCAGCTCGACTTGGCTGACGAAAAATCAGTAGATAAAGCGTTAGCGGGTGGGTTCGACAAAGTCTTGCTTGACCCGTCTCGTGAAGGTGCATTGACGGTTTGTCATGCACTGGTTCGAGCAACACCCAATACGATAGTGTATGTTTCTTGCAACCCGAACACTTTTTCGCGGGATGCGCGTGTACTGATAGATGGAGGTTATCAAATGCAAAAGGCGGGTGTGATTGAAATGTTCCCCTTTACCCATCATATGGAAACGATGGCGCTATTTACACGCCAACAGCAATAGCGAGCAGCGGTTATGGTGACAACAAGAAAAGTGCATGCAGCCGATAGACCTCCTTTTGAGGTGTGGCTAGACAGCCTCGATTTAAGTGAAGAAACCAAAGACAAACTTCGCAGTGTGTCTTCTATGCCAGAGCGCCTTCTCGTCGGCCAAGAAATGGTCGAGATACTCTGTCAGTTAAATATGGACGATGTCACCTTGCAGGCGGCATTGGTCTTTCCCTACTGTGAACAACATTGTTTAACCGAAGCTGATATTGAACAAGAGTTTGATAGTGAAATTCGTGACTTAGTCGTGGGTGTAAGGCGTATGGACGCCATCAAAACCTTGCACGCAAGAAAAGTAAACGGTTCTCTGTTCAATGAAAAATCTGATGAGCAACACATAGACAGTATTCGTCGTATGTTGCTTGCCATGGTTGAAGATGTTCGTGCTGTTGTTATCAAAATGGCAGAACGTATTTGTGCTCTGCAGCAGGCTAAAAAAGCCGATGAAGAAACGCGGGTTATGGTGGCTCGTGAATGTGCCAGCATTTATGCCCCTTTGGCTAACCGTTTAGGGATTGGTCAGCTTAAATGGGAATTGGAAGATTTAGCCTTTCGCTATTTACACCCTGTCACCTACAAACAAATCGCCAAACAGCTCGATGGTAAACGTCGAGAGAGAGCTGAGTATATCGACGGCATTGTTGATGATCTTCAATCATTAATGAATAGCGAAAACATTCGCGCCGATGTGTACGGTAGGCCAAAACATATTTTCAGCATTTGGAAAAAAATGCAGAAAAAACGCCTTACCTTCGAACAACTTTTCGATATACGTGCCGTGCGGGTTATCGCTGAACGTTTACAAGATTGCTATGCCGCACTTGGTACGGTTCACGCCAGCTACAAGCATTTACCTAACGAATTTGACGATTACATCGCGACCCCTAAATCTAATGGTTATCAGTCTATTCATACGGTCATTGTGGGGCCTGAAGGTAAGTCGGTAGAGATTCAAATTCGTACACACAAAATGCATCAAGACGCCGAACTCGGCGTAGCGGCGCATTGGAAATACAAAGAAGGCAGTACGGGCAAACAGTCGGGCTACGATGAACGCATCAACTGGCTTCGCCGCATATTAGCGTGGCAGGAAGAAGTGGCCGAGTCTGGTGACATGGTGGAAGAGCTGCGCAGTCAGGTGTTTGATGATCGCGTGTATGTGTTTACTCCGAAGGGCGATGTTATCGACTTACCTCAAGGCGCTACGCCCCTCGATTTTGCTTACTATATTCACAGTAACGTAGGGCATCGCTGTATCGGGGCGAAAGCTAATGGGCGAATTGTTCCTTTTACTTATCAGCTGCATAGCGGCGATCAAGTGGAAGTGCTAACAGGCAAAGAGCTTAACCCTAGCCGCGATTGGATGCACCCTGGTTTGGGGTACGTGCATTCATCTCGTGCCCGCGCCACCATTCATTCGTACTTTAAAAAGCAAGATCGGGATAAAAACCTAGCCGCAGGTAAAGAGCTACTAGAGCGTGAATTACACCGAGCTCATTTGCCGACTAAAATAGCCAATGAAGTGTACGAGAAGTTTAACGGCCACTGCGTAGAAGACTTGTATGCTGCAATAGGCACAGGGGATGTAAGGGTGATGCAAGTCATCAACTACATTCACTTCCTACAAGAGCCTGAGCCGGAAGAGCCAGAAATTAGCCCTAAAGTGAAAACTAAACGCAGTGCTAAGGGCGCAGGCAAGAAAGATGCAGTTGTTGTACAAGGGGTTGGCCACTTAATGAGCCAGCTAGCTAATTGCTGTAAACCGGTACCCGGTGAGCCGATTATGGGGTATATCACCCAAGGTCGCGGGGTGAGCGTACACAAAGAAAGCTGCGATCAGTTGCAGCATTTACTGCAGCAGCACCCAGAACGCCAAATTGAGGTGAATTGGTCACAAGAGCTTAAAGTCGGGTTTGAAACGTCAGTTGATATTTTCTGTCACGATAGAACAGGTTTATTGCGTGATATTACTACCGTGCTCGCGAATGAAAATGTGCCATTACTGGGTGTGAATAGTTTAAGTGATAAACACAGGCAAACAGCGCTAATTACCATTTCAATCGAAGTACAAGACCTCGACACCTTATCAAAAGTGCTTGCACGACTACGTCAGTTAAAAGGCATTACCGATGCAAAACGCAAACAATTCTGAGTTGCCTGAGGTAAAACGACTTCAAGAAATTATGGCGAAGCTTCGAGATCCAGAGTCTGGTTGCCCGTGGGATGTTCAGCAAACCATGGAAAGCCTAACCCGTTATACCATCGAAGAAGCCTACGAAGTGGCTGATGCTATCGCGAAAGGTGAGCCTTCAGATATTCGTGACGAGCTGGGTGACCTGCTGTTTCAGGTGGTGTTTTATTCCCGCATTGCTGAGGAAGAGGGCACTTTCACCTTTAACGATGTAGCGAAAAGTATCAGCGACAAAATGACCCGCCGTCATCCTCATGTATTTGGTGACTCTTCTTCCCAGCCAAGCAGTGAAGAAGGTTTAACTGCACAGTGGGACAGGATAAAAGCGCAAGAGAAAGCGTTAAAGCAAGAGAATTTAAGGCAACAAGCTTCAAAGCAAAATTTAGGAGCCACATCGACCAATAAAGGCAGTAAACCGGTTTTCTCCAGCCTTCTTGATGATGTGCCAGTAGGCATGCCTGCATTAATGTATGCCCAAAAGCTTCAAAAGGCCTGTGCAAAGGTTGGTTTTGATTGGCCAGAAGTTGCGCCTGTTCTAGATAAAGTGCGAGAAGAAGTTGAAGAGATTCAACAAGAGCTTGATGCCGACACTCTGAATCAGCAAGCCTTAGAGGAAGAAATTGGCGATGCATTGTTTGCTATGGTTAATTTGGCAAGGCACTGTAAAGTAGATGCTGATACAGCGCTTCGCAATGCCAGTAATAAATTTGCTAAACGCTTTAAAGTGGTCGAGTCTTTGGCTTTTAAAACAGCCTCAGCCCACGAAACGGTTGCTGCTGATGAACTATTTATGAAAAGCGGCGAGCCCGAGAGTGTAGGCTCACCTTTGATAAATATGACGCTCGATGAGATGGAAGCGCTATGGCAGCAAGCGAAAGTTATTACTGCTAAACCGTAGCGCTGGGCTAGTTTATACATCTGTGTATAAAGCTTGGCTTTTAGACCAAGCTTTTGAGGCCAGTGTTTAAGACTAAGCTTTTAAAGTTAACCTGTTAAAGCTTGCTTGCCACTTTCGCTTCTAACTTTTCTATTTCCGCTCTGCGGCCTTTATCGGCAATGGGGCGGTTTAACTTTTCAGGGGCGTCCTTGGCTAGTTTTAAATGCTTGGCCGCTTCTTCATACTCCCCATCATCAAACAAGTATTCTGCGTAAAAATAATGGGTGTCCATACTGTTTGGGAAAAGCGTTAATGCCTTCTTAAATAAGCCAGCTGCTTTTTTGTCACTGCCAAAGGCAACCGGCCAACCGGGTACGTTGTGATATAGCGCGGCTAATACAGTTAACGCTGTACCTTCTAATACAGATTCATCTGCATCAATCGCTTTTTCAAGATTAGCTCTTGCCGCTTTGGCAAAATCAAGCGCACCTAAACCACCTTTCGCTTTGGCTGCACTAGATTGTGTGATGGCTAACCAAGTAAGCGCTTCGGCACTGTTATTAGAGACGGCAGCAAAAGCTTCAGCTTCTTCGATAAGCTTTATGAAGGCTTCTTCTTGATCCTTACTTTCGTAATGATAATTTACCGCTGCCCACTGTTGTTGGATAGCCAGCAAGGTATTGTCGCTATCAGCGAAGGTAAGGTTGGTGTACGCCAGAAGCGAGATACAAATAGCGAAAAGTCCACGTTTACTAAGCATGGTGGAAGTCCTATGTAGATGATAATTGGAGATTTTGACAGATGTTTTAACAGTAGTTGCAGGTAAAAAACAAGAAAAACAATCTAACTTGCTAAACGAATTAGCTAAATAGAATAAGTGCATCACAGTTTCGGTTGCCACTTTTTGATGAAAAACTATCCTAGATTGCAAATTAGGGGTTCGCATTTTCGTCAAAACCTGTATAATTCGCGCCCTGCCCAGTTACGCCCACCTTTGGGAAGGTGGAAGAATCGACCGGCTCGAAGGGGTCTTTGTGTTGATTTTATGGTGATTTCTGGTGTTCAGAAATCAGTAACGACGATATTATTCGGGTGATATTTAAATGAAAACTTTTGTTGCAAAGCCAGAAACGGTACAACGTGACTGGTACGTGGTTGACGCCACAGACAAAACTCTAGGCCGTTTGGCTTCAGAAATCGCATTGCGCCTTCGTGGTAAGCATAAGCCAGAGTACACTCCTCATGTGGACACTGGTGATTACATTGTAGTTATCAATGCTGATAAAATTACGGTTACTGGCCGTAAAGCATTGAACAAAATCTATTATGCACACAGTGGCTATCCAGGTGGTCTGAAAGAAACTAACTTTGAAAAGCTGCTAGCTTTCAAACCAGAAATGGTTATTGAGAAAGCAGTGAAAGGAATGCTGCCAAAAGGTCCTCTAGGCCGTGCAATGTTCCGTAAAATGAAAGTTTACGCTGGTGCAGAACATAAGCACGCAGCACAGCAACCACAAGTTTTGGACATCTAAGGGGCAATCGACATGGCAGATACTCAATACTACGGCACCGGCCGCCGCAAAAGTTCTACCGCTCGTGTGTTCCTGCGTCCAGGCTCAGGTAACATTCAAGTAAACAAACGTGCTCTAGACGAGTACTTTGGTCGCGAGACTGAGTGCATGGTTGTTCGTCAACCTCTAGAACTTGTTGAAATGTTGGAAAAGTTTGACCTATACGTCACTGTTAAAGGTGGTGGTTCTAACGGTCAAGCTGGCGCAATTCGTCACGGCATCACTCGTGCTCTTATGGAGTACGATGAGACGTTACGTCCTGCTCTACGTAAAGCTGGCTTCGTTACTCGTGACGCTCGTCAAGTTGAACGTAAGAAAGTGGGTCTACACAAAGCGCGTAAGCGTCCACAGTTCTCAAAACGTTAATTTTACGTTTTATGCAAAAAACCCGGCTTATGCCGGGTTTTTTATTTTTTGGCTAAAAATCTACTTTCTTTAGCGCGTGCTGTAATTTTTCTCTTTCCGTCGCTAATCTACCTACTCAATTAGTACTTTGAGTTTCCGCGCTTCATTTCAACATAAAGCTAACAATGATTTAATAAAAGCCCTCAAATGACCGAATTTCGGTCAAATTCTTGATTTTATTCCAATCACTCACTAATTCTTAACAATGACCCCAGATTAATTTATTGCTTAAATACCAGTAAAACCTTGTGTTTATAAGGGCTTTTCTTTTATCATTTGCGGTCGAAATTTGACGAAACTTTAGTGAATTCTCGAATGAGCACATAAGTGCCTTCGAGTTAACTTCATGACAAGCCATATGATGGGCGATCCTAACGTGATAAAACCAGTAAAAGTTAGGGTTATACATCATAATTATCCGAACCTGGAGAAATGTGGATGAGCAATGTATCTGTAGATGCAACAGAGTCTGCACACAATGACAACCAGCCAGAAAACAACACCCGTCGTCGGTTCTTGACCGTTGCCACGTCGGTAGTTGGTGGTGTAGGTGTTGTTGGAGCGGCAGTGCCTTTTATTGCGTCCTGGAATCCAAGTGCCAAAGCGAAAGCGGCCGGTGCTGACGTTGAAGTAGATATCAGCGGGATTGAACCTGGACAGCTAGTGCGTGTGATGTGGCGAAGCAAGCCTGTATGGATTGTTCGTCGTACCCCTGAAATTCTTGAAGAATTGAGCACTCACGAAGATAAACTGAAAGATCCTAACTCTGAAGCAGAGCAACAACCTACGTTTGCCCAGAACCGTTTCCGTTCTATGAAAGAAGAGTACCTTATCCTAGTAGGTATTTGTACGCATCTAGGTTGCTCACCGCAGCACCTTAAAGATGGTGCTTTCGAAGAAGTGGTTGAAGGGGTTCCAGATGGTTTCTTCTGCCCATGTCACGGTTCTAAGTTTGATATGGCTGGTCGTGTATTCCAAAACGTACCTGCGCCATTAAACCTTGTTGTACCGCCTTATCAGTTCGTTGATGATACAAATATCATTCTCGGCTCAGAAGCGGAGGCTGTGTAATATGAATGCTTTTTTAGAGTGGATTGAAGCGCGTATTCCAATTATGCGTGTGGCGAATATGCACGCCATCCAATACCCAGCCCCTAAAAACATGAACTTTTGGTACGTGTTTGGATTCTTGGCTACCATCGTTTTAGTTAACCAAATTATTACTGGAATCTGGTTAACAATGAACTTCGTACCGACTTCTGAAGGTGCGTTCGCGTCTGTTGAATACATCATGCGTGAAATTGATTACGGATGGATCATTCGCTATATGCACAGTACTGGCGCTTCAGCGTTCTTTATCGTGGTATATCTGCATATGTTCCGCGGCATGATTTACGGTTCTTACCAGAAGCCTCGTGAACTGCTTTGGGTGTTTGGTATGTTTATCTACCTTGCACTAATGGCTGAAGCCTTCATGGGCTATGTATTGCCTTGGGGACAAATGTCTTACTGGGGTGCGCAAGTAATTGTATCGCTATTTGGTGCGATTCCAGTTGTAGGTCCAGACCTAGTTATCTGGCTACAAGGTGATTATGTAATTTCGGGTGCTACCCTTAACCGATTCTTCGCATTGCACGTTATTGCATTGCCATTGGTTATTGTTATTTTGGTGTTCTTACACATTATTGCGCTACACGAAGTGGGTTCAAACAACCCAGACGGTATCGCTATTAAGCATAAGAAAGGCTCGTTACCAGAGTCTGAAAAAACCAAGTTTAAGATTCATGAGTACTACACTAGCAAGTATGATATCGCTGATGACATCTTGCCATTCTTCCCGCACATGGTGCTGAAAGACTTGGTAGCATTCTGTATTTTCTTAGCCTTGTTTACGTATATCTTGTTCTTCGCACCTGAAATGGGCGGCAAGTTCCTTGAGCATCCTAACTTTGAAATTGCGAACCCGTTGAAAACACCTGAACATATCTTCCCTGTTTGGTACTTCACGCCGTTCTACGCCATTCTTAAGGCCGTACCTGATAAACTAATTGGTGTACTTGCTATGTTTGGTGCTATTGCAGCCCTGTTCGCTTTACCATGGATAGATCGCGGCCGTGTTAAATCGTGGCGCTATCGTTGTGGTTTACACACAGTAAACCTTATTGTGTTCGCAATTGTGTTCGTTTTCTTAGGTTACTTAGGTGCTACACCTCAAGAAAACTGGAAGATTGTTGCGTCGCAAATCGCGACTGTTATGTACTTTGGTTTCTTCGTGTTGTTGTTCCTATACAGCCGTAACGAGAAAACTAAGCCTGTACCAGAGAGGATTGCCTAATGAAAAAATTGATGTGCTTTCTAGCATTTTTTCT
This sequence comes from Alteromonas sp. 1_MG-2023, assembly GCF_030547075.1. Classification (GTDB taxonomy): domain Bacteria; phylum Pseudomonadota; class Gammaproteobacteria; order Enterobacterales; family Alteromonadaceae; genus Alteromonas. The sequence continues at coordinate 252,613 of NZ_JAUOQH010000001.1, read as the reverse complement.
ACCGGGTGTAGCGTTAGCCGCTGGTGGTAGTGTGCATCTTGATAAGGCACCTATCGACCTGACCGACAAGGCCTCGCTGCAACGTGGTGCGCAGTTGTTCATGAACTACTGCTTAGGCTGTCACTCAATGAAGTATCAGCGCTATCAGCGTACATTTGCCGATTTAGGTATTCCTGACGAGCTAGGAACTGAAAACCTTCAGTTCACTGGCGAGAAGGTTGCTGATTATATTACTCGTGCAATGCCTGAAGATGCCGCGGCAGGTTGGTTTGGTGCTGCGCCACCAGACTTAACCCTTGTAGCTCGTGTTCGTGGTGAAGACTGGATATATACTTACCTACGTTCTTTTTACGTAGATGAGAGCCGTCCATTTGGTGTGAACAACAAAGTATTCCCTGAAGTGGGTATGCCGCATGTGCTTCAACCTTTACAAGGTACACCAACTGAAATGCACGAAGAAGTCATGGTAGATGGCGAAATGGTTGAGCAATATGTTGGCATTAAATCTGATGGTACAGGTTCTATGTCTCCAGACGAGTACGACCAAGCCGTTGCCGATATTGTTAACTTCTTAGAGTATACTGGTGAGCCGGCTAAGCTAGAATCACACCGTATTGGTAAATGGGTACTTATCTTCATTGCCGTACTGTTTGTATTTGTTTACTTGCTGAAGAAAGAATACTGGCGAGAAGTGCACTAATCGCACAGAATTATGTATAATGGCAAAGGGGGCTTCTCGCCCCCTTTTTTAGTCTTTGAATTTCGCCCGAATTACCGGGCATAACTAGTTTCTCGACGGAGGAAATTGAATGGCCGTAGCCGCGAATAAACGTTCTATTATGACGTTGTTCTCTGACACAATTGATATTTACAGCCATCAGGTGCGTATTGTGTTGGCAGAAAAAGGTGTGGGTGTTGAAATAAGCTACACAGATCCTAGCAATCTGTCAGAGGATCTGTTGGAGTTAAACCCTTACGGAACCGTTCCAACTCTTGTTGATCGTGAACTGGTGCTTTATAAATCGCATATCATCATGGAATACCTTGATGAGCGTTTCCCGCATCCACCACTTATGCCTGTTTATCCGGTATCTCGTGGCCAAAGCCGTCTTATGATGCACCGCATCGAGCAAGACTGGTATTCGTTAGCAGCTCGTATCTTCCGTGGTGAAGGTAACGTTGAAGCTGCGCGTAACGACTTACGTGAAGCGCTACTTGCATTAGCACCTGTATTTGGTGAATTGCCTTACTTTATGAGTGAAGAGTTCAGCTTAGTTGATTGTTACCTTGCTCCGCTGTTGTGGCGCTTACCTGCTTTAGGTATTGAGCTTAATGGCGCAGGTAGTAAAGAAATTAATGCATACATGAACCGTATCTTCTCTCGCAGTTCATTTAAAGCATCGCTAACCGATCAAGAGCGCGAGATCCACAACCCACTATGACATCTATGACGTCTAATCAGCCCTACCTATTAAGGGCCTTTTACGAATGGATAGTGGACAACGATCTCACCCCATACATTGTTGTTGATGCAACGAATGAAATGGTGGAAGTGCCTTTAGAGTTTGTTAAGGATGGGCAAATCGTTTTAAACGTGTCGCCTAGTGCATGTGTGAACTTCTCATTGGACCTAACCGGGCTTTCTTTCCAAGCTCGTTTTGGTGGCCAACCACGAAGATTAAGCATGCCTAGCGAAGCCATTATGGCGATTTATGCCCGTGAAAATGGCGCCGGTACTGTATTTGCTACCGAAGAGGAGATGGCCAAAACAAGTAAGCCATCTGAACCTCAAGCCACTGGGCCTGCATCTATTGAAGACGTCGACGCGTCTGATAATTCAGATGCACCCGTTCCCCCTAAAAAGGGAAAGCCTACCTTAAAAGTCATTAAATAAGCATTCTGACTTCCTGCTGCCTTAGCAGGAAGTCGGCTTATTCTTTACCTTTCCTTCGTGTACCAATCTGTCTGTTCTGTTAGTTTCGTAAGTCGTTATTAATACTAATTTAAAGATAAGCCTATGCAAAACGCCTCAATTAAAGATCTTATTGAGTTCAGTGATTTTGAAAAGCTGGATATTCGTGTGGGTACAATTATCGATGTCGCCGAGGTGGAAAAGTCTAAAAAGCTGATGAAGCTCAATGTAGATTTTGGTGATCATCAGCGCTCTATTCTTGCGGGTATTATACCAGTCCGCATAGATAATTACCCTCTCAGCGAGACTTAAAATGTTCGTAATCGCGGCGTGTTACCACAGGTATAGTGGTTCTACATCAAGGTAACACAACAAAGAGTACGGACATTTTAAACTCGCCCTTCTGAGTGGGCGATTATCTATGCGGATTGGTATTAAACAAGAGCGTGAAAACCCTTTCGAGTTTAAAGGCAAGCAAGCGTTGTTTGTCCTTAATTTACCCGAGCAAAAGATGGCGGGCGAAGTATCTCAAGGTATGTTGTTTGATATTGGCTACGCCGATAAGTTAACGCCTTGCTTGGCCATGCCTGAAACACCAATGCCAAACGGTAGTAGAGCAGGTTAGTTAGAACAACTCGTTATCTTTACCCGTATCAGGGGCGAAACTCTTTGTGTTAAAATAAACACTAAGTATCAAGTGGCTTAATTTATGGCAGTTTAATTAGCTAAAGTGTGCCTATTTGTATCGTTATTGTTTTATGTCTGTCTTTTGGTGCCAACATCATGTTCAAACAAGAAATTAAAACCCTCATTGAAAATAAACTTACCCAAGATGGTTTATTTGAAACGGGGATTAAAGGGGTTCAGCTATTTAGAGTTACCGAAGGAGTTCGATGTGCCCCTGCGGTATACGAGCCTACTGTAGTGGCAATTGTCAGTGGCACTAAAGAGGCGATACTAGATGGAAAGTCTTATGTCTATGGCACTGACCAATACATGTGCTGCAGCATGTCTATGCCAGTTGAGGCTGGAACGCCTAGTGCGTCGCCAGATAACCCGTTATTAGGTGTGTTTATTTCCCTTGATACTCGCGTAATGACCGAGCTAACGATGGAGGTAGAGCGAGCCTCAGGCATGAATAGACAATCTAAGGGCGCAGGGTTACCGCCAAGCATTACGCTTTCTGAATGGGACCTTGGGTTTTCTGAAGCACTGCTGCGTCTATTACAACTTACTCAAGATGCATCTGATACTGCGGTACTTGGCAATAGTCGACTACGTGAAGTTTACTACGCCATCCTCAAAGGCGGTGCAGGTGATTCAGCAAGGCGAGCTTTTGGTGTAGGAAACGAAATTGCCCGGGCCATCGAATATTTGTCTACTCGGTTAGATGCAACGGTAACCATAGATGATATGGCCTCACAAGTGGGCATGAGTCGCGCTGTGTTCCACAGAAAGTTTAAACAAGCTACAAGTATGTCCCCAATTCAGTTTGTGAAGTCTATGCGTTTAAATACGGCCGCGATGAAGATTTTGGGTGGCATGAATGTGAATGAAGCTGCGATGGATGTGGGGTATGTAAGCTCGTCTCAATTTAGCCGAGAGTTTAAACGGCTATATGGACAGTCGCCTAAGCAATGGAGCCACGAAAGGCAAATACCGGCTGGATTAGTAAGTTAGCACTACATCAAAAACAACGTAGCAGTGCCTAAGAACGCGAATATACCAACTACATCAGTAATAGTTGTTAATATTACGCTTCCCGCTAACGCTGGGTCTATTTTCAAGCGTTTCATGATAAGTGGCAGTGTAGCGCCTGCCATTGCTGCGGCTATCATATTAACCAGCATGGCAAAGGCGATAATAATTCCTAACATGTAGTCTTGTTTCCAAAGCGCTATTACCGAAGCAATTAAGATTGCCCAAATCGCACCGTTTAAAAAACCAATAGATATCTCTTTGCTAATTAACCAGCGGGAGTTGTTGGCATTAACGTGCCCGAGTGCCATTCCGCGAATAACCAAGGTAAGGGTTTGGTTTCCGGCAACACCGCCCATGCTTGGTACTATGGTGTTCAATATTGCAAGTACGGCCAATTGGCTTAGCGTTGCTTCAAACAAATCGCTTACCATCGCCGCCATTAGCGCGGTTACCAGGTTTACCGCAAGCCATACCGAGCGTCGCTTAGTACTTTGCAATACGGGTGCAAAGGTATCTTCGTCATCGTCTAAACCCGCCATACTCATCATGGAGTGCTCAGCGTCTTCACGAATAATATCTACCACGTCATCAATGGTAATTCGGCCTACTAAGCGATGTTTTTCGTCAACCACTGGGGCTGATAACCAGTTATAGCGCTCGAACAAGCTGGCCACTTCATCATCTGGCATGTGAACGGGAATAGCTTCAGACTCTTCATCCATTACATCCGACACTTTAGCTTCAGTTTCAGCGGTAAGTAATCGAGTTACCGGTACGATACCGACTAAATTATCGGTACGGTTCACCACGTAAAAGGTATCGGTGTTTTCGGGTAACTCACCTTTAAGGCGAATATAGCGAAGTACTACATCAATGGTCACATCGGGGCGAAGGGTGATGGTGTCGGTATTCATGATGAAACCGGCAGTTTCTTCGCCGTAGGATAATGCCTGTTCAGCACGCACCCTGTCTTGTGCATCCATAGAGTCTAGAATGTCCTGTAATACAGGCTCAGGCAGACTACTAAGGGTAACGGCTAAGTCATCGGTATCCATTTCTTCTAACGCGTCTACTACATTAGCAGGCAGCATTTTGGTGATGATACCGTTACGTACGTCGTCCGAGAGTTCTTCTAGAATATCACCGTGGAAATCACCATCGATAAGCTCCCATAACTCGTCACGAGTACGACTGGGGCTAGATTCGAGAATGTGTGCAACATCTGATGGGGGTAATTCAAGCAGAAGCTTTCGTACAGAAACAAATTGGCCGTTATTCAACGCGCCATTTAGTGCCCTAAGTTGGCTTTGTACGTATTTTGAGACCAGCGCTTCTGCCACTGCTTTCGCCTAAAAAATGGGATTTCTATAATGGTAGGATATCGCACTTGCCATGACGCTGTCATGACAAAAGCACAGTAGGTACAGACAATTACGAGCCGTATGGTGAAATTATAGACGGCTTTGAGCAGAATTTCTCCGTCGTATCGAAAGCTGCATTATTCGTCTTCGTTAAAACGGCCTTCAATTAAGGTTTCAATCGCGCTTAGTGCAGCTTCAGCATCATTACCTTCAACGACCACATTTACTTGTTCACCTTGGTGACTTTCAAGCATCATTAGGCCTAATACACTGTTCGCGTCGGCTTGTTTATCACCTTTTACTAGCACTATTTTAGCATCGAATTGGTTAGCTAATTGCACCAGTTGAGTGGCGGCGCGGGCGTGTAAGCCCAACTTATTGACGATGGTAAGTGTTTTTTCAATTGTCATTACTGATTTAACTCGCGGTGACGAATTTGTACATCTGGGTGCATTTCGCCAAAGGTTTTAGCTAACGACTGAGCAATAAATACTGAACGGTGTTGACCACCAGTACATCCAATCGCAATTGTCACATAACTGCGGTTATTGCGTTCCAAATGTGGCAGCCATGTTGTTATTAAGTTCTGTATTTGCCAAATAAATTTAGTCACCACAGGCTGTGAACCTAAAAACACTTCTACAGGGGCATCTAAGCCAGTTAAGTGTTTTAAATCGGGTTCCCAATGTGGATTGGGCAGAAAGCGGGCGTCAAATACATAATCTGCATCTTTCGGAATACCGTGCTTAAAGCCGAACGATTCAAAGACCAGTACCAAACGAGAGCTTTTCTTGCCTAGAATTCGCTCGCGAATAAGTTCTGCAAGTTGATGGATAGTGAGTTTATCCGTATCAATATATAAATCGGCACGCTCAACTATAGGTGCAAGTAAGTCTGATTCGGCTTTGATTGATTCAGATAAAGATTTGTTGAGTTTTGCTAACGGGTGAAGACGGCGTGTTTCACTGAAACGCTTCACTAGCACATCGTCACTGGCGTCGATATACACAATGGTCATAGACCAAGACGAGGGGAGATAATCTAAAATCTCTACCAAGTCGGCTGGATTTTTTGGCAGGTTTCTTACATCGATACTTACTGCGACTTGGTCGTATTCATCCACCACGGTATGGGTAAGAGTAGGGAGGAGATTTACTGGAATATTATCTACGCAATAATATCCCAAGTCTTCAAGGGCACGTAGCGCAACTGACTTTCCTGAACCAGAACGACCACTGATAATAATCAGTTTCACCTGCATTTCTCCCTTTTTATAATATGGTGCAGTGCTGTATTAATTTAACGCTGTAATAATATCGTCACTGGTGGTAGCCCGTCTAATGGCTTTCACCGTTTCTTTATCACTTAATTTACCTGCTACCGTGGCAAGGGTTTGTAAGTGACCTTCTGTTTTCTCTTCTGGTACTAACAGAGCGAAAAATATATCTACGGGTTGATCGTCTAGCGCATCGAAATCGATGGCGGGATTACTGGTTACAATAATGGCGATAACATGTTCTAAGCCCGGTAACCGACCGTGAGGCAACGCAATGCCGTTGCCGATGCCTGTGCTACCCATACGCTCACGAGTAAGCAGGCTATTCAACACAGTGGCCTGATCGATATCGGGATTATTTTTAGCGGCAATGTCACTAATAATCTCTAGAATACGCTTTTTACTATTACATTGAACCGCACACTCGGTGCGGTCCAAACTTACTATGGCTTGAATTTCCATACTAATATTTAGTGCTTTTTCAGCTTTTCCTTATGCTTGATAACTTGCCTGTCGAGCTTGTCGATCATGCTGTCTATCGCTGCATACATGTCAGTATTGTGAGATGAAGCAAACACTTCCGCGCCGCTGAGGTGCATGGTGGCTTCGGCTTTTTGATTGAGTTTTTCGACGTTCAGGATGACATGCACATTAGATATGTGATCAAAGTGACGCTCTAGTTTGCTGAACTTCGTATCGACATAGCTACGCAAAGAGTCAGTAATTTCGACATGATGACCGGTAAGGTTGATTTGCATATTTCGTCTTCCTTAAATTATCAAGGCCTTTAAATAAGGCTTTTGCGTTGGTTTGACGGCGGAATCGATAACGATTCCCGGTATTTTGCTATTGTTCGCCGAGCAACTTTAATGCCTTGTTCGGCCAACAATTGAGCAATCTTGCTATCGCTTAATGGCTTGCTGGGCGTTTCCGCTGCCACAAGCTTTTTAATTAACGCGCGAATAGCGGTAGATGAACACTCACCACCAGATTCCGTTGCCACGTGACTAGAGAAGAAATACTTCAATTCGAAAATGCCACGTGGGGTATGCATATACTTTTGCGTGGTGACACGAGAAATGGTGGATTCATGCATATCTACCATTTCTGCGACATCATTTAGCACCATTGGTTTCATCATTTCTGGGCCGTGCTCGAAAAAACCCATTTGTTGCTGCACAATACAGTTCGCTACTTTCATCAAGGTATCGTTTCTTGACTCAAGGCTTTTAATAAACCATTTGGCTTCTTGCATATGCGAGCGAATAAACTGTGAGTCGCTGCTGTTCTTTGAGCGTCGGCTCATGGCAGCGTACTGTTGATTCACACTTAACTTTGGCAAACTATCGGGGTTAAGTTCCACCACCCAACGGCCATTCTTTTTATTTACCGAAACATCAGGAATAACGTATTCCGGCTCTTTGGTAATTAATGCGCTACCAGGGCGAGGATTCAGCGTTTGCAATAAGCGCATGGCTTCACGTAGCTGATCTTCTTTTAAACGGCTCTTACGCATTAACGTGCGGTAATCTTTGCTACTCAGCAGGTCTGAGTACTCGTTAATAAGCTGTCTGGCTTCGGTAAGCCAAGGGGTATCGTCTGAAAACTGGCGTAATTGCACCAATAAACATTCTTGAGGGGTACGAGAGCCTGAACCGATAGGGTCGAACATTTGAATGCGTTTTAGTACACATTCAACTTCGTCCATTTCCACCAATTCTTCAACATCGTCAGAATTCACTGATTCTAAAATCTGTTCAATGGGTACGTTGAGGTAACCAGATTCATCGATTGAGTCGATAATGGCGGTAGCAATTGCGCGGTCGGTATCTGAAAAAGGTGTTAATCGCATCTGCCAAAGCAAATGGTCTTGAATGTTGTCGGTAGTTTCACCCTGAAACAGTTGGTCGTCATCATTGTTTGATGGACCAGGTGCGGGTGCAGAAGAGGCCGAGTAGTATTCATCCCAAGTGCTGTCTATGGGCAATTCATCCGGAAGGTCATTTTTTTCCAGCGCATCGCCGGCTTCTATCGAATCGCTAGACGCGGTAGGTGCTGCTTCTACCGAAGGGTCGTCACCATCCATGTTGTTTTTCTCAACAGGGTGGTCATCACCGCCTTCTTCAACTTCTAAAAGAGGGTTTGAGTCGAGTGCTTCCTGTATCTCTTGCTGCAGGTCGAGCGTAGACAACTGCAACAGTTTGATAGCCTGCTGCAACTGCGGTGTCATAGTAAGTTGTTGACTGAACTTTAGCTGTAAAGATGGTTTCATCTACGTCTTATTTTTAAACTCTTGTTGTGAATATACCCGTGCTTAAAACTGAAAATGACAATTCGGTTACAGTAACTATAGCCTGAATTGTTCTCCTAGGTATACATCCCTTACTTTCTGATTACTTAAAACTTGTTCTGCCGTCCCTTGCGCGATGAGTTCGCCTTGGCTCACAATATACGCTTTCTCACACACATCCAGTGTTTCTCTTACGTTGTGATCGGTGATGAGGATTCCAATTCCCCTATCACGAAGATGTTGAATGATCTTCTTTATATCATTAACCGATATAGGATCAACACCAGCAAATGGCTCATCTAGCAAAATAAATTGCGGATTGGCTGCCAATGCTCGAGCGATTTCTACTCGGCGGCGTTCACCTCCGGATAAACTCATACCCGTACTATTACGTATATGGTTAATATTAAATTCATCAAGTAGCGCGTCAGCTTCTTGTTCTTGATCTGCTGAACTTAACCCTTTACGGGTTTGTAAAATCGCCATGATGTTTTCAAACACCGTCAGCTTTCTGAAGATAGACGCCTCTTGGGGCAAATAACCAATGCCGCGACGTGCACGTTCATGCATAGGCTCGTGGGTTAATTCGCTGTCATCAATGATGATTTTTCCCTTATCAAGGGGAACTAAGCCTACAATCATGTAGAAAGTTGTGGTTTTACCCGCGCCATTAGGGCCAAGTAATCCTACAATCTGCCCAGTAGAAACCGATAAGCTTACATCGCGAACCACTTGTCGTGATTTATACGCTTTTGCAAGACTTTGTGCGCTCAACGTTGCCATGATTAGTTGTCGTCCGCCTTGTCGCCTTTGTTATCTGATGAGGCTTTGCGTATAGCCTCTGGCGTGAATACTGTGGTTACTCTGCCGCCTTTGCCATCTTCGCCGCCTGTTGCTAGTAACTGTTCTGTTACCATGTCGAAGGTAATGTTGTCGCCTTGTACTTTACTAGTATCTTGCTGCAACTCAGCACTTCCACTTAACGAAATGGTTCGATTCACTACTTCGTAGCGAATTTCGTTGGCTTTAGCGGTTACTGATGCACCGTCTTCCAATTCTTGCGAGAAACTGGCTGGTTTACCACGGGCAACGAATATCTCACGACCATCACCGTCGCTGGCAATAACTTCCACTTCGTCGGCGTTAATCAGCAAAGTACCTTGGGTAATTCGAACATCGTCTTTAAACAATGATGTTTTGTTTTTGCCATCGACAAATTGCGATTTAGAATCTACCTTAATCGGTTTGTTAAAGTCGCTTTCAGCCGCGACTGCCACGGTAACGAATAAGCTCACCGCTAAACTAGCAGCAAGTACTTTAGTGGCTAGGCGAATAAATGGTTTGTACATGGTCTATTAACTCGTATTCCTGGGTACGCAAGTTGGCGTTAAACCCATTGCTGTTAATCACATATTGTAAGCCACGTATTTCCACGGGCTGATCAGATGTCATTTGCTTAGTGTACAGGTTTATCTCTATAAACGCTGTGCGTATTGTTTTTACAAAGTCATCGACACTTTGGTTTTCAATAACGACATTATTTTCTAACTGGATCAATTCGTTATTGTACAAAGTACCTTCTGTCGCGGTCACTTCCCACGGCGACTGTGCATCGTCGGTATATAAGGTATATCTGGGCTTTTGGAATAAAACAAAGCCCAATTGGTCGTAATGTTCCATCGACGAGGCAAATACTTTGTGATTCAGCAGCCCGTCTTGGTTGTATAGGGTAGTGGTTAAGTTTTTAGCTTTATACGCAGGCTTTAAGGCGTCTGGCCCTTGGTCGGTTTGCTGGGTAGGATCTTCTTCCATCCAAATAGGAATATACATGGCCAACGCCAAGATAAATAACACAGAAATGCTTAACCCTAAGCGGTCGAACCCTAGTACCTTCATACACTAGCACCTTGAATGCCGTGCAGCTTGTCGTTCGCTTGAAGCAGGGTGTCACATATTTCACGTACCGCCCCAAAACCACCAGGTAACGTGGTGATCCAGTTCGCTTGTTTAGCAACCGCTGGGTGAGCGTCTTTTACCGCAATTTTTACGCTAGCGTGCGGGTACATGCCCGTATCTGGCATATCGTCACCCACTACAGCTACGTGCTCGGGTTTTAGCGATAATCGGTTCATGAGTGCTGCAAGTGCTTCAGATTTATTCTCTTCACCTTGCACGATGTGCGCCACGTTTAGTGCTTTCATTCTATTTTCAACAATAGCTGAACGTCTGCCAGTGATTACAGCAACGGCAACACCTGAATCGACAAGGGCTTTTACACCGTAACCATCACGGGTATGAAAGGCTTTTAGCTCTTCACCCGCATTGCCAAGGTAAATACGGCCATCTGAAAACACACCGTCTACATCACAGACTAATAATTGAATGTGCTGCAGTGCGTTAAATAGCGCCGCTGGCATAGCGGTGTAAAGGGTATCAACGGTTGTTTGTGTATTACTCATCATAAAACTCCCGCTTTAAGTAGCATGTGCATGTTAAACGCGCCCACAGGCTTTCGAGCTTCATCCGTTACCATTAGCGCACTTATCTTATGGGTTTCCATTAAGTTTAGCGCTTCCACAGCGAGTTGCTCTGGCATGGTAGTCTTACCGCCCTTGGTCATCACTTGAGTAACCGTGGCTGTATGCAAATCAATACGCGCATCTAAAATGCGGCGTAAGTCGCCATCGGTGAAAACACCTAACAAAATGCCATCGTTATCGATGACACCCGTCATACCCAAGCCTTTTTTAGAAATTTCCAATAAGGCTTCAGCCACTAGAGCGTCTTGGCTTATTAAAGGTAACTCGCTGCCTGTTAGCATGATGTCACTTACTTTCAGCAGTAATTTTCTGCCTAAGCTGCCACCAGGGTGGGAAAGCGCAAAGTCATCTGTGGTGAAGCCTTTACGATCTAATAATGCTACGGCTAAAGCGTCGCCCATCACTAAAGTAGCTGTGGTACTAGAGGTAGGCGCTAAGCCTAACGAACACGCTTCTTTCTCCACACTAATATTAAGTACAACATCGGCATGCTGACCTAGCGAGCTTGTTTTGCTGTTAGTCATTGCTATCACAGGTACATTTAGGCGTTTCACTATGGGCAATAGATTTACCAACTCAGCAGTTTCCCCTGAGTTGGAAATGGCCAATAGTACATCTCCCTTGCTTAACATGCCTAGGTCGCCATGGTTGGCTTCCCCTGGGTGCATAAAGAATGAAGGTGTTCCGGTACTGGCTAAGGTTGCCGCAATCTTGTGTCCAATATGGCCTGATTTGCCCATGCCACATACCACAACCTTGCCTGCGCAGTTTTGCAATAAGGTGCATGCACTAACAAAGTCATCATTCATACGTGATGAAAGCGCTGATATGGCCTGCGCTTCAATTTCAATGACGCGCTTGGCTGAAGTGATGTAGCTATTTTCTTGTGACATTACGCAAAAAGCCAAAATTGATAACCAATGAAGCAAGCAATCAACAAGCCGCCATTTCTTCGGCTTATCCTACGATTGCCCATTAAGGTAAAACTGAATAAAAATAGCAAAAGGGTTAGCCCTAGCACGACAAACATATCGCGGGTATACACGTCAGGATCTAACGCTCCAGGGGCAAGAAGCCCCGGCATGCCTAATACGGCAAGTAAATTGAAAATATTCGAGCCAATAATGTTGCCCAAGGCTAGGTCGTCTTCACCTTTAAGCACACCCGCAATACTGGCGGCTAATTCAGGCAAGCTGGTACCAAGGGCTATAATGGTCAGGCCGATGACTAAATCGGACATGCCTAAGTAACTGGCTATCTCTACCGCTGAGCCTACTAAAAAGTGGGCACTTAACGGCAACAATATAAGGCCAACCACAATCCAGAAAATGGCGGAAGAGGTGGGGACATCGTTAGGAATTTCATCGGTAGTTTCGCTTACTAAGGGGTCTTCCTTATCTACTTTCATAGATAACCAACCCATTAGGCCCAAAACAATCACGAAAAGGCTAATGAGTATGATGCCTTCAATGTGAGTAAGCTCGCCGTCGAAGAGAAACGCAACAGCTATGACGGTAATAACAAGTAGGGCAGGAAGTTCACGCTTCAACGTAGAGGAAGCAACTAGAAGGGGTTTCACTAAGGCGGTTATGCCTAATACCAACGCAATATTGGTAATGTTTGAGCCCAGTGCGTTACCCACCGCGGTATTCATATTACCGTTGATGGACGCGGCGGCTGAAACCACAATCTCGGGAGCCGATGACCCCATGGCGACAATGGTTAAGCCTATCATCATAGGCGCCATACCAATATTTTTGGCAAACGCTGATGCACCGTATACAAAACGGTCTGCACTCCAGCTAAGTACAATCAGTCCAACTAAAAAAATGACTACGTTTAAAAGCACAACAACCAGCATAGTTAGGAATTTCACAAGATTGTCGCAAAAACAATGCCATTTGCCTATGAGAACTATCGGTTATTTTAGCAAAGGTGGTATTAAGTCATCCCAAACACCCGCTTTACTGTTTGAAAATCATCCGAATTTTCTAAATTCGAATAAATCGAACATAACTTGTAACGTTTTGCTTTTGTGCATCCCTTGAAAAAGCGTACAATGACATTAAATTACACTGATCAGTAAACTTTATCGGTTTAACGTACTCGAAGGCATAGAACTTGCCTTATGCAATAAAGAAAATGTACGGCGTTAAAGGCGATTCAAGTAACTAGAACCTTACATCTATAGGAAGCGAGCAATGAATAGCATTGCTTGTTTTGCTGGTATCACTAATCTTTCAAGGGTCGATAAATAAAATCGCTATGGACCATTTAGTCGAGATAGACAACCTAACCTTTCGACGTGCAGACCGTATTATCTATGATGGTATTACGCTGAGCATTCCGAAAGGTAAAATTACGGCCGTTATGGGCCCCAGTGGGATAGGGAAGACCACCTTACTGCGCCTTATTGGCGGGCAATTAACACCAGATGAGGGTGATATACAGTTTGATGGTGACTCTATTGTTGCCATGAGCCGAAAAGAGCTTTATCAAGCACGTCGTCGAATGAGCATGTTGTTTCAAAGCGGCGCGTTGTTCACAGACATGACGGTGTTCGACAATGTCGCGTTCCCACTACGTGAACACACTAACTTATCGGAAGATCTTATCGCTACAACTGTCGCACTAAAGCTACAGGCTGTTGGGCTAAGAGGTGCTGCGCAGCTCATGCCTAGCGAGCTTTCTGGTGGTATGGCTAGACGAGCAGCGCTAGCAAGAGCAATTGCGCTTGACCCCGACCTTATTATGTACGACGAACCCTTTGCCGGCCAAGATCCAATTTCTATGGGCGTGTTGGTAAAATTAATCAGAGGGCTTAACGACGCGCTAGATTTAACGAGCGTTGTAGTTACCCACGATGTTACTGAAGTACTCACCATTGCAGACTATATTTATATTCTGGCTGACAAGCGTGTTATTGGTGAAGGTACAGCTCAGCAAATTAAAGAAAGTGACTCTGAATTAGTTCAGCAGTTCTTAAAAGGAAAAGCAGATGGCCCTGTGCCGTTTCATTATCCTGCACCGGATTTAGAAAGTACGTTTTTCGGAGGGGACAAATGAAGTTCTTCCAAGCTATAGGTGCAAATGTCATTGGCAAAGTCACTGCAATTGGCCGCGCAACGTACATGTTAATGGGAGCGCTACTCGCGTTTCCAAGACTTAAAAATATTCCGCTAACCATCAAACAGCTTCATGTGGTAGGCGTTCAGTCTTTGTTAATTATTATCGTGTCAGGATTGTTCATTGGCATGGTAATGGCGCTGCAAGGCTATACTATTTTAGTTGATTATGGTGCTGAAGGCAGCTTAGGCCCCATGGTGGCGCTATCACTGCTTCGTGAACTAGGCCCCGTAGTAACAGCATTATTGTTTGCCGGTAGAGCTGGTTCTGCACTCACCGCCGAAATTGGCCTAATGAAGGCGACCGAACAAATTAGCAGTTTAGAAATGATGGCGGTTGACCCGCTAAGACGTATTGTCGCACCTCGCTTTTGGGCAGGCATGATTTCGATGCCGATGCTGGCGCTAATATTCAGTGCTGTCGGTATTCTAGGTGGCCATTTAGTGGGTGTTGATTGGCTCGGTGTAGACGTTGGCAGTTATTGGTCAATTATGCAATCTACAGTGGAGTGGGGTGAAGATGTGGTTAATGGTATTATTAAAAGCCTCGTTTTTGCCCTAGTTGTCACTTGGATAGCCATATTTAAAGGTTACGATTCTATTCCTACGTCGGAAGGGATCAGCAAAGCTACTACAGAAACTGTAGTGTATTCTTCATTAGCAGTATTAGGGCTGGACTTCGTGCTTACCGCCCTTATGTTTGGCATTGAGTAGGGTTGAGTCATGAATAAATATAAATCGGAAGTTTTGGTTGGCATGTTCGTTGTATTAACCATTGGTGCGGTAATGTTACTGGCACTCAAAGTGGCTAATCAATCGGTAGGTGGCGATGGTGATACCTACACCCTATACGCTAAATTCGACAACATCGGCGGCTTGAAGGCACGGTCATCTGTAAAGGTTGGTGGTGTTAACGTTGGTCGTGTTTCTTCTATCACACTTGATCAAGAAGACTTCACGCCCGTAGTAGAGTTATCGATTTTGAAAAGTTACGACGGTTTTCCAGAAACGAGTTCGGTTTCCATACTGACCTCTGGCCTACTAGGTGAGCAATACGTTGGCTTCCAGCCAGGATTTTCGTTTGACGGAGTCGCAAACCTTAAAGATGGCGACTATTTACAAGATACAAAGTCGGCATTGGTATTAGAAGATTTGATAGGGCAATTCTTATTTAGTCGAGGAAAGGACGAAGAATAAGAATACGAAGGTTAAATAGAATTAATAAAGACTTGATGAAACCAAAAACTACTTTGTCAGGTCTGTTGTAGTAAGAATTCAGTTTCAGGAGATAAACATTGAAAAAGTTAATGATAGTAATGGGTGTGTGGATGTTCTCTTTAGTGGGAATGGCACAAGCTCAAGAAGTTAACGAACAAAACCCGTATGAGTTGGTTAAAGACGTAGCGTCTAAAACCTTCGATAGAATTAAAGCAAATCAAGAGGCTGTTAAGGCCGATCCTGAAATGCTACGTACTATTATGGAAGAAGAGCTAGTTCCTCATATCGACTATAAATTTGCCGCGTTCATGGTATTAGGCAAACACTTTAAATCTGTCCCTCAGGAAAAAATGGGTGAGTACATTACGGTATTTAGACAATACCTCATTACGTCTTACGCGGTTGCTATGGGATATTACGATAACCAAACTGTACAGTTTGAGCCTGAGTCGTCGTTTGATGATAAAAAGTCGGTAACGGTTCGTGCCGTAGTACAAGATCCTAAACGCCCTGAAATTAAAATAGCGTTTAAAGTGCGTAAAGACTCTAAGACTAACGAGTGGAAAGCGTACGATATGGTAGCTGAAGGTATCAGCATGCTTAATAGTAAGCGTAGCGAGTTTGAGTCTATTCTTCGTCAAGACGGTATTGATGCAGTTATCGCATTGATGAGAGACAAGATTGGTAAGCCTGTAGAGCTAAACCAAGATGAGCCTATCGATTTTGACGGAGATAGTGCGTGAGCCTTTTTCAGGTTAACGATAACGCCCAAGTCAGTGTGCACGGTCATTTAGATCGTGACACCCTGTCTAAAAACTTTTGGGAAAGTTTAACCTCTTCGCAAAGTGCTATTTTGGTCAAAGCGGGTACCTGCTGTATAGATTTAGGTGATGTTGAGCGTGTGGATAGCGCTGGATTAGCTTGGATTTTAAACGCAATTAGAGATGGAAAGGGGGCGGGTATTAGTGTTAGCTTGCGTGAACCCCCAGAAAAATTACGTAAACTGGCTAAAATAAGCGACGTTGATGGCTTTTTACCAGTAGAATGAGCCTAATTAGCTAGATATAGAACAAGCAGGTATAGAAGTAAGTTATGGAATTGTCAGAAATTGAAAAAATTCTCACCGACGCTTTAGAACTTCACGAAGTTCACGTTAAAGGCGAAGGTTCTCATTTCAATATAATCGCTGTTGGCGATATCTTTAATGAAATGAGCCGTGTTAAACGTCAGCAAGCCGTTTATGCGCCCTTATCAGATAAGATTGCCGATGGTTCTATGCATGCCATTACGATCAAAACCTTTTCAGTAAAAGACTGGGAGCGTGAGCGCCAGTTTCACGTTCCTCAGTAAGCAGGTCTTTTTTCGTGGATAAACTTGTAATAAAGAAAGGCCCTGCACTACAGGGAAATGTGCGTATCTCTGGGGCTAAGAATGCTGCGTTGCCATTATTAATGACCAGCTTGCTTAGTGACCAACCATGTCGTTACACCAACGTACCTAGATTGCGTGATATCAACACCACAGTAGCACTGCTTCGAGAGCTAGGCGTTGAAGTAGCACAACCTGCTGCAAACGACGTGGTACTCGATTCAAGTACCTTACAGAGCATCACCGCTTCATACGAGCTAGTACGCACTATGCGTGCCTCTATATTAGTGCTTGGCCCTTTGCTTGCTAAGCAAGGCAAAGCAAATGTATCTCTTCCCGGCGGCTGCGCTATTGGCGCTCGCCCCGTTAATCTTCATTTAACTGGCCTTGAAAAAATGGGCGCTAAAATTGAAGTAGACGAAGGGTATATTCGTGCTGAGGTTGATGGCCGTTTAAAAGGTGCTCGCATCTTTATGGACATGGTTAGTGTTGGTGCTACCGAAAACTTAATGATGGCTGCTGCGTTAGCAGATGGCACTACCGTGCTAGAGAACGCTGCTCGCGAGCCTGAAATAGTCGATTTAGCTAACTGCCTTATACAAATGGGTGCGGTTATCTCTGGCGCTGGTACTGACAAAATTACCATTGAAGGGGTAGAAACCCTTAATGGTTGTGATTACCGTGTACTGCCTGATCGTATTGAAACCGGTACTTTTCTTGTAGCTGCTGCGGTAACGGGTGGGAAAGTTCGCTGTACTCATGCAGCACCAGAAACCTTAGAAGCGGTTATCGATAAGCTTGAACAAGCCGGTGCAGTTATCACTTTAGGTGAAGACTGGATTGAGCTGGACATGCAAGGTAAGCAGCCGAAAGCGGTTCGTGTTAAAACCGCACCACACCCTGCGTTTCCTACCGATATGCAAGCACAGTTCGTTACCCTTAACTGCGTAGCTGAAGGCACTGGTGTTATCACTGAAACTATCTTTGAAAACCGCTTTATGCATGTTCCAGAGTTACAACGCATGGGCGCTGAAATTGCCCTTGAAGGTAATTCTGCAGTGTCTAAAGGTAGTTCTGCGCTAAAAGGTGCACCTGTAATGGCTACTGATTTACGCGCGTCTGCAAGCTTGGTTATTGCTGGGCTAATTGCCGATGGCGAAACCCACGTAAACCGTATCTATCATTTAGATCGTGGTTACGAGGCCATTGAAGAGAAGTTAAGCGCACTTGGTGCCAATATCGAGCGTGTAAAAGAGTAAAAATAAAGTATAAAGAGCCACGAGCAATGTGAGTTAATTGCTTATCACGGCTTATAAAAAAGGCGCCTATGATTATTTATCATAAGGCGCCTTTTTTGTATTTGTCTATTAATGCTGTTATTCGGTAGTGCTGCTATTCATTCGTTAATTCTTTATTTATTCCTGAGTGCTATCAGGCGTGACGCTTTCTCTACTCTTGCGCACGAAGCTCAGCAACGAGCGCTTTAATCGTTAGCGGGTTACCACCGCGGCTAATTTCAAGTTCAAGCGTAGTGCCTGGGGTAGTTTCGGCAATCATGTCTAAAGTTTTTGATGCGTTTTCTAATCGAATACCATCGATGGCTAATATGATATCGCCAGGCTGTAAACCGGCTTCATCAGCTGCACTGCCTTTGGCAACCGCGGTTACTTCAATACCCGGGCGATTGCGGTCTTCACCACCAATAAAGCCTAACTGCCCACGAATAACGCGGCCATTGTTGATGATTTTATCCATCACACGTTTAGCTAGCTCATAAGGCACCGCGAAGTTAATGCCATCTACATTACGTACGCGATTGCGCGAGTCACGCACTTGGAAATTCGCATTAGTAATACCCAGTAAAATACCGTTGCTATCAACCAATGCGCCACCTGAGTTGCCTTGATTTAATACCGCATCGGTTTGTATGAAATCGACATAGTTAGATAGACCATTTCTTCCTGCACGGCTCACAATACCTTGGGTAATGGTTTGGCCCAAATCGAATGGGTTACCAATCGCCATGACTACATCACCTACGTGAATATCTGGCTCAGAAACTTGAGGAATAATGTGTAAGTTATCTGCGGTTACTTTTAAAACGGCTAAATCGGTGAGGGGGTCGTTACCGACTATTTGCGCTTCTAAAATACGGCCATCTTGTACTGCTACAAAGATACTGTCAGCGTTATTCACTACGTGGTGGCAAGTTAGAATATAGCCGTTCTCGGTCATGATCACGCCAGAACCTAGACTAGTACGTTCTCTTGGCTGATTGCGAAACAAGCCGGTGTCGTTCTCAATACTGACACTATAAATATTTACTACCGCAGGGGCAGAGCGGCTTAATGGCGCAAAATAACTCTCGCGACTAGCACTAACGGAAGGCTCGGTGAAAAGCCCTTGAGTAAGGCCACCACCTTGGCGGAGATCCGGCAATAAAAACAACAGAAGCAAGGCTACTATTGTTCCAAGGAATATTGATTTTATTATGAAATTAACTATTGAGCTGCCAGTCACAAGCCACACTTACGTTGTTTTTAAATGCCCAAAAACTTAAGCCGAAAACTTGTACCAAAATACTTGGCAAAATAAGGCTTTGTGTTAATGGTATTTTTTATTTGATTAAGGTAAAGGATATCACCTTATCCGTCAATCTGTCGTATTTAATACTATTGGGCTTTCGCATTTTACGGGAAATATACGGTTTCTCGCCATTGGGTATAAAAAAACAGCGCCATTCGGCGCTGTTTTATGTAGCAGTGATAGAACTACTGACGAATCAATAAGTACAGCGTAGAGTTACCGCGTTTAACATTAAGGGCAATTACCCCTTTTGCTTTATCTAACGCATCTCTAAACTCAGCCACTGATGGGGTACGTAAACGGTTCACACCCATCACAATATCATCAGACTTCAAGCCAATACGTGCAGCAGGGCTGCCATTAGCTAGTTCTGAAATAACCACGCCTGCGTTGCCGGCTTCATCAGTACCATTAGTTAGCGTAGCACCTTCAAGTGCAGGATGAATTTGTGCAGCCGTGACGGTTGATTGCGTAGCATCGCCAAGCACCACATCCATTTCCATCTTCTTACCTTTACGCATAACAGTAAGTTCAACTTCAGCGCCAGCACCCATACTAGAGATTTTGGCTCTTAGTTCTTGGAAGCTATGCAAGTTTCTACCATTAATACCGGTAATAATATCACCAGCTTGGATACCTGCTTTGTCAGCAGCAGAATCTGGGGTTACTTCACTGACAAACGCACCAATGTTCACATCAGCATTCATCGCCTCTGCAAGTCCTGCATCTATATCGCTGCCCAGAATACCCAATAAGCCACGGCGAACCTCGCCATATTCGGCAATTTGGTCGACTAAGCTCTTCATCATATTAGCCGGAATAGCAAAACCAATCCCCACATTACCGCCATTAGGGCCGAAGATTGCAGTATTTATACCGACAAGTTCGCCGCGCAAACTGACTAACGCGCCACCCGAGTTTCCGCGGTTAATCGCAGCGTCAGTTTGAATAAAATCTTCATAACCTCCAATGTTTAAACCAGAACGGCCAAGCGCACTCACAATACCTGAGGTTACCGTTTGTGATAAACCAAAAGGGTTACCAATGGCTACCACAAAATCACCCACTCTTAGTGCATCTGAATCGGCTAACGGTAATGCAGTAAGGTCATCTGAGTCGATTTTTAATAAAGCGATATCACTTTGCTCATCAGATCCTAGCTTCTTCGCTTTAAATTCACGGCCATCAGTAAGTTTCACGGTTATTTCATCGGCGTTATCCACTACGTGGTTGTTAGTAACCACATAGCCTTTATCGGCGTCGATAATCACCCCAGAACCTAGCCCCTTAAATGGGCGCTCTTGAACTTGTTCTTGGGGGGCGCCAAAGAAATAACGAAACATCTCTGGCACTTGTTGGCGAGAGGTTTGCGTTCCCTCAACGGCAATACTTACTACTGCAGGCGTTGCTTCTTCTAGCATGGGGGCTAGAGAGGGCACCTCATCTTTTTTATCTGAAAAGAACGGTAATGCCGCATACGAGTTCACACTAAAGCCAAGAGAACTTACTAATACTGCAGACGCCACGACATACTGACGAAAAGACACTTTCATGCTCGCTTATACTCCTTCAGGTTATTGCGATATTGAATCATTTAGCTAAAGACTCTGAAATAACTGAAAAAGTTCCTAAACTATGACTTGTCTGCGGTAGATTGCTCAGAACCGCCGACGAAAAGCCCCGACCCTGAATTAGCGAAGTCTTTCGGCTGGGTATCGGATATTTTATTAGCTTTAGCTTTTTCAGAGTTATTTAAATTGTTACGAAGGTAAGACGTGGCCTGTTCGCCATAAAAAGGCACTTTAGCGTCATCATCGTCACTGCTTTGCGTTAGCAATGCTTCGTATTCTTTAATTTGTTGTTTCAGTGTTTCGCACTGACCTTCAATACCTTCTAGGCTTTGACGGGTTTGATGAATGTGATGTTGAGCTTGCTGAGCTAATATCTCTTTCACTTGTTGCTCTGTTTGAGCTGCATTATTCCCGCCCGTTTTGGTGTGTACAAAACGACCTATAAAAAAGCCAATGATTAAACCCACTACTAGTAAAGCAAGAGACACTAACAGTTCCATTCTATTCTCCGAATTAACGTACTACCCACATTAAGTTCACCTTGATACGTGCTACTTAATGCATTCGACCATTACTTGAATATAGCAAGAGCCAGTATGAAAGCGCATAGATAACGCATAATTTAAGTTTATACGAGCTATGCAAATTAACTAGGTACGATTCTACCGTGATTTCCATTAAAATTAAGGTCATAATTGATAATTTCAAGCAGGTCGGTGCAGCCACGGCCACTATTGACATTTTGCGGGAGTGGAATAGGCGATGACGCCATGGGAAAAATATCAAGCAGATTTGACGTCGCCTGAGTTTCAGTACGATGCAGCACAAGAAAATGCAGTGAAAGAATTACAGCGTTTATTTGACGAGTTAACCCAGCCAGAGAAAAAACATACTTGGCGGGTAAAGCTTAAGTCGGCATTTGGCAAAGGCCAAAAGAACGCGGGCATTCAGGGCATTTACTTTTATGGCGGTGTAGGCAGAGGAAAAACCTATTTGGTGGATACCTTCTACGATTGCCTACCGTTTGAAAATAAAATGCGTGTGCACTTTCACCGATTTATGCACCGAATTCACGATGAGCTTAAGCAGCTTACCAACGCACAAGACCCATTAAAAACCATTGCCGCCAAGTTAGCCAAAGAAACCAAGGTAATTTGTTTCGATGAATTTTTTGTATCGGACATTACCGATGCCATGATCCTAGGCACACTAATGGAAGAGTTGTTTGGTTATGGCATAGTGTTGGTGGCTACGTCTAATATTGTCCCCGATGACTTATACAAAAATGGTCTTCAACGCGCGCGCTTCTTACCTGCTATCGAGTTAATCAATCAAAATACACGGGTAATAAATGTAGATAGCGGTGTCGATTATCGACTTCGTACTCTTGAACAAGCCGAAATTTACCACTACCCATTAGATGGTGACGCGATTGATAACCTACACGGTTATTTCGCTCAGTTGGCACCTGAAGCTGGGTCTGAAAATGAAAGCATTGAAGTGAATAATAGGCAGATAAATACCCTGCGCAATGCTGATGGCGTATTGATGATAGAGTTTAATGCGCTTTGCGGTGGCCCGCGAAGCCAGAGTGATTATATAGAACTAAGTCGTTGTTACCATTCAGTGTTATTGGCAAATGTAAAGGTTATGGGGCAACACAATGACGATGTAGCACGCCGCTTTATTGCCATGGTGGATGAATTTTACGAACGCCACGTAAAGCTAATTATTTCGGCCGAGGTTGCGATGGATAGTTTGTACGGCGAGGGGCTGCTTAATTTTGAATTTAGACGCTGTTTAAGCCGCTTAAGCGAAATGCAATCGCACGAATACTTAGCTACCGAGCACTTACCTTAACCAATTAAAACAACGAGAGTGCCCTTGGCACTGTATTGTTGGGCATAAAATCGGTAGAATTTGCCCAATTTTTTCTGCTACTGATGGCAGAACTCCATTTGTAAAAAAGAGAATCTTAAGATGGGAAGAGCATTCGAAGTAAGAAAAGCCGCCATGGCCAAGACCGCTGGCGCGAAAACTAAAGTTTATTCTAAGTACGGTAAAGAAATTTACGTGTGTGCTAAAAATGGCGGCGCGGATCCAGATACTAACTTGTCGCTTCGCCGTTTGATGGAAAAAGCGAAAAAAGACCAAGTACCTGGTCATGTTATCGATAAAGCGATTGATAAAGCCGCTGGTGGTGCAGGCGAAGATTTCCAACCTATGCGTTATGAAGGCTTTGGCCCAGGTAACTGCATGGTGATTGTGGATTGTCTTTCTGACAACGCTAACCGTACCATCACTGAAGTACGCAACTGCTTCACTAAAACTAATGCAAAGCTTGGCGCACAAGGTGCCGTGTCGCACATGTTCGACCACCAAGCCGTATTCCAGTTTGATGGCGACGACGAAGACGCTATTTTAGAAGTTTTGATGGAAGCGGATGTTGATGTTACTGAAGTAGAAGGCGAAGACGGCAAAATTACCGTTTATGCGCCGCATACTGAGTACTTCCAAGTTAAAACCGCCCTTACTGAAACGTATCCAGATATTAGCTTCGACGCAGAAGAGATGAGCTGGATTCCGCAAACAGAATCAGACATCAGCGAAGAAGACATGCCTATGTTCGAAAAATTCATGGACATGCTGAACGACTGCGACGATGTACAAGATGTTTACCATAACGGTATAACACCAAACTAAAGAAATGGGGTCAGAGTACTTTTTAGGCTAAATTTACACTGACCCTATTTTTCTTATATCACTTCCTCTATTTATCCAGTAATCGTTGGATACCAAATACCGAAGGTTAAACTAAAAAGCCCAATCAAGAATGCGGCAGAGACAAGTAATAAGGTCACGCTGATACAGATTTTTAGTAAGACATGATTTTCATGATTAGCCATCCAAATTAGCTGCGCAATAATATGAGGTGTCACGTAAGACAGCACACTCACTCCTATTACCGCTGGGCCTGTGAAGTCGGCAGTATTAATGCCAAGGGTGCCAAATAGTGTCATCCAAGCAAAAATAAATAGCCGAAAGAAAAGCACGCCATTGGCGGCTAAAAATAAATGTAGCGCCCATCGTTGATGTAGTGCCACGTTGGCGTTTCTTATCGCGCGAATCGCAAAGAAACTACTTAAGATAACCATTATCCCTGAAAAAGCCGTTAACCCATGTAGCAAAGGTGTACTTACTGTGCCACGGGATAGTAGTAGATACATACCCGCCAGCGAGATACTACACGCAAGCGTGACAAAGAGTCGGCCATTGTATTTATGAAAGCTTCTATATTTACGCCTTATGGCTGGCATTAGCTGTAAGCTTCCGCCCATGATCATGACAATGGCAAGTAAAACATGTGCGGCATACATAGCATTGCCAAGATAATCACCCGCAACATAGGCCGTGCTATTGAAGCGATTCCATTGAGATACCCCTTCACTCAAGCCTGTAAAGCCATAACCCGCAATTAGATAGCTAACGAAGAATGCTTGCGCTATAAGCAAGCAAGAAAATCCTATTTTCTGACTGGTATCGTACAGCTTCGCTGAAGGGGTTAAGGTAGTGGGAGTTAGGGGATCGGGTGTTAGGGTATTTGTCGCCGACATATCTTTGCCTCTTGTATAATTGTTACGCTCTTTTAGCGCGCCGTTCACGTATTTCTAGTTTCCCTAAAGCGTATAGAAAATAAGAGCTCATTCTTCTCAAATTCGAAAAATGAATACCTTAAGTTAGAGGTTTTGACATACTCCTTAACAAAGTTCTTTTGTGCTTAGCGGCGATTCTTCTTACACTGAGGGTAGAGATATATTTAAAGGCGTAGAACCCCTGTGGCGTGGCAAAACGATTTACCCTATTACCTTTTGTTGTGCTGTAGTTTGAGCATAATGCTTACCCATGCGTTCCAAAATGATAAGCAGACAGTAAACTATTTAGTAGCCATATTCAGCGCATCGCTTTGTATGGTGGCCACGCAGAAATTAAGTGCCGATACCCTAGGCGCGTATCAGTATGTAATAGGACTAGCAACCTGCGCGACATGCAACGCGGTGTGGCTGATTGCTAGAACGCTATTTCGAGACAGTAACCCCTTAAGTCGCAGGCATTTTGCAGTAGCATTTGTGGTTGCAGGGCTAGTGATATTTAATCAGACATGGCATTTAGTGGTGGCGAGTGATATGCCAAACTTGTTAACCCCAGCGCAGATGCTAAAACTCAAACAGGGAATGAATGAGGTTGTGAACTTGCTCTCATCCAGCATTCTAGCTTTATCCTTTTGGGAAGCATTGCGTGGATTCAATAGTAAAAATGACATTCAAAAACGCCAGTCGATAGTGTTTGCCTCTGCCTTTTTCCTTGGTTTATTTAATTCATCAATATTACCTAAGTTTTTATTTAGTCCTAATGAGATTGAATATTATGAGCCTTGGCTAATTTGCTCATCTGCACTGCTAATACTTGGCGCAATCCAATATGTTGTCTACTCTCAGAAAGTGAGTAAACAGTCACACCGTCAACGACAAAACCAGTTACAAAATAAAATACACGATGAATCAAACACTCACTCGTTCGAACAACCAGTGAGTGATGTTGAACCTGTAACGTCTAGTTTATATAACGCTAACGCTAGCAGAGGCGATAGTGATAAAAAGCAGGATGAAGCAATCGATATGTTGATTGTGAATGGTATCAATACGTTAATTAATCAAAAACAAATTTTCTTACAGCCTAACTTAAAAATCGCTCATATAGCGCAAGCGTTGGATACATCGGAATATAAAGTGAGTAAGGCCGTAAGAGGCTATTTTGATGTCGCTAACTTCAACCTGTTCGTGAATCAGTTTAGGGTGAAGCATGCTAAGCAGTTATTACGAAATCAAGAATGCCAGCAATGGAGTATTTTGGTGATTGCACTGGAGAGTGGTTTTTCATCCTTAGCCACATTCAATCGTGTGTTTAAGACGATTTCGGGGCAAATGCCGACAGAGTATAGAAAGCAGGGCAATACAATGAGGTGTAGTGTGTCGAAGGCTTAAAACAGTGGCTCTGACCTAAACTATCTATCGCCCATTACCAATAGTTTTAGTGCCTTCTAACATGTGAGCGGCACATTGGTCTCCATGAAGCACGGAGATATCGCCAGTGGTTTCTAGTACTACCGCCCTAACTTCTTGCATATCTAATACATTCGCTTCCCGAAGCTTTGCCATAAGGTCACTACGAGCCACTCGCGTTTCAGCTAGCGCAGTATCAATAATTACACCGTCGCGCATTAATATGACAGGCGTATTCTGCATAAGCGCTTCAATCTTATCGGAACGTCTGCGCAATCGGGCAGTGACGAACTGTACTAAAAACAGTGCTGCCATAGCAATCATAGCCTGAAAGAACGCGCCCCAACTATTCGTTTGCGACGCACTTGCTAGTAACGACCCTACTGCCACTGTCATCACGAAATCAAAATTGGTCATTTTTGAAAAAGAACGTAGTCCATTCACTCGTACCAGTAGCACCACCCAGAACATGCTCATAGTGGTTAGCAGTAAGCCTTTTAGCAATAAATCTAGAGTAGGGACGGTGGTAAACATAAATAGCCTTAACCAAATGGCAATAAAGAGAAATGGCAATAAAGAAGGGCAGTGTAAATTTCGAATTAATTTACACTGACCCTATTAATTTATTCCCATTCCGCCGGTTGAGATTATTTGTACCGTGGCTGTCGCTAAAGAGATTAGTATTTTTTAACTTGTATCAAGGGTTGAGTATGGGGCGAGTATTTGCATTTTGTTATTTCATACCCATATACAGCGCAACGGAATAATAAAAAGTTATCACTACCGCTCTCATGCATCGTTTTATGCCTGATCGTAATAACCACGGTCACTCATCATCTCAGAAAAACTACGCGTCTTCAGTTTATGCGTGGGTGTTTTCTATTGTGGTGTCGGTGCTTGTGTTCAGCGCGCCATTTTCCGCTTATTCCGCAAGCGATACCGCATCATTCAATGAACAAAATCCGCAAATTTCGTTTTCCGATTTCGGGCTTTCTATTGCGACACGCTTCGGGTTTACCCAGCACAATCAAAAGCAAGATGCCGACCTAGATAATTCAGATGAACATCTACTTCTCTTTGGGAATCAACCCCATTTAGTTCTCGTCGACTTCTCGGGTGCTATCTTTAGCAAACCCTTTGAATATATTGCCTTTCACTGGAAGGGCATATCAAGCCGCGGTCCGCCTTCTACCTCGTAATACCTTACTGCTATCACGTGCTGCACTTGCAGCCGCTCTCTTTTTTAGAGTTTTTAAAGGTTTATTACAGGATTTGTTATGACACGATTTTCATTTCGTGGCCTAGTATATGCGTTAGTTATATTACTAGGCCTACTTAGCGTCGCCCCCAATATATTGCCCGATTCACTTAGACAACATGTACCGGATTGGTACAGTCAACATACCCTTTCCCTAGGATTAGATTTGCAAGGTGGTTCGCACCTGCTTTTAGAAGCGGATACCGATGCGTTATTTGCTCGTCAGTTGGATACCTATTCTTCAGCGCTTTTTAGTGACTTAAGAGAACAAAAAATTCGCTATGTTAAGCATGCATCTTTCAAAGTATCTGAACAAGGTGCTAAAAACACATCAAATCAAGCGCTATCAGTTCAATTTACGCTTTCAAACCCTGATGACCTTTATAAAGTTAAACAGCGGGCAAACGAAGTATCGGTGCAATCTGACGGCACTAGTGCGCTTCTTCTTACACAACAAAGCACTGCTCCAAAAGGTATTGCTCCAAAAGGTATTAGCCAAAAAGGGAGTATGATTGAGCTCACCCTCACCGAGGAATATCAAGAAGCGGTAGTAAAAGATGCGATTAATCGCAGCCTAGAAGTAGTGCGTAAACGACTTGATGAAACCGGCCTTACTGAGCCAAGTGTTACTCGCCAAGGTAGCGATGCCATTTTAGTGCAAATGCCGGGTATTTCAGACCCAGCCAATGTGAAAGCCTTGCTAGGTACTACGGCGCAAATGCAATTTCATTGGCAGACTCAGGTGAATAATAGCGATAGCTTTATTCGGGCCGATAGCAACGACAGGCAGTATTTACTCGAAAAACATGTGGCATTAGAAGGTGAGCATATTACCGATGCGGCAGCGGTGTTTAGCCCTGAAACAAGCCAACCGGTGGTAACGTTTCGCTTAGATAATGACGGTGCGCGGCAATTCGCCACGATGACGAAAAACAATATCGGGCGTGCGTTGGCGGTAGTGCTAGATGATACTGTGGTAACTGCGCCAGTTATCAACAGTGTCATTCCCGGCGGTAGAGGCGAGATTACCGGTAGTTTTACCATGAGTGAAGCGCAAGATGTGGCTTTGATGCTACGCACTGGCGCGTTACCCGTTCCATTGCATATTATTGAAGAACGCACTGTAGGGCCTGATTTAGGTAGCGATGCTATTGAAACCGGTGTGAAAAGCGGTATTGCGGGGGCATTGGGTGTTTTAGTATTTATGTTGGCTATTTATGGTCGTTGGGGCGCGATTGCTAGTCTTGCCCTTACGGTCAATATGGCATTGGTGTTCGGTGTACTTACCCTTTTTGGAGCCACACTTACCTTACCTGGCATTGCAGGCCTTATACTCACCATGGGCATGGCGGTAGATGCGAATATCTTAATTAATGAGCGTATTCGTGAAGAAACAAAGAAAGGCCGGCCAGCAGGTGGGGCATTAAAAACAGGCTTTGATAAAGCTTTTGGTACCATTGTTGATTCAAATTTCACTACTCTTATTGCCGTTAGCCTCCTGTTTGTATTTGGAAGCGGGCCAGTAAAAGGTTTTGCGGTAACCATTGCAATAGGATTGATAACCTCATTATTTACCTCAGTAGCGCTGACTAAACTGCTGATGCAACGGGCAATTAAAAATCATCAAAGAGAGCCGATTAACTTATCTTCGCCATTGTTAACTATGGCCGATAAATTAGGGCCATTTAACTTCTTAAAATCTAAAAAAATAGCCTTGAGCGTTTCACTCATATTAACTTTGTGTTCCGTGGCACTGTTCTTTAAGCCGGGGCTGCAATACGGCGTAGATTTTACTGGCGGCACTATGATGGAAATCTCTGCGCCGAAACTTTCGACGGAGCAATTGCGCGGGGTGTTAAAACAGCATCACTTTGAAGACATTGCTATTCAAGAATATGGTGCAAAAAATCAGTACTTGTTACGAGCGCCAGTATCGGAACAATCGAATGCCTTATCTTATGTAGGAGCTAATACAGGAGCCAACACAGTAGCTAGCACAGAAGCTATTACCGAAACGAATTTAGAAGCTGATACCGAAGCACGCACTGTTGCCACACAAGGCAACAATATTGAAATGCTAAAGCAGGTGATACAAGACGCAGACAGTTCAGTGATATTTAAAAAGGTAGATGTTGTGGGGCCCAAGGTTAGCGACGGCTTTGCCGACCTGTCTATTTTAGCCTTACTGATTGCCGGTGGCGGTATGTTGGCTTATTTGTGGTTTCAATTTGAAGCACACTTTGCTACCGCAGCTTTACTTACCGTACTACTTGATTTAACTAAAACCATTGGCTTTATGGCCTTGACCGGTATTGAGTTTAATCTTACCGCGGTGGCCGCGCTACTGGCCTTAATAGGATATTCAATTAACGACAAAGTGGTAGTGTTAGACCGCGTGCGAGAACTTCTGCGCATGAGCCCAGAGCGTCCATTAGCTGATATTATTAATGAAGCCGTAAATAGTACCCTTAGCAGAACAGTATTTACCTCATTAACTACCTTACTAGCCTTGTTACCCATGGCGTTAGTAGGGGGCGATGCAGTTAATAGTTTTGCCGTACCTATGGTATTTGCGGTGGTTATTGGTACGTCTTCAACCTTGTTTATTACCTCTGCATTGTTAAACATGCTAGGTAAACGAAGAGAGCAAAAAGGGAAGGCGCAGCTTCGCCCTACTTCAGAGGAGGTAAAAGCGTCGTTGGCTCATATTCCTTAACCACCTTTATCGAAATAAGCGAAGCGGTGAAATACCGCTTTGTTCATTTCATCTGTATACTACTGGTTATTATGTTAGAAGGAGATAACTTGTGTTTGCTGTAGATCACATCATTCTACTTAGTGCGGTTTTAGCTATTTTCGGCGTGTTGGTCAGCAAACTGTCTCCTCGTTTCGGCGTACCTGTATTAGTGCTCTTTTTGGGCGTTGGTATGCTAGCTGGCGAAGATGGAATAGGCCGAATTAGCTTCGACAATGCCGATGCAGCCCATTCCATAGGAACGTTCGCACTCATTCTCATTCTATTTGATGGCGGGCTACAAACCTCAAAGAAGTCTATAAGGCGGGCGTGGAAGCCTGCCGCACTGCTTGCATCTTTTGGCGTGGTAGGCACAGCCGCAATAACCGGTGTGGCAGCTATGTATATACTCGACTTACCTCTCTATTTAGGGTTACTACTCGGTGCCATTGTTGGTTCTACTGATGCGGCTGCGGTCTTTTCCGTACTGCGTAATGCAGGTATTAGCATCCCTTCCAGATTAAAAGCCACATTAGAGCTAGAAAGTGCTTCAAACGATCCAATGGCCATCTTTCTTACTATTGGGCTTATCACGCTTATTCAAGATAGCAGCACTAAGGCCTCTGAGTTAGCCTTGTTATTTGTCAGTCAAATGGGCGTGGGCGCATTAACTGGTGCTGTAGTGGGCGGCTTAGCCGTAGCACTGTTTAGGCGCGTAACCTTAATGGCAATTGGTTTGTACCCTGTGTTTGTTATGTTATTTGGGGTATTGGCGTTTGGCTTAGCGGCAAACTTAAATGGCAGCGGCTTTTTAGCCACTTTTATTACCGGTGTAATTGTAGGTAATAGCCGATTTTCCTATCAACGGAATACTTTCGTATTTATTGATGGCCTAGCGTGGCTAAGTCAAATAGCGATGTTTGTTATTCTAGGTTTATTAGTCACGCCCACCGAACTTTTGCATAACTGGAAAGAAGGCCTGTTAATTGCCTTTGTACTTATTTTTATCGCTCGCCCGCTGGTGGCCATGCCGCTGCTATTACTAAGTAGATTTTCGTTTAAAGCTTCGCTGCTTATTTCTTGGGTAGGTTTGCGTGGGTCAGTACCCATCATACTGGCCATTTTCCCGTTAATTTTTGAATTACCCAGTGCTGAACTTATTTTCAATGTAGTATTTTTTATTGTGATGATTTCAGCTCTGCTACAAGGTTCTAGCTTACCTTTTGCGGCCCGTAAATTAGGCCTAGTGCTTGAAAACCCACGAGGGGAAGCGAACACCTTAGAAATTGTAAAAGTGGCA
Organism: Alteromonas sp. 1_MG-2023; assembly: GCF_030547075.1. Lineage (GTDB taxonomy): Bacteria > Pseudomonadota > Gammaproteobacteria > Enterobacterales > Alteromonadaceae > Alteromonas. The sequence goes on along the minus strand of NZ_JAUOQH010000001.1, from coordinate 221,313 downwards.
AAAGACAAACGTGAGCTAATTGAAATAGTACTTCATTCAATGTCGGCTTCTACCGGAAAAAGTATATCAGAATTGGGATTACCAGAAGATACTGTGGTGGCGTTAGTCGCTAGAGGGGAAAGCACGCTTATCCCGAAAGGCAGCACAGTTCTTAAAGAAAATGATCAAGTTTTTGTGATTACAAAGCTGCTCGACAAAAACACGGTAGAAACGTGCTTTTACGGTGATACCTAAAAGCACCATGTGGTTGTCGCTATATGGGTCATCTTCATGTAGAATGCGCCGCGGAGTTGGCCAGGCAATCGCCGCTTTCGTAAGAAAGGGGAGGAAAGTCCGGGCTCCAAAGGGCAGGGTGCCAGATAACGTCTGGGCGGCGCAAGCCGACGACAAGTGCAGCAGAGAGAAGACCGCCTAAGCCAGCAATGGCCGGTAAGGCTGAAAGGGTGCGGTAAGAGCGCACCGCACACCTGGTAACAGGTTGTGGCAAGGTAAACTCCACCCGGAGCAAGACCAAATAGGATCCCTTAACGTGTGGCCCGCATGGGGATCGGGTAGGTTGCTTGAATCAGTGAGTAATTGCTGATCTAGAGGAATGGTTGCCCACGACAGAACCCGGCTTATCGGCCAACTCCACCTTTTTAGGTAAGTGAAGCATCTGCTTCACTTATTATTTCTCAAGCGCTCAATCGCTTAAGTAAGTCATTCCAAGGCAACGGGCGCGATAAATAGTATCCTTGTGCCCAGTCACAACCGTTTTCTCGTAGATAAGCCATTTGAGCTTCGGTCTCAACCCCTTCCGCAATTACTCTAAGATCATAGAGTTTCGCTAAATTTTGAATAATCATCACCATCTTGTTGCGCGCCTCGCGTTCTGAAAAGAGATCATTTACAAATGAACGATCAATTTTCAAGCAATCTGCAGGATAATGTATTAGTTGATTGAAAGCGGTGTAGCCTGTTCCAAAGTCATCCAATGCGAGAGACACTCCCAGCTCATTTAGTGCATTTAGGGTTTCCAGACAGGTCACATCGTCGGCAACGAATGCGGTTTCAGTGACTTCGAGTTCTACATTTTGTGGCGGGACTTTATGTTGTTCTAATAGATTTTTTACATGTGAAGGAAAACGTTCGTTAAGCAGTTCTACACCCGATATATTGATGCAAATTTTTCCCTCAAAAAGATGTTCTTTTCTTAATATAACTAGTGCTCGTAAGGCATTATCGATGACCCATAAATCGATATCTTTGATTATTCCAGTCGATTCCGCTATTGGAATAAATTGGTCTGGTCCAAGTCCTTCTAATTCTGGACTTTGACATCGTAGCAGTACTTCAACGGCAACAATGGTGTTATTTTTACAGTCAAATATAGGCATATATACCAAAGAAAAATGCTCTTCTCGTAAAGCTTGTCTTAAGCCTTTTTCTATTTGCTGACGTTGATGCAGCGTGTCGGCAATTTTTTGGGTAAAAAACCTGAAGCAATTTCGACCATTATGTTTTGCGTCGTACATTGCTGCATCAGCGTGATGAAGTAACTTAGCGGGGTCAGTGGCATCATCAGGGTACACGGATATACCTATACTGGCATAAATCATATGGGTTACACCATCGACTTCAAAACCACCATCAAAGATATTTAAAATTCTTGTCGCGACAGTGCTGGTATCAAGAGGCTCTTTGATATTAGGTAGTAGCACAACAAACTCATCGCCAGCTAATCTTGCCAAACTTTCTGTCTGCGGCTTTAATAACTGGTCGGTAGGGCGAATTGCTTCCCAAAGTCGCTCGCTAAATTTGAACAATAAACGGTCACCAGCCTCATGACCGTATTGATCGTTAACCTGCTTAAAATTGTCTAGATCTATATAAAGTAAGCCAATACGTTGTTTATCTTTCTTTGCTCGAGCTAGCAGGCGTTCCAAATTAGTTTTGAAACTCCAACGGTTGGGTAGTCCTGTGAGTGTATCGTAATAAGCCATCTGACGAATATCATCAGCATGCAGTTGCATAATTGTTTGATAGGCCTGTTCTTCAGAACGTAGGGCGGCTAGGCAGATAGAATTAAGTGCCAGCATCGTCAATATGAATCGAACTGCCTCAACGATTGAGTAGCTGGTCATCAACAATACTGAAAGGGGTGTAAACAGAAGCAGTATACTGGCAACATTGAAAAGCCCAAACCAACATACAGCAGGCCAAAAGCGATTGATAAAAAGGTTGATGGCTACAATTGGGTAAACCCATAGTATTCCAGTATTACTCTTACCGCCTGTAATTATTAAGCTCATTGATAAGAAGAAAAGAATACCACTTAGGATCGTAGCTGCACGCTCAACATTGCCGGTACGCTTTAACAGGTAGAGATTTGCTAAGCCGACGAGAGCGTTGAGAATTAATATACAGCCTAGGACTTGCGCGCCGTCGATTAAGCTAAAACTCCCTAGCGCAAATAGAAAAATAACGCCGAGTATGGTTAAAACCTGACAGAGTCGATAGCGACGACGGTATCGTACGGCAAGCATTTCTTGTTGGCCTGCAGTAGTTTCGCGAGTGTGTGTCATGTTTACCATGGATAAATTAAATTAGTATATTGGAATAATGCTGTTTTGGGAGATTTTTTACATTGCATTACATTGTAATTTTTGCACTGAATGTAATTAGAATAGACAACGAATCTGCTTTATTCAACAAACACTTAGTTCGCTAGCTTCAACATTAAAAAATGATTGGCTTATTCTACTTTTAGAGGAGCGACACTATAGAATTACAAGACAGTATCACTATCATATGCTGAACATTCTTATCAGCTAAATCAGCTAAGATGCACGTTCGTCTCAGTGCCTTTTTCGGCCCAATATTCTACTTTTTCTAATAAGTCTTGAACATTAAAAGGCTTACTTAAATAATCGTTCATTCCTGCATTAAAACAAGCTTCTCTATCACCTTTCATAGCATTGGCAGTGAGTGCAATGATAGGAGCGTTGGTATAACGTTCGCCCACTTCGCCACGACGAATACGGCGAGTTGCTTCAAATCCGTCCATGTCGGGCATTTGACAGTCCATCAATATCACATCAAACGTCACTTTCATTTTTGAAAGGGCTTCTAATGCTTCAACGCCCGATTTCGCACTCAATGTTTTGTGGTTACTTAAGTGCTGTTTAACAATAACTTGATTAATATCGTTATCTTCAACAATAAGAATTTTACGCTTTTGCGTCGATGGCTTGCTGTTAGCAACTCTATTTTGTTGAGGGGCAATTAAGCTATCATCCCCTTCTTTAAGCATAATATTAAATGTGAATGTGCTTCCTTGGCCTTTTTCGCTGTCTAAATGAATTTCGCCATTCATAAGTTCGCATAACTGCTTACTAATAGAGAGTCCTAGCCCTGTGCCACCAAACTTACGGGTTGTAGAGAGATCTTCTTGGGTAAACACATCAAATATACCCATTTGTTTTTCTTTTGCGATGCCAATACCCGAGTCTTTAACCGCACAAGTAAGGCGTAAGTTGTTTCCACTGGTGTGTTCTAACGTGGTCGTCACATCAATCTCACCCTTCTCGGTGAATTTTACAGCGTTACCAATGAGGTTAGATAATATTTGTCTAAATCGAACAGAGTCGCCTATGACGACGTGAAAACCTTGAAGATTAAAATGAAAATACAGGTTTAAGCCTTTCTCTTGGCACAAAATGGCGTATTGAGACTGCAGACTTTCCAAGGTTTCTAGTAAGTCGAAAGGCTGATGGTCAATTTGTAACTGCCCAGCTTCAATTTTGGAGAAGTCGAGAATATCGTTAACGATGTGCAGCAAACCTTGAATGCTGAACGTAGCCAAAGACAGGTAGTGCTTCTGTTCATCGTTTAATGGTGAATTTGATAACAACTGAAGTACGCCAGAAATACCGTGAATAGGGGTGCGAATTTCATGACTCATACTCGCGAGGAAGCCCGACTTCATGTGCGCTGACTCTTCAGCTTTTTGTTTAGCTTCTTGTAAGTAGCGTTTCGCTTGGCGTTGTTGAGTGACATCTTGTTGGAAACCAATATAGTGAGTCACTTCGCCATTTGATTTTACTGGGGTGAGTATCAGCCTGTTGTAGAATGAGCTTCCGTCTTTGCGGTAATTGAGTAAAGTGGTCTCAATAGGTTCGCGATTTGAAATAGCCCGACGTATTTGCATCGTGGTTGTACTATCCGTATCGTCACCCTGCATCAGCCTACAATTTTTACCAATAATGTCTTCTTTATTGTGTCCGGTAAGGCGGCTAAAAGCATTGTTCACATAAATGATTGGCTGACCTGACCTTTTTATATCTGCAATGATAATAGAAACGGTGGCTTCATCCATGGCATGGCTAAGAATTTGAACATGACTTTCTAAAGAACGCTGGCTACTTACGTCTACGCCAACAAAAATGGCGCCTTTTACGTTGTGATTGGCATCTTCAAGGGGGGTATTTGTCCACTTAATCTGCTTTTCCAGCCCGTCTCCTACCGAAAAGTGTTTAAGTTCTCCTGCCGATTTATTAACGAGCTTATTAAGAATATACTTAACCGTACCTTCACGTTCCCCGTATTGGTCCTCACAGAATGCATCGAACCGTTTGTTGCTTAACATAACACGATGGTTTTCATCTACGACTAAGAGCATATCTCCCATTGAGTCGATGACATCAGAAAACTGCTCATTTGATAATGACATTTCAGCAAGATCTGAAATTAACGTGTCGAAGGCGCTGCGAATATTGGCTAACTCACGTGCTTCTTCAACCACTACGGGCTCTTCAGTATCAGTTGATTTGATGCGATGAGCGATATCTTTATAAAGCCCTGATAAGGTGTTTTCAGCAAGCACAGCGGTGGTACGAATGATATGTAAATTAACTAAAATAATGCCTAGAATAATAGCCAACATTAATAGCGCTAGCCAATACAACCCTTTAAGCGCGGTACTAACAGGGTTGAGGCTATACAGCGTTAGGTTTTGATGACGAGAATCAAGGGTCATATAGCCCATCGTGTCTGCGTCACTGAATTGTGAACCAGGAGGAATAAACTCAGGATCGCTACTAAACAATACTCGCCCATTTTGTTCGGTGACAATTTGGGTGGTAAGCCTTGGGAAGGGCGCCAGCAAGGCTTGTAGGCTTTCCACATACATTACCAACGCACCTTCTGCGGCACCGCCTAGTAATACAGGAACTGAAAACAGCACGCCATTTTGGGTTATCGAAGAAAATGAGAAAGAGGCGCCTAAGGTCTTTCGTTGCCATGCAGTATCAAGCTTTTCTGAGATTGAGCTACTCCAGTTTTTCTGAATAACCATCTCACCGGAAAAGTCATATAACGCAAACTCTACGTTTCTGGTTTGAGTTAACTTTAATGACCTGAAAAACATGGGAAGGTAATTGTCTCTTTGTTCTAAATCGACCAGAGAGTTAATAATTATATCGTTTGAAGCAAGGTCTGAAAGTTGGCGAGTAGTGTCATTGATGATGAAAGAAAGATCTTGTTTTAAGCCTTCAATCGACTGCTTTTGAACCGCATCGATTTGCTGCTTTGCGAAAAAGAAGGTAAAGGCGAAAAGCATGATAACGATAACAAGAATTAACCCGAACAAACGGGGGAGCATGCTGGTTAATAACCGCTTCCTAAGCGGAGGAGGCTGAAATGACATCAGTCAGTATCCAACACAACTAGATTACCTTTATTATCAAATGACGACATAAAATAATCTTTTGCCATAAGGGCATCATGTTGTGTAGGTGTAAAGGCTGGTTGATATGTTTTTAATACGCCTTCAAAGGTTCCTAAATCTTCTAGTGTATTTCTAAGTGCATCAACATCGGTTGTCCCTGCTTTTACTATGGCGACTGCTAACATATTAACTAGGTCGTAAGCATGAGCAATCCCCGTCACTGCGGGTATCGCATTTGGGTCTATAAGCCCATACTTCTCATGGTAGGTTTCTAGCAACTGCTGCGCTTGTACGTGCTTTTGATGATCAAAATGAAAGGTTTGTAACACCGACAAATCCAATGAGTGAGGCTCAACATTCAATCGCTCGATAAAGTTACCCGACGCAATTCCCCAGTGGGATATAACCGGTAATTTAGTCAGATTTTGAGCTGCTAATTCGTTTATGACAACGGCGCCTTCAGGTGCATTTGAAACTAAAATAATGGCTTCTGCTTTATCCGATTTAATCGCTGATATATCTTCCTCAAAAACCTTTTGTTGCCAATTTACCCAACGAATGGTTGTTATGGTTATACCCATCTCTGAAGCTGCTTGGGTAAGTGATAACTCGTTAGAGCGGCCCCAACCTGTACGCTCTAAAACAAGTGCTACACTTTTAAATCCGCGGGATGCTGCATGCTGTATAAGCACTTTACCTGCTTCTGCATCACGTACAGAAACACGAAATACGTTGTTAGGCTTGTATTGATTATCGACGACTTGCGTACCAGCAGCCCAAGGAACTAAAAAAAGAAGATTGAGCTCATGAATGATTTCAAGTTCAGCTAATGCAACGGGCGTATGTACTCCGGCTATTACCGCTATCACATCTTTGTTAGCGGCAAACTGTTTAATGTTATGAATACCGCGAGCAGGATTACCTCTATGATCTTTACTAACAATCGCAAGTTCTCGGCCTAACAAACCGCCGTTTTTATTTATTTCATCTACCGCAAGCTCCACACCTTGCTTTATGGCTATACCACCGTCCACAGCAACAGCTGAAAAGTCAGCATCTATACCAATATAAAGTGGTGAAGATGCCTCATTGCCGTTAGTGTGAAAGCTTAACGTGATTGACGTTAGTAGCCAGAATGTAAAACGTAAGCGCATAGAAAACTAAAATTGAGGATAAGGCTAGTAATTGTATAGCATTAATTACATAGTTTTACCTTCCAATCATTGTTCTTTCGTCTATTTTTGTTCAATTAATAGTCAGGGCCGAGCGGAGTTTTCTGCATCATTTTTTCTGTTAAAGGCGAACACAAAGTAAGCATTCCCCTTGCAATTAGTTAACAGATTGGCGGTCTTGCACTGGGGTAAATTGGTAGTAGCGTTTAAACTCTCTTGAAAATTGCGATAGGCTTTTATACCCAACCTCCTCAGCTGCATCTCCTACCCGGTAACCTAAGGCTATTAATTCTCTGGCTTTAGATAAACGAAATTTTTTTATGTATTGAACAGGGGAATCGAGTACCACGTCCCGAAAGGCGCGGTGAAAACCAGAGACGCTCATGTTCACACTGGCCGCCAATGAATCTACATTTAGCACCGATGCATACTCATCATGAATAGTGCGCAACGCCTGCGCGACTCTTGCATAGTGGCCGTTGTCAGTTAATCCACACAGCACATGACCAGCAGGGCCATTAAGGATGTAATAGACAATTTCCCGCACGAAACCAGCACCCAATGCTTTTGCGCTATTACCATTGTTTAATGCCGTTAGCAGCCTGCGGGTTGCATCGGTAATGTTACTGTCTAACGACTGCTGGCTTACCGTAAACGTTGGTGCGGGGCTATTTTTTGCGCTGTCATCTCGCCATTGAGATAGTTCCACTAAAAGCGCGGCAGGAATATCGATGACTAAACCTAATATACAGTCATCATCCTCAAGCGTGGCAGCGCATTGGGCCGGTAGAGGTACACCAAATACAATGTAATCGCCTTTCTTATATTCAATTTCACGATTATCAACAAACAAGCGCTTAGTGCCTTGTAACATGATGATAATGCCCGACTGATACAATAATGGTTGTTTAGGGCTGCCATGGGGATCGCGGAAAACTCGCACGCCATCTATAGGGGTTTTAGTCATGCCGTTTAGCGTTGGTTTTCCTTTAGCGGCTAAAAACTGCTTAAGAATTTGACTCAAAAACGCTAGATCAGTCGAGGGAATTTTAATGTTTGGAGAAATAGGCAATTTTTTTCCAGAATTAGACGGTTTGTTTACGAATAATGGCATTATTATGCATTAACACAGGCAAGAAATGACAGAGGAAAGACCATGAAATTTTCATTTAGCAACCCAACTCGTATTCAATTTGGTCAAGGACAAATTGGTTCAATTAACACCTTACTACCAAAAGATAGCCACGTTCTTGTATTGTTCGGCGGCGGTTCGATTAAAAAGAACGGCGTTTACGACCAAGTAGAAAAAGCATTAGAAGGCTATAAGTGGGAATCTTTCGGGGGTGTAGAGCCTAATCCTACCATTGAAACCCTCGACAAAGCGGTTGCCCTAATCAAAGAAAGCGGCGTTGATTATATTCTTGCGGTAGGCGGTGGTAGCGTGATTGATGGTGCCAAATATGTTGCCGCTAGTGCAGTATACGATGGCGACGGGTGGGACATTCTAACTGGCGAGCACAAAGTTGATAAGGCATTGCCTATTGGCGCTATTCTTACGTTGCCAGCAACAGGCTCTGAATCCAACGGCGGTTCAGTTATCAGCAAGAAAGCCACTAAGCAAAAATTGGCGTTTATGTCTCCGTTAGTCTATCCGCAATTTGCTGTATTAGACCCAGATGTAATTAAAAGTCTACCTCATCGCCAAGTGGTTAATGGCCTAGTAGACGCCTTTGTTCATGTTTGCGAGCAGTACTTAACCTTCCCGCAAAATGCACCGGTTCAAGATGGTTACGCTGAAACCTTGCTGAAAACCCTTATTCAGCTTGGTGGAAAAATTGATAACAAAGATGACGCATGGCGCGCTAATCTGATGTGGTCAGCAAACCAAGCACTGAACGGCCTTATCGGTTCAGGTGTTGCGCAAGATTGGGCTACTCACATGATTGGACATGAACTTACGGCGCTATACGGGGTTGATCATGCACGTTCATTGGCGATTGTTCAGCCATCACTGTTACGTGTTCAACTTGAAACCAAATCAGCGAAGTTAACGCAGATGGGCCAAAACGTGTTTCGTTTAGAAGAGAGTGATGATATTGCCCTTCGCACTATCGATGCTATTGAAGCGTTCTATCAAAGCCTTGAAGTGGCTACCCAACTTACTGAGCATGCGGGCGACAAGCAAAGTGCAGTGAATGCCGTGCTAGAAAACTTAAAAGGAAATAAGATGCTTTCCCTTGGTGAAACCGGCGCTATTACCCCTGAAGTGAGTGAGCAAATTCTTAACTTGGCCGTTGCTGAGTAATACCTACCAAACCTCCCTAAAAGCGGGCTGTTGCTTAGGCAGAAGCCCGCATTTGCCATTAAGTAATGATGCAAACTGGCACGATTCTACTATTACTTAGGTAGGTGAAGTGTCGGTTTGTTTTTTTATTATGCAAAAGAAGTATGAATTTCAACTCCGTTTACGCTTTCTGAATATGTTTATTAGCTTTAAAGAAGGTAGTGCGTTTTTATCGCCAGCGTAGATGGGAGTTAGCTTGCAGAGAAATTATCCCCCTTCCATTATAGATGTGGAAGCCAGTGGGTTCGGTGCCCGTAGTTACCCTATTGAAATAGGTGTTGTGCGCTATGATGGTGCAAAGTGGTGCAAACTGATTCGTCCCTTTGACTCTTGGGTTCATTGGGATACAGAAGCAGAATCTTTACATGGTATCACCAGAGCTATGTTAAATACCTATGGCGTAAGCCCGGTCAAGGTGTGCCAAGAGCTTAATGCCTTTCTAAGCAATACTAATGTGTATAGCGATGGGTGGGTGGTCGATCACCCTTGGCTGATTAAGTTATTTTCAGCAGCTTCGGTGGAAATGTCATTTTCATGCAGAGCATTGGAATATGTTTTGAGTGAACCACAGATGACGCTTTGGCACGATGTTAAGCAAAATATTGAATCGCAGACTGATGCTCGACGTCATAGAGCAAGTAACGACGCCACTGTTATTCAAAGTACATTCGTTGAAACAAGAAATCGTGTGTACGCCGCAAAACACAAAATATAATCTACATGCTGAATTTTTAAATCACGAAGAGTGATAGTTAAAAGAGGTATTGAACACCTAGGGTTAACGCGTTGTTTTCGTTATCTCCTACTTCTCTATGTTCAAATTCCAATGCCATGTTCAAACCTTCTTCATCACCCACTAACCAACCAAAACGGGTAAAGGTACCTAAATTGTCTGGTATGTACCGCCATTCTGGATAGTACTGCAATGGGGAATGACTGGTATTAAACGAGGCATATATTTGCTGTTCGAACAGTAAGGTTAACGCACGGTGCGCACGAATTGATAGCTGACTATTTTTGCTGGCATTGAAATGGCTTTCATAGCCGGGAATAGATTCAATACGGGATTCATTAAAGCGACTCTTAATTTTCCACTTCGCTATCTTTTCGCTTTTGAAAACGATGGGGCCATAGTAGCTACCCCTTTCAAGAGCTTCCCAATCAGCAGCTTCCCAATTAGCAGCACTCAAGGGGGCAAGCAATATCAAACAAACCACGCTAGTTGGGTAAGTTTTCATGAATAAATTCCTAGTTGAGTGAGATAGCTTACTTTGGTGCTTTAACTAACGATTATTATTAATTTGGCGCGAGATTTTTATGTTAGAGCCCTGCGTTAGAGCTTTAAGTGACAGACTTACATGGCGAGCTCAGGTGGCCGCTTGATGCGACAATTTCTTAAAAAGAGCCTGACTTGCTAGCAGCGTAAACATACTTTCAGCGTGAAAATATGAAACAAAACCGACACAAAAAATAAGAGCTGAATACTAAGTGTAGTCTTTTATTCAAAAGGTTAAAAATAAACTTGTTACATATTTCTATTGTGGACTAACTTTTAAAGGGCAGTAGGTAATGAAGAGCCGTAGTTCATAGAGAGTACTAAGTAAAAACTTCAACTGGGTACGCAAGGCAGTACTTTCAAATAGGGAACATGACCGGAGGTAAGTAATGCAAACGGAATGGGAATTTGAACGGAAGTTTTTAGTGAATTATATGCCCGAAGGCTTGCTAGATACTCGTCAACCCGTGGCGATAAGGCAAGGCTACTTGGCTACTGAGCCCGATAAGCATATATGTATAAGAGACGAGGGCGGTGTGTACACCATGGCGGTGAAGCAGGGTGTTGGTCTGAAACGAAAAGACACTCGAATAACCCTGAACGCTGAACAATTTATCGACTTATGGCCTTTAACCCAAAACATGCGTGTGGAAAAGCAGCGATACCGAATTGACTTTTTTGGGGGCTCAATTAGTGGTAGATATCTTCACTGGCAACTTAGCGCCATTAAAACTGGTAGAAGTAGAATTTGATAGTGAAATTAGTAGTCGGCAATTTTTACCGCCAGACTTTGCGGAAGTCGAAGTAACCCATACGAAAGAATTTCAAAATGTCGCATTAGCGCGATTTGGTTTGCCTGACATGGTGAGGGCGGGGGGAAGTTTCAGCAATCATTCCTTTGCTGCCGGCTTGATATAACGCGTTATTTGCCAAAAACAAAAAGGGCCGCTTCACTTTGAAGCGACCCTTTACAGCCTTGAGCGAGATAAACAGCCCTGAGCGGGTAAACAGCCCTAAAGCAAATTATACCGCTGAGCAAACTATACTGATGAACGTAATGCTTCAGCTTTATCAGTCGCTTCCCACGGGAATGCTTCACGGCCAAAGTGACCATAAGCAGCAGTAGGCAAGTAAATAGCTCGTTCTAAATCAAGCATTTTGATTAGCCCATAAGGGCGTAAATCGAAATGTTCACGTACCAACGCCACTAAGGTTTTCTCATCAACCACGCCAGTACCGAAAGTATCAATACTAATAGATGTTGGCTCCGCTACACCAATGGCGTAAGAAACCTGAATTTCACAACGCTTAGCTAGCCCAGCAGCAACAATGTTTTTAGCAACATAACGGCCAGCGTATGCTGCGCTTCTGTCTACTTTTGAAGGATCTTTACCAGAGAAAGCACCACCACCGTGACGGGCCATACCACCGTAGGTATCTACAATGATTTTACGACCGGTTAAACCACAGTCACCAACAGGTCCGCCAATAACAAAGCGACCAGTAGGGTTGATGTGGAAACGGGTGTTGCTATCAATCCATTCGCTAGGAAGCACTGGTTTAATAATTTCTTCCATTACCGCTTCACGTACTTGTGCAGTAGAAACAGAATCACAATGCTGCGTAGAAAGTACTACCGCATCAATGCCTACAGGCTTGTCGTTTTCGTATTTAAAGGTAATTTGGCTTTTCGCATCTGGGCGTAAAAAGTCTAGCTTGCCAGATTTTCTTACTTCAGCTTGTTTTTGAACCAAGCGGTGAGAATAAGTAATTGGCGCAGGCATTAGCACATCGGTTTCGTCACTGGCGTACCCGAACATAAGGCCTTGGTCGCCGGCACCTTGTTCTTCTAAACTTTCGCGGTCAACACCTTGGTTGATATCTGGCGACTGTTTACCAATAGCGTTTAATACTGCACAAGAGTCCGCATCGAAACCCATATCAGAGTGCACGTAGCCTATGTCTCTTACCGTTTTACGTGTGATTTCTTCAATATCAACCCACGCTGAGGTAGTGACTTCACCACCTACTAATACCATTCCGGTTTTAACATAGGTCTCACAGGCCACGCGGGCACGAGGATCTTGCGCTAGAATAGCATCTAGAACCGCATCTGAAATTTGATCGGCGATTTTGTCCGGGTGTCCTTCAGACACCGACTCGGAGGTGAATAAATGCGTGGCCATACATGCTCCATAAGCGTTTATTGTTCAAAATAGGTGAGTATTGTACTAAAACAAGGTATAAATACCAGTCTTTACTTCTAGACGTCTAAAAGTCCTTTCGTTACGATTTGTTGACAGTGGCGGATCACTTTTGCAGACAATTGAGTAAGTTTAGCCACGCTTACACAAAGAAACGATATTGGTTAGCAAAGGAATGATGTGAATATTCATTATTTTAGCCTACTTTCGGTAATGGCAATGAAAAGCCATTGAACTGAATGGTGGCATGGGTAAGAATAACGCCCACATTAAGATTATACAGCAATGCAGCGCTTTAAGGTTGAACAAAGGGATTTTGCCCACAGTGTTCCCTTAGCGAAATTCAGCTACAAAATAAATCAGGAGACAACATGCCCTCTCGTCGTGAACTTGCCAATGCCATCCGTGCTTTAAGCATGGACGCTGTTCAACAGGCCAAATCTGGTCACCCAGGCGCCCCTATGGGGATGGCTGATATTGCCGAGGTACTGTGGGGTGATTTTCTATCACACAACCCTGCAAACCCGTCTTGGGCAAACAGAGACCGCTTCGTGCTTTCAAACGGTCACGGCTCTATGCTGTTGTACTCTTTGCTGCATCTTTCAGGCTATGAACTGCCTATTGAAGAGCTTAAGAACTTCCGTCAGCTACATTCTAAAACGCCAGGCCATCCAGAATATGGATATGCGCCGGGTGTTGAAACTACCACTGGCCCATTAGGCCAAGGCGTAAGTAACGCTGTGGGTATGGCACTAGCTGAAAAAGTATTAGCGGCGCAGTTCAACCGTGACGGTCACGATATTGTCGACCACTACACATACACCTTCATGGGCGATGGTTGTCTTATGGAAGGTATTTCTCATGAAACTTGTTCACTAGCGGGCACATTAGGCCTTGGTAAACTTATTGGTTTTTGGGATGACAACGGCATTTCAATTGACGGTGAAGTTGAAGGTTGGTTCACCGACGACACGCCAGCACGCTTTAAAAGCTACGGCTGGGAAGTGATTGAAGGCGTTGACGGTCATGATTCAGAACAAATTAAAGCAGCCATTGAGCAAGCTAAATCGAACAGCGCTCAGCCTACGCTAATTTGCTGTAAAACTGTGATAGGTTTTGGTTCGCCAAACAAAGAAGGCACTGAGTCTTGTCACGGTGCACCATTAGGTGATGACGAAATTATTGCTACTCGCGAAAAACTTGGGTGGAAACACGGTGCATTTGAAATTCCTGACGACATTTATGCTGGCTGGGATGCAAAAGGCAAAGGCGGCGATGCTGAAAGTGCGTGGAACGATGCCTTCGCAGCATACGAAAGTGCTTACCCTGAATTAGCGGCTGAATTTAAGCGTCGTGTAAATGGCGACTTGCCAGCAGACTTCAGCGATAAAGCCGACAAAATCATTGCTGATTTGCAAGCTAACCCGCAGAACATTGCGTCACGTAAAGCATCACAAAATGCATTAAATGCATTTGGTCCATTACTACCAGAACTTCTAGGCGGTTCTGCCGACTTAGCCGGTTCAAACCTAACCATTTGGGATGGCAGTAAAGGCGTTGAAGCTACTGATGCTTCGGGTAACTACATTTACTACGGTGTACGTGAGTTCGGTATGTCAGCCATGATGAACGGTATTACCCTTCATGGTGGTTTTAAAGCCTACGGCGCAACTTTCCTAATGTTTATGGAATACGCCCGTAATGCTGTACGTATGGCGGCGTTAATGAAGCAACCTGCTATTTTCGTTTACACTCACGATTCAATCGGTTTGGGTGAAGATGGTCCAACGCACCAGCCTGTAGAACAAGTAGTGGCACTACGTGCTACACCAAACCTAGACAACTGGCGTCCATGTGACCAAGTTGAATCTGCTATTGCATGGAAGTTCGCGATTGAGCGTAACGATGGTCCTTCAACATTGATTTTCACTCGCCAAGGTTTGCCGCAGCAACCTCGTGATGAACAGCAATTAGTCGATGTTACTAAAGGTGGTTATGTGCTTAAAGACTGTGCAGGCACGCCTGAATACATCTTCATCGCCACTGGTTCTGAAGTTCAACTTGCTGTTGAAGCAGCAGATAAGCTAAGTGCAGATGGTAAAGCAGTTCGCGTGGTTTCTATGCCTTCTACCGACGTTTTCGACCGTCAATCAGCGGATTACCGTGAAAGCGTATTGCCTTCTAGCGTCACTAAGCGTGTTGCAGTTGAAGCACTATCGAAAGAAAGCTGGTACAAATATGTAGGTTTCAACGGCGCCATCATTGGTATGGATACGTTCGGTGAATCAGCACCAGCGGGTGACTTGTTCAAACATTTTAATATTACTACTGATGCAGTGGTAGAGGCAGCATTGTCTCTTAGCTAACGAGGTCACCGCAGTCTATGGTAAACATTGCCATAAACGGGTTTGGTCGTATTGGTCGTAACGTATTGCGCGCGCTTTATGAAAGCGGGCGCAATAGCCACTTTAGAGTGGTTGCGATTAATGATGTCGCTAAGCCAGAAGGTATAGCTCACTTATTGAAATACGATACCGCCCACGGGCGGTTCGGTTTTGATGTGACATTAGAAAACGAAACACTTAACGTGGCAGGCGATGCCATTCGCTTGTTAGCACAGCCTGATATCAACTTACTGCCTTGGCGCGAAATTGGGGTAGATATTGTGCTTGAATGCACAGGTAAGTTTGATGATAGGGCGTCAGGTCAATCGCATATCAATGCGGGGGCAGATAAAGTGCTCTTCTCTTCTCCGGGTTCCCCCGATTTAGACAATACCGTAATTTTTGGTACCAACGATGACACGCTAAAAGCGGAGCATAAGTTGGTGTCTAATGGGTCGTGCACAACCAACTGCATTGTGCCGGTTATTCAAGCGCTAGACGCAGCCTTTGGGGTTGAAAGCGGTACTATTACCACTATTCACGCATCTATGCACGACCAGCAAGTGATTGATGCTTACCACCCAGATTTACGCCGTACTCGCGCAGCCAGCCAGTCTATTATTCCAGTAGACACTCGGTTAGCAGCAGGAATAGAACGTATTTTGCCAAAATTTGCAGGTAAATTTGAAGCTATTGCGGTGCGGGTGCCAACCATTAATGTTACTGCAATGGATTTAAGTGTAACCTTAAGTACGCAAGTAACGATAGCTGACGTTAATCAGGCATTGAAGCGAGTGAAAGCAGGGCGATTGCAGGGTATTTTAGATTACACTGAAGAGCCGCTTGTTTCTGTTGATTTCAATCACGATCCCCATTCTTGTATTGTGGATGGTACGCAAACCCGCGTTAGTCATAAGCAACTGGTGAAAACACTAGTGTGGTGTGACAACGAATGGGGTTTTGCAAACAGAATGCTCGACACCGCGCAAGCAATGTATGACGCAAGCTAATTAAGAATTTTGCTGCCGAGGTTGGTAGCGCCAGCCTTGGCAGCTTTCACAGTTATTCGATTAACAAGGGAAAGACAATGGCAATTCCAAGTATGAGTGATTTGGCCTTACAAGGTCAGCGCGTATTAATTAGACAAGATTTAAATGTGCCAGTAAAAGATGGCGTAGTGACTTCTGATGCGCGTATTAGAGCTTCCATCCCTACCATTAAAGCCGCGCTAGATGCTGGCGCTGCGGTAATGGTAATGTCTCATTTAGGCCGCCCTACAGAAGGCGAGCCCGCGGAAGAATTCTCACTTCAACCAGTTGTGAATTATTTGAACGACGCGCTAGACGTACCAGTAACCCTAGAAAAAGACTATTTAGACGGCGTTGATGTAGCACCAGGTTCTTTGGTTATTCTAGAAAACGTACGCTTTAATGAAGGCGAGAAAAGCGACGAAGAAACCCTATCAAAGCAATATGCAGCCCTTTGCGATATCTTCGTAATGGACGCATTTGGTACCGCGCACCGCGCACAAGCGTCTACCCACGGTGTGGCAAAATTTGCCACTAAAGCGTGTGCAGGCCCACTTCTTGCAGCAGAACTAGAGGCACTAGGCAAAGCATTAGACAACCCTAAACGCCCTATGGTTGCGATTGTAGGCGGTTCTAAAGTGTCAACTAAACTTACCGTGCTTAAAACCTTAGCTGAAAAAGTTGATCAACTTATAGTTGGCGGCGGTATCGCTAATACGTTTATTGCCGCGCAAGGTCATAACGTAGGTAAGTCTTTGGTAGAAATGGACTTAACTGAGCAAGCGAAGCAGTTAATGAGCGATGCAGTGGCAAATGGCGGGAATATTCCAGTGCCTACCGATGTAGTAGTGGGTAAAGCCTTTGATGAAAATACAGAAGCGACCCTTAAAGCCGTTAGTGATGTCGCTGACGATGATATGATTTTTGATATCGGCCCTGATTCATCAAAAGCCCTTGAAAGCATTATTAAAAATGCGGGTACTATTGTGTGGAATGGCCCAGTAGGTGTATTTGAATTTGAACAGTTCAGTGCAGGTACAAAGGCATTAGCTGAAGCAATTGCTGATAGCGATGCGTTCTCAATTGCTGGTGGTGGTGATACACTGGCAGCAGTAGATAAATATGAAATCGCTGATAAGATATCTTATATCTCTACAGGTGGTGGTGCGTTTCTAGAGTTTTTAGAAGGCAAAACATTACCTGCAGTAGCCATGCTAGAAGAAAAAAACAAATAAAATTAGCAGACTACTAAAAATCGATTCCGATTTTCGCCGGCGATACATTGATGTACGTCGGCATATAACGATAAACCCTACACCTGTTCTTAGAGCAGTATTATAAAAAAGGAGTGTTGCAATGGCATCACAAGCACAGCAGGCCATGCTAGATAAACTTAAAACGCAAGTTGGTTTTATTGCAGCTTTGGATCAAAGCGGCGGTAGTACACCAAAAGCGCTACGTTTATATGGCATTGAAGAGTCAGAATACAGCTCTGACGAAGAAATGTTTAACCTTGTTCACCAAATGCGTACACGTATTATCACCAGCACCCCTTTCAGTGGCGAGCGGGTTTTAGGCGCTATTTTATTTGAAAATACCCTAGACCGTGAAATTGAAGGCATGTCTACTGCGCACTATCTGTGGCAAAAGAAGCGCGTTATTCCTTTCTTGAAAGTGGATAAAGGGCTTGTTGAAGAGAGCAACGGTGTACAGGTGATGAAGCCGATTGTTGGTCTAGATGCGTTACTGGCTAAAGCCGTTGCCCAAGATGTTTTTGGTACTAAGATGCGTTCAGTGGTAAAACTGGCAAATCATCAAGGTATCAAAGATGTGGTAGAGCAACAGTTTGAAGTAGGTAAGCAAATTATCGCAGCAGGTTTAGTGCCTATCATTGAACCTGAAGTGGATATTCATAGCCCTCAAAAAGCGGAAGCAGAAGCACTGCTTAAACTTGAAATTCTAACTCAGCTTAATTTGTTGAGCGAAGGCCAAGAAGTGATGTTAAAGCTAACACTGCCTAATGAAGCTAACTTCTATAAAGAGCTTGTCGATCATCCTCGTGTACTTAAAGTGGTTGCGTTGTCTGGCGGTTACAACCGTGAAGAGGCCAATGCGAAGCTTTCAGAAAACCAAGGTATTATCGCAAGTTTCTCAAGAGCGCTAACGGAAGGTGTTTCTGATAAACAGTCTGATGAAGAGTTCGAAGCTACACTAGATGAAGCTATCGAAGGAATCTATCAAGCGTCGAAATAATACACGCCTATCATTAAAAGGGCGCTAATAAGCGCCCTTTTGTCGTAAAATAACCTCATGTTATTCCAACTGTCTTGTCAAATCATTGAGTCCTGTGTAGCATTCTTGCGTTACTTTTCAGCGTATTGATTTGATGGAAAACGAGTCGGTGAATAATTTGTATCACACGAAAAAAAGTAAAGCCTTTGCACTAGCTTTACTTATTTTTGCGTGCGCGATTTGTTTTAATCAAAGCGTTGTAAAGCCTATATCATCAAAGCATCATTACGATGCTTCAATCGTCGAGCAGATTGTTGAATCTGGGGTAGAAGACAATACACAGGATGACCCTTATCCCGTAGTGTGTCTGTCGCAAGTTGATGCCTATGTTGTTGTCAGTGATGCGATAATATTTACAACATACGCTTGTCCCCACACCTTCAATAGTTACGTTACCCCTTTCACTAGAGCCCCTCCTGTTGCATAAGCCTTTTTTAGCTTTTGTGCGTTAACACTCGCTAAAAAATCTCACCTTACATTCGATACTTCAATGAGCTCAGCGTTATTTACGCTGGCTGTTTTTCTGTGCTGTCTGATTACTCTATTGAGCAATCTGACGCGCATTGGTTATTACTGTTTTCGATAAAACGGTACCCATTACACGAATTTAAATTATGAGCAAAAAAACACTTTTAGCAGCAGGTATTCTTACCGCCATATTAAGCGGTTGTAGTCATCAAGAACCCGAGTCACATCATGCCACTATGTTGGAGTTCAATGTCACTCACCCAATTAAACAGGATACAACCCTGATAAAAGAATATGTTAGCCAAATACGGGCTATTCAGCATATTGAAGTTCGCGCGATGGAAAAAGGCTATCTTCAATCAACTTTCGTTGATGAAGGTCAAACCATAGAGAAGGGGCAGCCTATGTTCAAGGTAATGCCTACCATCTACGAGGCCGAGTTGCGAAAGGCAGAAGCGGAAGCCGAAGCGGTATATATGGAGTATAAAAACACTAAATCTTTGGTTGACCAAAACATTGTATCGCCAAATGAGCTTGCTGTTATTGAAGCTGAATATCAAAAGGCCTTGGCCGAAGTGGAATTAGCGAAAGCTCACCTTGCTTTTACTGATATAAAGGCACCGTTTACAGGGAAGATGGATCGCTTAGAGGCGAGAACCGGAAGCTTGCTAGATGAAGGCGAACTGCTTACAACCTTATCTGATCTTAGCCAAATGTGGGTTTACTTTAACGTAGCTGAGGCCGAATATTTAGATTATGTGCAAAGCGGCAAAGCCAGTAAAAATACGAAAGTTAAGTTAAAGCTGGCTAATGGCACAGTTTATCCTTATGACGGTGTTATTGACGCAATCGAAGCGGATTTTGACAATCATACCGGAACGATTGAAATGCGCGCCTCATTTCCCAACCCCGATTCACTTCTTAGGCATGGACAGACAGGTAATGTTTTAGTTGATGTAAATTACCCAGGCTCGTTGATTATTCCTCAAAAAGCCACTTTTCAAATTCTTGATCAAAATTATGTTTATATTGTGGACAAAGAAAACAAACTGTCGACTCGACACATAGAGGTAAATGCAGAACTTCCACACATTTTCTTAGTTTCTGATGGAATAGAAGAAGGTGACACTATTCTAATTGAAGGGCTAAGAAGAGTGAGAAATGGCCAACAAATAGAGCCTCACCTTATTTCAGCAAATGACACCTTAACTGAACTTGAACTAGACGCTGAATGAGGACGGTTTGATGTTTGGAGTATTTATTAAACGGCCTGTGATGGCAATTATGCTATCGGTCATGATCATATTTTTAGGGGTATTGTCGGTGTTTTCATTACCCACCTCCCAATTCCCTGATATAGCGCCACCTCGGGTGCTTATTTCGTTAGCTTACCCAGGCTCTAGTGCAGATGTTCTAGTGAAGTCTTCCCTTGTGACCATTGAGCGTTCAATAAATGGTGTGCCGGGGATGAAGTACATAGTGTCTGATGCCACCAGTGCCGGTGAAGCTACAATTCAAGTGATATTTGATTTAGATGTAGACCCTAATCAAGCGTTGATCAACGTTAAAACCAGACTTGATCAAATAATGAATAGGCTTCCGCAACTCGTTCAGTTAGAGGGGGTAGTGTTAGAACGTGTTCAACCCAGCATGCTGATGTATATCAATGTTTATAGTACCCACGACGACGCAGACGAGAAGTTTCTGTACAACTACTCAAACATTAACGTGATCCCAGAAATTCAACGGGTTAATGGTATTGCGAGTGCCAAAATTCTTGGTAGCAGGCAATACGCTATGCGTATTTGGCTGAAACCCGATCGCATGCGTGCTTACAATGTCTCTGTAGATGAAATTATGGAGTCTATTGACGAGCAAAGCTTAATCGGTCGTCCCGGTCGATTAGGGAGAAGTTCTGGTATTACAGCACAGTCGAAAGAATACGTGCTAATTTACGAGGGCCGCTATGATGAGCCGGAAGAATACGAAAACATTATAATTCGCGCAGACAGTGACGGAAAGTTACTGAAACTAAGTGACATTGCCGATGTTGAGTTAAGTAGTGAATTTTTTGATATTTATTCAAACAAAGATGGCTACCCTTCGGCTGCGATAGTGCTTAAACAGAATTATGGTAGCAGTGCTAACGAAGTTATTTCTCAAGTAAAAGCAAAAATGGCTGAACTAGAGGAGACATTTCCAGAGGGAATGGAGTATGAAATAAACTATGACGTTTCGAAATTCTTAGATGCGTCAATTGAACAAGTACTTCACACCTTATTCGAAGCGTTCATTTTAGTGTCACTTGTGGTGTTTGTCTTTTTAGGTGATTGGCGTTCTACATTGATTCCATTACTTGCAGTACCAGTATCTTTGGTAGGAACGTTTTTCTGTATGCAAGCCACGGGGGTTAATATTAATTTAATCACCTTGTTTGCTTTGGTGTTGGCCATCGGCATTGTTGTTGATAACGCTATTGTTATTGTAGAAGCGGTACATGCCAAAATGGAGGAAAGTAAAACACTTACGCCATACATGGCAACCCAGGAAGTACTAGGTGAAATGGGAGGAGCAATCATAGCGATTACGCTAGTAATGACAGCAGTGTTTGTGCCTCTCATCTTTATGACTGGTCCGGTTGGTGTTTTCTACCGACAATTTTCAATTACCATGTCATCGTCGATTATTATCTCTTGTATTGTAGCCTTGTCGCTAACCCCAGTGTTGTGTGCAATGCTGTTAAAAAACCCACACACGCATGTAAGAAAGGCATCAATTATTAGCAAAATGATTGATGTATTTAACTATTGGTTTGAAAAATTAACTGGCCGCTATATACGCATTATTAAAGCGCTTGTTACTCGTCGTTTAGTAACTATTATTGCCTTAACTGCGTTTATTATTGGTACATTCGGGTTAAACCTCACTTTACCATCGGGTTTTATACCAGGTGAAGATCAAGGCCAAATTTACGCTATTATTCAAACGCCTCCGGGAAGTACTTTAGAGGAAACCAATAGCATAGCCCGTGAGCTTCAAGGCTTAGCGTTAGAGGTTGAAGGGGTATCTTCAGTATCGTCACTTGCAGGTTATGAAATTCTAACCGAAGGGCGTGGTTCGAATGCTGGTACTTGTTTGATTAACCTTGAAGATTGGTCGGATCGGGAGCAGTCGGTTCGGGAGATCATTGAAGAGTTAGAAGCAAAAACACACCATTTAGGTGCGGTTGTAGAATACTTCGAGCCACCGGTTGTTCCAGGTTATGGGGCGTCTTCAGGGTTGTCATTCCGCCTGCTAGATAAAACCAATACAACGGACTATCAGGAATTTGACCAAATCAACAAAGACTTTATGGCTGATTTAGTCGAGCGTAAAGAACTTAAAGGTTTATTCACTTTCTATGCCGCCGATTACCCTCAATACAAAATAGAGATTGATAACCAAGCGGCAATGCAAAAAGGCGTTTCCATCGGGCAAGCCATGGAAAACCTTAACATTTTGATTGGTAGTACCTATGAGCAAGGTTTTACGCGTTTTAACAACTTCTTTAAGGTATACACTCAAAGTGCCCCAGAGTACCGTCGTTATCCAAGTGATTTACTAGATTACTATGTGCGAAACGAAGAGGGGGAAATGGTGCCTTACTCTGCCTTTATGAAATTGGTGAAAACACAAGGCCCTAATGAAATAACTCGCTACAACTTGTATACCTCAGCTGCAATACGAGCGGAACCTGCCGAAGGTTATACGTCAGCTGAAGCAATAAAAGCGGTAGAAGAAGTCGCTGCGGCTACACTGCCCAATGGGTACGATATAGGGTGGGAAGGCTTGTCTTTTGATGAAGCTAAACGCGGAAATGAAGCCATTGTTATTTTCGCTGTTGTACTTCTTTTCGTCTATATCGTACTTGCCTCTCAGTATGAAAGCTTGCTGTTGCCGTTTGCAGTTATTCTATCACTGCCAACAGGAATAATAGGTTCATTTCTGTTGCTTAAAGGTATGGGGCTAGCCAATGACGTTTATGCTCAATTAGGGCTTGTTATGTTAGTTGGCCTACTTGGTAAAAATGCGGTTTTAATTGTTGAATATGCTGTGCAGAAAAACCAGCAGGGCATGTCTATTGCTGATGCCGCCGTTGAAGCAGCAAAGCAGCGTTTTCGTCCAATTCTGATGACTTCTTTTTCATTCGTGGCAGGGCTTATTCCTCTTGTCATTGCCACAGGGGCCGGCGCAGTGGGAAATAGAACCATTGGCGCATCAGCTTTAGGTGGGACGCTGTTTGGTACCATATTTGGTGTTTTAATCATTCCCGGTTTGTACTTCTTATTTGCAAAATTAGAAGAAGGGAAATCTCTGATTAAAAACGAAGATCATTTACCGTTAACCGAAACTTATCAGTATAACGATGAGGTGCTAAGCGATGATTAAGCGCAAAAAAATAACCAAAAGCCCGTTATGGATAGCCCTCGCCAGTGCCCTAGTTGTACAAGGTTGTGCGCTACCAACTATACAAACCCGAGATACCCAAATTGATTTGCCAGATGCTTATACCGCTGCAGAGAAAGCTCCCAGTTCGCGGGTAAATAGTGATGTTAACATCAATTGGTCTGACTGGTTTAACGACCCACAATTGTCCGACTTAGTCGAATTCGCTGTGAATAATAACCAAGAAGTAGCGATACTTTTGCAGCGAATTAATATTGCTTCAAACGAGGTTTATGCAAGAGAAGGTGAATATCTACCTAGCTTGTCGGCGGGCATTGAAGCTGAAACCGAGAAAGTAGGGGAATATACTCGGGAAGGAGCAGTTGAAAACCAATTAGATATTAAAGAAGGAAAAGCCTTTCCCGATCCTTTGGGGAATTTGAAGCTCGGGCTTAGTGCATCATGGGAAGTGGATATCTGGCACAAGTTAAGAGATGCAACCAAAGTTGCTTCTCTTGAGTACTTAGCCTCGGTGGAAAGCCGGAAATTTTTTATTACTCAACTGGTGTCTGAAGTATCCCGTTGCTATTACGAATTACTGGCATTGGATAATAAATTAGCTAACTTAGACTCAACCATAGAGGTACAGCGAAACGTCATTAAAACTATTGATGCGTTGAAGAACTATGGGCGTTCTACATCTTTACCCGCTTCACGTTTCTTAGCTGAAATTAAGAAAAATGAGAGCGAAAGATTTGTAATTGAACAAGAAATTGTTGAGAAGGAGAATACTCTTAATTTATTGCTAGGGCGAACGCCACAACCTATTGCGCGAAATAGTGAAATATTGCTAAACGCTGAGATTTACAAGCCAAATGTGGGTGTGCCTTCATCTTTACTTGCCAATCGCACAGACATTAAGCAAGCTGAGTTGGAACTTGCCGCAGCCAAGCTAAATATTGATGTAGCAAAAGCTAATTTTTACCCGACCTTTGAGCTTAATGCTGATATAGGGCTCTCTGCCTTTGATAGCCGATATTTGTTTAACGTTCCTGAATCGTTAGCATACTCACTATCTGGTGATATTTTTGCTCCTCTAATTAATCGCCGCGCAATTGAGGCGCTTTATCAAAATGCGAGTGCTGAGCAAGTAAAAGCAGCCTATGAATATGAATTGACTATTGTGCGCGCTGTGGCGGAAGTCACTAACAGTTTATCTAAGCTTAATAATTTAGATAAAAGCGTAAATGCTAAAAGCCTACAAATTGAGGCTTTAGAGCAGTCGGTAGATATTGCGAATAAGTTGTTCACTTCAGCCCATGGTGAGTATCTTGAAGTGCTGTTAGCACAAAGAGAAGCGCTAGAAGCAAGAAGTGAGTTTATTGAAACTCGGCAACAACAAATGTCGGCGCTGGTCGACTTATACCAAGCGTTAGGAGGAGGTTGGCAAACTGCTACTCCTGCGGTTAAGTCCTAGTTTAACCCATTAAAAATCAAGGTTGATAAGTGCATCGCGCTTATCAATCTTTACTTTTCTGCTGAACACTTTTACCTATATATCCGCTCAAAATCACCAAAATTTCATCTTATAATTTTGTTTACTCACCGTTTATTATTAACACTTATTATTTATTCCGTAAGATAAAGAAACACCAATAAAAATATCAGGGGTATCATGTTTTCAACTCAAATTGTTAATTGCCAGCGCAGGCAAGGTAGACAAGATTTTCGTGTTACAACGCGTTTAACCGTATTCTTTCTATGTATCTTTACAGGCCTTTCATCATTCTCTTACGCCGAGGATGAGAAAGAAGGCACTGATAATGATATGTTTTTTCAGTCTGAAAATATTTTTGATTTAGAGTACGTGAGTGACGTACGGGTATCTCCCGATGGCGAGCAAGTCGCCTACGTTCGCCGTTCTAATGACGTCATGACAGACAGCACACGCTCCAACATTTGGCTGGCGTCAGTAGATGGAAAATCCCATCGCCCATTATTATCATCTAAGAACAGTTATTATTCTCCACGGTGGTCACCTGATGGTAAGCGACTCGCCTATTTGTCTAATGAAGAAGGCAAGCCTCAGCTATACGTGCGTTGGATGGATACGGGGCAAACGGCCCTAATCACCAATGTTACGTCATCCCTTGGCAATATTACCTGGTCACCTAACGGAAAACATATCGCATTTACCATGAGTGTGGATGTTGAAGAAAAGCCCCTTAAAGTCAATTTGCCTAAAAAGCCGAAAGGCGCAAAGTGGGCACCTAAATTTGAGTATATTACCAAAGCCCGTTATCAAGCTGACGGTAAAGGGATTCTAGAGCCGGCCTATACACATATTTTTGTGGTTTCAACAGATGGCGGCACGGCTAGGCAACTAACCTCTGGTAATTATCACCACAAAGGAAGCTTAAGCTTTTCTCCTGATTCGCAAAAAATATACTTCTCGGCCAATCGCAGTGACAACTGGGAATATGAGCCGGTGGAGTCCGATATCTTTACGGTAAATATGCAAGGTGATATTGAGCAGCTTACCGACTTTAAAGGCACGGAATCCTCTCCAGTAGTATCACCGAATGGAAAGTATGTGGCGTATTCACGCCGTAGTGACGATAAAGTGATGTATAAAAACCGTTATTTATACGTTATGAATGCAGATGGTACTGAGCACAAAAACCTTACCGCTGACATTGATAATTCTGTGTCTAATTTTCAGTGGAAAGACAATAAAAGTATCTACTTCCAGCAATCGGTACGCGGCCTTGCGCAGGTCGATGTTGTTACGCTTTCTGGCAAAGTTAAGTCTGTTGCCAAAGGCTTAGGGGGCACTACCCTAGGGCGTCCCTATGTGTTTGGTATGTACCATGCTGCCGACAACGTAGTGGCTTATACCAAAGGGCGTACCGATCGCCCCGCAGATGTGTTTGTAACCACCCGTAGTGAACAACAACTTACGTTTTTAAACGAAGATGCGTTAGGTCATAAGCAACTTGGTGAAGTTAAAGAAATTGTATATCGCTCATCAATTGATGATGAGGAAATTCAAGGCTGGTATATCTTGCCGCCTAATTACGATGAAACTAAAAAATATCCGCTTATTCTAGAGATTCACGGTGGCCCAAACTTGGCCTACGGCCCTGTGTTCACTGCCGAGTTACAACGTATGGCAGCCGAAGGCTATATTGTATTTTATGATAATCATCGGGGGAGTACAGGTTACGGTGAGCGCTTTGCATTGCTATTGCAAGGTAAGTACAGTTCTAAGTACGATTTTGCCGATCATATGTCTGGTGTTGATGCCCTTATCGATAAGGGCCTAGTAGACCCTGAGAAGCTCTTTATTACAGGCGGCTCTGCAGGAGGAATAGCATCAGCTTATGCTATAGGGTTAACTAACCGCTTTAAAGCCGCTGTTGTTGCTAAGCCGGTTATTAACTGGCTTTCAAAGGTACTTACTGCTGACTCAGGGCTTTACCAAATACCTTTCCAGTTTCCCGCTAAACCATGGGAAAATATCGCGCATTACTGGGAACGCTCGCCGCTTTCTTTAGTGGGAAATGTCACAACGCCAACTATGTTGATTACCGGTACAGAAGATAAGCGTACGCCCTCATCTGAAGCTGAGCAGTTTTATCAAGCGCTTAAGCTGCAAAAAGTAGATACGGTATTAGTGAAAGTGCCTGGTTCACCTCATGGCATCGCGTCAAAACCATCCCGTATGATAGGCAAGGTAGAGAACATATTGGCATGGTTTAAGAAATATTCTGCCGAGCAGAAAGACGAGCAATAATTGATTTCACGCTGGTGTAAAACCTAAAGCATAAAACCTAAAGCGTAAAACGCAAAAAGGGAGCATTAATGCTCCCTTTTTATTGCTCGCAAACCGGCTTGCTTGATCCGGCTTATTTTATGCAGATTATTTGATAAGGACTATTTAAATAGGGCTTATTTAATAGAAAGCGTTAAGTCTAACGCCTTCCAATAGGCGCTTTCTCGCACCAGGTCAGCAGCTAGGATGGGCTTTTCTTCTAACCAATCTTTTGGGAAAGTAAGGCTTAGACCGCCCTTATCTACATCAATTTCTAAATCAGGTAAGAAGCCTTCTTGACGTTTAATGTTAAGTAACGCGCCAATGCGCAACAAGGCGATAAGCTTTTTAACCGCCGCTAAATCGTACAAGTTAAAATTAGGAAGGTCGTTAGCCCGCACTTTCTTTCTATGAAAGCGCACTAGCGTAGCTAATAACTCTTGTTGTTCTTGCGTAAACCCAGGCATATCTACGTTAGCCAGAATATAGGCACTGTGGCGCTGTACACCCCGAGAGTTAATTTGAATGCCCACTTCATGCAACAACGCCGCCCAACCCAGCATACTTTTGAAATCGTGATGCTTAAGTTTCCATGCCTTTTCGGCATGACCAAATAGCATTAATGAGGTGTTGAGCACTAACGTAGCTTGTGTGGTATCTACATCATAACGAGTAGCCAAGCTGCTAGCAGTTCTGCCGCGAATATCCGCATGATGTAGCTCATCTTCCATCTGATAAATCACGCCTTCACGCAAGGCCGCAGGGGAATAAACCAAGGTATCTATTTCTAAAGCTTTAAATACTGCAATTAAAATAGCCAAGCCGCCGGCAATAACCACGCGTCTGTCTTCGGTTAAATCAGGGTAGCTAAGCTTGTCGATATGGCCAGCACTAATAAATTGCTTCATTAAGTTACGTAAGCTTTTAAGCGTTACCGGTATATCGTGGCCATTCGGTTTATCTTGTTGGCACAAGGTAAATAAGGAGCGAATAGTGCCCGACGTACCAATACATTGCACCCAGCCTAACTTACGGTACTTACCCTGAATAAATTCAAGCTCTTGTTCAGCCGCGGTAATAGCAAGGTCGAAAGATTTGTTTTTCAATTCCCCATCTGGAAAGAAGCGTTTGGTGTAGCTCACACAGCCCATTTGTAAGCTTCTACAAATAAGTGGATTAAACCCTTCGCCAATGACAAATTCTGTAGAGCCACCGCCAATATCCACTACCAACTGCTGACCATCAGCATGGTTGGTATGTGCTACACCAGAGTAAATCAAACGGGCTTCTTCCACCCCTGAAATGACTTCTACAGGGTAGGGCAGAATATCTTTCGCGGCATTAATAAAGTGGTGTGCATTTTTTGCTTTACGAAGTGTGTGGGTAGCGACAATGCGAACCGAGTCGGGTTCAAAACCACGCAGACTTTCAGCCACGATACGGAGCATTTTTAAGCCTCGCTCCATGGCTTCGTCAGACAAAATATTATCGTCGTCTAACCCTTCTGCCAATCGCACTTTTTGCTTAACGCGATGCAGAATTTGAACAGACCCAGCAACGATACGTGCTACCACAAGGTGAAAGCTATTCGAGCCAATATCTAACGCGGCTACTTTATTAACCTCACGGCTTTCAACAGTATCAAAAACGGATTCATGCTGAGTCATTTCATGCTGAGTCATTTAGGGTTCTATTTTCCTGCTTCTTTTTCTTCTTCTTTCACAAGATAGTCGTATATCTCTATTTGTGAACGTAATTTTTTACGATTGCCTCGGGCAACGTACTTGTTGCTTTGTTCCTTGTCAATCACTCTCGCTTTCAGCGTATCACGAAATTGTATATCCATAATATCGACAATGCGCTGTTGCAGGTTTTTATCGTATATAGGGCAACCGACTTCAATGCGATTATCCATGTTACGGGTCATCCAGTCAGCAGATGAAATAAACACTTTTCTCTCACCGCCGCCTTCAAATACCATCACCCTCGGGTGTTCTAAGAACCTATCTACAATAGAGATAATTTCGATATTTTCGCTAATACCTTTTAAGCCCGGTATTAATGAACACATACCACGCACGATGCCGCGAATTTTCACCCCAGCTTGGCTGGCACGATACAAGTCATCCATCAATTCATTATCGACAAGGTTATTAATCTTGAAGGTGATCTGCGCTGGTCGGCCTTCTTTTAAATGCTGAATTTCTTGACGAATAAGCGACTGAATACGGGTTCTTGCGTTTAAAGGTGAAATTTGTAAATGCTGGAATTTATACCGGCGGAACGGGTATTGAATTAAATCGAACACGGCTACTGCTTCATTCGCTAACTCTTGGTTTCGCGTAAATAAGCTATAATCCGTATAGATTTTTGCGGTTTTTTCGTTGAAGTTACCCGTACCGAAATGCGCATAATTAATCATAGCACCACGTTCTTCACGGGTGATCACGCATAGCTTTGAGTGAATTTTTAAAGTAGGTACACCCAATACAACCCGAATGCCAGCATCAGTCATTCGTTTAGACCAAGCAATGTTGGCTTCCTCGTCGAAACGGGCGCGAAGTTCAACGACAACGGTAACTTTCTTACCGTTGTCTACTGCATCAATCAGTGAATTGATAATACGTGAGTTACTGGCTACACGATAAATATTAATGCGAATGACTTTAACGCTAGGATCGAAAGCAGCTTGACGCACAAACTCAGTCACATGCAGGAATCGGTGATATGGGTAATACAATAAAATATCGTGAGCAGTAATAGCATCGAATACAGTATTAAATTTAGAGAAGGCATTACTGTCGATAGCAGGTAGTGGCGCATGCTCTAAATATTCACGGCCCACATTGGGAAAGCCAATAAAGTCTTTAAAGTTACGATAATGCCCTGCTGCATGCATGGTATCGAGTTTGGTTATACGTAAACGCTTGCGTAAGTCCTGCATCATATCTTCAGGCATGTCGTTATCGTAAATAACCCGAACAGGCTCGGCAATTAAGCGCTGCTTCATGCTCTCAGACATTTTCTCTACATAACTTTCATCAATCTCGTCATTAATAGAGTATTCGGCGTCTCGGGTCATCTTGAATGAAAACGACTCGACCTCGTCAAATTTCACAAAGCCTCGGAAGATGTCTTCTAAGCAAAGCTGAATCATG
Organism: Alteromonas sp. 1_MG-2023; assembly: GCF_030547075.1. GTDB lineage: Bacteria > Pseudomonadota > Gammaproteobacteria > Enterobacterales > Alteromonadaceae > Alteromonas. Next base: position 191,041 of record NZ_JAUOQH010000001.1, on the reverse strand, counting down.
TCATCCAGCATAATGATATGCTTTTTCTTCCGGCTTTTTTCCGGCGGAATAAGCATAAAGCGAGACATGTCAGAGGTAGGCACCTGAATAACCGCATAGCGAGTATTGCGGTCTTTGCGTCGAAGCGCGACGTACAAATAAACAGATGTACCATTTAGCCGGCTTAACAAATCCATCTTTTTATCAATAATAATAGGTGCAATATGGCGAAGCACCTTATTCACAAAGAAATTGCGCACCCACTGTTTTTGATAGTCATTTAATTCATGCTTTCGCAAAATGTGAATGTTGTAACGTGCGAGCGCTCTTAATACGTCTTTGTGGATATGGTCGAATTTATCTGAAAGCTGAACCACTTTCTGCTGGATAATAGCCATTAACGCCGTTTGTTTTTCAGCTTCTTCTTCATTGCCGTCGTTCTGAGCAATAGTGATTTGGCGTTTTACGTCAGCAGCACGAACACGATAAAATTCGTCCAGATTGTTTGAGTAAATACCAAGAAAACGAATACGCTCTACAGCGGGGTTGTTTTTATCAGCAGCTTCCTGCAAAACCCTTTCATTAAATGCTAACCAACTAAGTTCTTTGGGATAATATAATTCTGGGTTATCCATAATTTATCGTATTTTCGCTTTTAAAAATGGCCAAAGACTGACATCAGTCAATGACATTACTGTGACAACCCTTAGATATAATAGGGTTAATTTGTAGTCCTTTACTGCCAACAGGTCGTTGAAGCCTTACTGTGTCGCTAGGGCCTTACTGTTTAGCCTGAATATCTACTACAAGATCATTGGCTAACGACTCAAGAGCATCTTGCAGTGCATCGTCATCAAAATCTTCAGGTACCGCTATAACCGCATTGGCTTTGAATATTAGACTTCCCCAATTAGGCGCGCTTTCGCAACGTGAAGAGAAATTGAGGATGTTAAGATTAAATTGATTCAGCACCGAGGTTAGCTCTTGCACTATGCCTGCCTTGTCGTTGCCCATCACATCAACGGTAAGTTGATTTGTTAATGTATTGCTCGCAGTATTCACTGCCACCGACTGAACTGACAAATCGGAAATAGCATTTAGAGCGTTAACAAGTTTCTCGTTCTCATCTTTCGGAACGTGTACTTCCACAAAGCCAGTAAACATGCCTGCCATATGGGCAAAGCTAGAACCCTGCCAATTACCTTGGTGTTTATAAATACACTTAGCTAAAGCATCTACCAAACCAGGTTTATCTTTACCCATAATACTGATGATGAGCGATTGCATGAGAAACTCCTATTTCAGAATCTGTAGAAATACGTTTGCCACTGTGGTTTGAGGGTAATACCATAAGCGTCGTTAGTTGAGAGCGCTGTCGGTAACTTTTACCTTCCACTGTGCGTGTGGCTGCTTGCTTTAGGCTTTTTGGACAACTAAGAGCCTAAAAGTTTTCGCTTGCTATTAGCATAACAAAACTTACACTGCTCACCAGTGTAATTTACACCTGATATTATTATTAAATAAGAATGACTTCCAATAGCGATAGCATCAATAAAAAACGCCAGCGCAACGATAAGTGGGGGCGATATATCGTCACTGCCTTTGGTGGTTTGGTATTGCTGACGCTGGTCATCTTAATTTCTCATCTTGTGAGTCAGGCTTTACCGCTAGCGTTAGTACCGACTATCGAAAAAGAGCATCAACTTACCCTTCCAGATAACAGCAATGTGGTGAATACGGGCGATCTGCTCGGCGGGCAGCCATTTGTTATGCGTGGTGAAGCATGCCGGCTAAGCCTATATGGTTACAACGATAACGGTTTTGCTAAGCTTCACGACTATATTCGCCCTTGTGATCATCAACTCGCAACCACTTCTTTGATGGGCGAAAATGCGATTGTAGATATCTCTGCGGGTGGGCAAGTGCGAGTGGTGCCGGTAAGGTCGATTACGTACCGAAGTGTATTAATTGCCAATACAAATAACGCCAACCAATTCAATCAGTCCTCAGCGATTTCTCAAAATCTACTTTCTTCAAGCCTAAGTTCTTCTAGTCTAAATTCCTCTAGCGTATCTTTTGCGCTGCCGAACAAATATTGGTCTAACACGGAATCTTGGCATCTTGCGTTATCGTCAAAATGGGCGGCAATTGCGTTAACGACAAAAGAAGGAGTCTTCGTACGCTGGGTTAATCAGCTTGACCCTACCCAGATGATTGATAAATTTTATACCAACATCGATAATATGCATCTGTTGCCAGGTGCGCAAATGATGTTGGTAGAAAAAGGCGCAAGGCTATATCTAGCTAAGCTATCAAAGGATGAAAAAGCGCTCACGCCGTTAACTTCCTTTGCGACTGCTGAAAACACAGATTCCTCCGATACCCTCGAAATAACAGTACTAAGCTTAGAAAAAGACAGAACCTTTTTCTTACAGGGCGACAATAATCAAGTAAGTCGATGGGTACTCCATCGCGACGACAAGAGTTTAGGCTTTACCGAAACGTATCAATTTTCTTTAGATGCCGGTGAGCGCCTCGTAGATATTAAAGAGCACGCGAGTATTAACGTGGTGGCTGCGCTGACTAATAAACAACGTTTGATGTTTATTAACCGGGTATCCGGCGAGGTGGTAACCAAGATTGACTTACCCGAAGCTCTGCAATCGATATCTTGGTTCGGTAATCGACTTTATGGCTACAATGGCTCGTCTATTTTTATTTGGACCGCAAATCATTTGAGTGGCATTACGACTTGGCGTTCGCTTTTTGCTCCTCAGCATTACGAAGGTTATGTGGTTGAAGATACGGTATGGCAAACCACCAATGCCACAGATTTTCAAGAAGCTAAGTTTAGTCTCACACCATTAATTATAGGCAGCATGAAAGCGTCGCTGTTAGCCTTGTTTATTGCTATTCCCGTAGCGATAGGGGCCGCAATATACACTGCATTTTTTGCCAAGAACCGCCTTCGCCATGCGTTAAAACCTGCCATTGAAATGCTAGAAGCGATTCCTAGTGTATTAATTGGTTTTATCGCCGCTATTTGGCTCTCGCCTATGGCTGAGCAATTTTTGTTTTCCTTCGCTTTCTTTCTTATTGTTATTCCTTTTGTACTTATTGGTGTTGCCTTTGTTCAGCGGCCTGTGGCGGATAGGTTGCCGGCTAAAATTCGCCACGGTGCAGAGTTAGGCTTTGCATTAGTTGGTATTTTTATTTTGGGTTATATCAGTGTGGTGTGGGCGCCAGAATGGTTCTTCAGCATAGTCAACGTGGACGGGTTCGAACTGCTAGCGGCTGAATCTGACAGTCCGATAGGTAAAACCACTATAGTAGTGGCCTTAGCATTAGGTGTGGCTATCTCACCCAGTATTTATTCTCTTGCTGAAGATGCTATTGGCGGCGTTCCTGATAATTTAAAACATGCCTCTTTTGCGTTAGGAGCAACACGACTTCAAACGCTGATACACGTAGTATTGCATGTTGCCTTCCCAGGCATAATGGCCGCAATCATGCTGGGGTTCGGGCGGGCTTTTGGTGAAACTATGATTGTGTTGATGGTGACGGGGAACACGCCTATATCAAGTTGGGGCTTGATCGAAGGCTTACGGGCGTTAACTGCTAACTTAGCCATCGAGTTACCCGAAGCAGATGTCTCTTCTGCCCATTACCAAATACTTTTCTTAACCGCAGGCATATTGTTCGTGTTTACCTTTGTTGTTAATACGATTGCTGAATTTACTCGCCAGCGGTTACGCAGTAGATCTTATTATGAATAGTTTATTTAGCCCTGCTCATCGGCAATCGCTGGTGATTTCGTTAACCGCCTTTTTTACCAGTCTACTTCTGATTGCGCTAGTCAGTGTCTTAGTGCTTATTTCGTTTCGAGGCGGGGCTTATTTTTGGCCAGAGCCTATTTACGATGTGACCTATAAAGATGCTGTGGGAAGTGAGTACGGCGCCATAAACAACACTAGCGATACGAATGAAGCTGACAATGGGAATAAAAAACCTCAGACATCTATAAAAGATAGAAAAAATAGAGAAAATAAAGAAAATAGAATATTCGCTCAGTTATACATAACTGATGAAGCTGAGCGTATCTATCAGGTGCACTATGCCGATGACCAAAGCCCTTATGGCGCGCAAATGCAGCTGGCCGAGGCCGATGTTATTAATATGGAGTTGGCTCACAACAGCGCAGAAATAAAAACCATAGACGGTCGCTTCGTACTAGGGCAGCCACAATTTTTGACCACCCCTGATAGTCGTCGCCAAGATTTATCACACTTTGCAGATATTCAAAGCAGAGTAACAGCACTAAGTTCACAAATTGAAAAAATCCGCAGTGAGCGCTTGTCTCCTATTCATGAGTCGTTAGCCTCGTTAGATGGTAAAGGGGTAAATAGAAATGCACCGGCAAGAAAGCGCTTAGAAACGCAATTTGAACGTTGGCAGCATGACGTTATTCATTTTGAACAAGAGCGTGATGAGTACGAATTAAGAATTACGTTCGCTAATGCGCAAGAATACAGTATTCGGGTGTCAGAAATAAAAAGCATCGATTATGTGAGCCAGCTTAGTTATTTTGAAAAATGGCAGGTTGTGTTTAATCGTGTAGCTACTTTTCTAACCGACTCTCCCAAACAAGCAAATACCTCTGGTGGGGTGTTCCCAGCACTGTTCGGCACAGTGTTGATGGTGTTTTTAATGACAATAATTGTGACGCCTTTTGGTGTGCTGGCGGCAATTTATTTAAGTGAGTATGCGCCCGATACGCCATTTACCACGGCAATACGAATAAGTGTGAGCAACATGGCAGGTGTACCTTCCATTGTTTACGGGGTATTCGGTCTTGGTTTTTTTGTTTATACCCTAGGCGGTAATATTGATGCGTTTTTCTTTGCCGATAAACTGCCTGCACCTACTATGGGAACCCCTGGGGTATTTTGGGCCAGTTTAACCATGGCTATTCTTACCTTGCCGGTGGTTATCGTTGCCACTGAAGAAGGGTTAAGACGGGTACCAGAAGGCTTAAAGCGAGGCAGTTACGCGCTAGGTGCCACGAAAGTAGAAACCATAGTTAAAACAATACTTCCTATCGCTTCCCCGGGCATTATGACAGGGGTTATATTAGCAATTGCGCGAGCGGCAGGCGAAGTAGCGCCTCTGATGCTAGTAGGCGCAGTGAAATTCGCGCCCACACTGCCTATAGATGGCGAGTTTCCCTATTTGCATCTTGAGCGCCAATTCATGCACTTAGGGGTACTCATTTATGACGGTGCCTTTCATAGCAGCACCGATGCGAAAAACTCCTCTATGATGTTTGCAGCCTGCTTGCTACTGCTGATGGTGGTATTTGTATTGAATGTGCTTGCAGTTATACTAAGAACGCGGTTAAGAAAGCGCTATTTACAAGGGTAACCTTTTACATGCTGAAGTTGTTTGAACGCAATACGCTCAATGTGGCTGATATCACAGATGACACCACTGCTATTGATGTGCGTAACCTTAATTTATGGTTTGGGAATAAGCACGTTCTCAACGACATCTCTATGCGCATCCCAAAAAACAAAATTACTGCGTTAATTGGCCAAAGCGGGTGCGGTAAATCTACATTGGTGAATTGCTTTAACAGGCTTAACGATTTGTACGATGGCTGCAAATACGAAGGCGAAATTGTTATTGGTGGCAAAAACATTAACAGTAAAAAAGTAAATGTTTCTCGGTTACGTACCCAAGTGGGTATGGTTTTTCAGCGCCCCAATCCGTTCCCTATGAGTATTTACGACAACGTTTGTTATGGACTGCGACTACAAGGGGTTAAAACCCGTCGGCATTTAGACGATGCAGTAGAGAGCGCATTAAAAGATGCTGCGTTGTGGGATGAAGTGAAAGACAGGTTATTTGAATCGGCTAATGCTTTGTCTGGTGGGCAGCAACAGCGCCTTGTTATTGCTAGAGCACTGGCACTGAAACCTGAAATTTTACTGTTAGATGAACCTACCTCAGCGCTAGATCCACTTACGACCTTATTTATTGAAGAGTTGATGGCGGTGCTTAAAAAGCGTTGTACTATCGTGATTGTTACCCACAATATGCAGCAAGCCTCTCGGGTTTCCGACTACACAGCGTTTTTCCATCAAGGCCGGTTAATTGAATATGCAGATAGCGATTCATTATTCACCATGCCAGATAAAAAGCAGACAGAAGACTACATTACCGGCCGCTACGGTTAATCTACAAAATTAGTTGTAGCGAATAGGAGCGATATAATGCGTCAAGTTGCACTGAATACTCACATTTCCGGCACCTTTAATATTGAGTTAGAAAACTTAAGAAACTCGGTGTTAACCATGGGCGGTGAAGTGGAGCAGCAACTATTAGACACGCTAAAAGCCTTGAAATTAAATCATCCTGGCTTGGCTGAAAAAGTGGTGCTGAATGACCTTAAGATTAATTCGATGGAAATCCAGATAGACGAAGAGTGCATTAGAATTATTGCTAAGCGTCATCCTACCGCCAGTGATCTGCGCCTTATTATGACTATTTCAAAAGCTATCACCGATATTGAAAGAATGGGTGATGAAATAGAACGTATCGCTAAATTGGTGACCCGTAATAAACTGCCAAGTTCTGACACTATTAAAAGTAGCATGTTACTCATTGGTGAGCGGGTAGCAGCCATGATGCGAGGCACATTCGATGCGTTTGCTCGACAAGATGAAAGTGCTGCGTTAGCGGTTTATCAGCAAGATAATAGAATAGACAGCGAATATAAACGCTTGCTCACCTACACCACCACTGAAATGGAAAAGACCACTGAAGATATGCAAGACTGGCTTGATGTTTTATGGGCGATGCGCTCGCTAGAGCGAATCGGCGATAGATGCAAAAACGTGTGTGAATACGTTGTTTATTTAACCAGAGGTACAGATGTAAGGCATACACCGCTGGAAAACATTCATCAGAAATTAGAGGATTTAAGCTAAAAGTTGCTTAAAAACTGTCACAAAACCGCAATACTTGTCCAAATTATCATCGTATGAATTTAATTCCGTTGCGTTTTCTGTTTTTTCGTAGATTTTCACTATGGCTCTGCAGATGATTACGCTATCATGCGCCGCAGCAAAGAATAATTCGTGCAAAAAATAATCTAAGCTTGAGCTAAGAATAATTTTGTCGTCAAACTATCATTTTTGTCTACATCACTTACAAGCGTATGTAACGTGGTGTGGCAGTAGCTAGCTTAAATCGCGTAAAGATCAGGAGCGGTTATCCGTGGAATTTTTCGAGAGTTATGGTCTCATTCTTATTCTCCTTGCTGCCGGTGTCGGCTTTATCATGGCTTGGGGTATTGGGGCGAACGACGTCGCCAATGCAATGGGAACATCTGTTGGTTCTAAAGCGTTAACAATAAAACAGGCAATCGTAATTGCCATGATATTTGAGTTTGCAGGTGCTTATTTAGCGGGTGGAGAGGTGACCTCTACTATTCGTAAAGGCATTATTGATCCAGAGTACTTCTCTGCTATTCCCGAATATCTCGTTCTAGGTATGATTTCCTCTCTATTTGCAGCAGGAATATGGCTGGCTTTCGCCTCGTGGTTAGGATGGCCTGTATCTACAACACACTCAATTATTGGCGCTATTATTGGCTTTACTGCGACCGGCGTAAGTATGGATGCAGTAGCGTGGGATAAAGTGGGCGGTATCGTAGGTAGTTGGATTGTTACGCCTGCTATATCGGGCATTATCGCCTATCTTATTTTTATGAGTGCACACAAACTTATATTCGATACTAAGTCTCCGTTTGAAAATGCTAAGCGTTACGTGCCTTTTTACATGGCACTAGCGGGCTTTATTATGTCGCTAGTTACCATTAAAAAAGGGCTAAAGCACGTGGGCTTAGAAATGAGCGCCATGAACGGTTATATATTGGCAGTGGTTATCGCTATTATTTTGGCCATCATTGGTAAGTGGTTTATAGGTCGTATGAAATTTAGTGGTTCAGAAGACGCCGACTTACAAGCTGCCAACGTAGAAAAAGTATTTGCGTTGCTTATGGTGGTTACCGCCTGTTGTATGGCTTTCGCTCATGGTTCAAACGACGTTGCGAACGCAATTGGTCCATTGGCTGCGGTTGTTAGTGTTGTGTCATCTGGCGGTGAAATCAATGCCAGTGCTAGCCTTGCATGGTGGATTTTGCCCCTAGGTGGTTTAGGTATCGTACTTGGTTTAGCTATCTTCGGTCATCGCGTAATTAAAACAATTGGGCAGGGGATTACTCACCTTACGCCAAGTCGTGGCTTTGCCGCTGAATTAGCAGCAGCTACTACGGTTGTAATAGCATCAGGTACTGGCTTACCTATTTCTACCACGCAAACGCTAGTAGGTGCGGTATTAGGTGTAGGTTTGGCTCGAGGCGTTTCGGCACTTAATCTTGGTATTGTTAGAAATATCGTGGTGTCGTGGATTGTTACCCTGCCAGCAGGTGCTATTCTTTCAATTATCTTCTTCTTCGCACTAAAAGCTGCCTTCGGCGTTTAATTGTTTTAATAGAAAATAATAGAGAAAAAACCGCGAATAACGCGGTTTTTTTGTGCCTAGCTAATGTATGCCTAGGTGATTAGTGTTTAGTTGATTTATACCCAGTCAACGCTCCACCGCTTTATTCAGAAGCATCTGGTTTAATAGGGGAAACGAAGCCATCGGGTTTAATGCCTACCACAGCGCAATTAACCTGTTCAATAGTCTCTTCCGCTGTTCCGCCCATAATAAACCCTGGTACACCGATACGAGCTACTGTACCCATAACAATGACGTCTGTATTTAACGACTTTGCGGTAGCGGCTATCTCTCGGCGTGGGTAACCATGCACCATATGTCTCTGAGGTTGTAAGAACTCGATAATATCGGGCGCCAATTCACTTTCTAATTCAGTTAACAGCGCTTCAAGGGCTTGCTCGCGTTCCTCATGAATTTTTGAAAGGTCAGTTTCCATTGTATCGTTATCGACGCTAATGAAACCGTCTCGCACAATGTTTTCAGGCACAGAGTCAAACACGTGCACTATATGAAGCTGCGCAAATTCAAGCATGGCGATGCGGGCAGCATGGCGCAATATGTCGAAGTTAAGTTTCTTCCTTACGGAAATTTCGTGTTTTGGATAGTGATAATTTAAATCAAGAGCAGCCACTACGTTCTTATACTGACTGCGGTTGTTCTTATTTAACACCCATACAGGGCAAGGGCATTTTCGAAATAGGCGTATATCCAAGCCACCAAAGAGGCGGTCTAAAAAGCCTTCTTCACTTCGCTTAATCACCAAGTCGTAATTATGCTTTAGCACATCGCTCACAATATCAATGAGGGGATGGCCAATTTTTACTGTGGTGGATAGCGGGTAATCCTTCGCCCATGCTTCTTGCTGTTCGGTAAGCCAGCTTTTCGCCTGAGACTCCATGGTCTGATGAGATTCTATATATGCAAAAGACTCCATCACCATGTTGGCATTAGGCGGTAGAGCTTCTAAGGTAAGCATGATGGTAAGTGAAGCTTGATTACTCTTTGCAATATGAACGGCCTGAGCCACCACATCGTCTTGACGATGGGAATCGCTGAGTACACACAAAATATTAGTAAAATGACTGTCCATAGAAATCCTTAGCTAATGTCGCGCTATATGTTTCATGTTTCATCCTACCCGTTGAGTTACATGCTTGCTACCTTAAAACTGTGATTTACATCATAACAAAGTCGTATTTCACAAAAGGGTAATAACCGTATTCTTATTGGGTCTTTATAATCTTTGTGCTAGATTAAAACCTAATTTCTTAATCAGTAAAGAGTTGTTATGAAGTGGCCTAATCTCAAACACTTACATTACCTAGTTACCCTGTATCAAGAGCAGCATTTTCATCGTGCAGCCCAGCGCTGTAATGTAAGCCAGTCGACGTTAAGCACGGCAATCCAAAACCTCGAAGAACACTTTGGTAGCCAGCTTCTTGAGCGAGAGCACAAGACTTTTGTCTTCACGTCATTGGGGTTAGATATTGTCGAGCGAAGTAAACTGCTGCTTCAAGAAGCCGGTGAATTGGTGGAATATGCACAGAATGCAGGAAACTGGCAGCGAGGCACACTGAAGTTAGGTGTAATTCCTACCATAGCGCCATTTTTGTTCGAAGGCATGCTTGGTGCATTTAACGCATTCTTGCCTGACATCAACGTGGAAATGCAAGAAGACACCACTGAGAAGCTTCTTCAACAGTTAATAGACGGGCGCTTAGATTTACTTATTTTAGCGCTACCGATGGAGACGCCAGGGTGTAAACAAATGATATTGGGGCATGACCCATTTCATCTTGTGGCCCATGAAGAAATAGCAGATAAATTGCCCGATCCAGTGGATATCTCTTCGTTACCGAAGAAGAGCATTTTCTTGTTACAACAGGAGCACTGTATGACGGGGCACGCAGTAAGCGCCTGTAATCTGCAGCATAGTGACCAAATTAGTTCGGTTGCCGCCAGTAGTTTGTATACCCTTGTTCAGCTAGCAAACAGCAAAATGGGGTATACCTTTTTGCCCGAGTTAGCTATCAATCAGTCTATTTTGGCACACACTCATTTGAAAAGTTTCGCTGCCGAAGAACAAGGCTTTCGAGAGATAGGTTTGGTGTGGCGTTCCGGTACCACGCGCATGCAACTGTTTCGTCGCATTGGCGAAATTATTTCACCTCTGCTTCCCGTTCCGACCCTTAGATAATATTAGCGCAATACCAATATTAAGGGGCGGTATGACCAAGCTCAGCCGCCCATTGTAGCTCACCACGGGATAACCCGTTGGCTGAGCTTGCCCCAAAGCTATGTAACGCGCTGTAGGCACTGTTTGAAGGCGCGCGGCAATAATGACACAGGGCATAAAACAACAAGCTACAGCGGTGCTGTGAGCCATCGCAATGTAAATATACACTGGCACCTTCCATTAGCATTTGCGACAACTCGTGTAGATATTGATGCAAATGAACATCGTCGGTAGGAGATTCTGCTGATGGGTGTAAAAAGGGCAGCCATATCCATTCAAGCCCAGCAGCTTTAGCGCCATCGCGAATGATAGGGGCATCTTCCTCACCGGTTTGTACCGTAGCAAGATGGGTAACGCCAAAACCTTTCAATCTTGTATAGGTATCTGAAGTAGGCTTTTGACCCAGACATATCTTTCCCGCACTTAGCGAAAACCATGCAAGAGAGGTTTGGTCGTTTGAGCCCCTAGATGTTTGTGCTGATTCGTTTTTATTCATACCACATAATAATAAATTGAGAAGTAATGGCAGCTGCACCCGCCTAAAACGAATACATGCCAAATAGCATGGGTGTATTTTACCTTTTTCGCTACATAAAAGCACACCCCAAAGGTGAAGCATAAGCCACCCGCGACCAATAGCCATAGCCCTGCACCAGGTAATGCTACGTATAAGGGGTAAATAAGGCCTATGGCAATCCAGCCCATGAGCAAATAGGTCATTACCGATACCTTAGGGAAGCGGTGCTGCGCAATTAACTTAAAGGCGACGCCAGCTAACGCTAATGTCCATACTACCGCGGTCATGGTAATCCCAAGTACACCGCCAATCGATACTAGTAATAAAGGCGTGTAAGTACCTGCTATCAATAAATAAATGGCGCTGTGGTCAAATAGCTTTAGCCACCCCTTAGCGCGCTGGTGGGAAGTGGCGTGATAAAGGGTTGAACTTAGAAACATCAGAATAAGCGAAGCACCATAAACGGCGGAGGCTGTGATAGTAAGAAGATCATCTGCGCGATAAAGCAAAAAAACCATACCTACAATAGCCGCAATACAGCCAACACCATGACTAATACTATTGAGCCACTCTTCTAATACAGAATAGGCTTTTGCCGTTATGCTTGTCATTCTTCTCTTCACCTCCGCTTTAACTTAGCGTTTGTTTTTAAATAGCTTATTGTTAACCGCTGTTTTATACAGTGTACGTCTTTGGGCGTACATGTGTGCGCTCAATTGTAACAGAAGCTGGGAAGACGAGTATGACAAATTTATTTCGATATTGAGTTACTTTGCGCTGTACTTGTAAATCTTAACGCCGTTAGTGGCATGTCTTAAGCAGATTGGCGTTATACGTTTATTATTCTTAAACACAGTGGGGTAAGGACGAAGCCTTGTGTGCAAAATAAAGCGCACTCTTGTAATTAAAGAGTACGCCTTACTGTTTCACGTTACAGGTGAGTAGATAGCACGCCTAGGACGCTTAGAAGGGTAAGAAATTAAACGCATATTCTAATTGGGTTTGCTGCACATTCGCTTGATTAAAGTTAATCATCCGGATACGAGCCAGTAGCTTTTTCTCTAATTCAACATTTTCAAGTTCGCTGCTGACTAAAGCAACCGCTGACAAGCTACCATTCGGCTCTATGGTTAAATTTACCGTCACCTTGCCTTCTAAGTCAGGGTTTTGGCGAAGCGCTCTTCTATAAAGTGCATAAACTGCCCCTTTATTTGCATCTAGGACTTTTCGGATAGATTCGAGATCTCTATCTCCAAGTACTTGCGATTCAACTTCTATACGCTTAGCGGCTAGTGATGCTACACCTTCTTCAGGGGCATTGAATTCGGTGTTTCTGCGGCCTTCTAATTCGCCTCTTGCACCAATATTTTGGCTAATATTCGCGTTCTTCAGGCTGCCGCTTGATGCGGTGAGTGTCTCTTGGCCAATGCGCTTTCGGCTAGTCTGTTCTTGCTGCCCAGCGCCTTCAATCGTCTCGGTATTAGCGACATTTGCTAGGTTTATATCATTTCGCATGCTGGCTAAGTCGTCCGAGAACGCTAGTAGCCCAGTTTGTTTAGCGTTTTCCCTCGCTTGCGCTACCTTTTCTTCTTTTGTGATTTGTTTCGGTACAGGTACCGGTTCTGGCACTTGCTTCGGCAGGGGTTTAACCGGTTCATCAGGCTTTTTAGGTACCGGTTTTTTCTCTTCCACAATTGGCTCTACTTTAGGCGTCGGCTTCACCACGGGAGGCGGTGGCAGCGGCTTGGCTTTTAAGATGCGAGCGAGTTGAGGCGGAATGGATTCTTTTTCTTCACGAGTTTGCTGCGGGACCTGGACCCACTGAACCAGCAGCGCTACCATTAACGCTATGGCAAGACAGCCATAGGTAATTTTTGTGAAGCGCTTATTTTCTTGTTCGCTTGAAGACCAAGGTAACTGAGTTTGAAAATAAACGCTGCTCATTGCACTACCTCATTACTGACGATTTGCTCTACAGCGAGAGAGACATCGGTATAGCCAGCTTCAGCGCAGGTATACATAATTTTTTTCAATAAAGCATAGGGCACTGACTGATCACCCATAATCGTAATTGCTTTACTTATTGTACCGGCGCTATTGACGTCATTTGCTTCTTGCTCACTGACAGTGCCTTCAATTACCCCTTCCTTTGCTGCTTTAGTGGCGCGGTATTGCAACTCTTTAGATAACGCATCGATGGTATCTTGCCCACTGCTTAACACTGTGGGTACATCGGCTAGCTTCTGCCCTTGAAGCACAATGTCGCTGTTATTCACCAATATAAGCAGGGTTTCCCTTGCTGGAGTATCAGACTGCGCTTCAGGTAGCGTTACCGACTTATGGTTATCAAGTACCTGAACATCAGACGCATTTAGCATCAAGAAGAAGACTAAAATTGTAAAGATATCCATAAGTGATACTAAGCTGAGCTTAGCTTGCTGACCTTGTCGCTTGTGGTTGCGTGCCATACGTTTTGCGTGAACTGATTGCCTCATAACGCGCCCTCTGCACTGCTACCTTCGGTGGATAATACGTCAGTTTTCCAGACTATATGTGACATATCTTCTGGCATCTCAGCGAAAGTAACATCGGGGAATAGGGCGGCATCTACCACGGATGCTGCTACCACATCTTTGTATGAACGCGTGCGCTCAAGCAAGGTGACGATAGTTTGGTAATCGACATCGTCGCCAATCATCAGCGAAATATCGTCTTTTTGCGTGCCTTTAGTCAATAAGGTTTGTTTCAACTGCTTTAAAACAAATTGAATATTGTCCCAATCTTGCATTTTTGCCGCGCTATCGGTTTGCTGCAAAGCAGGAATTTGTTGCACAAGATACCCTGCGGGAAAATAGATAGCACTGCCCTTAGAGGTAACTACGAGCTCTATTTGTTGGTTTTCTATATTGGCCCCGTCGCCCAGAGCTTCTAGCCCAGGCAGCTTAAGCTCTACAACGGTTATCCTAGAGAACACCATCATCATTAATAGCACGGGTACCAACACAATCATAAGATTGAGAAATGACGTGATATCTAATTCCGCATCAGGTTTTCTTTGACGGGTTCGTTTGCCTAACATGGTTATCTACTCGTCAGAACCGCGACTATGTGATGATACGGCGTTTTTCGCCATCAAAGCATTCAAGCATTTCACGCCAGCCATCTCCATGCTATCTACAATCTCTGTGGTTTTTGATTGCAGTAAAGAGTGAAAACCTAATAAAGGTATGGCGGCAATCAATCCAAATGCTGTGGTGTTCATCGCTATTGAAATACTTTGCGATAACAAGCTGGCTTTTTCTGATGGATCTGCGTTAGCGACTGCCGAAAACGCTGCAATCAAGCCAATAATCGTACCTAGCAAGCCCAACAGTGTTGAAATGTTAGCTAAGGTGCCTAGGTAGGGTGTGCGCTTTTCTAAACGAGGAATGGTTTCCATCAACCCTTCTTCCATCGCGTACTCAATATCTTCACGACGAGGGCTAATTTGCAGTCGAGCAATACCTGCGCCTATCACACGGCTAATAGGGGCTGTGCCTTGCTCACCTAAGCGACGAACTTGATCGTATTGTTGATTGCTCAACAAAGGCTCTAGTTCTGTAAAGGCGCGCTTATTAGTGCGCTTCGCCGAGCTTAAGAAAAAGTACCGCTCTAGGGCGATGGCAATACCCATTGCTAACACTATCGCAATAGGGAACATAAAAGGGCCACCTTCTTGAAAAAAGCGAACGATTACTTCAAAGGCTTGCATGATATTTCCTCTTTAAAATTTACAACGAGTACCTAAACGCCACGTTAAACATTGTTATAACTTATTGTGTGCGTGAATAGGTTATCTGTATGACCACATCTATGATGGAATTAATACCTAATGATTATCTTCGCTCACAGGGGGATTAGCGAAAGGGCCCGTCGCGCTGAACTGTTTTGACAACGCGACTTTGCGTAAAAACTGCTTTCTGTTTAAAGGTTCTAATTCTTTGTTTGAAGGTTCCCACGACAAAGTACCTTCTATTTCGCGATGAATAGGTAGCTGCCACGGAACGATACTTATGACTCTGGGCTGCTCTTTATCACCACGAATAGTTGCTTCTAGGCGCAATGGTTCGTCAGGTGAAGTCTCTTCTTGCTGTGCCGCGCTTGGTGAGCAAATAAATAATAAGCTCAAACAAGCACTTTGAAGCGACAATAGAATACGAAACGAAGATTTAGTCATTATGGTTTTCCTTGTTCGCACTGACGAGTTGGCGACCTAGGTCGGCTATCCAACGCTGAATTTGTCTCGCTTGCTTTTTATCCACGTCACCTGACTTAGGGTTACTAACTAGCGCAAAATAGGTTTCATATTGGCTCAACGCCTTTGCCTTATCACCTACATACAGGTCGTACAAAATACCTAAATTGTAATAGGCCGCTTCATTGCCAGGCCAAGCTTCTAATGCGCTAAGGTAATACGCTTCGGCATTTTCAAAATGACCGTTTTCACGGGCCTGCATGCCCATGCGGTTTAACGCGAAATAGTTGTATTGATTCTGTTTAAGGGCGTTTTCATAATTCGCTACCGCTGCTTGTTTATCATTCGCGCGCATGGCGATGTCACCCATTAATACATACAAAAAGGATGGCGCATCAGGCGAATGTAGTAGAGGTTGTAGCAGGGTAGTAGCTTCAACGAGATTTCCGTGATGGAATTGCGCGACCGCATGTTGGAAAGCCAAATCCTGATTTTTTGATAAAACACCCCGTGTAGATAAATAACGGTTAGGAGACTGCCTTAACTTTAGGGCTGTTGCTTTATCGACGCTTTCTATTAATGGTTTCTCATCAGGGCTCTCATTAGGTATCTCATCAGGCCCCTTATTAGGTTCCTTATTAGTTAGAGCGCCTGAAGTAGTGCGTGATGTATCGTCTGGAATGGCCTCAGTCTGGCTGTCTTTTTGAGCAAAAGGCAGTGACATACTACTGCAGCCTGCTAGCCATAATGGCGCTAATACCATCAGCAAGAAAAATTTCACATGTGAATTGGGGCTAGTAGTGTTCAACACTTACCTCCTCAAGTTTTTCAACTTTACGATAGCGACTAGGCAGTAATTCAGATAACTCTGTAAAGCTTGCTTTCACCCACTTATCGTAAAGCCCGTCCCAACTTCGTTGGGCGTTTATTTCATATACTTGAATAGCCTGTTCCTCAAATGGATAGGCTTGCTCTTCTAACAGCAAGTCATATTGCTCTAGCTCTAGTGCATTAAGTTGGGAAGGGCGTTCAGACGCCATTAAATCTTGGGCTAGGGTGCGATACAAAGTGCCAAGTTGGTGGCTCGCTACGGTGACGTATTCCCTTACCCCATAAGACAATACCTTGTTGTGGGCATTAACCGCTTTGGTTAGCGCAGTGCGTTTCTTTGACAAGCTCTGCTTGAGAGGTTGGGTGAGCTTAATATTGTCAAAAACATATTTTGCGTCGTCAGCAAATACCATAGCTGCCATCGCGGCCAAGGTTTTTGAGCGTACCCTAGTTTCTTCTTCCGTATTTTCGTCCGTATTTCTGGCGCTTTCACTCACTGAAGCATCGTGGGCTTTTATCAATTTGTTCAACCAGAAACGGCGCTTACCTTCTTCACCACTTTCCAGATAAAATAGGCTCATAGTGAATCGCGCTTCCATTGCCAAAGTAAATGGTGCGGGGTAGGCGTGAGCATAAGCACGATAGGCCGGTAATGACTTAGCTCTATTCCCTGCTTTTTCATAGTACTCGGCGGCCTGATAAAGTGCAGTTCGTCCTGTTTCACTTTGCTTGTCTCGCGACCACTTGGCATACAGTATTTCAGCAGCCTCTTGCCACTTTTCAGACTCTTCATAAACGTATAATCGATTATCTTCTATGGTTTTTGCCAATTCGTGATTCGGGAAGCGCCTAGCAAAGTCTTCAAGTAACAACTGGGCTTCCTCAAGACGCGCCTCGGCAATCAGGTACGTTGCGGCATCATACTGAGCGTTTATTCGCACATCGGTGTTTGGGGTATTGGCAATAATTCGCTGTAAGTGGGTTAAAGCCAGCGCATAGTCGCCCTTTGCAACGGCGGTATCAGCCTGTTTGTACATGCTAACCGCATAATTTCGGGTGATGCTTTTAACGTTATTATCTTGTGGTGGCAGGTCAGATAAAATTTTAGCGTAGGCGCTTTCGGCTAAGGCGAAACGGGCTAAACCGAATAGAGCATGGGCTTCTACTAACTGAGCTGAGGTTTGTATTGCGTCACTTACCGGCGTAGTTTGACTTTTAGGAGGTGAAAGCAACCATCGACTATACTTGAGCGCGCTTTCGAACTCAGTAGTGTTCGATGTACTTAGTTCCGCAGCCCCTTGTTTGCTAGCGCCCTGCTTCATTGCGCCTAGTCTAGCCAAGTCGAAGTGAGACTGCATCAGTGTTTGCACAACGGTTATAGCCCTAGCGTCGTAATCAAACACGCGAATAAATTGCACTCTACTGCTGCGTTGCTTTTCGAGCCAACTGGCTTGGAATGCACTGTCGGTTGAATTATGTTGATCTATTAAGTTGTCGTACGCCAGCAGTGCGGCATAGGCCCCGTCGCTCGCTTTTTCATGTTGGGTAAAGGTGTAAGCAAAGCGTTCATAATGAAAGATGGCTTTAGCGAACTGCTTAGATTCGAAGTAGCTTTCCGCCAAATTAAACTCTATTTGTGGGCGTAATGCATCTTCTGGAAAGGTATCTATAAAGTCAGTGTAATAACCTGCTGCTTTGGCATAGGCGGCTTGGGTTTGGGCCTTCAAGCTTTGGTCATCTAAGCGTTGAATTGTTTCAGGCAAGGTATGGCGGCGCTCTGGAGAGCTCAACTGCTGGGCAAAACTGTGCTGTGCTTGCGCAAGCTCTCGTAAGTAAGTGTGTAGATAAGGCTTCGCGCTGTCTTGTGACGAAACAGTGAGCGATTCAAATAACCCCCGACCTTTCCCGAACATTTCAATAAAGCCGGCTTTCGCTGCTAGCACTTCACTGGGAAAGTCACCTAATATAAACGCATCAATGTGTCGCACATAAAATTCAACGGCTTCACTGTGAGCAGGGTAGGCATTGGCAAAGGCTAGGTAAGCTTCGCTGGCATCAATATACCTGTCATTGTCTAAGTGCTGCTGCGCCAATTCGTTAAACACTAAGTGTTGATAAGCTGCTGTCGGTCTACTGGCATCGTGACTATTAGCATTTTGTTTATTGGAAAAGAAGGCCACAACCGCTTTCCCATTTCCTTTAAGCGAAAATAACACACTCATGAGCCGCAGGCTGTCTTTTACCAACCTTTGCTGGCCCCGCGACAATGCATCTAAGGTGGGAAGTTGCTCGTCTGCGATATCCGAAAAGCTCGCTGATAGCATGTTGTCAAAAGAAACTAAGGCTGCGTCATAGTCTTCTAGGTTGTAGTACGCCCAACCTTGCATATACGCAGACATAGTATAAAACGCATTGTGCCCACCAATTTGAATGACTTTATCGTAGACTTGTGATGCCGCACGGTAATTTCCTTCACTGTACGAGGCTTCACCCATCCTAAACCATGCTTCTGCTGCATGTTCAGATGACGGAAATTGTGCGAGTAACTCTTGTAATACGGCGACACTTTTTTCAGGCTGAGCATCTAAATCATACGCACGAGAAAGTTGATAAAGTACCGCTTCTTTTGTCTCGTCATTTGGGTAATTTATCAATACATTCTGATAAGCGGTGATAGCGTCTTGGTAAATAGATTGGTCGGGTGACAGTGGGATCTGGGTTTGCTTTTCTTCAGCTAGCAGCATTTCCACATCGGCAAGCCTTAAGTCTAGTTGGCGTGCAAGTTGTTCGTTGTCTAGTTTTCCAACCACCTGCGCATAGCCATCGCGAATTTCACTTAGCCCCACAGGCTCCAGTTTCGTTTTTTCAACCTCGATAGGGGCAATGTTTAATTGTGATAACAGCGAACTTTCGCTGTCGCTATTCACTGCTTTTTCTTGTTCTTGAAAGCTAAACGAGCATCCGCATAAGCTAAGCAATAAGATACTTAGCCACGCTTTTCTCGGTAGTCGCATTGCTTTTAACGATGCTAGTTTTAAAACTGGGCTTTTTAATACAGCTCGTTTTGTCACAGCTCTTTTAAACACTAGCGCCTGATCACCCTTCATTTTGCGCTCCCTGGGCTGCCTTGGTTGTATTTTCAACCTTACTCGTTTTATCTGCTGGCGTTGATGGCGACGAATTTAAGTTAAAATCCCGTAACTGCAACATGGCCAGCCTGCTTTGCGCGTGTTGTTGTGATAAATAAGCTTTTCGTTGAGCAATAGCAAAAAGCGACTTTTCTGTTAGTGCAGCTTCTATCGTTGTTATTAACGTATTGGTGGTGTGTAAATGATGTTTGATCCGGCCTTGTATAGAGGCTAATTCGTTGCGTTGTAAGGTTGTCACGCTAGGTGCGTTTAGCAGTGAGTCTAAGCGTTGTTGAGAAAGGCCTGCTTCAATTAGCTTCTTATGTACGTTGCCAAGGTCTTTCTTACTTTGCCAGTGCTCTCGTTGAAATTGCTCAGCAAGTTGCCATATAAGCGTGCCTTTAGCGCGATGCAGGCGTGCTTGATAACTAGGGCGCATGGTACGTTTACCTGCCAACATCGAAAGATTTGCTTGAGCTCGCGCTATTCTCTCATACCAGGCTTTTTGATCAGCGGTAGCGAAAGTAAGCAATACAGATAGCCATTCATCGTCGCTTTGCTCAGCGGTGGTTTCAGCTTTATCGATGTTTGATTGCAAATCGGAATATACCTGCTGCAATGTTTCTAGCTTTTGCGCCAACTCAGCGGGTTGAACATTTTGAACGCGGTTAGCATGGGTGCTGTCTCGCTCATCTAGTAGATTTTCATAAATGGTAACGTCAGATAATTGTTCACCAAGTGTTTGTGCAACGCCATACAGTGAAACTAAACTCGACAACTTATCTTGTTGGCCTAGAGAACTGCTATTATCAGCTATTATCTCTGCCAGCAAATCCTGCTGTGATGCTGGCCATAGCGCTTCCCAATGTGCTTTATCGGTACTTTTATTCCCGTGTGTACTGTTTTCTTCTTCCCGATCGCTGGACTGTTTATCGCGTTCGCTAATTTGCTCGTCGCGTTCGCTGCTTAGTTCACCGCTTAGTTCATTGGCACCCAACGAAACGGCTTGCCAATACCCCGGTTCTGTTACTTGATGGGTTAGGTTGTCTAGCTCACCAATAGCGCCTTCAAGCTTATTGGTCAGTAGCTGAAGTGTATCGTAGGCTTGAACTTCGCCACCTTGTTGCGCATAACCATAGGCCAGCGCGTGAGTGGCCTGTAAGGTGAAAAGGTTGGTGTGTTGTTTTGACAAAAAGTCCCACACGCCCAGTGCTAACGGTAAGTTTTCAGTTTGTGCCAGCCCCCAGCCATAGTGTAAAAGCGCTTCGTCTCGCAGTAAATTCTGACCGTTGTCACCGTAAGGGTTATCCGGTGATTTGTTTAGTGTATTTTGGCGTGCTAAGGATTGGGTATTGATACGATCAAACGCGAATAATGCAGCTTCTTTTTGCCCTAAATCCAGTAAGACCTGACCATTTGATAGCAGCACTTGGTTGAGTAATGCTTGTATTTCACTATTTTTAATCGTGGTATCTACGCGGTCTTGCCACCAACTAAGCCAAGACAGCCAACCGCTATCATTTATTGAGCTAGTTGCACTCTGTGTTAAGTCACTTTCAAGAGCCGCTAGAATATGATTCGCTTCTAGGGTATTACCTTGCTGATAAGCTTCAACGGCGCGGTTGTATCTTAAATAATGGCGAGTAATGTGCCCTTTGGGAATAGGGTGTAGGTATCGTGATATATCAGTGTTGTTAGTATGGTCAAGAGACATTGCCCCTTGCGCCGCCTCATAATTCAATTCGTACCACTGCGCTGGTGTAAGCAACTCATCTACATCAATATCGGCTGAGGCTAACGAGGCTTCTAACGCATCGTATGCTTCAATTCCTTGTTGGTAACGCTGATGAGAAAAGTTCAGGCGAGCAAGCCAGTACCACGCGAGCGGCCTGTTACTCAGTTCTAGTGATTGGGCTTGTGAAGAAAGATTATGCTGCGCTGATTGAGGCATGCCGTAGCCAAGTTGCACGCCACCTTTCATTAAAGACATTGTTTGGCCGTGGGTATCGCTAACCCCTTTTTGTTCTGCTACTGCCATCCGCCCCAAAACGGTTAAAGGTTCATCAACATAAAGAGAGTAGACCACTTCACCAAAGTGCATCTTGTGTAGGTTTTGGGTGTGGTATTCGGCGTCTGTATTGCGCTTATCATCAGCGGCTTGCATGTCATCTTCAGAAGACACACACGTTGACGTTATTCCTAAAAGCGCAGCCAGAAGCCACCACGACCGATTTGCAATCATCACATCAAGCCCTAAAGCACAGTGGCGGTAAATTCTGGCTGATGTTTAGCCGTCGAATCTGTTATTTTTAATTCAATGGCTTGTGCATCTTCGTCTTTTTCAAAAGCGATAGATACGGCGCGCTTATAAGGTCTTTTTTCTGGCCCTATACCGGTGAAAAACGCGGTAAGTTCATGTTCACCTTGGTTCAAGTTACCCATATATACCCGTTGCACACCACCTCGTTTGAGGGCATGAAGTTGGCGTTCTGTATATAAGTAATTGGTGGCCATCTCATCATCAATAACCAACTCAACAGCATCTAACGCAAAGTAAGTACCCACATCTAAAGAAAGGTACACTGCTACCTGTGTACTAGAAGGAAAGAGCAAATCCTCTTCTAGTATAAAAAGGTCTCGGTTTAACGCAATAAGGGCTTTTTTAAGATCTTCTATTTGTGCAGAAATAGGCGCATCAGTCGGTTCTTCAGCGTTTACCGTAAACGAAAAGGTTAAGCTGAAAGCGAGAAATGCATATCCAAATATAGACAACACTTCATTGCCCCAAAGCTTCTTAAGTAACCAGTTATTAGGTTCTTTCACTAAATGGTAAATTTTCATTATTATTTTCCTAGTACCATATAGAAACATAAGCGCGAATAACGTTGGCCGAGAAGCCAAATAAGGCTTCCTCACCTACTGTTTCGCCTGTCGTGGCATCGCGAAAATCATCATAGTCGAAGTGCATGTAATCGTATTCTATGTTGAATGTACTTTTTTCGACCAATGCATTTGATGAAAACTGCCATTCATAAGTTGCCGCTATCCCACCTGAAAAACTGGAATAGGTAGAGAGTTCTTTGTCTCGAGCCATGAAGGTAAATTCATCTGCGCGATTAAAAAGGTCTTGGTAAAAATTAGCTTTGTCTTGTTGGTAAAAGCGAACATGGGCATCAAGGATCCATGCTTTTCCAATGGTGTGGATATAACCTAATTTGGCATTGGTCGCTTTTACGCCCCATGTATCTGAGTAGTACCGCATATCGCCATATATGCTTGCTCGATAGGGTAGGTAGTAATTTGCATTGATAGAAAACGCATTGCTCACTCGGGTATTCGGGTACACCTCAGTTGTAAAGGAAAACCCTCTTGCACTATCTGCGTCAAGATAGCGAACGGTGCGGTAGGGGTTGTTTAAGTAGCCATCATCAGAGATATTTTCAGCGTTAAAACCGATAATCATATTCTTCGATACAACTTGGCTTAGCCCCAATCCAAGTTTTTGTCTTGTGGCTTCTTCTAGAAAGCTCTCGTCGCCCACCCGACGTATCTCATCGTTACCGCGGGAGTAACTAAGGGCTAACGTGCTCAGATCGCCAAAAAAGTCTTGGCTAAAACTTAGGTGATAAGAATTTGCTTCAAAATCATTTTCACTTGAGTTGGTGTAACTCACGTTCATTAACGTTTTGTTGTGAATAAAGTCAGCGCCAACGGTGGTTTCTGTTCTTTCTTCTTGATATTTACTAGCTTGGGCTCGCACATCAATTGAAGCTCCTGATATGGCATCCACGTAGTAGTTCGCTGAAAACGATACTTTGTTACCTACTTTCTTGCGCAGCATAACTGAGGGGCCATCAATGGTGACACCGTCGCCAGAGTAGCTGTGGTACATCACATCAGAACGGTCTTGTGGCAGTACTGCGGCTGTTGCATTGCAACTAAACCACACAGCCGCAGCCGCTATCCAAAACCTAGTTGCAACCACAACCACCTCCAGCACCACCATCGGCGCCTCTTGCTGCTTCGCGGGCTTCAAAAACATGTCTCATGTAAGCCATGGCAACAGGATTGCGATTTACACTCATAATAGGGTCGGCTAAATTACTGCGTTCATAAGGCTTAACCCAAGGTTCTATGTTGGTGAGTTCATCCATCGTACTTACGCAGCCTGTGGCGGTAACAACACTCGTTAGCAGTACAGCGCTTAACAGCATTCGCTTTTTCATTATTATTCCCTTAGTAACAATTTAAGCGCTTTTTCGTAGCGTACTTCATCGCCCGACTTATACCCTTTGTGTATTAATCGCGTGTTTCCATCACGGTCAATCATCACAGTGGTGGGCATTGCCGACACGTCATAGAGCTTGCTGACATCGCCGCTGGTATCGTACAAAACGGGGAAGGAGACACTGATATCCTTAAGCAAAACGTTCGCTTTCTCAGGGTCGTCATCAACATTCACGCCTAATATGGTGACCCCTAAATCGGCATATTCTTCATATAGGGATTCGAACGTCGGTAATTCTTCTCTACAAGGGCCGCACCACGATGCCCAAAAGTTAACGATGACAATGTTCCCTACTTCTTCACTAAGTCGATGGTTCGCTTCATCTTTGCCCTTTAACGTAAAGTCGGGGGCAGGGGCATTTTTCGTTGCGGCATTGGCCTCTGTACATAGCAAAAGTGCCACGCAAAGCAACACAGTTACGCTAGCGGCAAGGCTTGTAAATGGATCTAGTATTTTAGCTTTCATAAGGTATTACTCAGAAAAAGTAAGTAGCACCAAGGGTGTACTGTAGGTTATGGGTGTCTTTTTCTTCGCCAATTAGCTCACTATTAAAAATGCGGTCTCGCATATCTAAACGAACGGCGAAAAAATCGGTAATCAGTACGCGGTAGCCCGCGCCAAGACTTAATGTGAATTGGCTTTCACCACCAAAATCTGTATTGCCTCCGCCTAGCGTGACAAAAAAGTCGGTGTTGTAAACAATGCTATCTGTTACAAATAACTCACCATTGAAGTTGTAACCTACAGATAGGTCGTAGTAGCGATACTCGCGCTCGTCTTCAGTGAGAAATGGTGCGCCACCTGATAAAATTTCAAAGCTGGTTTCACCGGCATCTGCCTGAGCGTAACTCGCTTCAGCAAAGATGTTTTCAGTAATGTGATAGCCTAAAGTAACGCCCACTATTGAAGATGATGAAAAGTCTTCAATACTGACTTGGCCGGCAAAAACACCTATTTCAAAATTTTCGTTATCAATATCAGCTTCGCGAATTTCGCGACGATCTAAATCAGGTTCGATAAGCGGCGTTTGTTGTGCATAAGCACCAGCACTTTCAATAAGTGCTGCCACACCAATTAAAAGAAAACTGAAAGGCCTAAAGTCCATATATTTAACTCCTCTAATTCGTCACGCTCGGTCAACGCCGTTAGTCGTTTATATTCTGCTCTTACCACAAAGTTTTTGGTTAGGTAGTAACGCGCACCCGCACCCACTTCAAGTAAGTCGTTAGTTCTTGATTCAGCGCCGCTCTGTACAAGCGTGGCACTGGGTTCTGTTCGAATTTGTCCTGCCCCAAGGGTAAAGTAGGGCGAGAGTTTCCACTCTGGAAAGGTGTAGTGTTGAAACCTGACTAACCAAAAACGGTTGTCTGAAAAATTACCCAACGCCTGGCCTACGCTTGCTTCAATCGCTATGTTGTCAGTGAGTACCCATGCACCGCTAACTGTCATTGCGGTAACATCGTCAAGCATGCCTGCGTGTAACCCAAACTCCCAGGTGCGGTTGACGTAACTTTCAAAGTTACTCTCATTTAACTGAATAGGGGAATCATCAAGACCCAATGTTGCAGCAAGGGACTTTTTCGCAATCCAGCCATATTTATCATCACCGGTTCGTACTCGGTACCAGTTCGTATGTGACTTAAGCACCGTAATCGTTTCACCTTTTTCGATAACGTGAAAAACCGGAAACTCTGAAGCAGGGCCTGTATGCATATCGGCGTATTGCTCTACTACTTTTACTACCACGTCATCAGAACGGGCATCTAGGGAAAATGAACAGGCTAAAGCCACGCAAAGAAAGCCAATTAAGGACATTATTTTATTCATCTTTTAGTCCTGCGGCGTATCGAACGGATTGTTGTAATATTGTGCCCCTACATCTAGCCATTCGGCAATCAACCGAAGCTCAGCATCACTTAGCCAATTGGCATGTGAGCCGGTGCTAAATTGGGTAAAGAATGTGGTGCTTGTTGCAGCACTTCCTGCCCGGGCTGATGCTGCCACATTAATCGTGACTAACACAGGAATAGGGTTACCTTCTGCATCTAGAATGAGTTCGCCATCTTCGTCGGTTTCATAGATGGGGTCGCCGTTGCCATCAAAGGCCTGTACCAATTTATCTAGTAGTACACCTTCTACTATTTCAACTTCGGCATCGTTAAAAAGCAATTCACGAAAACCGGTCAATTGCTGATTGTTATCCAGTGATACTTGGTTGCTTAAATCTAACTGAGCGGCGGGGATTTGTACCAAGCCGTCCTCATCTGCAGGGGCATGACAGCTAATGCATGTATGGTCGATTTCCGTTGCATCCTGTTCATCTACCGTCACCCTTGATAGTTCGAAAAGTGGCTGAATATGGTCGGGGTAATTAATGGCTATACGGCATAAACTCGTCCAGTTTTGCGCACAGCTCTGCGATATAGGAATGGGTGTTGTCATGTCGCCATACGCGTAGGAAAATGATGCTGACACTGTGCTTAACTCAGGATCACTCCACTCATCTTCAAACTCGATATCAGCACTTGGGTAGGCAACCCCGTTCACCCTTCCTTTGGTTTCTGCCATGGTTTCACCTAAGTCGGCGAATAAAGCAGGGTTTGCGCCCGGATGTGCAGTGCCAGTTGATGGTGCGCCTAAATTAATGGATGGGTATTCCGCATCAAGCCTGCCATGAGGTAATTCACTGTCGCTAGAATGACAGCCATTACAGGTTTTCACTTCACCTGGCACTAGTTGTACCCAGTTATCATGGCGAGCGGTAACCCGCATGCCTGCTTCATCTAAAAAGCTAAATGAAAGGGGCACATTGGCGGGCAAATCAAGCATCAATGAGCCATCGGGCTCCACCATGGCATAGCCTAATATTTCACGCATCAGTAAATTTTGGTTTGGACCAAAGTCACTGCGTTCCACTTCAATAATATCGTCATCGGGAATAGAGACGCTTTTCACTACACGAACAAACCGAATAGGGCGGTCTTCTGCTGATGTTATCGTTGGATTGCTCATACTGCTTATGCCCAAGGGAGTGGCATCTTCACCGGCAAAATCATAAACACTTCGAATGTGAATACGGCCTAAACCTTGGTCAGCAAGGTCATAATCATAGCTTCCGCTAGCCGCGTTCTCGCTAACCGAAAAGTCGTCAGGGAAGTCACTTTGCTCCATCGACACCACTTCGGTATAGGCGAAGCCTTCTTCAGGTGGGGCTATTACGTTTTGGGTATTGGTCAGTGGGTCGTACATCCACAATCCATACAGTAATGGTGCTGCTTCAATATCAGGAGTGTCTAATAGCGCTTCGGTACAGGGAAGGATTCTGCGTTCAGCGTCGTTATCAGTTGTAGCGTCTGGGTCGTAAACTCGACATTGACTCCATGTGAAGAGTTGTCGTCCACTGCCATCAAAAAGTGGGTAAAGCGCTGCCACATAGCCGCCGGGTGAAATTGCTGCTTGTGCATCAATGGTGTCAAACAATGCGGGAACTTGACCAGGTTCAGACAGACTATCACTGGATGCTATTGGGGTTTCATTGTCAGTGTAATTATCAATATCTATTTGAAAAAAGTTACCACCTAGCGTGTCTCGCTCATATTCACTCCCCGCAGTAATAACTTTGTCATCGGGGGTTACACGACTTTGAACAAAATGAATATTGCTGCCGTTTAAATCATGACTATGGCGGCCATAAACTATTTCTAGTTGGCTACCGTCAGGGTTCATTTGATACAAATGCATCCCTTTATCTGAAGCTGCTTGATCCCATCGAGTGAAAAGCACTTTTCCATTAGGGAGTACAAGGGGATCGATATCATGGCTTTGATTAAACGAGATTTGCGTAATGTCGTTCCCGTTCGCATCCATCACGTGCAATACAGACGCTTGGGTGGTGAGGCTTTCTTCTAAGCCTGAATATTGTGCCTTACCCTCGTCAATAAGAATGGCTTGGTTTGTACGTTGCCGTGTTGAGCTAAAGACTATTCTGCCGTCGGGCAAATAAATCGGGCCGGTATCTTGACCAGCTTCAGCGACAATATCTGATGTAATGACACGGTGTAAGTCATCATTAAGGAAGTCATACTCCCAAATATTCCATGTGGGCTGTTCGTCATCATCGGCACCTTCAATTTCTGGCGCGCGCATGGCAAACAAGAGGCGGGTGCCATCAAAAGACACTTCTAGGTCTTTTACGTCGTACAGCAACGTAGTGATATCCCCGTCATTATTTTCAAGCTGGCTTTCATCAGCAAATGCACGGTCAGTTATATTGATTTCTTCACTACTTACGGCGGCTCTGCCTTTTATATAAAGCCGAGCGCCTGGGATGAATTCGGCAGGAGTGCGTAAATCAACCACGGTAGCAGTACCGTCATCGTTAATGGGTAGCGTACGCTTAACAAAAGCAATGGGGATATCGACCACGACAGGGTCGGGGTCTTCGTTACTTTGCGATACCACAGACTCGCCACAACCCATAAGCACACCAAACGCCAGCAACGCACTTACCGTGCGAAATACCGTCCTTGAAAGGGTGTTAGTTGTTGAGCCAAGTTCCATGGTTATGAGCCTCTATCCTGAAAACAGATTTTTAAACTTAATTGTTTATCAGTGAGTTAATGTTTGTCTGCTCATTTTAGACTGGCAAGGTAGAACCCGTTTGCAAAACATAGCTAGCTAGTCTGTGTAGACACTTACATACCACTGACAATTGTAAGTGCTGTTAGCATTCCATTTACAGAAGAATGACTCAAGCTTGAAAATTATAAAAGGAATATTTTTTCATACTTTCGAAGCATAGAGGTGAGCGCATGGATAGAAACAGAAAAGCCCATCGCAGCGAGTTAATGCAGAGTTTTTCGATTTTACTTCAGTGGGGTTGATACGGGGGAGCAGTTCGCCAGCTCCTTTATCCACTTGGGCTGGCGTATAAGCTAAGGCTAATTTATTCAGACATAAGTTATAAAATCTAACACCTAAATCAATAATAAATGCTTTACACTTTTTTAACCGATTGGTTTTATTAATGGTAATTGCGAAAGTTAGGATAAGAAATAGTGCGAGACACAACTTCCTCACTAATAAAAAATTGCTTAGCATTTTTAAAAGCGCCTCAATTCAAACTAGAAGCGGCTAAATCAATCATTAGTGTGACATCACTGCTAGTAATTTCAGTTGGTTTTACTGCCAGTTCATACGCAGGCTCGCGGGAACAAGCTATGCGAATGCATGAGAGATTGGCAGGTGTACCAGCTTCAGAAAGTACGTTAGATGCTATGCAGTCGTTAATTGAAGCCGGCGATACGAACTCTGCGGCTTATATGGCAATGGAGCATCCCGCATTTTACAACGTTACGTTGAAAACCTGGGTGGCGCCATGGACTAATGAAGCGTTCGATAAATTTGAGCCGCTTAACGACTATATTGCCACTGTTGTGGGCATGGTTAGAGATGATATCGATTTTCGCGAAGTGCTAAGCGGCGATATTTTATACGTGGGCGATAACGCCCTATCTCTACCGGCTTATAGCAACACCAGCAATGAACATTACCTTGCGATGGAAGATGAGGTAACTGATTTAAAGGCCCACTTAGTACAAACCACGCAATCAGCTGTTACTGGTCTACCAAGTGAAGCCACAGCAGGAGTGATGACAACTCGAGCTGCCGCTAAAGCTTTTTTCAAAGATGGTACCAACCGCGCCATGTTCCGTTTTACGTTAATTAATCATATGTGCACGGATTTAGAAGGGGTGGCAGATATTACGCGGGCTCCGGATAGAATTAGGCAGGATGTGAGTAGAAGCCCTGGCGGAGATAGCCGCGTGTTTCACAACAACTGTGTGAGCTGCCATTCGGGCATGGACCCTTTAGCGCAGGCATTTGCTTATTACAATTACCGTTACGACGCCGCCAGCGATCCAGATGGCGATCAAGGTACCATTGAATACAATTCAAATGGTGAGACAGACCCAGTTTCTGGCACACGGGTACAAGAAAAATACTTAATTAATGGTAATAATTTCGTGCATGGGTTTGTTACTGATGACGATAGCTGGGACAACTATTGGCGTGAAGGTGTTAATTACAATTTGGGCTGGTCACAGTCGTTAACCGGTTCTGGTCAAGGCGCTAAATCTATGGGTGAAGAGTTGGCAAACAGTCAACAGTTCGCCGAGTGTCAAGTGACTAAAGTGTTTGAAGAAGTGTGTCTTAGGTCACCTCAAGACAGTGACGATAGGGATCAAATCACCGCGCTGCAAACTCAGTTTGCCACATCGGGGTATCAAATGAAGTCAGTATTCGCTGAAGCCGCGAACTACTGTAAAGGAGATTAGCATGCCCCAAGCAAATGTAAGGAAACTGCAGTGGCGAAATATAGTCGCAACCATGCTAACTGTATTGTTAGCAGCCTGTGGCGGCAGTGAAACACAAGTTGAAACTAACCCGCTTCCACCTGCTACCGAGCAACCCGTCGTAAATTATACAGGGCCGGCTGCGAGTACCGACGATGTTGCCAATTTTAAACGCGCATTATGGGATAATATTGCTACCACAGACCGTTGCGGTGCTTGTCATACGCAGGGGGCACAGTCTCCCACTTTTGCACGCAATGACGATATAAACCTTGCTTACGCCGATACAGGAACATTAGTTAATTTAAGTCAGCCCAGCGAATCTCTTTTAGTCACGAAAGTAGCTGGTGGACATAATTGTTGGCTAACCAGCGATACCGCCTGCGCCGACATTTTAACAACGTGGATTTCTGATTGGGCAAGTGAGTCTGAACAACAGAATCAGGCTACCGAAATAGAACTTCAAGCGCCCACTACCAAGTCGCCGGGCTCAACAAAGAACTTTCCAGAAAGCGCCGCTTTATTTGAAAGCACGGTTTATCCTTTACTAGAAAATTTCTGTGCAAGTTGTCACACCAATAGCGCCACTATACCTATCTCTCCTTTTTTCTCGTCTAGCGATATTGATGAGGCTTATGAAGCAGCTAAAGATAGAATGAATTTGACTACTCCAAGCGACTCACGTTTTGTTGTGCGTCTTAGAGATGAATTTCACAACTGCTGGAGTAATTGTGACCAAGATGGCGAATCACTTGAAGACGCTATTGCCGCCATGGCTGAGGGCATTGAAACCACAGAGCTAGATGAGAGTTTAGTTAATTCAAATGCGGTTTCTTTATTTGATGGGACGTTAGCCAGTGGTGGAGGACGTTTTGAACAAAACACGATTGCTAAATGGGAATTTAAAGCCGGAACCGGCAATACTGCTTTTGATACATCCGGTGTTGATCCGGCATTAGATTTAACCTTGTCTGGCAGTTACGACTGGGTAGGCGGTTATGGCATTCAGTTAGCGGAAGGAAAAGCACAGGGCAGTACAACGAATAGCAAGAAACTTTACGACCTTATTTTAGGCAGTGGAGAGTTTGCTATTGAAGCGTGGGTTGCCCCAGCCAACGTTACGCAAGAAGGGCCTGCACGCATTGTTAGCTATTCAGGGGGTAAAGATCGTCGTAATTTTACCCTAGGGCAAACGCTTTATAATTACGATATGTTGTTGCGTACTGGAAATACCGATATTAACGGAGAGCCCGCGCTATCGACCGATGATGCCGATGAAGTATTGCAAGCCGCGCTGCAGCACGTAGTAGTTAATTACGATGCTAATAATCGTCGCCGCATTTATGTTAATGGTGAATTGGCTAAAGACGGCGACAATGTTGAAGGTACGAATTTAACTGACTGGGACGATAGTTTCGCATTCGTGCTAGGCAGTGAAGTGTCAGGAGAAGCACCTTGGGCGGGAACCATCAGAATGGTTGCCATCCATAACCGAACGTTGTCTGATGATGAAATTTTAACGAATTTTGACGCGGGAGTGGGGCAACAATATTACCTACTATTCGGTGTCAGTGAGTTAATTGACGTGCCGCAGAGCTACATTGTGTTTGAAGTCAGTCAATACGATTCATATAGCTATCTTTTTGCAGAACCTTTCTTCATCTCTCTTGATAGTAGTGCTCAAATACCTGACATTTCATTAGCAGGAATGCGTATTGGTCTTAACGGCAGAGAATCATCGTCAGGTCAGGTGTTTTCAACCTTAAATACTCAAATTTCAGATACAAATTACGATGCTCAAAGCGGAATCGCATTGTCGCGCCAAGGCACTATTATTCCACTAGAAAAGGGCCCTGAACTAGACGAGTTTTTCTTAACGTTTGAAGTATTGGGCGACAATCAAAACATAGTGGTGGAAGCACTTCCTGCGTCGCCAGCAGAGTCATCTGATCTTGAGCCGCAGTCAGATATTGGCACTAAGCACTTCGCAGAAATTAATGCGACTATGTCGGTGTTAACCACGGTTCCCATGAATACGCCTACGATTAACGATACCTTCATACAACTCAAACAACAGTTGCCCTCGGTAACAGATATTAGCAGCTTCTTAGCATCTAATCAGATGGGAATAACTCAGCTTGCCATTCGTTACTGCGACACGCTGGTAGAAACGGACAGTTTACGTAATGCGTATTTTCCCGACTTTGACTTTACTCTTCCAGCAAGCTCAGCCTATGAGGGAGACGCGCGAGACGGTGTGCTCACGCCTATCATCAGCAATATGTTATTAAGCAACATTGACTCTCAAGCGGATGAAACCGCTGTTCGAGGCGAGCTTAATTTGCTGATAGACCGATTAACGCTTTGTGGTGCAGGAAGTAGTTGCGACACCCAATATACGAAAACGATAGCTAAAGCCAGCTGCGCCGCCGTTTTAGGCAGTGCCACTATGTTGATACAGTAGGACGAATTTCATGGCAAAACTAACTTCACACTTTTTCAAAAAGCGTCCAAAACAAGCGGCATGTGCCGATGCTCCTCTGTATCACTTAGATCACAGTAAGCCTGTTACTCGGCGGGAATTTATTGCCCAAGGTTTTTGTACCGGTGCGGCGACAGTGTTGGGGGGCTCAGCGTTAAGTCTTTTTGCTAACCCTAAAAAGGCGCATGCGTCTTTATCTGCTGATTTAGAGGCATTGAAAGCAACCTGCGGGATTGCTTCTCAAGGCGCGGGTAAAATACCTTTTATTGTATTTGACCTAGCAGGTGGCGCTAATGTGGCTGGGTCTAATGTGCTGGTGGGTGGACGTGGCGGTCAACTCGACTTTCTAAGTACGGCGGGTTATAGCAGACAAGGTTTACCGGGCGATATGGTACCTTCAATAGCAAACTCAGACACCGGTTTATCGGATTACATAAACAACGAGTTGGGGCTCGCTTTTCACAGCGACAGTGCTTTTTTACAAGGTATTTTAGATAAAGTAAGCGTAACTAACAGGGCGAATATTAACGGTGCCGTTATTCCCGCACGCTCGGAAAACGACACGGGCAATAACCCGCATAACCCTATGTACGGCATTAATCGCGCGGGCGCCGATGGCTCATTGTTGCAGCTTGTTGGCTCTCGTAATAGTGACTCGGGTGGGAATTCAATGGCGCCATCTGCCATGATAGATGCCTCAGCGAGACCCACTAAAATTGACCGCCCCTCTGATGTGACCGGTCTTGTAGATACCGGCGACTTAGTGGGGCTGCTTAGTCAAGAAGACTCTGTGGCTGTTATGGAGTCAATTTCCCGTATTAGTGACATGAAGCTTAACAATGTAGACACCAAGATTAGCTCAGATGAAGTAGTAAAAGAAATGGTGCGCTGCGGTTACGTGAAAAGTGCAGATATTACTGATCGTTTTGGCGATCCGACTACCTTAAACCCTGAGTTAGATACGGACATTGTAGGCGACTCAGGAATATTTACCGAAGAAGAATTTAACGGTGACAGCGAGTTTAGAAAGACCGCATCTGTAATGAAACTGGTCATGAATGGGTTTGCCGGCGCAGGCACCATTACCATGGGCGGGTTTGATTATCACGATGGCAGTCGAGCCACGGGAGAAATTCGCGACAGACGGGCAGGCCGCTGTATGGGCGCTTGTTTAGAATATGCAGCTCGGTTAGGTACGCCACTTATGATGTACGTGTGCAGCGATGGTTCGGTGTTTAGTAACGGCATGGTAGACGATTCTGAAA
The DNA here is from genome assembly GCF_030547075.1 of Alteromonas sp. 1_MG-2023. Lineage (GTDB taxonomy): Bacteria > Pseudomonadota > Gammaproteobacteria > Enterobacterales > Alteromonadaceae > Alteromonas. The sequence goes on along the minus strand of NZ_JAUOQH010000001.1, from coordinate 157,160 downwards.
ATGGTCGCGGAAAAGGCGTGTGGACTGGCGATAATTCGTCTACTTCGGCGTCGTTTTTCTTAGTTTTCAACCCAGGGGGCGCGCCTCAACTTATTGGTGCGAACACCGATGCTCAAGCGCAACATCAGCAGCTTGGATATATGCGTACCGACGGTTCAGTAGAAACCGCGTCTACTCCAGCGGCAAATAATGTGAACTTACTGGTGGAAACTATTGTGCTGAATTACCTTGCGCTGCACGGAGAGCAAGGCCAATTTGCTCAATTATTTCCAAGTCATGGCTTAGGTAATAGCACATTAATGGACAGCCTTACTGCGTTCGAACCGATAGTGAATGGGGTGATTTAGCAAGGCTGCACCTTAAAGAATGGATAAGTTAGTCTAGTGCTTTATTTATTGAGTAAGGCCTGTCGAATAATGAAGTTTGCGATGCTTATCCAGCACAATTGCTTCATAGTCAGGCAGCGTGTTAATCAACGTAATACCTTCTACTACTCCAAGCACAAATACTGAGGTTGAAAGCCCGTCGTTGATTGTACTCGACGGCCCTATAATGGATACCGACTGTACTTCGTTCGCTGATTTTCCCGTTTTAGGTGACAGGATATGATGGTAACGGGTGCCATTTTCTTCAAAATACCGTTCGTAATCACCGGAGGTAGAAATAGCCGCGTCTGCTAATGGCAATGTCACCGCTTGGCGAGTTTCATCTCTAGGATCGCGTATACCTACCATCCAAGGGCGCCCGCGTCGGTCACCCAATAAGCGGGTATCTCCCCCAGCGGTTACCAACGCATGTTCAATTCCCATATCGGCTAAGGCTTCAATAGAGATATCTACGGCATAGCCTTTCGCTATTCCGCCTAAATCTATTTTCACATTTTCGTGTTTGAAACTAACCGAATGTTCAGCCTCATTAAGTACTATATGATGATAGTTTACCGCGTCTAGTGCCGCTTCAATGGATTGCTGATTAGGCTTGGCTTTATGACGGTAGTCATACATAAAACCAATACTGGCGAAAGTGATATCGAAAGCGCCGTGGGTTAGCTCGCTAAAAGCTTGTGCTTCTTTGATAAGACGAAAAAGCGCGTCATCAACAACCACCGGCTCATTCGCGGCGTCTCGGTTCACTATCGCTAGATTACTGGATGGGATATAAGGACTCATCAACTGGTTAACGGCTTCCATTTGCTCAAACACTTTAGCAATGGCGGCATCGCCCACATCTTTACTCTCGGCCCATACCTGAACTTCGATGTTAGTGCCCATAATATCCGCTTCACCGTAATGCCATTGGGCGAAAACGGAAGGGCTACAGATTAATGCAGTTAGAAGCCAGGCTCGTAAAAGACATGTTCGAAAAAAACAGTTATTCATTAATTTGTCTCGTTTTTCATATTTTTCTTATTTCGTATTTTTAATTTTTGTTCTATTTCGGGCTCTGTGATCGCAGTCCCGTATCGCAGTGACATATCATATCACGAGCTTATTTCTCGACCTTATTCTGCGCGTTACTGTAACATATTTGCGGTTACCAAAAGCGTGAGGGCAACATGGTCGAACTTATTAATGAGTAGTATTCTTAACCTGCGTTAAAACATCCTTGCAGCTTATCCATTAGCACAACTAATTGCTTTGCCTCAGCGTTAGACATGCCATCTAGCTTACATAGCATTTGCGCTGGCACCTCACGTGCGCTTACTTTGGCATCTTTACCTGCTTTCGACAGCACCACTCGGCGTACGCGCTTGTCATGTTCATCTTTAACAACGTTTAACAAACCTTTCTGTTCTAGCTTTTTTAAAATTAGCGTCATAGCTCCGCCATCGATAACGGTTTTATCGAGCAATTCGGCAATGGTGATATTTGATTGTTCCCACAAGGCCATCATCACTACATATTGAGGATAGGTAATATCAAGGTTTTTAAGCAGCGGGCGATAGGCGCGAGTAAACGCATTAGATAGGGTGTAAAAGCGATGGCATAACTGGCTTTCTAATTTAAGCGTATCGGGTGCAAGTTCATCAAGCCTAGCTTTGTCAGACATAAGCGTTCCTAAAATTGAGAGAAACAGAATAATTAATATTTTGCATGCAAAGGACTTGATCTACAAGTCGCATTAGTGTTAATTTATTTTGCATGCAAAGTAAGTTGCATTTTCTATTCGCAATCTCAATTTAATAAAGAATGCTCACGTTGAGCGAAGCAAACGAGGATTTATATTATGCATACACTTCAACAAGTGGTTTATACCGGCACTGCAACAGCAACAGGTGGTCGTGAAGGTACGGCTAAAACGAGCGACGGAAGTTTAGATGTTACCCTATCAACACCAAAAGAATTAGGTGGGGCAGGTGGAAGCGGTACTAATCCTGAACAAATGTTTGCCGCTGGATATTCAGCCTGCTTTATTGGCGCACTCAAACATGTTGCTGCGGCTGAAAAAGTTAAATTAGGTAGCGATATCAGCGTAACAGGTGATGTATCGATTGGTCCTATCGAGGTAGGTTTTGCTATCGCAGTAAAACTAAGCGTTGATTTAGGGGATATGGAAAAATCTACAGCAGAAAGCCTAGTGGCTAAAGCACACCAAGTTTGCCCATATTCAAATGCCACCCGTGGCAACATTGATGTGCAAATTTCACTAGCGTAAAGGCCTACTACTTGCTCCCTCCCTCACCAAATAATCTGCATTGCAGATTTGAGGTAGAGGAGGGGGAAAACTTCAATTTAACCGCTAGTGTCGTTGCTTGTCGTTTAGAGCTTAAGCATTAGGGGACTTCTTTGTTATTATAGATAAGACAGAATTATGAGTAAGACAGAAAAATAACAGGAAGTATTATGAAGAATATAGGCTGGGTAGCCATTTGTGCCCCAATGTTGTTTGCGTGCAGCGAACAATCTTCGCAAGAAACTAAAACTCCATCAGCGGTTTCTGATAGCGCGGACAGCAAAATTGCTGCCGAGAGCGCAGTGTCTAAAGTGGATGTGATGTCTGAAATTGAAGCGGGCAAAGATTACCATTCATTTGCCAACCCATCAGAAGTACGAGTAACCCACTTAGATTTAGACTTAACCGCAGATTTTGAAACGTCAAAATTATCCGGTACTGCCACGCTTACAGTTAAACGTAGCGAGCCTACCTTCAATACCGTTATTTTAGATACTCGCGCTTTAGATATCACCTCGGTAACAGTCAATGGCGAAGCGGTTTCTTACGATATGGGCGAAACCGATCCTGAACTTGGTACACCGCTGTCGGTTACACTACCTGAAGGGGCAGATAAGCTAACCATTGCCTATTCAACTTCGCCAAATGCGTCGGGTGTACAGTGGTTAACGCCAGCACAAACCGCAGGCAAGCAGCATCCATTCTTGTTTACCCAAGCGCAAGCTATGCACGCAAGAAGCTTCATTCCGCTACAAGACTCACCACAAGTACGAGTAACCTATACCGCCACTATCCACACTCCTGAAGCCTTGTTGGCCGTGATGAGTGCTTCAAATGACCCAACGACGGCTCGCGATGGTGAATACTCGTTTACGATGCCGCAACCTGTACCTTCTTATTTAATTGCATTGGCTATTGGTGATTTGAAATTTAAGTCAATGGGTGAGCGTACCGGTGTTTATGCCGAGCCTAGCGTGTTAGATGCGGCGGCGAAAGAATTCGAAGATACCGAAGCCATGTTAGAAGTAACGGAAAAAACCTATGGTCCGTATCAATGGGATCGTTACGACCTACTGATCTTACCGCCTTCTTTCCCATTTGGTGGCATGGAAAACCCTCGTTTATCGTTTATTACCCCCACAGTGATCGCCGGTGATAAAAGCTTAGTGTCGCTGATTGCCCATGAGTTGGCACACAGTTGGTCGGGTAACACGGTTACCAATGCGACTTGGCGTGACCTATGGTTAAACGAAGGTTTCACTACTTATTTAACCTACCGCATTATGGAAATGATATACGGCCACGACCGATTTAAAAAAGAAGCCGTTCTAGGGTATCAAGATTTACAAAACGACATTGAAGCCCTAAACGAAGAAGATGAAATTTTAGCTATCGACCTTCGCGGTAGAAATCCAGACGATGTTTTCTCTAACATTCCTTACGAAAAAGGCGCGCTTTTTTTACGTGAAATTGAAAACAAAATTGGTCGTGAGAATTTCGATGCTTTTCTAATGCAGTACTTTGAAGACTTCGAGTTTAAAAGCATCACTACCGATACGTTCTTAGCCTACCTAGATGAAACGTTATTAGTGCAATACCCAGATAAGTTAAGCAAAGCACGCATTGATGCGTGGGTGTTCGAACCAGGCATTCCAGAAGGGGCACCTGTGCCAGAGTCGGATGCGTTTGATAAAATTGATGCAACCCGCAATGCATGGTTAGCCGGTGAAGTAGAAGCGGTAAATATTGATACCGAACTATGGACCGTGCATGAATGGTTGTATTTCTTGAACAATATGCCAAATGAACTTTCAGCCGAACAATTGGCTGCACTAGATGCTGCGTTCTCGCTAACCACAACACAAAACAACGAAATTGCCCATAGTTGGTTAATGATTGCGGTAGCAAATGAATATAAACCTGCCTACGACCGCTTGTATGAATACCTGGTTAAAATTGGCCGCAACAAGTTAGTTAAGCCGCTTTATAGAGCGCTTTCGAAAACCCCAGAAGGCAAAGCATTTGCAAAACGTGCTTTCGAAGAAGCAAAGCCGGGTTACCACCCGTTGACCATCAGAGCCAACCAAGGCTTTGTTGAATAAAAGCGATCTTTACAAGCCTTAAGGCGTAGAACTAAATAGGTATCATTAGTAACACTAGCGAGTTTGTTAGTGTTGCTAATGGCTTATTTTACGGAAGATATTGGCTCACGTAGTCAATACGCTATTAAGGAGATTGTATGTATACGCAAAAACTACACCCTGATTCTTCATTTCCTGATGTACAGGTAACACTGGATTCTGGTGAGGCCGTTTCACTAAGTAACAAACGTGAAGGTTGTGACTGGAAGATGGTGGTTGTTTACCGTGGCAAACACTGTCCAATTTGTACTAAGTATTTAAATGCGCTTGAAGACTATAAAGGGCGTTTGTTAGAGCTAGGCGTTGATTTGATTGCAGTATCTGCAGACAGTCAATCTCAGCTTGAAGAACATCTAGACGACTTATCAATTTCATTCCCGATTGCTTATGGTTTAAGCGAAGCAGATATGAAAGAGTTGGGCTTATATATTTCTGAGCCTAGAAGCGCGAAAGAAACCGATCATAATTTTGCTGAGCCTGCATTATTCATCCTAAATCAAGACAACACTATCCAAATTTGTGAGTTGGCAAACGCACCGTTTGTACGTCCAGATTTAGAGCAGCTTGTGTCAGGTTTGGAGTTCATTCGAGACCCAGAAAATGATTACCCTATTCGCGGTACATTTAACGGGTAGCTACTCATTTATTTATTCAGCTTTGGCGCTAGCTTTTTAAATTAGTGTTTTAAATTAGTGTTTTAAATTAGCTTCTGAGCTAGCGCGAAATAAAATTAAGAGAAGCAACATCAAGACTAGCAAGCCTGCTGAGCGCAATTCACTGCATCAGCAGGTTTTTTATGCTTCGCGGTCGGGAAGAGCAAAGGCAATAGCCATAGCAGCCGTTTTTTCTTTGAATTCATCGATGGCTTGATTGGGTAACTGCACATTCACGGTAACGTGCTGTGCATAGTCACAACTTAGTATTTTGCCTGAATACTGCTCGCATAAATGCCGAATAAATTGTTCATGCTTAAAGTCTATCTCTATACACACATCATAAAGGCGTACTTCTTCTCGGGTTGGCAATTGTTCCATCGCTTGCTGCGCTGAGGCGGAATAAGCACGTACCAACCCACCGGCTCCCAATTTAATACCACCGAAATAGCGGGTAACTATAATGATTACATCGCCCACACCTTTATGCTGTAATACATTAAGAATGGGTTTTCCTGCAGTACCACTGGGTTCACCGTCGTCGGCCATTGCGGCACTTGATGGTGAGTGCGGATTGCCAAGTAAATAAGCCCAGCAGTGATGACGAGCATCTGGGTATTGCTGCTTCACATTTGCTAGATGTGCCATCGCAGCTTCGCGACTATCTGCAAAGGCGGCAAAGGCAATAAACTTACTTTTTTTTATCTCGTACAGGCTTTCAACCTGCTGAGCGGGAACGGGATATGACATCACGCTATTGTACCTGAGTTTCGCTAGTGGCTAAATACAGGTACAACAACGCTAAGCACTTTATTACTTCACTAGAGGCTTTTTAACGTTAACGTAGTATGCCAGAAACGGTTTCTGACACGTTTACTGCACCTTTTAAGATTTCGTCCATCACATTTTGTACTTGAGTAATTTGCTGACTGTTTAAATCAACGTTTTCCTTAACTACTGCCATTTTACTGGTAGATTTGTCGGCCAGTTTACGGTTCTCTGCGACTACTGCTTCAATCTCAACGGTGGAGTCACTGGTACGTTGTGCCAATTGTCGAACTTCATCTGCAACCACAGCAAAGCCTCGGCCTTGTTCGCCCGCACGCGCGGCTTCAATAGCTGCATTCAATGCAAGAAGGTTAGTCTGATCTGCAATTCCACTGATAGTAGTAACTATGGTTTCGATTTTCAGTGACTGCTCACTAAGTTCATGCATCAATACATTGGTTTGGTCTACTTCGTCTAATGTAACTTTAAAGACATCGATGCTGCGCTGAAGTGATGAGGCCCCATCTGCGGCAATTTGCGACGTTTCTTCAGCCGTAGATACGGATAACTCGGCTGCTTGAGCTATTGCATGTTTCTCTAGAACTTGTGCTGTTACATCTGAGGCAAACTTAATGACCTTGACCACTTTGCCGGTGCTATCGAAAACGGGGTTGTACGTAGCTTCTAGCCACAAGGTTTCTTTATCAGCATTAATCCGCTCGAAAGTACCTGAAGAAAATTGTCCACTCGCTAATGTCTGCCAGAAGTTTGGGTTGTTCTGATAAAAATCGTCTTTACAGAACAAGCGATGATGCTTGCCTTTAATTTCATCAAGGGTGTGTTTAACCGTCGCGGTGAAGTTTTCATTGGCAGTAATAATCGTCCCGTCAGGCTCAAACTCGATAACTGCCATTGATTTATTGAGTGCATCTGTAATGGCTTTACCAGAAAGTACCGCGTTTTGTTGTTCAGTTACATCATGATAGATGGCGTGAATTTCTACAGTGTCCCCGTTCGGTACATGAGTGTAACTGGCCGTTAGCCACTTAGTCTCGCCTGTCTCTGCTTTCATCGCAACGGTATTCGTGTAAGATCCACCGTTTAGCAATGACTGCCAAAATAGGCGATAATCATTGTCACTCTGAGTACCAGGGACACGAAGATCGTTACGATTGAAGGATGGCGCCCCACTATTTGAGCGGGCTAAAATATCCAAAAGCCGAGATGATGCATATAAGCAATCCCCTCTTTCAGCGTATATAGCGTACGCGAGGTTTTCTTTTAATGTACTTAGCATAGTTGCTAAGCTGGAATTCTCGGCCGTGAGTGAGGAAACTTCCTTATTATATCGTGAACTGGATACAAGCATGTCGGCACCGTTAACTTCTAATAAAGTGACAAAAGTATAGTGCTAAATTGAAGCAAGGGCGTTTAGACAATAGGTGCAATCTATAGGGGATTAGGTATGTTATTTAATAATCACTAACTAAACGCGATTACTATTTAGTCCTTTAAACCCTTTTCAATCCATTCTCAACAGCATTTCAGAGTCATTTTTATATGAAAGTTCTACACACCTCCGATTGGCATCTAGGCCAAAGTTTCTTTACTAAAAGCCGCAAAAGTGAACACGAACAATTTTTTAAATGGCTGGTTGATTTGGTTGAACAAGAAGCGATAGATGCAGTGATTGTTGCGGGTGATATTTTTGATACCGGTACACCGCCGAGTTACGCACGGGAACTTTATCATCAACTTGTCGGCAGATTTCAAGGTATGGGCTGCACATTGGTGGTGCTTGGGGGCAATCACGATTCTGTATCTGTGTTAAATGAAAGCCGAGAATTACTGTCTTATTTAAACTGCCACGTTATTGCTAGCACCTATGGCGATGCGCAAGAGCAAGTGTTGCCTTTAACTACCCGAAAAGGTAAAACAGGCGCAATACTGTGCGCGGTGCCTTTCATTCGTGCCCGTGATGTTTTAAAAAGCCAAGCGGGAGAATCGGCAGTTGAGAAACGCAAAGCATTGGGCGAGGCAATTAAACAGCATTATGCGCATCTTTATCAAATCGCGCTGAAAAAGCGAGATGAACTAAACGTTAGCGTACCTATTATTGCAACGGGCCACTTAACTGCTTTAGGGGTGAGTCAATCTGAAAGTGTACGGGACATCTACATTGGTACCCTAGAAGGGTTTGCCGCCGATGGTTTTCCGCCGGCAGATTACATTGCTCTTGGCCATATTCACAGGCCACAAAAAGTGGCTGGGTGCGATCACATTCGCTATTCCGGCTCGCCTATCCCTTTAAGCTTTGATGAACTTAAATCACAAAAGCAGGTGCTAATTGCCACGTTTGAAAAACAGTCTCTCGTTCAGGTTGAAAGTATGCCAATTCCACGCTTTCAAGCAATGGAGGTGCTGCGCGGAAACCTAGACGACATTGCGCTTGCCTTGCAACAAAGTGAGGCGGTTAAAAGCGCCACTGAAGCACAACCTGCATGGTTATGCATTGAGGTAGAAACCCAAGATTATCTCACCGATCTTCAGCAGCGCATTCAGGCGTTAATAGACGACAAGCCTGCGGAAATATTGCAGCTAAAGCGTATGCGCAAACAACGAAGCAACGCTATCTCTGCGAAAGAAAATGTAAATTTAAGTGAGCTGTCAGTGCAAGAAGTCTTCAATGCAAGATTATCTTTGGAAGCGTTTGAGTCTGATGACGACAAGCTAAGGAAACAACGTATTCAAACCTTGTTTGAGCAGGTGGTTGATGATGTGCAATTGGCCCATGTAGACAACGAGGGGGACAATATTGATAACGTTAGCGTTAAAGTTGAGGGAAAAGAGGCCAATGCTACCGATGCAAAGCCTGACGACAACATCAAAAGCGCTGAACAGGTAAATGAATATACAAGTGAACAGCCCGGTGAGGACAAGCTATGAAAATTCTCACCTTACGGCTGAAAAACTTAAATGCATTAAAAGGGGAGTGGAAGATAGACTTCACCCAATCTCCATTTATCGATAATGGCTTGTTTGCCATTACCGGTCCTACAGGGGCGGGTAAAACCACGTTACTAGATGCTATCTGCCTAGCCCTTTATCATCAAACTCCGCGCTTAGGCACTATTTCGGCTACCTCGAACGATATTATGACCCGAGGTACGTCTGAATGTTTGGCAGAAGTTGAGTTCGATATAAAAGGTAAAGCATATCGCGCTTTTTGGAGCATGCGACGTGCTAGAGGAAAGGCCGACGGAAACTTGCAATCAGCCGATGTGGAATTAGCCGAGGTTGAATCTGGCAAGGTGTTAGCCACCCAAGTTAGGCCAAAAAGTGAAGAGATAGAACGCCTAACCGGGCTTAACTTTGCGCGCTTTACTAAATCGATGATGCTCTCCCAAGGCGACTTTGCCGCGTTTCTTAATGCCAACGAAGGGGATAGAGCTGAATTACTCGAAGAGCTTACAGGCACAGAAATTTACGGCCAGCTATCACAAGCTATTCATGAAAAGTACAAAGCAGCAGAAACCACCAAACGCGAATTCAAACTAAAGCTAGAAGGTGTAGCTCTACTTAGTGAAGCGCAGCATAGTGAACTTACTTTTCAGCTAGCTGAATTTAAAACACAGTTACTTAGTATCAACACTGAAATAGTCTCGCTGCGCGAGCAACTGCAATGGCAGCAAGAAACTAAACAAATGGAAATAGAGCTTGATAGCGCGAACGCAGCGCTAGTTCAAGCTAATCAGGTTTATGGCGAAGCGAAAGACGAGTTAGCGCTGTTGGTGGCAGGTGAGCCCGCCGAGTTGCTTCGTTTACCTCATTCAGCACTTAGCCAGTTAAACGAAGATGTGCAGCGTATTGCTAACAAACTAACGCTAAAACAACAACAATTACCCCAATTAAAAAGTCAGCAACAAACCTCGCTACTTGCATTTGAGCACAGCGAGGCTGATTTAGCTAAAGCGAAAGCAAATCAACAGCGTGTTGAAACCTTGATTAACGAGCAAGTGCTTCCCCTTGATACTGAAATCAATACGCTTACTAATCGGCTTGATACAAACCAGCAAGCATTAGCAGATTCCATTCAAAAGCAGGCTAAGACGCAAGAAAATCACCACGCTTTTTCTGATGAACTTGAAGGTAAAAAGCGCACAGTAAAGACCTTAACCACCTACCTAACAACGCATCAAGCCGACGGTAAAATAGCGGGCGAAATAAGTGGCTGGAAAGAAAAAGTAGCGCGTTTTAGTGATGATGAAATTGCCATTGCTGAAACAACAAAAAAGATAGCGCTAACCCAACAACAAAAAGACAGTGCCGTTACCGAGTTGTCAGGTAAAGAACGTAACAAAAGCAAACTGTCAGGGTTATATTCCCAAAGCGCAGAGGTCGTGTCGTTGTGTGAGTCTGGGCTGGCTGAAATACTCAGTAATGGTAATGTAGCCAGTGTTAATGCTGAAATAAGCGTGCTTAACAACAACTGGCCTGTTCTTGCTGCCTGTGAGCAATGGCAGCAACAGTACAGTAGTCACAAAGCGCGCCATTTAGAAAATACAAAATTGCAAAGTTCGCTGCATTCACAAATAGATACGCTTAAACAAGAGCGTGCAGACCTAGCGGCGAATTACAAAGCAACCCAGAGCCATCTAAAAGATGTTGAGTCGTTAATAAAGCTAGATGCAGAGCTTGCTCATTTACGTAACGCGCTATCGCGAGGCGAAGCTTGCCCTTTATGCGGCGCCACCGAGCATGATGCTTCGCTAATGAATATTGATGTGCCTGAAACTATCGCAAAACGGGATGAATTAACTCGTACATTAGAGAGCATTGAAAAGGCGGGTACGCAAAAGCGGGAGCAAATAAGCACGGCAGAATTCGAAAAGCAGCAGTGTGAGAAAGTGATGGCAGACGCTACAGCCGCTTTTGCTAAAATTGAAACAGATTGGCAACAGGCGATGGTTACATTAAATGCCAAGCTTGATATAGCAGATAGTGAATCGTTCAAGCATTTTCAGCAAACCTGCAAGGCAACCCTATCTAAGTTGAATGAACAGCTTAACCTGATAAGAAATGGCGAAGAGAAGCTTAACGAGGCCAAAAACCAAACGCGCTTGCATCAGCAGCAGATAGACACCATTAATAATGAGACTACATTATTAACTGCAAAGGTCGCCCAACTAGAAGCTCAGCTTAGCGACTTAAACAGTGCAAAATCTAACACACAGAGCACGCTTGCCAATAATCGACGTGCGCTGGTTCACGAAATTGAAAGCTTTCACTTAAACGTAGCGCCTGACAGCAACATAACTGAATGGCTTGTTCAAAAGCAGCACGATGTTGAAGCATTTCAGCAACAAACCAATGCATTTAATACGATGTCTCATGATATAAAAAGTCTGGAAGATAAGCTACTTGCATTAAATGAAGCCAGGGTATCTACTGAAAAAGACATTTCATTATATAAAACAAGTATTCAAAAAATTGAATTTCAGCGAGATGGGCATCTTGCCACACGTAAGTCGCTCTTTCCCCAAGGCGATATCGCCACTGCTAGACGTGAAGTCCAAAACGGGGTGTCGGTAACAGAGCAGCAATTTAGGCAATCTGACACTGCGCTTCGACATGCCCAGCGTGAGTTAGAAAATGCGAATGCGCAATTAAAGATACTCACAACCGAATTAGAACAAAAACAAAGCGCGAAAGAGACCAAGCAAGCCGAGTTTGATACAGCCTTGAGCCAAAGCCCTTTTTCTAATGAAGGCGAGTTTTTAAAAGCCCTATTGCCTTATGAAGAACGCCAACGTTTAGTGCAGAAGAAGCAGGTGATTGAACGGGAACAGCAAAACGCGCAATTGTTATTAGGCAAGATCACGCAAAAGCATAGGGCTTTACTCGCCCATAACAAGGCTACTGAGTGGCAGCAAACTGATATAGAAACAACACAAGCTAGGCTGCATGAGCAAAGTGAAGTGAAAGATGGCTTACTTGCGCAGCAAGGGCAAATATCGCAACAACTAGACAGCAATCAACAAGCCCTAGAGAAGCAGCAAAGTTTAATTAATGAATTGCGGGAATTTGAAACCTCGTATGATGATATTGCTTATCTACACTCTCTTATTGGTTCGGCCAGTGGCGATAAGTTTAGGCGTTTTGCCCAAGGGCTCACCTTAGATAATTTAGTGCGCTTAGCCAATCAACAACTCGATAGATTACACGGGCGTTACCAGCTTACCCGCAATACAAAAGATAGCTTGGGCTTGAGTGTGTTAGATACATGGCAGGGTGATGTAGTCCGCGATACGAAAACACTTTCAGGGGGGGAAAGTTTTTTGGTGAGTTTAGCGCTAGCGCTGGCCCTGTCTGACTTAGTGAGCTTTAAAACGAGCATCGATTCTTTATTCCTAGATGAGGGTTTTGGTACGTTAGATGCCGAAACCCTAGACGTAGCCTTAGATGCGCTAGATAACCTAAACGCTAGCGGGAAAATGATAGGTGTAATTAGCCATATTGAAGCGATGAAAGAACGAATTCCTACCCAATTAAAAGTGATAAAACGAAATGGGGTAGGGCTAAGCGCGTTGGAAAATCAGTACTCAGCGACAAAAATTTGACGATTTTTTTGGCGCTGACTATTATTTAAAGCTACACTTAAATCAGCCTTTAAATATGTATCGTATGCAACACTACGAAATTAAAGGTGATGCCGACTAAATATGTGTTGTAGTTTCGAAGGCGATAATGCATTAGTCACGAGAACAACTTATAAGGTAATTTTAAGCAAAGAGGAACTTGCATAAGTACAGATTGTTGGAGGCGAACAACTTCCATGTGCGACTTAAATGCAAGACGGTCAGCCATACTTCTGATTGCCGTTGCCGCGTTGTGTTTTTTAATTTGTGGGAGTGCTTTCGCCTCGTGCGTTATTACTTCGCCGTTAAAAAGCAAGGTAGGTAACCCTATTCAAATGGTGAAAGGTGAGCAACGCTTAACCTTTGAGTGCGACCTTGATCACCCGCATATTTTTCACTTTCCTCGAAACTTCGTTAATCAAGCCGCGTTATATAGAACAGAAGCTCCAGAGCACAGTTCACAGAAGCCAGAGCCTGTGCAGCAAGACGAACTTCTTAGTGCACGACAAGCTTATGTTCTTGCCGCTGGCTCAACGTCTTACCATTTAGATGTAGATGCTCAGTTTGGCAGAACCATACACCCCAAAATATCATCGGTTCCTGATTACCAAGCATTTAATACAATTCACACATTAACCTTAAGTGCATTTGTGGGCTTTTGCTTTGCGCTTTCTATTTATGTTGGGGTGTTAGGCCGCAGCATGCGAAGTTACGGTTTCTATTCGTACAGCTTTTACGTGGCAAGTGCAGGTATATTCTTCTTATTACAAGAGGGGTTAGTTCACACCTTATTTCCGCAAGTTCTCTTTGTAAATAGCTTACAACTGAGTGTGTTCTTCGCGGGTTTAACCATATTCACGTCGTTACGCTTTTTAGATCAATTACTCGATTTCAAAGCGCTTTTAAAGAAATGGCAAAGAAAGTCGCTGCAATACCTAACCTGTTTGGTGTTGATTTTAGTCAGCGCGCAATTAGTGCTAAGTAGTGACGCGAGTATGGAAGTTAATAAACTCATGTCGAAGCTTACCCTGGTGATTATGGCTGGTATTTTATCTGCAATCATCTACGCCGTGTATCACAAGGTGCACTGCGCAAATTTGGTACTACTTGGTGTGTCAATTATCGTGCTGGCTATGCTCGCTAGGTTTTATTTGAAAGACTATAGTCCGTTCATGCAGCGGTACGGGCTTATTATTGCCGTCACTATAGAAGCCTTGATATTTGCTTTTGCTGCCGCGCAAAAAGTGAAAAAGTTAGATGACGACAGGATGGCCGCGTTTAAACGGGCAGCTACCGACCCCTTGTGTCATATTCTTAATCGAGACGGATGGGAAGGGGCTGCGAAAGTGTTGCTTGATGAGTTCAATCACCATGGTGGCTTCATTACCTTGATGTTCATTGATGTGGATAATTTCAAACGAATTAATGATTCGTTTGGGCATCAATCAGGTGACGATGTGCTACGTATTATTTCAAAAATTCTTAAAGGGCAATGCCGCGAGCAAGATGTGGTGGGAAGACTAGGGGGGGATGAGTTTGTGGTGTTGAGCTATTGCCACAGCCGAAGCCAATCTGAGCGATTGGTAAAGCGTATTCAGCACAGATTTAGTGACTTAGTTATACAAACGCTAAACGCACAAATTCCGGTTTCGGCCAGTGTAGGGGGCTTGATTACAGATATGCCTTGTAGCGACCTAGAGGCGTTACTTGACCAGGCTGATACACTGATGTATGAGCAAAAAAAGGCACATCAAAGTGCAATGACGCAACCTATTTAAGCGGAAATGTAACGAAGAGTTTGCCAAAAAAACAGTTAGTAATGAGGTTAAAACGTATAGCCTAATAATTGAATATCTTGAGCGAAATGGTTATCAACTAGGGATTTGATTTCATCGGTGTAATACGCTTGATAGCTACTTCTGTCTGTGGCTTTACGTTTGTGTGGAAGTGTTGATGTAGGAATGGCTAGGTGTTCGCAAATTGCGTCGAAATCTTGCTGCAAATTTTCATAGTGACCAATAAAGTCAGTTAATAAATTGCCATGTAAATCTACAAGGTAATCGCTTTGTAATTGCAGTGAAGTGTCTATGTGATACTGATACGGACGTGTAGGGTTAAACTTCCATTGCATGAAGCTTGCAAAGGTTTCATGGCCTTCCATGACATGAGGGCGTTCGCGCTTAATGTGATGATACGAGCTAACCTGTAAGTCCCACGGGTTTCTCACTACGGCAAACTTGTACAACCCATTAAAATACTCTTCTGGTAGCATTTCTTTTGCAGCAATAATGCGTGAGTGGCGAGGAAAGCGACTGCCAATCTTATGCCCACATAATTGACTCATCTTGTTCGTAATAAATTGCGCTACCGCATAGCGATGTCCCCACCGATATTGGGATAGTGCATCACGAATACTCGTGCCACCCGTTTTGGCAATATGTACAAAGAGGAATTGTTTACTATGAGAAAGTAGCATCGGTTATTATCCTTGCGAAACCCGATTTCAAGCATCGAATCAGTGTGACAGGTAAATATGACAAACAGATTGATGCTGGTGGCCTATTCAATAATAAGTAAAAGATACCACGACATGAAGTGCATAAATTGGCTTTTTGATGGTGGTAAGTAAAGCTATGATAATATGCAGTAAAACACTGCTGGGCTAGCATCTACTAAAATGGATAACCGCAGCATGGTAGATAAAATAAAAAGGGGAGGGGCTGGCATTGCAGTTGTAAAGACAAAGGCAAAGGCAATGGTATTTGTAGGGGTAATGGCAAGAGCAATAGAACCGGAAAAAGAAATGAAAGCCAAAACTGAAGCAAGAACAGGAACAGCAAAGTGGTAAACCAAGGTTACTTTATCGGCGTAGATGGCGGCGGCACCCATTGCAGGGTACAACTAGAAGATGAGCAGGGTAATGTGTTGAGCACTGCCGAGGCTGGCTCTGCCAATATCATGACCAATGCCGCCCTTGCCATGCAATCCATCATCACTGCTAGTGAAAAAGCCATTAGCGTGCTGAATGAGCCCGTTAGCGTGCTGAAAGAGCACGTTGGCGAAGTGAATAAGTCCATTAGCGAATTGCACAAGCCCATTAGCTTAGCCAATCAAACAATCGAACTCAGCCAGATACATCTTGCCGCAGGGCTTGCTGGCGCTAATATTCCCAGTGCATTAGAACAGTTTCTTGCTTTAAACCATCCATTTAAATCACTAACCGTCATCAGTGACTTACACGCTGCTTGTTTAGGCGCCCATAATGGCCTCTCAGGTGGTTTGATTATTTGCGGCACTGGCTCGGCGGCCACTGTTTTTCAACAACCTGGAAAGCATCCATCTGATCAAGATGCTGGTTTTCACGACAAAGGTGGCTACGGGCTTTCAATTGGCGACAATGCCAGCGGCAGTTGGCTTGGACTTGAAGCGGTTAAACATTGCTTATTAGTATTTGACAACTTAGTACCACAAGGCCATTTATTTTCAATGGTCTGCGAGAGCTTGGCAGTATCAACTGCCCACGAACTGGTAACAAAAGTAGCTGGTTTTACGGGGAAGGAATATGGCACTTTAGCACCTTGCGTTGTCGCTGCACACAAGAAGGGCTGTACGGTAGCTAATTCATTTATTCAGCAAGGCGCTAGTTATCTCACTGGTATCGCGAAAACCCTTAGTGGCAATCAAGATTTTCCCATTTGTTTAATGGGTGGATTAAGTTATGTTTACCAACCACTATTAGACGCTGATATTCAAGCTAGGCTAACCGCACCACTTTCAACACCTCAAGCGGGTGCTATTCAGTTCGCAAAACGAAAGGTAGCAAAGGCGTAATGCAAACAATTACCGCAAGCAAAGTATTGACCCCATCGGGAATCAAGAGCAGTCAAACCCTATGTATAGAGCAGGGCGTTATTTATGATATGCGTGACGCCAATGATGAAGAACATAGGAATATTATTGAAGGAACGCTTATTCCTGGATACGTCGATACGCAAGTAAATGGTGGTGGAGGAATATTGTTTAACCATACGCCCACGTATGATGCGCTTAAAACCATGGCGAATGCCCATTTACAATTCGGCACTACCAGTATGCTGCCCACACTTATCACAGACAACGCCACTATTATGGCTCAGGCTGCCGATGCGGTAAGCGAAGCCATTACCGACAATCATCCTAATATTGAAGGTATTCATTTTGAAGGGCCATTTTTAAGTGCGGCCAAAAAAGGCGTGCATGAAGAAACCTTTATTCGCACGCCTAGTGATAGCGAACTGGCTACGTTATGTAGAAAAGATATAGGAAAGGTATTACTCACCGTTGCCCCTGAAACGGTCAGCCTTGGTTTTATCAAAGAAATGGTAGCTGAGGGGGTAGTGGTGGCTTTAGGGCACACCAATGCAAGCTTCGAACAGGTAAGCGATGCATTATCTGCAGGGGCGACAGGGTTTACCCACTTATACAACGCCATGTCGGCATTTACGTCTCGTGCACCGGGAGCGGTAGGGGCAGCATTGTTGTTCGATAGTGCGTATTGCGGGTTAATAGTTGATCACCACCATGTTCACCCTAAGAGCGCTGAATTGGCCATAAAGGTGAAAAGCGAAAATAAAATAATGCTGGTTACCGATGCTATGGCCCATGTGGGGAGCAACCTAGATAAGCTTGCGTTTTTCAATACAGAAATTCAACGAAGCGGAAGTAAACTGACTACGCCTGATGGCACTCTGGCAGGTTCATGTCTAGATATGCATGGCGCAGTAGTTAACACCTGTAAAGATTTAGGTATCAGCCTTACTCACGCAAGCACAATGGCCAGTAGCACGCCGGCCACCTTTATGGGCATACAGCAAAAGCTCGGGAGTATAGCAGTTGGGCAATATGCCAATGTACTGTTAGTGAAAGATGATTTAACGCTGCATAACATTTGGGTAAAAGGCACGGCTAAGGCTCCGCATCAATAGCTACAGAAATAGCAAAGACAAGATTAGCTATAGAACTAGCGACGCTATCGCATGCTTTGGCTTACCGCAAGCCGCATACAAAAAAGCCCAGCATGGAGTCACTGTAAGTGAGTTACCATGCTGGGCTTTCAACAATATATACTTGTATCGAAAGTCAGTACTAACGACTTTCGATGTTATTTGCCTTCGCTATGCGCCAAGAATTCTTCGTAGTTACCTTCAAAGTGGTTAAGCTTGTTATCTTTTATTTCGATAATTTGCGTCGCCAATGATGAAACAAACTCACGGTCGTGGCTTACAAATATAACCGTACCGTCGAATTTATAAAGCCCATTGTTTAGCGCTTCAATAGATTCCATGTCTAAGTGGTTGGTAGGCTCATCCATGACCAATACGTTGATGTCTTGCAGCATAAGCTTACCAAACAACAAACGGTTCTTTTCACCACCAGAACACACAGCTACTTTTTTGTTAAAGTCGTCTGAGCTAAACAATAAGCGGCCTAACATGCCTCGAACTTGTAAGTCATCGTGCTTAGGTAAGCGCCATTGGCTCATCCAATCGAACAAGCTTAAATCAGATTCAAAATCTTTAGTGCTATCTTGCGGAATATAACCAATCGAGGCGTTTTCAGCCCATTTGATAGTTCCGTGCTCAGGCGATAATTCATCAACCAAACATTTTAATAGGGTAGTTTTACCCGCGCCGTTCTCACCAATAATGGCAAGACGAGCGCCTGCTTCTAACAACAAGTTTGCATTGTTAAATAGTGGAAGGTCTGGGTAGCTATGACCTACGCCTTCCAGTGTAATCGCTAAGCGGTGAAGTTTCTTATGTTGTTCGAACACAATGTAAGGCTTGCGGCGGCTTGAAGATTTAACTTCAGCAAGCTCAATTTTTTCTAAGCGCTTAGCACGAGACGTTGCTTGTTTTGCTTTTGAGGCATTAGCCGAGAAACGCGCTACGAAACCTTGTAGTTCTTCAATTTCTGCTGATTTTTTCGCGTTTTCGTTAAGCAACTGTTCCTGAACCATCAACGAGGCTTCAATGAATGCATCGTAGTTACCAGGATAAACACGCAATTCGCCGTAATCGATATCAGCCATGTGGGTACATACCGAATTTAGGAAATGACGATCGTGCGAAATGATCAACATGGTCGACTTACGTTTATTTAGCTCATCGGCCAACCACGTAATGGTGTAGATATCCAAGTTGTTGGTTGGTTCGTCGAGTAGCAAAATATCAGGGTCAGCAAACAAGGCTTGTGCTAGTAATACACGAACTTTTTTGCCCGGCGCCACTTCTTTCATCAAACCAAAGTGATAATGTTCTTCAATGCCAGCGGCATTCAGAATGTCACCCGCGCGAGCTTCGGCGGTGTAGCCATCCATTTCCGCAAATTGAGTTTCCAAATCGGCAACGCGCATGCCGTCTTCTTCACTCATATCTAGCTTGCTGTATATTTCGTCACGTTCTTTTTTCACTTCCCACAATTCACGGTCGCCCATGATCACAGCATCAACTACGCTGAACTCTTCAAATGCGAATTGGTCTTGGCTTAAGATACCTAATTTAGTACCTGGCGCCATAGAAACGTTACCCGCACTTGGGGTTAACTTACCGCTCAAAATTTTCATGAAGGTAGACTTGCCGCAACCATTAGCGCCTATAAGGCCATAGCGGTTGCCGTTACCAAATTTGGCAGAGATGTTTTCAAACAAGGGTGCAGAACCAAACTGCATGGTGATATTGGCGGTGGTAATCAAAACAGGTATCCAGCGGGTAAATCAGAAGAAAAAGATAGCTTAGCGATAAATGTTAAAAATGCATTTTACGCGAGTAAGCTTTGGGCGCGCACTATAAGGAATTAAGGCCGCTGTGTCGAGGAAATTTTGAGCTATTGGACGTATCTTCATATAAATGTCGTAAACAGCCTACTTATGTTAACCAACTGTCACGAAATTTAGAGAAAGGGGCCAAATAGCCCCTTATAAATTCATGCGACGCTGTTCCCTGTTACCCTACTGAAAGGTCGCCAAGGATAATGTTGTCGGCGTAGCTTTGATAAGCTTCTTCAAGCTGTTTTGCCATTGGATCTGGGAACAAGTGGAAGTCGCCAGCGTTAAGCGCTTCAACAATCCCTTGGGCTACAGTATCTGGGCCTGGGGCATCATCAAAACCTGCACCTTTGCCCATGTCTGTTGAGATAGGGCCAGGATGAACACTTAATACGGTTACGCCTTTTTCGCCAAGCTTCTCTTTCAAGCCTTGGGTAATTGAATACGAGGCTGCTTTTGAGGCGCAGTATGTTGCCATATCGCCAAATGTTTTAATTGAGGCTATAGAGTTTAACTGAACCAAAGCGCCTTTATTCGAAACAAGCGTAGTTTCAAATGCTTGAGCTACCCGAATGAGGCCGAGCACATTAATATCAAATTCATGCTTGAGTGATTCCTCAGCATCTTCAGCTAGCGGAGAACTAAGCTTCATTACCCCAGCATTATTGACTAGGATATCTACATCGGTAGCATTTTCTGCTAGCGCTTTTATTGATACCGCATCAGACACATCTGCTTTAAGGGTAACGACTTTGTCACCGTATTGTTCTGTCAAACTTGCTGTAGATTCTGGATCTCTAACCGCTAAATAAACCTTTTTAGCACCGCGTTTAAAAAATTCTTCAACAATTGCTTTTCCAATTCCACGGTTTCCACCTGTAACTAGTGCAACTTTACCTTCTACTGAAATTCCCATTAATGACTCCAAATTTATCAAATTGTACTGATTGGTATGTAATTAATATTGTACCTATTGGTATGAAATTCAAGGGGGACGTAAGAAATTGCATATAATATAATGATAATTATAGATATTCTTTGATTAAAGATTAAAGATTAAAGGTTAGAGGTTAGAGGTTAGAGGTTAGAGAGTAGAGAGTAGGGAGTACAGAGTGGGCACTTTGGTAAAAAGATAAAAAACCGCTTTGAAGCGGCTTTAATATAGAATTGATATATTTATCACAGGCCAATGCCTGTTAACGTATTATCAATTACTCCATTTAATTGAGCACAAGGTACTCCAGCTCGTGCCATACTGGCTGCGCCTTTAAGAACGGTGTAAATAGTTAGCGCATGTATTTGCGCGTTTTTGTCTAAGCCCTTTTCGATAGACTCAGGGTCACTTTCAAATAACGACAAGAAAATAGCTTTGGCTTCAACGTCGTATTGCTCCAAAACACTTACAGCCTCGCTGGGTATTTCATCACTGACTATTTCAGACTGGCATAAAACTAAGTAGCAACCACGGCCTTGAGACTGTTCTGTTTGCATAGCAATAACACTTTGCATGTACTGCATTAATTTATCTCTGAGAGATAGCGATGGCGCGCTTAGAATTTTCAGATGTTTCGCCATATGTGACTCGACATAATGAGATGTTGCCTTAACAAATAAGGCCTGTTTGTTGCCGAATGTGCTGTACATACTGGGCTTGTTTATACCCATAGCTGCCGTTAGGTGGGATAAAGAGGCGCCAAGGTATCCTTTTTGCCAAAAAACGTTCATAGCCGCATCAAGCGCTACGTTTTCGTCAAAACCTCTTTTTCTACCCACTGTCATAGTAGCCCCAAAACTTACTTGTATGTATAACCAAAGCGTATGTATATAGGCTAAAGCTGATTTACCTATATTGTACCAATAGGTATATTTTTGTAAACCTAGAGTTAGGGAGCTCTTATCAGTTTACTGGTGTTGATTATGACTTACGCTGATAAGCGCTGAGGCTCTGTTTGCTTCGACGCTAATTGAGCACCTGCAACGTTAGCAAAGGCTGTTTCATGAATGTTAGAAGGTTTCTCAACGACAATTGATTTTGCACTTGTTTGCTGCATTAAATACTGTCTTCCTGCATCAACGCCTACTTTATAGTCGTGACGAAGGTCGATATCGGCGCTACCCAATAATTTGCTGTGCAATTTAGTGCCCGCAAAAATTTGAATAATTTCCACATCCGCCGGTGGATTAGCAATAAAGGCTAATTCTTGCTGATAAGCTTGTTCATGTTGAACTAAATAGTTAATCGTTTTAGGGCAATGACCGGTTACACACACTAATGATTTAAGCTTGTGTAACCATGCTGATTGCGCTTGGAAATTTACATCACCAGTACGAATAACCACGATTTTTCTAGCCCCACGCTCATAAGCCTCACGGACAGGCAAAGGCGCACCTAAACCACCATCTAGATAGTAGTCGGATTCAGGTTGTGCCTGAGGAAGCACAGTGGCTACATTATCGCTGACCGAAACTGCATTATGTTCAGTGGTGAGCTTTACACCTTGCTTGTATAAGAAAGGTAAAGCGCTAGAGGCTTTCAACAATTCACGCCATTGGTTGCCACTGCCTTTAGGGCTTAAGAAATAGGGTTTGCGATCTCGAGAGTTAGTGGCGGTAATAAGTAGCTCTCTGTCCCCTAAGCTTTCTTTCGCGGCATTAAAATCTAATATGCGGTTAGCTTCTTTCGTTTTATCGAAATACCAATCTAAATCGACAATATGCTTACCCACAAGGCCGCGGCCTAATTGGAAGAAGCGCTTATGACGAGATAAGCCTCGAATTAAACGCTTTGCGTAGCCTTTTTGCCGCGCTAAAAAACTGGTTAAATTTTGCGAGCCAGCAGATGTACCAATGAACATATCAAAAGGGTCGTAACCTGCTTCAAGCCAAGCATCCAATACACCAGCAGTAAAAATTCCTCGCTGCCCACCACCTTCAGCGATAAGCGCAAATTTATTGCTCTTGGTGGCATAAAGAGGAAAGGACGTGGGCGCAGCAGAGGAATTCATTTCATTACCTGTTTAAATCTGTTTAGTTGATTTAAACAAGTGTAAAGATAAATTCGATATTTCGAAAATTGAAAGAATGAATCGGTACGATAGGAAAAAACCTACAGGATGTTAGACACCTGTTGCTGTATTGCTCGCTCGATAATCTGCTTTGAATTTGCAGGAAGGTATTTTGTGTGCGCTTCGATAAAAATTGGCTTTGAGTAGATACTTTTTATCGCCGCGTTTACTTTCTCAATAAATGCCAGCGCTTCCGGCGTTTTACCGCATATCATGTGACCAGACACGAACTTTGGGTTGTTCGCAATAGCGTAACTTCTCATTTCAACAGGCTGGGTATCGCCAAATGATTGATACAAAGACGCAGGGAATATAAGGGCAAAGTCGGCTTTACCTGCAGAAATAATCTTCATAAAACGAGTAAAGAATGTTGAGTTGCTCAAGGTTATTATTTGACTGTCATCAATGTTGCTTAAGTCATTATCTACCCGCTCACCAAAAGAATAGGTTTCTGGCAACACAATGGCTGATGCTTTAAACGCATTTAATGCCTTTTGAATGCTAACTACTTCGCCATTCTCGTTTAGTAATTCTGGGGCCAAAGGCGCGAGTGATGCAAGCTGATAGAGTTTTTGCGTTTGAAAGAAGTTAAGCGGCAAGGAAATAGTGTACTTCTTTTCTCGCTCGGCTGATTTTATCTTGTTGATAACACAAACCGATTCGCCATTCTCTATCTGTTGGAATGAACGTTTAAGTGAAACTTCTAGAATAGGCTTATTATAGTCTATGGCATCAAGCAATAGTTGCGCAGTATCCACACTTGCCGAAAAAGGGGCATGTGGTTGATTAATTCTGCTCGTTAAGTGGTGATCGTCAGTATGAAGCGTTATCGATGATGTGTTGATATCGTTTCAACTTACCAATACTGAAACAACTAAGCTAAGAAAGAAAGCGACCGAAAGGGCGAAAAAGCGCATAGTGAGAAAGTTTTTTACTCTTAATTATTATGCCTAGAAGAGTAAACCTATTTCACTATTTTTTAAATACTGGATGGTAAAGATCTAGAGTTAATATATTCATTCAAAGTCCAATATCGAAAATTAAGCCCGCTGACTCTTGAATCGTTTGAACCTATTTTTCATTTTGTTTGTATAAGATTTAGTGTTGTAGATTTTATAAAGAGAAAAGGAACCCCTATGAATTATATGTCTAAGTTGTTGGTTGGTGCAGCGGCCGCTTTTGTTGTTACTACTGGAACGGTACAAGCTGAAGCGGTGACTTCTCACAACGTGATGCAGGCACAAGCACATGCTTACAACAAACAGCAACTCATTGAAATGGTTAGCCGCGCTGATGTGCAAGAAA
Organism: Alteromonas sp. 1_MG-2023; assembly: GCF_030547075.1. GTDB lineage: Bacteria > Pseudomonadota > Gammaproteobacteria > Enterobacterales > Alteromonadaceae > Alteromonas. The sequence goes on along the minus strand of NZ_JAUOQH010000001.1, from coordinate 133,112 downwards.
AACTGGTAAGTCTGGGTGTTACCCAGGGCGATGCTATTTCTCGCATAAACGGTATGACTAACAGTGAAATAGCGCAGCTCAACAGCCAATTGAACGATGCACCTGCCGGTGGTGTTGTTGGTGCAGTACTTACTGTACTCGCCATTATTGCTATCTTAGATTTAGTAGGTGTAACTGACGTGTATCCTTTTATTCGTCCGATTAATAGTTAATATGAAATTAGATGTTTTATTCAGAGCCTGCTTTATTGCGGGCTTTTTATTGCTAAGTGGGTGCCAGGGAACGCCGCAGGCAGACCGCTTAGCGCTACAAAAACCTTCTGGGGTACCATTAAGCCATACCATAAACAATGTCCCATTTTATGCTCAAGAACAGTATTACTGTGGCCCCACTACGTTATCAGAAATATTTGAATATTATGGGCAAAATATTAGTGCGAATGACATAGCGCCCAAAATATTTATTCCTGATAAAGAAGGAAGCTTACAGCTAGAAATGATTACGGCAACGCGTCAGTATGATTTTTTACCTTATACCGAAAGGGGGACGCTAACTAAATTAATGCAGTTAGTGAGTAGTGATATACCTGTCATTGTATTTCAAAATTTATCTATTCAACTGCTACCCCAATGGCATTACGCGGTAGTGACCGGTTTCGATTTAACCACTCGTACCATGACCATGCACACGGGCTTAACGCCCAATCACACTATGTCTTTCGAACTATTTGAAAAAACATGGGGAAGAGGAAATTATTGGCTTCTAGCGCCAGTTCCTCCAAATAAAATCAGCGATAAGATGAATCCGTTTACTTACGTTAGTGCTGCTTACGATATGTTAGAGGTGGGAAAGGACGAGCAAGCTATTGCCTTTTTACGAGCGGCTACCAAACAGTGGTCCAATCAATGGTTAGCCTATTTTCTATTGGGCAATTACTATTTAGAAGAACAGCCAGAGAAAGCGGTAGAATGGTTTAAGCGGGGGTATCAGGTGGGTCAGAATCAGGCTGCGTATATGAATAACTACGCTTATGTCCTTGCCAAAAGTGGAAACATAACCAAGGCTCACGCATTAATTGATGATGCCCTATTGCGGTTTCCCGAAGATGAGAGTTTGAAAAAAACGGCGTTAACCATAAAATCATACAAGTGACTTTTGCAAAGGAAGTGATAATTTCCTTTGCTGATCAATTGTTTTTGAGGAGCGCAAGTTTTTAAAACCCAGACTCAGGGACCAAGCTCTAATGTATGATTGACCCAACGGCAGGAGCTTCTTTGATTTTTATTGCGCCATCGGTGTTACTTAACTCGCTAGCTTCTTCGACAAGCGCAGTCATCGCGTTGATGATATCAAGAAAGTTGGATAGCTGGTCTTGTGACAAATCATTAGATAGCGTTTCAATTTTACTAATAAGTTGTTTGGTCGGTAGGCGCATAGTGTCAAAATCTCGTTGTTTAGTGCGTGTTACGCAGTCATTTGGTCAATACCTACTCTTGAACTTTCAAATAGCTTGCCAACTTTTTTTGACACTGAACTCCACCTATAAAATGAATTACTGATACTGAAATAGAAAAGCCAGCTGAATAGCAGCTGGCTTGTTGTTAGTTAATAGGTAGGTTCAATACTTAGAAAGTATACTTAACGCCTACCTTAATTCGCCACGTTGATTGCTCTTCATCAAACGAATTATAGTTGCTGGTATCAGTACCACCATAGGCTTCTGAGTAAACATACTGGCCTGCATCATTAATGTCATAATCGAACAGTATTTGTTGCGGGTAGCTTAAATCGTATACCTTACCCCAATCGCTATTTAGAAGGTTGGCGAAGTTATCAATATTCAGATAAATGCGCCCTTTATGGCCCTCTACAAAACCAGGGATTTCTTGCGAAATTGCCAAATCTACTGTTGTTACCCATGGCTGGGTTGATGAGTATTTACTTACATAGCCACCAGCACTGCCTGCTACACCTGCTTGCTCAGCAATCGCCATGATTTCGTCGTAGCTAAGGCCACTGGAGAAATCAACCGCTGCGTCGTTAGCACCCGATGGAATGTAAGGTAAATAAACGTCTGCATCGTCAAATTCAGACTGGTCTCCCAATCCACCGTCTTGGTAAGCACCAAGTACCCAAGAGAAAGGCTGACCAGAACGGCGTTCAAAGAACAAATTAACGTTAGTGTTGTAGCCGTCAAAAAACTGGTGAGTGTAACCAAGGTTTACTAGAAAACGGTGTTTGATTTCGTAGTAAGCCGTGCCCACTAAAGGATCGTTACGATTAACTGTAACTTCATACTGATAGTTAGACTCAGCTGTTGAACTTGTACCAGGGTTCACCTCAGTAATATCTTGATGGGTATAAGAGGTATTAAGGCTGATACCGTTATCCCATTGTTTGGCCAACGCGGTGGTAAACAAGATACTGCGGCCACCGTCATCAGAGTTGGTTAGCTGAATATCATAGTTGTCTTCATATTCAGTGCCGTCATAAACGTTGTCCCAAATGATACGGCCATCTGGGGTACTATTGCCGTTATCGATACGAGACAAATCTTCCCAGTAAGCCGCATTTTGACGATCAACGTAAGTTAGCTCAGTCGTCCACGCAAAGTTATCACCAAGGGTAGGGATATCGAAGGTGTAGTCTGCAGCAATTTGATAGCGCCAGTCAGAAGGCAATTCAAAATCAGGATCGATTGAGTTCGTGCTTCCCGCTCCTTGCATCAACGCACTTTGCGCTTCGGTAGGAACTGAAGTGAAGTCTACCGAACTTGCGTCAAGGCTCGAAAAAGTTACCGAGTCATTGGTTACACCATCGGTGGTGTATGCGTTTGAGATCCAAACCAGTGGCATTCCACCATAGAAGCGACCTGCGCCACCTCGCAGGGTTAAGTCGTCATTGATATCCCAATTAAAACTTACCCGAGGAAGGAAAATATCGAAGCCATCAAGGTTTTCAGTATTCGTAAAACCGTAGGTGTTGCTAAAGTTATCGTTTAGCTGAGGAGAGTCTTCAACAGTAAGGTATTCATATCGCAAGCCTGCAGTAACCGAGAAGTCGTCGAATAATTCATAGGTTGCATCGCCATAAAGCGAGTAAACCGTACTTTCAACATTATAGGCAAGATCTTCAACATCATTGGTATACGCATTAGCGTATTCGAAATAAGAAATTTCCTGATTAGCGAATGCCTCAGTATCATCAAAATACCACGTACCTAAAGAGTCTCGGCCGTAAAGGTTGTAGTTCCACGTGTTTTCTATTTCAGTACCGAACTTGTATTCAATATCTCCCGCTAAATAAGTCGCGTGTAAGGCAAAGTTCCACACTTCATTGGCGAGGACATTGGCATGACGGTTTTCATCCGCCCCACCCACTATGCTGTAGCCACTGTCTGAACCTGCTGCAGTGTCGATATTGATTTCACCCCAATCAGAAGCCGTGACAGAAGCTTGCTCAAATTCTTTGTATGAAAGACTCACTTCTGTTTGAAGGTTATTTGACCAATCTGAATAGACGTGGGCGGTGTAGTACGTATTTTTCTGCGCTAAGGTCCAAGCGCTTGATGATAAGAGAATAGTTTCTGAATCATCGTTATAGTTTTGTGCAGCGGTATTTTCTTGATAGCTATAAGTAAAATCAGCGCGGTGGTCGTTGTTAATGTTCCAATCTAATTTAATGAGGTATTTTTCGTCTTCGTCTGCATCAGGAGCACCTGCAATCGAATCTTCAAGGCCATAAGTGTCATTTAGGGCAGTAATCACTTCCTCTGCCGCACTAACGAGTTCAGTAGGGTATGCAGAAGAGTTAAAGCCCGTATCAATTTCTTCTTCCCATTTTTCATAAGAGCCAAAGAAGAAAAGTTTGTCTTTAATTAATGGACCACCAAGCGTGAAGCCATATGATGATTCGTCGTTATCAACATCATATTCTGTGTTGTAAAGCTTTGTATCTTTTGCGGTGCCAGAAAAAGGCACTTCTTCATAGAATGCCGTACCATGAAATTCGTTGGTACCCGATTTAGTTACCACATTCACGTTACCGCCACCAAATTTACCAGCGCGGGCAGTAAAAGGCGTAAACTCAACAGATACTTGGCTGATGGCATCTAAAGAAACTGGAGGACGTGACGTTGGGTAACCGTTACTTTGCAAGCCGAAGGTGTCGTTAACGCCTACGCCATCAACAGTAAAGGTATTATATTTAGGGTTTGAGCCGGCAATACTTAATTCTTCGCCGTCTGCACTTACGACTGCTAATGGGTTTGAGCGAACAATATCTTTGATGTCACGGTTAAAGGTAGGCATGTTTTCAATGGCAGATTCGCCAAACACTGAATTCGACCCATTGTTTGAGAAAAAGTCACGAGTACCAGTAACCGTTACGCGCTCCATATCTGAGGCAGATTGAAGAGCCGTATCAAGCTCAAACGTGTCATTTAATTCTAAATACACATCTTCAATAACACGACTTTGGAACTTTTCTGACTCTACGACAATCATATAAGGACCACCAACACGTAAACCCCTAGCAGAGAATACCCCTTCATCGTTTACGGTAACTTCTTTTACCGTACCTGAAGGTTGGTGAATGATGGTAATGGCGCTACCTGCAGCAGGATTACCTTGAGGACCCAAAATGGTGCCGCGCATTGCTGAAGATTGTCCGGTGGCTGCAACGGCTGTTGTTGCGACCCCAATAGACAATGCGACAGCCATCGCGATGCGATTAAACTGAGTTTTATTATTCATGTATTTCTCGTTATTTATAATAGTGAGTTTTAGTGCTCAGCAAGCCACGCATGCTTACTAAGCACGTCTTATTTGCTGTTGCCTTAGGTAGCGCAATTGTTGGCTATTTTTATTTCATTTTTATTTCATTTGTGTAAATGCATATTTACATAACATTATGAAATAAAAGGTTATTTGAGCGTTTGTGCGGCTAATAAATCAAGCGGTTTTACGTGTTTTTACACGCTTTACGTGTGTTTACGTAAAAGTGGTCTGTGGATATGTAGTTCAAAGAGATACAGCAATATAGGCGAGTGAATTATTTGGAGTAGGGTTTTCTAGCGGCGCGAGGGTACGTGAAAGTGAGTGACGCGAATAAATAATATCGACTCTTTTGAGGAGTAAGATATTTTGGGAAGAATTTAAATATAGACGAGTAATTTATAGATAAAAATGGTGGCCCCACCCTGACTTGAACAGGGGACCTGCCGATTATGAGTCGGATGCTCTAACCAACTGAGCTATGGGGCCATATTTGAAATCGCTTTGTTAAAAACGCGAAACGTATCAACGAAAAGCGAGCGCAAGTATAAGCAGTTTTAATTGCCTTGTCACGCCTAGGGTTCGGCTTTGTGAACAGTTTGCTTTATTTTTGTTCAGTTTTTTCTGCATTTTTTATGAATTTGCGTTCTTATCGATATCTTTACCTTCAGTACTATCGTCATTCCTTGACGAACCAGCCTAGTTAACAGCACTATGAACACTCGCCATAAGGCACGCATTGGATTAATCCGATACGCCATTTTAATAGCTCAATTGGTAGCACATCAATTAGCACAATAAATTTGAACAGGAAGTAAAAATAGAAATGAAAATGCACGGGCGTTTTGGTGTCATGTTAGCGATTGTTTTAGGGTTGTCGGGTTGTGACACGCTAGATTGGAAAGAACGAGAAGTGGGGGAGATCCCATTTACGTTAACGGGTATTGAGAGTGGTGCGTGTCCATCAATGGTAAAAGTAGGGCCTACGAAATGGCAGCTAGATTATTTCGGCTTTTATCTAACTAAACCTGAAGTACGTATAGATGGTAAGTGGCAGCGCGTCTCGTTTAAGCAAACCAAATGGCAGACCCAATCAACTGCACTTCTAAAATTTCATTCGCTGTGCAGTTCGCCTGATGATGCAAACAATAAAATTATTCTAGATGTGTCTGAGGGCTTATTGAAACTGGCTACCAACCTTAGGTTTACGATGGGACTTCCGTTCGATGCGAATCATGCTAACCCCCTTTCCCAAGCCTCGCCGTTAAACGACACATCAATGTTTTTGAATAGACAGCAAGGTCATCGTTTTTTAAGACTAGATTTATCCCAAGCGGGCGCAAATGAAAAGCAGTGGTCATATCATTTAGGTAGTGCGAATTGTACTTCAGCGTCGACCGATACGCCGCCAGAAGCATCATGTGCGTTCACCAATAGGGTCGAATTTATTTTGCCAATGACTCAGTTAGACAGTGAATTGACGCTGGAATTGTCAGTGTCGAATATACTGGCTCAAGTTGATATTCTAGAAGCTCCAAGCTGTGAATTTTCGAGCCCAGAAGCCCCGCCTTGCAAACAATTGTTACGAAACTTATTAAATAGACCTTGGATAAAATGGGAGTAAGCTCTACGCTTTGTATTAGGTATTGGCATAGAAGTGCTTAAAATGGGCTTCTAACGCCTAAATTCGATAGTTAATTTTTGGCTATGGTTGATATTTTATGGCTATACTTCAGATAGAGATAATAACCTCGTGCCAATAGGTTATGTTGTGCACATGGTGTTAAAATTTGCTATCTTAATAGAAATAAAAAAGCATTACTGAACAAGGCGAACTGGCGCGGAGATAAGAATGACAGAAAAGGCCTTCCTGATAAGCGGTAGAAATACCATTATCCATAAAATTCGAAAGTTAGATTTGCTAGTAACAAATGGTGATGAGCATCCGCCTATAATTGTTACTTACAAAGGCATCAAGCAATATGAGGGAAAAGTTCCTGAAAATAAGCGGGATGCTAAAATGATGGACATGGAACTTGTTGATATCACAACAAGCGAAGTATTTGGTGATGAAAAGACCTTAGTGTTTATTCAAACCCTAAATGGGAAAGAATACAAAATCGATTACACCAAAATCGGTACCAGCATGTTCATCAAAATCCATCAAGATAGCATTTTCTAATTATTGGATATTATACTGGGTCAGCAAACCTGACCCCAGTTATCTGCTAACTGTGTGTTGAACCCCGCTATTGGGCGAGCTTCACCTTTAAGTTGCACGTAACGTGGTTCAAAAATAGAAAACCTGCATATATCAACCGGCGTCACTTCTGATGCATTAACACTACTAATAATACCTGCGGTTTCTAACCCCTCAGCAATAAGCTCGGAACAGAACCAACTACTGAAATCTTCTTGATTATAGCTAATGCTTCCTAGAATAGGATGGCTGTCTAGTGCATCTACTGCTGAGCCGAAAAGCTGAAGTATGTCGTACGCCTTACCTTCTTGAGCAAACATAAAGTTGAAGAACTCAAACTTATTCTGTTCAAACATGCTTCGGGCATCTTCACCTAAAGGTAACCACCACATGTCGCCATCGTAAGTATGAACCCGTTCGCTTAATCGGTTTGTCATTACCCCTTTTTTTCCTTCATAAACCGTCGCTTCCATTACCTGATTAAAGTATCGGCCAGATTCTTCATCCCGCATTTTGGTTTGCATTACGATGGCGATATGGGTAACGGCAGAGCGGGTGGTTAATTTTGTCCAACGCGAAAAAAGGCTATTACCGCCAAACGCAATAATATCGCCTGGGCGCATTTGCTCTCGAATATGATGGTATTTTTGTTGCTCTAACATAATGACTTCCTTGTTTAGTGAATGAGTGACTTGTATCAAAAAGTGTGTAACCCGCGACCATTAAGCGTTTTAGCATGGTTAATTATCGGCTTTTATCATCCGTTTATCGCTTGGTCGTACGTAACAGAGTCTTAACCTTTTTATAGCGCGAATGTCATATTTTTTCACTAGTTTATGTTCGCGAAGACAAAAACGAGATGTCGACGCATCATTTAACTAATCTCGTTAGAGGAACTTGATATGGATATGTCACGCCACGTTAGATTACCCGTTTTATTTGGTTTTGGTGCTACGCTTGCGTTAGCAGCAAGTCTGGCCAATGCGAATGGGTATCCTGAAAGTAGTGAAAAAGACCTTGTAGCGGTATGTGAAGCGATTCAAGATGATAATCGCTTAGCATTGCATAAAGCGGTAAAACGCAGTCGTATTAGTTATAAAGATTTGCACAAAGGATTAGTGTGTAACGGCGAAGATATGCTTTCTTTTGCCCAGTCTAATAACGCCATTTCAACGGGTGATTATCTTGCCCGCAGAGTTAACGCCGAAAAGTCAGTTTTAACGGCAAAACGTTAGTGGCAAAAAGATAACGCAGTATATTAAATTTTAAAATCCCTGGATTTGGAGCTACTGATTATCAGTAGCTCTTTTTTTGTTGTTAACAAAGCATTTATTCACTACATTTCTATCGTCTATTTATAGTTTCCTTTCTCGCTCTGTCTATAGGTCGAAAACTTCGATAAAGACCAATGTCTTACTAGCGCCATATTCATTCAGTCGATACACTGTTTTCGTAAACTATGGGTAACTGAAGTACTAGCTTGCTTTGAAATGGAGGTATGAAAAGTTTGATAGCAGGAATGCAAAGGTGGATATTTGGCGCTATTTTAGTGCTGGTATGCTTTTATGTGGGAACGTGGCTGTCTTTATCTGTGGGGTTGCCCTTGCCGGGAGCCCTCACGGGATTACTTATTTTACTGGCAATACTCTTTATTGCGCCTAGTGCTGAGCCCTATGTTGCCCGGGCGGCTTCGCCTTTACTCAGTCATATGTCGGTACTGTTCGTTCCCGCGGTACTTGGCGTTACCACTTACTGGACCGAAATAGCACAAAACGGGTGGGCGATAGGTATCGCTATAATTATTACTACCTGTATAAGCTTGGGTATCAGTGCAAAAATAGCAGAGAAATTGCTAGCCGCTCGTCATTCAAGCCAGGGGCAAAATGATGATTGAGGCCATTAGTCACGCCTTGTCGCTCTCTGGACTTATCTGGTTAGGGAGCACGCTGCTTTTCTATTGGGTTGGCTTACGTATTAACCGCAAATATTACCGCTACCCTATTTCACATCCGCTTATTTTTACCGCAGTAAGTGTTGGCACCATTGTGTTTTTGTCGAATACTTCAATCGAAATATATCAGCAATCTGCTAGCTTTTTGCATTGGCTGTTAGGGCCTGTAACTGTTGCATTGGCCTTGCCAATTTACCGACAGTGGCAACGACTACATCATTACGGCTTGCCTTTGCTGCTAAGTATAATGGCAGGTGGTGTAGTGGCGCCTATTTTTGCATGGGCAGCCTTATGGTGTTTCGACTCTCCTATCAGCATGCAACTCACCATGCTGGCAAAATCAATAACTACGCCCCTTGCAATGGAGGCATCAGCACAAATTGGCGGTATTCCGGCCCTTGCGGCTGTGTTTGTTATAACAACTGGTGTAGTAGGTGCGATTGCAGCTACCAGTGTTTTTCGGTTATTCGACGTCACCGACACACAAGCGCAAGGCGTAGCATTAGGTACGGTTGCTCACGCGGTAGGAACTGCTAAATCTTTGCAAATGGGGGATGAGGTGGCAGCCATGGCAACCCTAGGTTTATGTGTTAATGGAATATTTACCGCCATTATTCTTCCAATAATCTTTAGTTTTTTATCACCATAGCGATAAATTTGACTACAATTGATGAAAGAATGTTATTCGAAAATAGTATTCTTAGGTAAGACGCGCTACGTATAAATACCGGCCGTCAGAATTTATCGCTTCAGTTCGAAGTATTAATGCCGATACAGGAACGATTACACTTTTTGTAATGTTAACTGTCATCAAAAGCTAGGTGGTAATATCGCTCAATGTTTTCTGTACTGGTCTGTGACGACTCTTTAGTCGCTCGAAAACAAGTTGCTAAATGCTTGCCTCAAGATTGGGACATTGCTGTCCATTTTGCAAAAAATGGTGAAGAAGCACTGGTTGCACTTAAAGAAGGTAAAGGCAATCTGCTGCTACTCGATTTAAATATGCCTATTTTGGACGGTTATGGCACACTTGAAGCGATTCAAGCGGCAGGACTAAATACGAAAGTTATTGTTATTTCAGGTGATATTCAGCCCGAAGCTTACGATAGAGTAAAGGCATTAGGGGCGCTGGATTTCATCCGCAAACCTGTCTCTCCACAAATGCTCGTCGAGGTGCTTGAAAAGTTCGATATTCTTCACAGTGAACCAGAACTCTCAACCGATGTTACGCCTCTAGATCCTAATATTCGAGACTGCTACCAAGAAATTACCAATATCGCGATGGGCCAAGCGGGCGACCATCTAGCGAGAATTATGAACGTATTTGTTCGTCTTCCTATTCCCAATGTTAACCTAATTGAAGTATCTGAGTTGCACATGATGCTTTCAGATATTGAAAGCCATGAGCAAGTTACTGCGGTATGTCAGGGGTTCTTGGGACCCGGTATCAGCGGCGAGGCCATTTGCATTCTTAGCGACTCGAGTTTTGAAGATGTGGCGAAAATTTTAAATGTTGAAGGTGAGGTGGACGATCAGCTTCAACTAGAACTATTAATGGACGCTGCCAGTATTCTTATTGGAACTTGCCTAAGCGGTCTTGCGGTGCAAATGGACGTTAACTTTAGCCAAGGGCATCCCATCGTTTTGGGGCAGCACAGAGCCATTACTGAAATTATCAGTATGAATAAAATTAAGTGGAAGCGAACATTGGCTATTGAACTAAGCTATGGCCTTGAAGGCTATAACGTTCAGTGTGATTTGATTTTGTTATTTACTGAAGAGTCGATGAAAACCATGAATTCGAAACTTGCCCACCTGTTGGAGGACTTCTAGTGAGCCAACACTTGGATGATATACTTGAATTCCATTGGATGATGGACATGCTGCAAACCGTTGATGTAGGTATCGTAGTGTTAAATCGACAGTATCAAGTTCAAGTCTGGAATGGTTTCATGGAAAGTCACAGTGGCAAGTTGCCCAGTGATGTTCGTGATCAATCGCTTTTTGATTTATTTCCTACCATTAAAGAAGATTGGTTTAAGCAAAAGTCTAAACCGGTATTTGAGCTAAAAACCAGAGCATTTATGACCTGGGAACAGCGCCCTTATTTATTTAAGTTTCCCAACTATCGGCCGATTACAGGTAGTGAGTCATTCATGTATCAAAACATCACGCTGTCGCCATTAATATCGGCCACCGGAAACGTTGAGTATATCAGTATGATGATTTACGACATGACAGATGTCGCCGTTGGTAAGAAGCAACTTGAAGCCATACAGGTTCAGATAACAGAAGCGAAAGAGCGCCAACAATTTTCTCGCTGATATATACCTTTATAGCCTCTTGAAAGCTGCTAATCAGCCCCAGACTTAAATGCGTTTAATCGACATGTAGTGTTAGCTCTATGTGTTGACGGAGTCATTATGCAAAGTTTTTTTCAGTTTCTATTTTCACCACTATTATTGACACTAAAGAACAGAAGCGGCACTAGCCAGCTTGCTAAATTTACGTTCTTGTTAGGCTGTTTATTTGTGCTGTCGGCTTGTGGTGGCGGAGGTGGAGACGGTGATAGCGATGGCGGTTCAGGCAGCAATGGTTTAGTGATTAACGCAGGCGACGATGCCACTATTACCGAAGGGGCGACCTATTCATTAAGTGCTGTAGTGAGTGGCGGAAATGAGGAATACACTTATCGTTGGTCGGCATCACCCTCACTCACTATTACCCATGAAGACACTAGCGATTCGGCTGCTAGTTTCGAAGCGCCAAGCGTATCAAGTGCAACCGAATATACTATTACGGTAACAGTAAACGACACAGGTGGTAACGAGGCTAGTGATTTAACGGTTATTACTGTCGTGCCCGTTAATATTGCGCCAGAGGCGATTATTGAAGTACCAGAATGGGATGGTTTAGACGCGAACAATTTCCCCGGTGGCGTAGAAGTTATTTTCGATGGTAGTAGCAGTACCGATGACGACGCTACAGACGAGAGTGCATCCATTTCTGACTACAGTTGGACGCAAACCGATGGCACCAATGTTATTACGGGTGAAGAGACGAATTTATCAACCCTTACCATAGTGACGCCTATCGCGAACGACGCGCAGACCCTAACCTTTGAACTTGAAGTGACCGACAGTGAAGGTACAACCGACACTGAATCTGTGACTATTTTTGTGCAGTCTGAATCAGATACGCTCCCCGTAGTTGACGCCGGTTCTTCGCAAGGTGTATTCAGTGGTGAAACGATTGTACTTGATGGCGATGCCAGTACCAGTATTCCAAGCGCATTACCCCTCACTTACGATTGGGAGCGCAGCAATAACCTATCTTCAACAACGTTGCCTGTTAATACAGCAGATGCAGCTACGTTAAACCAAAACGTAGATATTCAAGCAATAGATGATGAAGATGACTTATCTACTTTTGCTATCGCGCCTGCGGTAACTGAATATACCGTAGTGGCTTATACCCTAACGGTTACCGATGCCAACGGTAATCAGGTAGAAGACACTATTAATGTGAGCGTACGTACTATGCCTACACCATTAATGAATGATACCGGCGTGTTACAGCAAGCGACTAACAATGCCCTTACTGAAGCTCAACAGAACGAATGGCCGGGTCAAGATGGCCAACGTGGCGCAGATGTTGTTGAGCAAAATGGCTTAATTGAAAAAGCCGGTAGAGGCAAAGCTGGGTTTGATTACACCCGTTTAAATGCAAATGGTGATGAGCAAGACGCCAGTGCGGATACGTGGTCTTGTGTTCGAGATAATGTGACGGGCTTAGTGTGGGAAGTAAAAACCGACGACGGTACTTTACAAGATAAAGACTACACCTACTCATGGTATAGCGACGATGTTAATGGTGGTTATGAAGGTGACCTAAGCGGCACTGATACGGCGTGCTCGCTTACCAGTTGTAATACACAAGCCTATGTCACGGCGCTTAATGCCCAAGGGCTATGTGGCTTTTACGATTGGCGTATGCCAACCCATCAAGAGCTTTTTTCATTAATGCATTTAGGCATCTCTGATAGCATGACTATTGATGAAGATTACTTCCCGTACACGGGCGTGCTCTCATCAGACCCTGTCTGGTACTGGACATCTGTGCCTAGCGCCGATGGTGTTAACAGTGATGATGCGCAAAATGCGTGGGCACTTGATTTCGATTCTGGGGTAGATAACTTTTTAAATAAATCCTCGGCGGCAAAAGTGCGCTTAGTAAGAGCGGGGAGATAATCATGAAAATTTTAGCATCTGTATTAGCACCTAAATCAGCACCAACCGTAGCCGCTGTAGCTGCGTCGCTTATGTTGGCGTCTACTGGTCTGTCCGCACAAACCTGTTTGTCTGACGGGCTGGAAACAACACCTGATGAAGACTTTACTACTATCACCACTAGTACGGTGTTGCACGAGCCTACGGATTTAGTGTGGGAGCGCTGTGCAGAAGGCCAAACCTGGGACGGAAGTACCTGTGATGGAGAAGCCGTGAAGTACACGTGGCAACAAGCGTTGCAACTTGCACAAGCAGCCAGTGATGATGACCTATTAGGTTGGCGTTTACCTAATGTTAAAGAGCTTGCTACCATTGTTGAGCGTGATTGTGTTCGCCCCGCTGTGAATAGCACCATGTTTCCAGCAACGCCGCCAGATGACTTTTGGACATCCACGCCTTCGGTAGATGATCCCGATAGAGCATGGGTAGTCGCATTCTTCAATGCGAGCCATTCAATCAAAGAGAAAGATCGCTTTATTTACGTAAGATTGGTGCGAACGTACACTAACGATTAGTGAAATGAGACAAACCTCTTACTTTATACTTTAGGTTAATGTAAGGGGGGGACGGTAGGAAATGATAAAGCGCGCACCTGTAATACGCGCTTTTCCTATTGCTTGGGGGTATAAATGCCAACCTTGATCTTTCACCCTGATTTTTCGCAGTTTAGACTCATGCCACCTTCCTATTTGTGTGCAAGCTAGCCACAATAGCTCCATGAAATATTTTGAACGCCTATCAATAGGCATTTTAAGCACCTTGCTATTCGCTGGTTGGATTAAGCCAGCCTCGGCGGAAATCACGTGCAACATAGATTTTGCCTACGGCCTAGCAGTGAATGAAACACAACTTCGGGTCATGGAAAAATCGCGAACGCGGGTGCAAATCAACGATCAAACTCAGCTTTTTATTGATGGGCGTTGGCAAACTCTTACTGCGGAACAAAGTGAGTGGTTAGGTGAATACGCCCACGGTCTTCATTACGTAGTGCCCAAAATGATTGTTTTGGCTACCGAGGGTGTCGACTTGGCAGTGGATACTATTGAAAGTGTTTACCTAGGTTTAGTTGGCAGCGATCACGACAGCTACGAGCGCTTAAATAGTGCAATGAAGCGAGTGAAAGTGAGAGTTAAAGACAAGTTTAGGCACGCAAGTAATCATTATTTCATTGGCCCAGGGTCGTTAGAAAGCGTGGATGAATTCGTTGACAGTGAAATTGAAGCCCAGTTAGAAGAAGCTATTTCCACTTCGGTAGGCGGTATCTTGTCTGCTATTAGTGGTATTAACACGAATAGTGACGAAGTGAATAGTGAAAAAGTTGCTGAAATTACCCGTCAATTAGGCACAGTAGGCGAGCAGCTTGAAAAAGACATGAACAGCAAAGCTACTACCCTAAGAAATAAAGCAGAGTGGATTTGCAACAAGCTAAAACGGTTAGATGTTGCTGAAGAAAAGCTTCGCGCTTCAATTCCTGCCTTGCAACCGTATAACCTCATTACTTCCCATTCCCCAGAAGAGACTGAGTAGTAGTTAGCCTTTTACTAAGCGCGGCTAATTCAAGCCAACCAATCTCAATACCACCTATACGAAGCAAGATAGCAAAGTATTCAAGTAACGTCTGCCTTTGGCGGTTACCTGCCAATGGGTATCGGTAATATCGAGTAGCCCTTGTGTTTGGGCATCATCCAAAGCGTCTTGATATTCTTTTGTCAGTTCAACACCGGTTAGTGTGGTGTAATCCTCAATAGGGCAGGGCTCTACTAATCTAAAGCGGTTCATGAAAAATTCAAAAGGTAAGTCTTCAGCAGGTACTTGAGTTGCAGTATCCAAATAAGGGCGGCTTATTTCCATGTAACCACGAGGGTGCTTAATTTTAACCGTACGCGTAATAGTGCCTGTAGCGATATCCGTAATCTTACCGTGGGCACCGCAACCTATTCCCAAGTAATCCCCAAAGCGCCAGTAGTTAAGATTATGCTGACACTGATGCCCCGCTTTTGCGTAAGCAGAAATCTCGTATTGCTCGTAACCTGCGGCTTTTAATCGAGCATGCCCTTGTTCTTGAATATCCCACAATATATCGTCATCGGGTAATTCCGGCGGGCGAGAATAAAAGGGTGTATTAGGCTCAATGGTGAGCTGATACCACGACAAATGATAGGGTGATAACGCCAGCGCTTTATCTACATCAGACATAGCATTTTCAACACTCTGCTCAGGCAAGCCGTGCATTAAATCTAGGTTAAACGTGGGTAGGCCAGCACTATGCGCTTGGTTTATCGCCTCTATGGCTTGGGTATCGTCATGAATGCGGCCAAGCACCTTTAAGTGGGCTGGCTGAAAGCTTTGTATACCTACTGATATACGGTTTATTCCGGCTTGATAAAATCCAGCGAAACGGCCACTTTCCACCGTGCCAGGGTTTGCTTCCATGGTAATTTCAGCGTCATCTGTCAAGTTCACCCGCGTGCGAATCCCTTTGATTAAGTCGCTAATTGCCTCGGCTGAAAATAAACTTGGGGTGCCCCCGCCTATGAAAATCGTTTCAATTGGCCTATCGCCAATACGCTTAGCATCTATGGCTAAGTCATCAAGTAAGTGAGCCACGTATTCTTTTTCGGGCAGTGCAGACTTTAAACCGTGTGAATTAAAATCGCAGTAAGGGCATTTTTGTACGCACCAAGGAATATGCACGTACAAACTTAGTGGAGGATTACGCAAAAGTGTTTCTCATTGATTCTAATAATATAGCCAGGGCATTTCCGCGATGACTAATACGGTTCTTTTCAGCTTTATCTAACTGGGCAGCAGTGCAGTTGTGTGACGGCACGTTAAACACAGGATCGTAACCAAAGCCACCATCGCCTTCCCGAGAATTTAAAATTTCGCCTTGCCATTTGCCTTGGCTGACTAAAGGCACAGGATCATCAGCGTGACGCATGAAGACGAGTGTGCAAAAGAAATGTGCTTTGCGGTTATCGCTGCCCGATAGCTCACTTAAAAGCTTGTCGATATTGTCACTGTCGGTAGCATTATCGCCAGCAAAACGAGCTGAATAAATGCCTGGCGCGCCGCCAAGAGCATCAACCACTAAACCCGAATCGTCAGCAATAGCGGGTAAACCTGTTACCTCGGCAGCATGTCGAGCTTTAATAATGGCATTTTCAACAAAGGTAGTGCCAGTTTCAGGCACATCTTCCACGCCCAATTCTTTTTGCGCAATAACATCTACACCGTATTCAGCAAACAAGCTGGTGAACTCACGCACCTTGCCCTGATTACCAGACGCGAGCACTATCTTTTGAGGAAAAGTCATAAAAATACCTTAAGAAATTGAATTCATATTTAGCTGGCGCAGGTTAGGCTAAGCAGGAAAACTAACTACCCCGAAACCCCTCTGCCGCATGGATGCGGCAGCGGAGCGTACAGGGACGTATTTACCGCGTGGTTACGGGGTAGTTAGTTCACCTATTTGCTAGCCTGCGTAGCTAATATTGCAGTTTTAATCGCGGTTTATTTAACAGCGTGTGTAGGGAATTAAGCAGCCCTTTACAAGAATCGGTTTATAAGAAATCTCTAAAATGGCTAAACGAGGTTTATACCTGCCAGTTTCGCAGATGGCCCAAAAATTGGGAGAGGGCTTACGCAGCCAACACACCTGATTGGCCGCATCTCTTATCCCCATATCATTGCATCGCACTAGCGCTTTTTAGTGCGTACTTTGGTTTTATTCTTTGGCTTCGCTTTAGACTTGGCTTTTGCTTTGTCTTTCGCGGTTAGCTTTTTCTTTCTTGGGCCAATTTTAGGTGTTTTGTTCTGCGGACGAAGTTCGGCGATAACGCGGGCTTTAATAGGCTCCTCGGTATAGCGGGCGGCTTTGGCGATGAACTCAAAGTCGTGGGCTTCTACCAATGAAATTGCAGTGCCTTTAGCACCAGCACGGCCAGTACGACCAATTCTATGCACATAGATATCGGCTTTGCGTGGCATATCGAAGTTAATAACATGACTAACTTCAGGTACATCAATGCCTCGTGCGGCTACGTCGGTGGCCAGTAATACTGGCACTTCGCCACTTTTAAAACGCGTTAAGGCAGCCATACGTTTATCTTGTGGCATTTCGCCTTGTAACCAGCACACCATAATATCTTGCGATGCTAAGTAATCTTTTAGCATTTGCAGGCGTTCACGAGTTTTAACAAACACAACCGTAGTCGTCGCTTGTTCTTTTAATATATGAACGAGCAATGCCTTTTTATGGTTTAAGTCATCAGCTAGGTGGTACCACTGATGAATTTTGTTCTTTTCTTTTCGTGATGGAAAGGCTTCAATCACTTCAGGGTTTTGCAAAATGTCATTGGCAAACTGACTTACACCGCCGCCTTCTAATGTGGCAGAAAATAGCATGTTCTGTTTGCGCCAGCGTGCTTCACTCGCAATCTGGTTCACAATAGTGCGAAAACCCATGTCTAGCATGCGGTCGGCTTCATCAAGTATAAGGCACTCGATGTCACGACAATCGGCCATTTCATTTTGGATGTGCTCGAATAAACGCCCTGGGGTCGCCACCAAAATATCGATACTTTGGCTAAGGGTTTCTCTGTCGCTACCGTAGTTAATGCCACCGGTAATTACACCGCTAACAATGTCAGTATGTCTGGTTAACTCAACAGCTTGTTCATACACTTGAAGCGCAAGTTCGCGGGTAGGGGTAAGAATAAGAATGCGGGTTGAACCTGGTTGTTTACGTGGGTAGTCGAGTAAAAACTGACAAACCGGCAACAAGAACGCAGCGGTTTTACCCGTACCAGTAGGCGCTGACGCTAAAATATCGCGCCCGTCCATTGCATGAGGGATAACCAAAGATTGTACGCTGGTGGGGCTCTCGTAGCCCATATCTGCCACTGCGTGGCAGAGTTCTTCGTCTAATTCGAGATCTTCGAAAGTCATAGTATAAAAACGCTCATATTGAATGGGGCGTATTGTAGCATTTATGGTACAAAACGTAGAAAAAAAACACGTAATAGGTAATTTACTAAAGAGTTTTGTGTGGGCTTCTTATAAAAGCTCTTTTTAAGCGCACCTTATTCAATCAATTTATGAAGGTGTCTTAGCTATCGGCCTTATCTGTTTGCCTGATCTGTGCGCCTCGCCAGTAAGACTTGTCAGAGAGGCGACTTATGCGACCTGAGGTGGCAAGCACTTAATTAAAGAACTGCTTAATCAAAGAAGCGCGCTTATTTTTTCTAACTTAGCATTATTTAGCGCTTCTCGAATTTCAGGGCCTTTAAACCCTTGGGCAATGATGTGCTGTACATCCACAGTATTCGCCGCCGCTAAAGCTTGGGATATTAGTACTTCGCGCTGTTGCCAATTCGATGTATTCATGGTTTCTGATTGTTTTGAAGAATGCGCTGATAAGTGCCCATCTGAGTGCCCATCTGAGTGCTCATTTGAGAGCCCTGAATCTTGTTGAAGCATAGCAAAAGGCTGCAAGGCACTGAGAAAAAGGTTAAAGCGCTCAGGGCGTCGCCATGCATCGGTTTTATTAAACACAATTAATAGGGTATGGGCTTCTAGTTTGTCGCTACTGATAAGTAAAGCTTTATGCGCACTTACCATTTCAGCAATTTCGCTCACCGTGTTTTGTACTTTCAATCGATTACACAGTTGTTGAACTTGATTAAGCGATAAACCTGAACAAAGCGCTGCAAAACGTACTTCGATTGGGGCTGTAAAATTGGAGCCATTGCTTTGAGTGTACTTTTGAATTTGTTGAAGGCCTTGAATACCAGTGTTAAAGGCATGCTCTGATTCACTGAGTTCTACAAACCAGTCGTCTAAGCCGTGGCAAGACTTTAAGGTTGTGAAGAATACCTCGGGTGTGGCTTCAAGCAAACTTCGCTTAGTTTCTTGCCATACTCTTTCTGCACTTAGGCTAGTTAACTCACCAGAATTGGCCATCGCGGTCATCAGGCTTAAGGTTTCTTCAGCAATGGTAAAGCCTAAATAGGCATAGCGGGTGGCAAAACGGGCTACGCGAAATACCCGCAAAGGGTCTTCACTGAACGCGTCTGAAACATGACGAAGCACTTTATTTTGTAAATCTTGTTGGCCATTATAAGGGTCGATAAGTTCGCCGTCTGGGTCTCGGGCAATGGCATTTACAGTTAAGTCGCGGCGTTTTAGGTCTTCCTCCAAAGTAACCGAGGTAGAAGCATCACATTCAAAGCCAGTATAGCCGCTGCCCATTTTACGCTCAGTACGGGCAAGTGCGTATTCTTCCGAGGTTTTAGGGTGTAAGAATACAGGAAAGTCTTTACCCACTTGGGTGAAGCCTTTAGCTAGCATTTGTGCCGGTGTTGCTCCTACCACCACATAATCGCGTTCGGTGACTGTTCTCCCTAATAGGGTGTCGCGCACCGCGCCGCCAACTAAATAAACCTGCATGTAACCTCTGTATTCTAAATTTTCTTAAGCCAATGGGTATTATTACAGAAGCAGTTTACATAAGCACACTTTGACTTCTGTTCACGCTCTGGTAGTTTAAATCGCGTTTTCAACTTCAACAGCGAATACCATGTATTTGAATTACTTTGGGTTAAGCGATAATCCGTTTTCAATCGCGCCAAACCCCGATTACCTCTATATGAGCCCGCGGCACAAAGAGGCGTTAGCACACCTTACTTTTGGGCTAAGTGAAAGTGGCGGTTTTGTGATGCTTACCGGCGAGGTAGGTACAGGGAAAACCACGGTTTCTCGTAAGTTATTGCAGCAATTGCCTGATAACACCCAAGTAGCAATGATTTTAAACCCTACGCTTTCTGCGCTGGAGTTGCTCGCTACCGTGTGTGATGAACTTGGTTTACAGTACCAAGAAGAGAAAGCCAGCTTAAAATATTTTACTGACTTAATTTTATCTAAGTTGGCAGAAAATCACCAACAGGGCATGAACACTGTGTTGATGGTTGATGAAGCGCAGCATTTATTGCCAGAAGTATTGGAACAATTACGGTTACTCACAAATTTAGAGACCAACCGTGAAAAGCTATTAAAAGTAGTATTAATTGGCCAGCCAGAATTACAGCAACTATTAAAGCGCAACGAGCTCAGACAGCTCGCCCAGCGTATTACTGCACGGTATCATTTGCTGCCACTTACAAGCCTAGAAGTTAGTGCTTACATAGCACATAGGTTAAGTGTAGCGCATGGTGATGTGAGCATCTTTAGTAAATCAACTCTTCGGGCAGTGCATCAAATTACCGGGGGTATTCCAAGGGTTATAAACCTACTTTGTGATAGGGCATTAACCCTTTCTTTCACCAAACAACATGCCGTAGTGCAAAAGCCTATTTTCCTTGCAGCAGCACAGCAAATTCTTGGTGAAGATGTGGTAAGCCAGCGTATGCAGGGCAACCGCAAATGGTGGCTTCTCAGCGCATTTGTGGTGGCTGTGTTCTGTGGTTATGGCCTTGGGGGTTTATATGTCTAATATACTTAGTATTAGTGATCTAAAGCCTGGCATGGTGATAGTTAAGATAACACAGCAGAACGGGCCGGTTAAAATTCGAAAGTCGGGCTTGGTATCTAGCGATGCTATGGTGGAAGGCTTAGCAGAAATGGGTGTTCAGGAAATAGAGATAGATCCTGACCAAACTGTAGAAATTGCGCCTGCAACTACAGCCGGAACTGGACATCGCACCCAAACCCAAGCGCTATTACGTGGCCAGCACGATACCAGCGCAAAGTTCGACAAAACGCTGTCTGACCAATTTAATCGCAGCCTATTTTTGCCTACAGTGCAAGGCTTACCTTCTATGTGGAAGGTGTATGGCAAGGAATTGGCGACTTATACCATTATTGTTACTGGAGGTTTGTGCTTAGGCTTTATGGTTGCCACGCGTGGTGAGTGGTGGCCATCGGTTACTGCATCTGTTGTAGCGTCAATTCAATCAGAAAAATCAACCACTGCTGACGGTGCTGAGATGGCATTACAGACTCCCTCATCAGAATATTTGCCTGAACCCTCGAAAGAGGCCCTGCAAGGGCCTTCTGAGCCTTCAACAAAACCAGGTTCGACAGATTCAAGCGCTTCGCCGAATCAGGTCTCCCCCAACAGTAACCAACCTCAGCAGGGTTCAACTGGGAATGACGAATTAGCTTCTAACAGCGCTCCCGCTCAAGTAGCAGACCCTAGCTTGTTTATTCAAGAAGGGCCTGGACAAGAATCGACTCACTACGCTAGTAGTCCGAGCCAGCAACTAAGTCAACAAAATGGCCAGCCAAACAGCCAGCAGTCTTCAGGAACTGAAAGTAATGAGCCGAACAACGAGGTTGATTTAGCCGCCGCTGAAGAAGAGGGGCGTGTGCTTAACTCTCAAGGTGACCAAGATGACAACAGCATTGAAGTCTCCCCAGAACTGTTAGCTCGCTTTAATCAAGCGGTGGCTGCTCTGGATACTCAAGCCGAAAATGATAGCTTTGAGCCTGAAACGAAAGTGACGGTGAGAGACAACATACAGCGTGTTGATCAGTTACCGGTTCGCTTATTAACGCGATTACCTTCTATGAGCTTCAGTGCTCATATGTACGCGTCGCGACCAGATGATCGTTGGGTAAGAGTGAACGGTATTCAAATGGGTGAAGGCGATTGGATTGACGATAAAGTGCAAATCGTTAATATTGAAGCGCAGCAGGTGGTACTCGGTTTTGAAGAAGAACTCTTTACCATGGCGGCACTTACAGACTGGTAGCCGGCGGAGACAAGAATAATAAAGGGGTTAACTATTGCTGGTAAGCCTAGTGATAGCTTTCAAAAAAATGGCGAAGTATTTCTACTTCGCCATTTTTATATCATATACAAAATTAAGATTTAAGCCCAAGCAGGTTGCTTAGCTTCGTAAGCCGAAATTTTGTCGGTAAGCTCTAAGGTTTGACCGATAGCATCTAACCCTTTTAGCAAGTTGGTTTTATGATGATCGGCAATGTCGAAGCTGAAGCTAGTCTCGCCAAACGACACAGTTTGTGCTGGTAAGTTAACAGTAATCTCAAGAGAAGGGTTAGCTTCAACTGCTGCAAATAACGCGTCCATTTCACTGCTGGCAAGCGCAACCGGTAATAATTGATTGTTAATGCAGTTACCATAAAAAATATCAGCATAGCTGGTGGCAATAATGGTTCTAAAACCAAAATCGTTCAGCGACCATGGAGCATGTTCACGGCTAGAACCACAACCGAAGTTTTCTCGGGTAAGTAGAATACTTGCACCGGCAAACTCAGGCTTGTTCAATGAGAATTCTGGGTTAGGCACTTTTTCTTCTAAATCCAAATATCGCCAATCGTGAAACAAATGCTTTCCGTAACCCGCACGCGTCACACCAGTTAGAAACTGCTTAGGAATAATTTGGTCGGTATCTACGTTCGCTTGGTCTAGCGGTACCGCTGAACCAGTATGTGCGGTAAAACCTTGTGTTGAATCAGACATGGGTTACTCCTGAAAATCTCTAACATCGGCGAAACGGCCAGTAATCGCGGCGGCAGCTGCCATCGCTGGGCTAACCAAATGGGTACGTGCGCCACGACCCTGACGGCCTTCGAAGTTTCGGTTGCTGGTTGATGCACAGCGATCGCCAGCAACAAGTTTGTCGTCGTTCATACCCAAGCACATAGAGCAGCCAGGCAAACGCCATTCAAAGCCTGCATCAGTAAAAATTTTATCTAGCCCTTCTGCTTCGGCTTGTTTTTTCACATGACCAGAACCTGGAACCACAATGGCGGTAACCGAATCGACAACTTTACCGTTTTTAGCAATATGTGCAGCTGCACGTAAATCTTCAATACGACCATTGGTACAAGAACCAATAAACACGTGATTTACGGCAACATCTGCAAGCTTATCGCCAGCTGATAATCCCATATAGCCCAACGCTTTTTTAGCGCTTTCTTTTTCGATAGGATCAGAAAAATCATCTGGGCTAGGCACTGGTGTATCAACACCAATAACTTGGCCTGGGTTTGTACCCCATGTTACTTGTGGTGCAATGTCGGCAGCCTCAAGTTCTACTACTGTGTCGAAGCTTGCGCCTTCTTCAGTGTAAAGGGTTTTCCAATAGGCTACTGCATCTTCCCAATTTTGATCTTTGGGTGCGTATTCACGGCCTTTAAGGTATTCAAACGTGGTGTCATCTGGGGCAATTAAACCAGCTTTAGCGCCAGCTTCAATACTCATGTTACACACGGTCATGCGCTCTTCCATGGTTAAACCAGAAATAGCTTCACCAGCGTATTCAATCACATGCCCTGTAGCGCCTGCGTGACCAATTCTGCCGATAATAGCTAGAATGATGTCTTTCGCAGTAATGCCCACAGGAAGCGCGCCATTAACCTTAATAAGCATGCTTTTCGCACGGCTTTGCTTAAGAGTTTGGGTTGCTAATACGTGCTCTACTTGAGACGTACCTATACCAAATGCCAGCGCACCGAATGCACCATGGGTGGCAGTGTGTGAGTCGCCACATACTACTGTCATGCCTGGTTGAATAAGCCCTAGTTCAGGGCCCATAACATGCACGATACCTTGCTTCTGATGACCAACAGGGAATAACTGAATGCCGTGTTGTTCACAGTTGTTAGCAAGGGTGTGAAGTTGAAGCGCATTTTGTGGGCCGCATGCATCTATTGCTAACGAGCGAGTAGAGATGCTGTGATCCATTGTACCTACAGTGCGCTCAGGGCAACGTACTTTTCGGCCTTTTTCATTTAAGCCAGCAAAAGCCTGAGGCGAAGTTACTTCGTGTATAAGGTGGCGATCGATATAAATTAAGCTGTCTTCGCCTAATTGATCGATAATATGTGCTTGCCACACTTTGTCGTATAAGGTCTTGGCCATGGTGTTAATTACTCCTGCGCCATTAATTGTTTTACTATTTCATCACCGACTTGTGAGGTGGTAGACGCGTTTTCTCGCTTATCATCAGGAAGGAGTTCGCCTGTAAGAACTCCCGCTTCTAATGTAGCAATAACCGCTTTTTCGATGGCATCGGCAGCATCAGTTAGGTTCATGCTGAAACGTAGCATCATGGCTGCTGAAAGTACCTGTGCAATAGGGTTAGCAATGCCTAAGCCTGCAATGTCAGGGGCAGAACCGCCCGCTGGCTCGTACAAGCCAAACCCGTCTTCATTCATGCTAGCAGAAGCTAACAAGCCCATAGAGCCTGTCATCATGGCACATTCATCAGAAACAATGTCGCCAAACAAGTTAGAACACAGCATCACATCAAATTGAGCAGGGTTCTTCATGATTTGCATAGTCGCGTTATCAATATAGATATGATCAAGCTCTACGTCAGGGTAGTCTTTTGCTACTTCTTCAGTTACTTCACGCCACAAGCGGCTGGTCAGTAATACATTGGCTTTATCTACAGAGGTCACTTTACCGCGACGTTTTTGTGCAGCTTCAAAAGCGGCAACCGCAATGCGGCGAATTTCACGCTTGCTGTAACGCATAGTGTCATAAGCGAACTCTTCTTCGCCTTCGCCTTCGCGCCCTTTGGGCTGGCCAAAGTAAATACCACTGGTAAGTTCGCGTACTACCAATACATCTACGCCAGATTTCGCAATGTCTTCACGTAGTGGAGACAAGGCTTCTAACCCAGGATAAATACGGGCAGGGCGTAGGTTACTGAATAAATCAAAATGGCTACGCAATGTTAATAACGCGGCACGCTCTGGGCGCTGCTCTAGCGGTAAGGTGTCCCACTTAGGGCCGCCAATACTACCAAATAAAATGGCATCGGCTTGCTCACAACCTAATAAGGTTTTTGAAGGAAGGGCTTCACCTTCAGTATCGATAGCATAACCGCCGACAGGATACGCTGTGCGGTTAAATGCTACGTTAAATTTCTTTTCTACCGCATCTAAGACCTTGTTGGCCTCTTGCATTACTTCTGGGCCTATACCGTCTCCGGCTAATACGGCAATTGAGAACTGGCTCATTTAAACTCCTGCAACGCGTTCTTGTTGATTTTTCTGCTGGTCAATTTGATCAGCTAAATAAGTGTTGTTTAGTACAAAAATAAGGGCTTTAACACCAGCTTCAACAATATCGGTGGCAAGACCAATGCCGTGGAAACGACGCCCTTTATAAGTGGCGATCACACTCACTTGTGCTAGGGCATCGGCCCCTTCGCCTTTTGAATCTAATTTGAAGTCTACAACTTCAACATCTTCATGGCCCAAGATAGCTCTAATCGCATTGTATGCGGCATCAACCGGACCATTACCAATACTAGATTGGATAATTTCTTCTTCGCCTACTTTTAATTTAACGGTAGCGCTTGGAATAATTTCGCGACCTGAACTGGCTTGTAAGTACATTAATTGATAATGCGCATGGTCATGCTTTTGCTTATCGAAGAACAACAAAGCTTCTAAGTCGTAATCGTAAACTTGGCCTTTTTTGTCAGCCAATTTCAAGAATGCGTCGTACACCGCTTCCAAATCGTAATCTTCTACTTTGTAGCCTAATTCGGTTAAGCGATGCTTAATTACGTGGCGACCAGAGCGAGACGTTAAGTTTAGGTTGTTTTTATTAATACCTACACTTTCCGGTGTCATGATCTCATAAGTATTTTGCGCTTTTAATACGCCGTCTTGGTGAATACCCGATGAGTGACTAAACGCGTTAGCCCCTACAATGGCTTTATTCGCTTGAACCGGCATATTACACAATTGGCTAACCAATTTAGAGGTGCGCGAAATTTCTTGGGAGTTGATGTTTGTATTGATGCCCAACATGGCTTGGCGGGTTTGCAAAATCATTGCAATTTCTTCTAGTGAAGCGTTCCCCGCACGTTCACCAATACCATTAATAGTACACTCAACCTGACGAGCACCTTGCTCTACCGCGGCCAATGAGTTTGCGACTGCTAAGCCTAAATCGTTATGGCAGTGCACAGATATAATCGCTTTATCAATATTTGGAACACGGTTAAACAATTGTTGAATAATACCGCCGAATTCCGTTGGCGTGGTGTAACCAACCGTATCAGGAATATTGACTGTGGTAGCGCCTGCATTAATAGCAGCTTCCACCATGCGGCATAAGTAATCAATGTGGGTACGACCTGCATCTTCACATGAAAACTCTACGTCATCTGTGTATTTACGGGCATGTTTAACTGCCGCAACTGCCATATCGACTACCTCATCGTGAGATTTACGTAATTTAGCACCTACGTGAATTTCTGAAGTGGCGATAAAAGTGTGAATACGAAACTGCTCAGCCACACCAAGAGCCTGACCACACGCATCAATGTCTTTTTCTAACGCACGTGATAAGCCGCATATAACCGAATTTTTAACTTCTTTTGCAATCATTTGTACCGAGCGGAAGTCGCCTGGTGATGAAACAGGGAAACCTGCTTCAATGATATCAACACCTAAACGTTCGAGCGCTAGAGCGATCTGCAGCTTTTCTTTGGCACTTAAGCTTGCAGGTAAGGCCTGCTCACCGTCTCGCAATGTGGTATCAAAGATTTTCACTTGATTTGTCATAACGCTCTCTCGTTTATAAAAGTTAAAAAAAAACCCGTGCTATGCACGGGTTTCTGTGTAATTAATCGCTGGTCGCAATCTACCCGTGCAGTCTTGCTGCCATAAGGAGTAGAGTTAGAAGAAAGCGATTGCGCATCATTTGCGTATTTTCTTTGCCGACCAGTTGATAGCGACAATGTACCCATCAAGGCCTGTAAGGTCAACCTTTGATTCGAATAATGGGTATAAAATTTGGTTATAAATAATGGTTTTTTAAAATTAGTACTTTTATCCTAATTTTAAGTTGTTTCGTGGAATAACATTCCAATAGGTAATGTGAGGGCCGCATTTTGAATTAGTAATAGGATAAAATGACTAATTTGAGGAAAAGTGAGAACGCTCTAGTTTTGCTGGTATACGTTGGCTTATCGAATTTTCCTGTTCAATTTAAGCTATTTTTCCGTTCATTTTTGCTACTGTATACCTACCATATAGTTACCATCTTTGGATACATAAGGCCCCTATGAAACGCTATTTCTGGAAACTCTGCTTATTCTTTTTTCTCATTCCTATTTCGGCGATTTCCTCAGCCGAGGCATACTCTAAATATCTTGATGATTATAAATATCCCTTTAATGTTCTAAATATGTCATTTGTATCCCAAGGGCAAAATTTATCGATGGCCTATATGCACCTTCCGGCTCAGGAAGATAAACCCACGGTATTGCTATTACATGGTAAAAACTTTGCTGGGAGCTATTGGGAAACAACCGCCAATTGGTTACACAAACAAGGTTATGGGGTAGTTATTCCAGATCAAGTTGGGTTTGGTAAATCAAGTAAGCCCGTGAATTATCAATATAGCTTTGCCGCGCTAGCGAATAATACGCGCATGCTCCTTTCGCTGCTTGACCTTGATAATGTGATAGTAACCGGCCATTCAATGGGCGGCATGCTGGCTTCACGGTTCGCATTGTTATTCCCTGAAATGACAAGCAAATTGATATTAATTAACCCGATAGGATTAGAAAATTATCTACATTATGTTGAATACAAAGATGTGGAATTCTTCTATCAGAATGAGCTCGAAAAAACGCCTGACAACATTGTTAGTTATCAAAAGAAAAACTACTACGATGGCGATTGGAATAGTACCTATGCGAAACATGCTAGTTTTCTAACAGGTTGGATTGAAGGTGATGATTGGCCTCAGTTAGCAAAAGTAAGCGCACTTACCTATGACATGATTTTCACACAACCTGTTATTGAAGAGTTCGATGACTTTCAGATGCCCGTTACACTCATTTTAGGCACGCGAGATAGAACAGGGCCTGGCAGAGGCTGGAAAAAAGAAGGCGTTACCAGAGAGTTGGGTCGCTACGATAAGCTAGGGGCTGAAGTGAAGGCACGTAATAGTGCTATTACAGTAAAAGAGTTATCTGGTTTAGGACATTTGCCGCAGATTGAAGCGTTCTCACGCTTTACCCCTGTTTATAGCCAAGCATTGAAGCCAGACGAAAACTGAAGGCAGAAGCTCTGAAAACATAAGCAGGGCTGACTATCTGCTCTGCTTAAATACCGGTTAGGGTAAAGTTTTTCCATTTTATTTGCGTCGATAGGCGCATCTCACGCAAAGACAATGCGCGAGGTGCGCCTTTTGATTTGTGTCGCCACATATGACCACTGCACGCTGATGTCATAATGGCAGTAGTGGGCTTTAACAACTGCATTTTTATGATGGTGTTGGCGTCATTGGTTGCCATTGAGGCGTCCGTTGAATTTATTTCCTCATCCGCGAGTGACGCTTTTTCTAACTGATTGGCCGATGTGTTTTCTAAAATCCGCTCACCATCAAACGTAAACCACCCCAGCTTGTTGGTATGAAGTATATGTCTACTACTATCAACACTGTCTATTGAATCTAATTCTAGATGAATGCCTTCTAACGTACTAACCCCTATAGGAACGACTAAACCGTAGTCAGCGTGTTGCGCATACCATTGCCGCTTTTTATCTTCAGTTTGAGTCATACCTGGGCACTTCCCCGGTTGTTTAATGAACCAACTACCGTTGTGTGCATCGATGTCTAAGGGTGTGGTGTTTGCAATTAAAAAGCGGGCAACACTTCGAATATGATGAGGCAAACCGGCCAATCGGCGGCGTAATATCGATACGTTCGCAGGACCATAATGGGCAATATGAAGTAATTCTCTTTCATAGAGCGCAGTACAAATTTCAGTGAACTGGGGGTGTGAACCACCGAGTTCGCCAGAATCACTGAAAAAGCCTGATTGTGAAGAAGGCGTTTTGCCGTCTGATGTCATAATGCTTGAGTGACTATTAGTAAGATGCCGCGATGGGCTTACGGTATCAGGATTTTTGAATGGTATCCAGATTGGGTTATCTAGTTGTGTTGCATATCCCCGATTACATATCCCCGATTACATAGCTCCGATTATATGGGTTTGCTATCTAGCCAAATTTATAAGTGTCAGGTAATAAGTGTCGTTGTCTGTAAATTAGCGTCCATTTGCCGCTATCTAGAAATGCTATCCAGCGGCGCTAATTGGCGAGTAGCGACAATAAACGCTACTCGCCTAAAAGCTAACTTCTAGGTGTTACCTGGGTAACACTCTAAAATTGACATGTCAGTATCGGATTCATACTGGAATTCAGAAATTCCTGCGGGGCAGAAAAAGCGGTCCCAACATTTCAATTCAGTTACTTCATCGCCAATACGTAAAGTGCCAGAGCCTTGGGTTACTACGCCATAGAAGAATGCACTTTCGTTACGAGCAAACGTACCTTTTACTGAAGCTCTTCGAATAGTAAAGCAGGGCGTTTTATCAGCGCCAATCAATTCTTCAAGGGTATTACCTTGGGCATCTGAAGACATAGTACGTGGCGGACAACGAAACTCTTCGTCCACACTTTCTGGTGGAATAGGCTCGAAGTTAAATACATCTAGGGCTGTTTCAATGTCGCGGCCCATAAATCGTGCTTGTTCAGGAATGACATAACCGCATCGCTCGAATTCGAACCTAACCGCAAGATCCGAAGGCTCCATGATTTCAAGCATCAATATACCTTCGCCTAGCGCATGTGGGCGGCCGCCGGGTATTAAAAATACATCACCAGGTTTTACCGGAATGCGGTCGAAGCAGGATTCAATGGCGTCGATATTTTGCGTTTCAATCCACTCTTTTAATTGTTCACGACTCGGCGGGCGCTGAAACCCAGCGTAAATATAAGGGTCTTCTACGCTATCTCTGGTAGATAAAATAACATAGGCTTCGGTTTTCCCTCTTGGCATACCAAGGCGTTCTTGCGCGAATGCTCTGGTAGGGTGAGCCTGAAAATGTAAGCGCGTTGAGCTGTCTAGGTATTTAACAAGCGGAATGTCATCCATTGTGCGTGCTGTATCACCGTTACTGCCTAAATAATAAGGCTGGTCGTCTAGCAACACATCACGAAACGGAACTTGCTCTCCGTCTTCATTAGGAACTAGCGCTAGGCCTTCTGTAATATGCTCTCGTCCCACGTTTCTTGCTTCAACTGTAGAACCAATCCAGTCTTCTGGAAAGCTAGAATCTTGCGGAGGCTCTTTGCCTGCAATCGCGTCTAGTAACTTACCGCCTTGGTAAGTACGCCAAACCCGATTAGCAGTGAATTTGATTATTTTATTCATACTGGTACTCCTCTAGTTATATCAAAAACACGTGCTGTGACGAGCCTTAATACCTTGTAAAAAATGTGTCGGTAGTTATTCATGTAGATATTCATTTCGCTAAATAAGACCCTATCAATTATAGGGAGCGTAACGTTGTCATGATGCCGTTGTAACTCATATAACTCATGACTAATGCAAAGATGAATATAAGCACTAACAACACGTTGGTAACGGTTGAAAACTTGTATTCCTTCATGAGTGAAGCTTTATTTCCAACGTAGAAAATACTCGCCACCGTTGCAGGCAGTACAAGTGCGCCAAAAGCCTGTGAACTTACCATCACTGCAATAGGCTTAGCATTGAAAATAGGGACGATTAAACCTAGTGACGATATGACTAAAGCAATAATACGGTAACTGGTGCGCTTTAAGTTCGGTTTACGTTCAAAAAAGTCGTCGAGTAGCCATGGAAGTAGCGCCACATTTGGAAATTGAGAGGATATTCCAGCTGCAATTAAACCAATAGTGAATATGGTAACCGCTGCCGCGCCAGCAAGAGGCTCAAGCAAATAAATCATTTGAGTAACGTTAACTAACGTTATGCCCTCTACATATAAAGAGCCTGCCGCTGCTGCCATAATAGACATGCTAACAATAAACATGAGAAAGGCGGAAAACAGAGCATCTCGGTTTTGTATTTTTGCATCGGCTAACGTCCAACCCGCTTCTTTAACCAAAATAGTTCGCAGAATAAATAAGCCAGAGAAAACTGTGGTGCCTACCATTGAGGCGATAACTAAAAACGCACTCTTATCTGGACTGGTATCTGGAATGTTCGGGATCATACCTTGCGCAATGTCCATTGCTGGCGGCATCAGAATAAAAAAGTTTATTAAAAAGCAGACGGCCATCACAGCCACAAAGAGCGCTAAGACTTTTTCAAACACCTCGATTTTACCAATAAGAAAAATCACATATACAAAAGCGATAAAGAACAGTGAGCAGTACAAAGGAGATATACCGCCATCAACAAAGTTTTTAGACCACTCGTAGCAGACATCAGCTAATATCCCCATCACCCCAATTACGCTGCCGGAGATTTGCGTGGTAAGAGCCACAATAAAGAAAAGGCTTACGGCAGGGTGTATGTGCTTTTTAAAAGCTTGCAGGGCAGTTAATCCCGTCGCTAAGGTGAACTTTCCAAATAGGCTAATGAGGAAAAAGGTAATCGCGCAGGAGATAAATATTGTCCAAAGTAAAGACATGCCGTAATCGGCACCGGCTTTTGCCATTGACGTAACGCTACCCGTCCCGACGGTAAAACCAAATAAGAATATCCCAGGTAGGAGTAGCTTAAAAAAGGTCGTAATTTTGTCCATTGTGCAACTACCGTTATTTAATAATTATAAGTAGGTTGCGAGCTTCTTTTGTGACGCTAAGACTTAGGGCAACTTAGGACAAAGAAAGCTCGCTCGAATGTTTAGACAAATGCTCTTGTCACAATATATAACGTGACGAGAAGGCATAGGTGGCCCAGTTGCAAATGGGTAAGTGTGCAACCGGGGCTGGCGAGGCGCTTATTTCAATGGCTAGAGTAAAAAAGCCTTTTGAATAGACGCGTTTATTTAAGCGCTGATAACGCACGAATAACGCCACGCACTTCTGCTAAGCCTTTTAACCGTCCAATACCTGAATACCCAGGATTTACTGTCTTACCAATATCATCCATCATTTGATGGCCATGATCGGGGCGGATAAAAATTTGTTGTTCGGGTGAAATTTGACCATCAGAAGAGCTCGCCTTACGGCGTGTTTCTTCATTCAGAAGTTCATCAATCACTTTCACCATATCGATATCGCTATCTAAATGGCTGGCTTCGTAAAAAGAACGTTGTTCTTCTTTGTCTCGGCTTACTCCACGTAAGTGTGAAAAGTGAATACGAGGGCCAAACTGTTTCGCCATTGCTGGTAAGTCGTTGTCTGGTCGGCTGCTATAAGTGCCAACGCAAAGTGTGATGCCATTAGACGGGCTGGGCTGAGCTTTAAATAGCAGTTCGAGATCATCGGCAGTACAAATAATACGAGGTAACCCAAGCATATCCCTTGGGGGATCGTCTGGATGAATAGCAAGCTTTACCCCCATAGCTTCTGCTTTAGGAAGTACTTTGGATAAAAACGCAAAGAGGTTGTCTCTTAGATTTTGCGTTGTCATGCCTTTATAGTTACCTAGCATGGAACGAAATGCTTCAAGGCCGTAGCTGTCGGTCATTCTGCCAGGTAAACCCGCTATAATATTATTCGTAAGCTTGGTTTTTTCTTCTTCTGACATAGCATCGAAGACGTCTTTCGCTTCGCTTAGCTCTTCCTCGGTATATTCAACTTCGGCGTTTTCGCGCTCAAGAATAAATAAGTCAAAGGCAGCAAATTTCTTTTGGTCGAAACGTAGGGCATATGCGCCACTAGGTAGTTTGAAATTGAGGTCGGTACGTGTCCAATCTATCACTGGCATAAAGTTGTAGCAGATAGTTTTAATACCGCACTGGGCTAAATTTTCCATCGACGTTATCCAGTTATCGATGTATTTTTCATGGCCTGGACGAGCAAGTTTAATATCTTCATGCACGGGAATGCTTTCAACTACACTCCATGTTAGCGGGCTCAACCCTGCCTCGCTTACTTCTATTAATGCTTGATGCTGCTTAATAGCATCTAGTGTCCATACATCACCAGTAGGAATGGTGTGCAGCGCACTAACAATATCAGTTGCACCGGTTTGACGTATTTCTGCAATGGTTACCGGATCGTTTGGTCCAAACCATCTCCAAGATTCACGCATATAGTATTACTCTTCGTTAAAGTGTTAAAAATTCACTAATTGCTTGCTCTGCGCCAACGTTATTGATGTTGGTATAACAATCATCCACCGAAGCCATAAACTCACTGTCGCTGAAAAAATTGAATTTGCTGGCGCCAGCTAATTTTAGAAAGTTATGCACGTCATTATTTACATGCTCGTCGATACATTGAGCAAAATCGTGAGAAAGGGGATCGTTTAAATCTTCGTTTATAACGGCTTTGCGCACAAAGCAAACCCATGCCGCCAAAGCGAACGCGAGATAAGCGTACTCTTTACTATTACTTAGCGCATCATCGACAGAAGGGAACAATCGCTGTTGAATTTTCTGAGAACTGTCGGTGCCGACTTGCAACACGCCATAGGGGAGGCGACTGTTACGAAACCGCTGTAAAACATCATCTATATAAACTTCACCGTTAACACTTTCAGGAACCGAGGTGACGGGCATGACATTGCGTTTTAGGGCTTGTTCAGTAAATAACGCTAGTGGCTGGCGCTGTAAAGCCTCATGAATATAGCGGTCGCCCGCTAAATAACCCAATGCTGACAACATAGTGTGGCCCGCATTTAAAAAGCGTAATTTCACTTTTTCAAACGGCGCAATATCGCTAACAAAAAGTGCCCCCGCTTGTTCAAAAGGCGGCTTCTTACCAGCAAAGTTATCTTCTATTATCCATTGCGTGAACGGTTCAGCTGAGACAGGGGCGTTATCAAGAAGCCCAGCATCTTGGGCTACTACATCAATAAGTGATTGGTCTGTTGATGGCGTTACTCGGTCAACCATTGATGAGCTAAATGCTACGTTTTTAGCAACCCAGGATAATGTTTCTTCACTGTGTAATTCGAGTAGTAGGTTAACACCATCTTTTAAGCGCTGGCCGCCAGCGTGCATATTGTCGCAACAAAGCACGGTGAGTGGCGCTGCGTTGTCTTTGCCTCTTTTAATTAGTGCGGCGGCTATAAAACCGTAAACTGTTACTGGTATAGCCAAAGAATTTATATCATTAACTATGTCGGGGTGAGATTGGTCAATAACTCCGTCTGAAAGGTAATAACCTTTTTCTGTGATGGTAGTGGTGACTAATTGAGTTTTATCATCTGCCACTTTCTCAACCACTGCCTGGGGGTCTTCAGGCCCCACTAATATATTCTTGATAGCGCCTATTACTCGGTATCGTGTCTCATCACCGAGTATAGCCAAGGTATAAAGATAATCTTGCGACGTTAAATTGTCTCGCATGGTGGATGAACGTAGCGATACACCAGTAATACCCCACTGGCTTTCCCCCTTATTTAATAACGTGTCGCAATAAACCGCTTGATGGGCGCGATGAAAATTTCCTGCGCCAAAATGAACTATCGCTGAGGATGTTTCGCTAAGTGCGTATTGGGGCCTGTCGACCGAGGCTTTTAGGTTTTCTAAAGTGTAATTGTTTAACGGGGCAATTTTCATTAGTTCCACTTTAAATACGAGAAATTTAGAGGATAAGTTGAAGGTGGGTACAAGAAAAGGTGACCTACCTATCATTACATATCCAAATAACTATATTACCAATAAGGCTAATACGTTGACGATTTGTTAATGGAATCATTATGACCATTTCTAGTTTGATGTCTAGCCCACTCAGCTCAGATCAAAAAAATTACCACAGCTTACTGAAAGTTAACTTGCAATATAAATTAACAAATTTAGTACATGACTCCACTCTATCCTACTGAAATAGGGGGTTATTTAAGCGAAAAAAGTGTTTAGTAATAGTTTGGTTAGTTAAGGTTGTGTTAATTGGCATTACAATTTTAGTCTAATATTAGTAAAAAAGAGGTGAGTAAAGGTTGACCATGAGTGGTTTTTGCTCTAGTTTTGTAATCATCTTGTAAAGATCGTGTTTATTTATTAAATCAAGATGCACTAATCGTAAATTAGCAAAGTGATTTTGGATAGCCGGATGTACTTCCAAAACACTGCAAGAGGAAACACACATGGGACACAAACTATCTAAAATTACCTTAGCGATGTTATCTGCTACATCGTTAAGCTTTGCCACTTCCACACTCGCACAAGAAGCTCAAGAAGAAGCCGAAAAAGATGTAGAAGTTATTCAGGTTTCAGGTATTCGAGCATCATTATCAAGTGCGCTAAATGAAAAACGTTTTAGCAACAACTTGACCGAAGTGATTCAAGCTGAAGATATTGGTAAATTGCCTGACCAAAACTTAGCGGAAGTTTTAGAAAACGTAACTGGTATCCAGATTACTCGTGAAGCGGGTGTTGGTACTGGCGTACAAATTCGTGGTACTGATGCAAACCGCACAGAAATTAACGGTGTTTCTACTGTTGGTTCTGGCGCAGGTCGAAGTGGTATCGATTTTGAAGATGTGTCTGCATCAATCATCTCTGCGGTTGAAGTGACTAAATCTCCTGAAGCGAAAACAATTGAGGGTTCAGTAGGCGGTACAATAAACCTGCGAACTATTCGTCCTTTGCAATTAGATGAAATGCTAGGTTCTATTCGCGTTCAGGGCGAAAACAGCAGCCTCTCTACAGACAGTACATTTATGCCTCGCGTTTCAGGAACTTGGGGTGACAATTGGGATACTGACCACGGTAAGTTTGGTATTGTTTTAAGTGGTAGTTATTCAGAACAAGATGTAACTGCATTTCGACCTCGAGCCGACCGAGATAATTTGGTTACTGCCGATAGTGGTTTAGCAAGTGCTCAGTCGTTTGATTTCCTTCCTGTTCAATTCTTAGTTCAAGATTATGACAACTACGAATACGAGACTATGAACTTCGCAGGTACCCTAGAATGGGCGCCTACCGATAACACTAAAGTGTTTTTCGATGCGGTAATTAACGACCAAGAGCGTAGACAAGAAAGCTCACGTGTTCAAGCATCTGGCTTAAGCGATTTACGAGGAGTTTCTGTACCTAGTTCGTTCGAAACAGCTGACTTCGGTTCTCTAGGTGGAACTGATTTAGGTAGTATTCAAGCTGCCCTTACCGGTGTGATTCCTGTTGAAGATGGCGGCGGCGATCCTAACTTACGTTTTTCAAGTGATACAAACTCTCGTATAACTAAAAGCGAAATATTTAGGCTTGGTGGTGAGTGGGTTGGTGAAAAAATGACTGTGAGTGTAGAAGTATCGTCTTCTAGTTCATCTTCTGATACGCCAAGTTTTAACACCACGCTTAACTTTATTAATCCAAATGTTGCTACTAATGATTCAAACGAAAACGGTACCCCGTTTGAATATGATTTATCAGGTGATTCTTTAGCATTTGGTATTGCAACCGGTGAAGCTAACGCACCTACTGTAGACCAGCTTTTAGACCCTGCTAACGTTGTATTACGTGACGTTAATATCGGTCAAAACTCAGTTGATAATGGCGAAGACGCATTTCGCGCTGATTTTACTTACTATTTAGATACAGACTATTTCCGCTCTGTAGATTTCGGTTATCGTTATAGTAAAGCAACTAGTGTGAATAATGAAGTTAGCGAAAATCTAGGTTTACGCTCTATGGCAGATAGCCCATCGGGTGATTTGTTTGCAGACATACTTACAGCAGGTCCTGATAACTTCAATGATGCTGACGGTCGTTCTTTATATATCAGTGATTTCTTGCTGATAGACCCAGAGCTTGTTGCATCAGACCCTGATGGCGTTTTAGCTACGCTTCAACAAGCAATGACCGCACACGGTTCATCTGAAACGTTAAATGCGCCAACTTCAAGCTCTTCTGGTTTCTTTGATATTGAAGAAGAAACACATGCCTTGTATGCGCAAGTAAACTTTGAATATGAGATGTTCCGAGGTAACTTTGGTGCTCGCTACTTGGAAACAGATGTTACATCTGTAGGTAACTCAATTACTTCAGATGGTGACGGTAATGCTCTAGTATCTCAAGTAACCAATGAAGGTAACTATGACTTCTTCCTACCTCGTATAAACATTGTTGCTGATGTAGCTGATGACATTGTTTTACGTGCTGGCTGGTCTCAAGATATCAGACGTCCTAATTTCGACGATTTATCTACTTCCGTGACTTTTAGTACAAGTCCTAACCCATTTGTATCGATTGGTAATCCAAATCTTGTACCTGAAAAGGTTACTTCTTACGACGTGTCTGCCGAATGGTATTTTGCAGAAGCGAGTGTATTGAGTATTGGTTATTTCCATAAAACTCGTGAAGACTTGCATGTTGACCAGAACATAAGCGCGGTAGAGGATCCTGTTACAGGTTATCGTGACTTGACTGACCCTTGTGAAGGCGGTGGAGTATTCAACCCTATTGCAGACATAAACGTGTTTGGCCCAGAAGTAGGTACCGGCGTATGTGTCGGAACATCGACCAAGATTAATGATACTGGCGAAACTACGCAAAAAGGTATCGAAATTGCGGTTCAGTATGATTTAGCTGGCTTTGAGAGAGAGCTTGGTTGGGCATCTGGTTTCGGCGTACTAGCTAACTACACAATTCAAGAATTCTCTGGTGGTGAAACAACAAACCGTGCGACAAGTCGTGCAGGTCAAGTTTTCGCAGCATCAACAGGTATTGACGATATTGATGTAACGCGAGTTCAAGGGTTACTTAACCTGTCTGAAAACGCTTATAACTTTACCTTGTACTATGAGAAGTTCGGTCTATCTGCTCGTATGCGTTACACATGGCGTGAAGCGTACCGTTCAGACGACTTCGGAAGTACATCTAGTTTCCCTTGGGGCTTCCCAGTGGTTCAGGAAGACCGTGGTCAGCTTAACGCAAGTATTAACTATGATGTTAACGAAGACTTCAACATAGGTATCGAGGCGGTAAACATTACCGAAGCAGAAGTAGAGCAGTCTTGTGTTAATCAAG
Source organism: Alteromonas sp. 1_MG-2023 (assembly GCF_030547075.1). Classification (GTDB taxonomy): domain Bacteria; phylum Pseudomonadota; class Gammaproteobacteria; order Enterobacterales; family Alteromonadaceae; genus Alteromonas. The sequence goes on along the minus strand of NZ_JAUOQH010000001.1, from coordinate 94,977 downwards.
GCTCACTATTGTGCTTCCAAGGTCTTACCGACCGCAGAATTACTGTAGGTGCTAACTACCGCTTCTAATTAGCGAGTAGCTTCATCAACAATAGTAAATTGAAATACCCCAGCAATAGCTGGGGTATTTTTTTGTCTACAATTTAGTTAGCGTTTGTTTAAGACTTATCACTCTATTAAAAAGGGGCGTGTGTATAGAAGCAGGCGGACACGTACTTATAAACGTATGTTGAAGAGTGCCAGAGGAATAGCCTTTAACTACAGAGCACACGAGGCTAATGACAAAAGTTTATGTATAAAGGGGTTAAGTACAAGGGGTATGCGAGACAGCTCGGGTACAAAAAGGCACTTTTAAAAGGCATCATCAAAAGGCACCTTCAAAAGAGCATGAAACAGACACAAAAAAGCTGCGTAAAGGTTATCCAAAATTATGGGTCTTTACGCAGCTTTTAATTAGGTAAGTAACCAGTGCGCTTTTATATCAAGCGCTCCCGTATCAAGTGCACTCTTGTATCAAGTGCACTAGGAATAGGCTACTGACCTTTAATTTCAGAGCGACCTTTATAAGTTGCCGCATCACCCAAGGCTTCTTCAATGCGAAGAAGTTGGTTGTACTTAGCAACACGGTCAGAACGACAAAGTGAACCAGTTTTGATTTGGCCAGCCGCAGTACCTACTGCTAAATCAGCAATAGTAGCGTCTTCAGTTTCACCAGAACGGTGAGAGATAACCGCTGTGAAGCCTGCATCTTTCGCCATCTTAATTGCGTTCAATGTTTCAGTTAGTGAACCAATTTGGTTGAACTTGATGAGGATTGAATTACCAATACCGTTATCAATACCACGCTTAAGAATTTTAGTGTTAGTTACAAACAAGTCGTCGCCAACAAGTTGTACTTTTTCACCAATCTTATTGGTTAAGCTTGCCCAACCGTCCCAATCACTTTCGTCTAGGCCATCTTCAATAGACACAATAGGGTACTTGTCAGCAAGGTCGGCTAGGTAATCACCAAAGGCTTCAGAATCGAAGCTCTTGTCTTCACCAGACAATACGTATTGGCCATCTTTGTAGAATTCAGATGCCGCACAATCTAGTGCAAGCGTAATATCTTCATTCATTTTGTAGCCAGCGTTTTCTACTGCTTGAACGATAACCGCTAGCGCTTCAGCGTTAGAGCTAAGGTTTGGTGCGAAACCACCTTCGTCACCAACGGCCGTGTTTAGGCCTTTAGCAGAAAGTACTTTCTTCAGTGAATGGAAAATTTCAGCACCCATGCGAAGGGCTTCTTTGAAGCTCTTTGCGCCAACGGGCTGTACCATAAACTCTTGAATGTCTACGTTGTTGTCAGCGTGCTCACCACCGTTGATGATGTTCATCATAGGTACTGGCATTGAGTATTGACCAGGAGTGCCGTTAAGATCTGCAATGTGCTCGTAAAGGGCAACGCCTTTCTCTAAAGCTGCTGCTTTAGCAACTGCTAGCGATACCGCTAGAATAGCATTAGCACCATGAGTTTCTTTATTTTCTGTGCCGTCTAGGTCAATCATGATAGCGTCGATATCAGCTTGCGCTAGTGCATCTTTACCTAAAAGCGCAGGGGCAATCTCATCGTTAATAGCGGCTACGGCTTTCATTACGCCTTTACCTAAATAACGAGACTTATCGCCGTCACGAAGTTCTAGTGCTTCTCGGCTACCGGTTGAAGCGCCAGATGGTGCCGCAGCACGACCCATAACGCCTGATTCTAAATACACGTCGGCTTCTACGGTAGGATTACCGCGTGAGTCCAGAATTTCGCGACCAATAATGCGACTAATTTTCGCCATGTTTTTTCCTTAACAATTGTTTGGGAACACAAACGGGAGAAAGTGTTCCCTTATTAGAAATTAATGATTCTCTTTTTGATACTGTCCAGCTGCAGCGACAAACCCTTTAAATAATGGGTGTCCATCACGTGGGGTTGACGTAAATTCAGGGTGGAACTGACCCGCAATAAACCAAGGATGGTCAGATATTTCTATTACTTCTACAAGTCGTTTATCAGTGGACAAACCACTTACCTTTAACCCTGCTGCTTCAATTTGTTCACGAAGGTTGTTGTTTACTTCGTAGCGATGGCGGTGACGTTCATAAATTTCAGCACTGCCATACATTTCATGTACTTTAGTGCCTTCAATTAAGTGGCAAAGTTGGCTACCTAAACGCATAGTGCCGCCTAAGTCTGAATTTTCAGTACGCACTTCAGTGGTACCCGCTTCATCAAGCCATTCTGTAATTAAGCCAACGACAGGGTAAGGCGTTTCAGGATCGAACTCAGAGCTGTTCGCATTTTCCATACCGGCTACATTGCGAGCAAACTCGATAAGGGCTACTTGCATACCAAGACAAATACCTAAGTAAGGCACTTTGTTTTCACGAGCATAACGGGCTGCCGCAATTTTACCTTCAATACCGCGCTCGCCAAAGCCGCCAGGCACTAATATCGCATCTAGCTTTTCTAGAATTTGTGCACCTTTGCTTTCAACATCTTGCGAGTCGATATGGTGAATATTTACGGTTAAGCGGTTCTTCAAACCTGCATGCTTAAGGGCTTCGTTAACTGACTTATAAGCATCTGGCAATTCAACATACTTACCAATCATACCAATGTTAACTTCAGCAGTAGGATTAGATTCTGCGTAAAGTACCTGTTCCCATTCTGATAGGTCGGCTTCTTTACAGTCAAAACCAAAGCGGTCTACCACAAGTTGATCCATACCTTGCGCTTTAAGCGCTGCTGGAATGCGGTAGATGCTGTCTACATCTTTAAGCGAAATTACCGATTTATCGTTTACGTTGGTGAACAACGCAATTTTAGAACGTTCAGTCGATGGCAATGCGCCTACAGAGCGGCACACTAGAATGTCTGGCTGAATACCAATCGAACGAAGCTCTTTCACTGAGTGCTGAGTTGGCTTAGTTTTCACTTCACCAGAAGCTGGCATGTAAGGCACTAAGGTTAAGTGCATGTACATAGCTTTTTCGCGGCCAAGCTCGGTACCTAGCTGACGAATGGCTTCTAAGAAAGGTTGTGATTCGATATCACCTACCGTTCCACCAATCTCAACAATAGCCACATCGTGACCTTCAGCGCCTTCAACTACACGGCGTTTAATTTCGTTGGTAATGTGTGGAATGACCTGAATAGTGGCGCCTAAGTAGTCGCCTCGACGTTCACGTTTTAGTACTTCTTCGTATACCCGCCCGGTAGTGAAGTTGTTACGCTTCGTCATACGGGTGCGAATGAAACGCTCGTAGTGACCAAGATCAAGATCGGTTTCTGCGCCATCATCGGTAACAAATACTTCGCCATGTTGAATAGGGCTCATGGTGCCTGGGTCGACATTAATATACGGGTCGAGTTTTAACATGGTGACGGTGAGCCCGCGAGCTTCAAGAATTGCGGCTAACGACGCAGCGGCAATACCTTTACCTAGCGATGAAACTACACCACCGGTGACGAAAATATAATTTGTCATGCGAAACCTAGAACGTTGAGTTGTATTGGGTAAATATGAGTGTAGTTTAGGAACTAAACTACCCATACTTTGGACGGGATAATAGTATACGCAAGTTAGTGTGAGCAGACAATCTGTTTGCCCACACAATCGCTTCTTTTACCTATTTGAGCGCTGCTTTTGACGCAAGCGTTCCTTTTTAGGACTGACTTAAACGCTTTAGCGTGTAAATGAGGTCTAGCGCTTGGCGTGGTGAAAGCTCATCCGGCGATAAGTTTTCCAACGCTTCTACAACCGGATGCGGTTTATCTGGAAACAACAGTTGAGACTGTGCAGGTGTTGTCGCCTTTGAACCTGTCTTATTACTGGTTGCTTTAGCGTGTTGCTCGCCAGTTCTATCAGCACCGGATTCAGTGTCAGAAATAAGATGCGCGTTTTCTAAAATAGCGAGTTTTTGCTGCGCTGCTTTAATAACAGGTTTAGGCACACCCGCAAGCTGCGCAACCTGTAAACCGAAGCTCTTACTGGCCGCGCCATTTTGCACACTATGCATAAACCGGATGGTATCGTCGTGCTCTACCGCATCTAAGTGCACATTAACCACGCTCTTTTCAGTATCAGGTAACTCGGTAAGCTCAAAATAGTGGGTTGCAAATAGGGTGTAAGCATTCAGCTTTTGAGCAAGATAGCTGGCGCACGCCCATGCCAATGACAAACCATCGTAAGTGCTGGTGCCGCGGCCAATCTCATCCATTAAGACTAACGAATGCTCGGTGGCATTGTGCAGAATGTTGGCAGTTTCTGTCATCTCTACCATAAAGGTTGAGCGACCAGAGGCCAAATCGTCAGATGCGCCAATACGGGTAAATATCCTATCGATTTTACCAATATGGGCGTTTTGTGCAGGTACATAGCTGCCAATATACGCTAACAGCGCAATCAGCGCGGTTTGGCGCATGTACGTCGATTTACCGCCCATATTAGGGCCAGTAATAATAAGCATACGCTGGCTATCGTTAAGCGTTAATGGGTTGGCAATGAAAGGGTCTTTCATAACCTGTTCCACCACAGGATGGCGACCTTCTTCGTAGGTAAGTGCACTTTCCATACTTAACGTAGGGCGATGCCAATCAAAACTTAACGCGCGCTCGGCAAAACAGCATAGTACATCGAGTTTAGCCAGCGCCGCCGCAGTTTCAATTAGCACATTTAAGCGTGGTGCAACTTCATCGAAAAGCGCTTCATAAAGCTGTTTTTCAAGGGCCAGAGCTCGGCCTTGACTGGTTAATACTTTATCTTCGTGCTCCTTAAGCTCTGGAGTAATAAAGCGTTCAGTATTCTTAAGGGTTTGCCTGCGAATATATTCGGCGGGTGCTTTGTCGCTATTAGCGCGGCTAATTTCGATAAAAAAACCATGTACCCGGTTGTAGCCTACTTTTAGGGTTGAAATGCCCGTGCGTTCACGTTCCCGTTGCTCCATGGCATCAAGGTAATCGGTAGCACCTTGAGACAGTTTTCGAAGCTCATCTAATTCACTATTAAAGCCTTCAGCAATAACACCACCATCGCGAATAACCACAGGCGGGTTATCGATAATCGCGCTATTTAATAAGTTCTGTAGCTCTGGGTAGGTACTGATGGCCTGCTTTAATTCATTAAGCTGTGCAACGTTATACGCCCCCAGTGCTTCTTGAAGGTCTGGCAGAGTATTAAGCGCGTTTTTGAGCCTAGCGAAATCCCTAGGTCTTGCTGAACGTAATGCCAACCGTGCCATTATACGCTCTATATCCCCAATGGTTTTTAAATGGCTGCGAATAGCATCTGGCTCGTTGTCGATTAGTGCTTCTATGGCGTCTTGCCGGTTATGCAATTCGTGCTGGTCAGTGATAGGGGAATGAATGTAGCGTTGTAATAACCGGCTACCCATGGCAGTAGTGGTGGTATCCATTACGCTAAATAGCGTGTTTTCAATACCGCCGGCTAAATTGTGGGTAAGTTCTAAGTTTCTGCGGGTTGCAGCATCTAACTGTACGCGGCTGTCTTGTTGTTCTTTTTGAATACGGCGAATATGAGGCAGCGCGGTACGCTGGGTATCTTTCACATATTGAAGTACACAACCCGCGGCGCCAATGCCTTTGGTTAAATCTGACACCCCAAAGCCTGCCAACTCCTTAGTTTGAAACTGAGCGGTTAATTGTTCGGTGGCGGTATCGATATCAAATTCCCACTCTGGGCGACGACGCAAGCCTTTGCGCTGTTCTATTAGCGGTAAGCTTTCAAACCCTTCAGGGTAAAGTAGTTCAGCGGGGTTAATTCGTTGAAGTTCACCTAGTAAAGCATCGTCGGTGTCGCATTCAACCACTACAAAACGGCCACTGGTCACATCTAATGTAGCCACGCCGTAATGCATACTGTGGCCGCATACTGCGGCTAGTACATTATCGCGGCGTTCTTCTAATAAGGCTTCATCGGTAACCGTACCTGGGGTAACAATGCGCTGAACTTGACGTTCAACTGGGCCTTTACTGGTAGCAGGGTCGCCTACTTGTTCGCAAATGGCTACCGACTCACCCAGTTTAACTAAGCGTGCTAAATAGCCTTCTACCGCGTGGTAAGGAACACCGGCCATGGGGATAGGATCGCCACCAGATTTACCCCGTGCGGTTAACGATATATCAAGCAGTTCTGCGGCTTTCTTGGCATCATCGAAAAACAACTCGTAAAAGTCGCCCATACGGTAAAACATAAGAATGTTAGGGTGTTGCGCCTTTATCGTTAAATACTGGCGCATCATAGGAGTGTGTGATTCCAAAAAATGCCTCGTGCTTTTTTATTGCTGATACTTGCGATAACTCAATTTGTTATATTAACAGAAGAATTATTAACAGAAGAGTGATTAAAAGAGCAGGGATGCTAAAATAACCGCTTTTTACGTTTGCTGTGTATTATTGATATGAGTACGAAATTTTCAACCATTTCGTGATTGCATTAATAGATTGATAGCTCACACTTGTAAGCACATCTGCACAGTTTAACGCCTCACGGCCAAAGCTGTTAACAGCGCCGATAGCGATAAAAGGACATTCATGGTATCTGACAATACAACAGAGATGGTGACTGCGTTAGGTAATGCCCTTCGCCGTAAAGGCTGGACGGTTTCAAGCGCAGAATCTTGCACAGGGGGCGGAATTGCGTTCGCCTTTACCAGTATTGCTGGCAGTTCGGACTGGTTCAATCAAAGTTGGGTGACGTATTCAAACGACGCTAAAATGCGTGAATTAGCTGTAAAGCCAGAAACCCTGAATGCGCATGGTGCGGTGTCGATGCAGACCGTTGAAGAGATGGCGGCGGGGGTTAAGCACAAGAGCGGCGCGAATGTCGTGGTCACCGTAAGCGGTATTGCAGGCCCAGGCGGCGGCAGCGATGAAAAGCCCGTGGGTACGGTTTGGTTTGGGTTTATCTGCGGTGAAAAGACAGAAAACATTAAACAGGTTTTTGCTGGAGACCGGGAGGCCGTTCGCCTGCATGCGATAGAATTTGCGATTACGCATTTGTTGGCGATGTTGGCTGACTGATTCGACGATCAGCCAAGAAGTATCCAATCAGACCCCAATAAGCAAAATAAAATGAAAACTCAGGTTGAAACTGTATGCTTGTACAGTATAGAATGCACGCAACACTTGGTAAGGTGTCGGTAAGCAAATGTTGATGCAATGAATGTTAGCAGTACTAATGAATTTTACTATTAGTAAAGATAGCAAAGGCAGCTTCAACCAAGACATCACCAACTATAGAATTTAACCGCTAATCCTAGAGGATATTGACGTGGACGATAACAGATCTAAAGCTTTAAGTGCCGCACTTGGGCAAATTGAAAAGCAGTTCGGCAAAGGCGCAATTATGCGTTTAGGCGACAACCAAGCGATGGACATTGAGGCTATCTCTACAGGTTCACTAACCATTGATATCGCTTTAGGCATAGGCGGTTTGCCATGCGGCCGTGTGGTAGAAATTTACGGACCTGAAGCATCGGGTAAAACAACACTTACCTTGCAGGTAATTGCAGAAGCTCAGAAGAAAGGTAAAACCTGTGCCTTCGTAGATGCTGAGCACGCGTTAGACCCAATTTATGCATCAAAACTTGGTGTTAATATTGATGAACTTTTAGTATCTCAGCCTGATACGGGTGAACAAGCGCTTGAAATTTGTGACATGCTGGTTCGCTCTGGCGGTGTTGATGTAGTTATCGTTGACTCGGTTGCTGCCCTTACGCCAAAAGCAGAAATTGAAGGGGACATGGGTGATTCACACGTTGGGTTACAAGCGCGATTAATGTCGCAAGCATTGCGTAAACTTACCGGTAACATCAAGCGTTCAAACACCTTGTGTATCTTCATTAACCAAATTCGTATGAAAATTGGTGTAATGTTTGGAAGCCCAGAAACAACTACAGGTGGTAATGCACTTAAGTTCTACTCTTCTGTTCGTCTAGATATCCGTCGTATTGGCGCGGTTAAAGAAGGCGACGAGGTTGTAGGTAACGAAACTCGCGTTAAAGTTGTGAAGAACAAAGTGGCACCACCATTTAGGCAAGCTGAATTCATGATTCGCTATGGCGAAGGTATCAGTAAAGAAGCTGAACTTATCGACTTAGGTGTTAAGCAGAAATTAGTTGATAAAGCCGGTGCTTGGTACAGCTATAAAGGCGACCGTATTGGTCAGGGTAAAGCGAACGTAATGAAGTTCTTGAAAGAAAACCCAGCTATTGCCGATGAAATTGAAAAACAAATTCGCGCTGAGCTACTTTTACCTAAAACTGTGAAAGTAGAAGAAGTACCTGCTGCAGAAGATGATGCTCAGCAGTAACTCGCAACGTACTATCTGTAATAGATAGTCGAGAATCGTGTTATTTAAAAGCCCGCCATTTGGTGGGCTTTTTTGTGCTCGAAAAACATACTTCTTAACACTTTAATTCCATACTCTGCATTGAATTAAAATAAAAAAACAGTAAAGCTGTAATAAAAATAGAAAGGCAAAGACTAGTACGGTAAGCATTCGATTTAAATAATAAAAAAAGGGAAGGGATATGATTGAAATATCTAGTCTTGCTAAACGCTTCGAGGTGGAAAACCCCAAAAAGCTAAGTGAGCAAGAGAAAAAGGATCCACGATTAAAAGGGCGCTACTTTCAGTCAGTGAAAGATGTTTCGTTTTCATGTGGTCAGGGAGAAGTTCTTGGTTTACTAGGGCCAAACGGTGCAGGAAAAACCACGACCTTACGCATGCTTTCAACAGCACTTAAACCAGATAGCGGTACCGTGGTCATTGATGGTGAAGATGTGCTAGCCAACCCAATTATTGCGCGTAAAAAAATAGGCTTTCTGTCTAGCTCAACCGGCTTGTATGGCAGGCTGACTGGGCGAGAAAATATTGCTTATTTTGGCGAACTGCATGGCATTAATAAATCGACAATATCAGCACGAATCGAAGAAATGGCTGACTTGCTTGATATGCAGAGTTTTTTGGACAGACGCGCAGAAAATTTTTCATCTGGCATGAAACAAAAAACAGCCATTGCCCGCGCTGTTATCCACGAACCTTCCTTGGTAGTGCTTGATGAGCCTACCACTGGTTTAGATATTATGGCTACGTCTACAGTCATGGACTTTATCCAACGACTTAAAGACAAGGGAACCCCAGTTATTTTTTCTACCCATCATTTAGATGAAGTTCAAATGCTTTGCGACCGAGTAACGGTGATTAATCAAGGCGAAACAGTTTTCAATGATTCCCTTGCCGCCTTTAGTGCGCTATCGGGCGGAAAAATGCATAAAAGTTTCTTACAAACATTAAAATTAGATACAGGGGCGGTAGGCAATGTGGTTAATCTTTAAAAAGGAATTCAAAGAGTTATTGCGTGACCGCAAAACCATTATTTTTATGATTGTATTGCCCTTGCTGCTTTTCCCATTAATTTTTGGTGTAGCCATGTTTTTCATGAATTCCGCCACTGAAAAAGCCGAAAACGTAGTATTGAAATATGCCATTGTGGGCGAGCAATATGCACCAGAGATGTCGAAGCAATTCGCTAGTGAAACCAATAAATTTACAGTGGTGGATATTCAAGATGAAGTAAACTACGCCAAGCTCATTAAAGATGAAACCGTTGATTTTGTTTTAGTCATCCCTGAAAGCTTCAACAGCGATGTGCTCGCTTCTGGACAGCATAAGCTGCAATTGTATTTAAATGATGCTGGTTTAAATAAAGTAGTAGGGAGAGTCTCTGAAATTGTCGATATTCACACCGACGAATTTCAAAAGTCAGCCTTTGCCAAACTGGGTTTAGACGAGAATCAGCAAAAAGCATTATTGGCGCCAATTGTCATTGAAAAAGAAAATATAGCGGATGATCGTGAAGTATGGGGCGAGCGTTTAGGCGGGCTATTACCTTATTTTATTTTCATTTTATGCCTACAAGGTGCTATGGCACCAGCATCAGACTTAGGTGCGGGTGAAAAAGAGCGGGGTACGCTAGAGACATTATTGATATCGCCAATGGAGCGTTACAAGCTTGTATTGGGTAAATTCTTCACCATTGGTGTTGCGGGCCTAATTACCGCACTTATCACCGTATCTTCCATGGCCATATGGGGTATTGTTTTATCTCAAGGAATGGCGATTGAGTTTGTGGCAGAGGTAATGGCGATGATCGGCATTATTGATTTTGTACTTATCTTTTTAATGCTAATACCAGTAGTGGCTATATTTGCCGCGGTCTTATTGTCACTTTCTATTTATGCTCGCTCATTCAAAGAAGCACAAAGCTACATGGGCGCGCTGATTATGGTGGTGATTTTCCCTGTGCTGATTGCCATGATGCCAGGGGTTAAGTTAGAAGGTGGTTGGATTTGGGTGCCACTTACCAATGTTGCACTAGCGATGAAAGAGTTATTTAAAGGCACTATGGATTACTTTGCCTTGTTCGGCATATTTACATCTACAGTAGCCATCGCAGCAGCACTCATTGCATTTTGTGTATATTGGTTTAATAAAGAGAAAGTACTATTTAGGTAAAATGATAGATCCACTGTACAAATTTCATAAGCAGCAATGTTGAGAAGTTTAACGTTGCTGCTTTTTATACTTCATAATTTATATTCTTAACCACACCTTCCCACCCAGGCGGAATTTTTCCTTGAAGAACATAGGAATACGCCAGTAGTTCTGCAATAACAAAATATAACGATTCAGGTATATCCTGCCCTAAATCTAAGGTGCTAAGCACTTCGCTAAGATAGGGGTCTTCATGAATAAGAATACCTGACTCTTCAGCCATGGCAATAATAGCTTCTGCAAGGTCGCCGTAGCCTTTCGCTACCACTTTCGGCGCTGTTTTTTTGTCTCCACCATCGTATTTTAAACCAATAGCACGTTTCGCTTTTTCACTCATACTCTGGTCTCAAAAATTTGATGTGGCCGTTTATTCAGTGTTTCAGGTATATGGCCCCGCTGGAAACTCATTTTCTCTATATTAAGACCTAAATCAGCTAATCGGCGCTCTAGAAAAGGCAAGGTATCAGCAACCCGAGTCAGTACAGTTTCGTTGGAAGTATAAAGGTCAATAGTGATGGTATCGGTGTCTATTTTGGATTTGGCGAGTAATTGGCCCGCATCACCAATATCTAGTTTCATGGTGACATTCCATAAACGTCGACCACCAGCTTTACCCTCTTTTTCATGTTGTCGGTCAGGCTCTCTTTGCACTAAAAGTTCAGCCGGTGCGTAATGTTGAGACACAGAAGGTAATGCATAGAAAAAACTATCTTGCCCTTGAGCCCGAGTTTCAGCTTGAGCCACTTTACTGTGTTGGTGGTTTGCCAATAAAGTTTTTAAATTGGCCAGTAAATTTGTGCGACTATCAAGATTAGCAACATCTTGCGCAACACGGCTAGAAGGGGCAGTGCCAGATGCATTAGTTATCGTTTTACTTATAATACTGTCCGGTGAATCAATTTGAGCTTTAAGAGATGGCTGTCTTGATAGTGCTCGGCCTGCTAATGATAGTTGTAATAATGCCACTAAACCCTGTACAAAATTTGAAGCGGCAATAGGGGACGTCAATGATAACGGCGTTACCGCGATAGCGGGGGAGTTAACTAAAGCATGAATGCGCGAAGCTATAGATGCATCGGCGTTATGTTGAGTCGCCTGGGTATTTTGTGGGGTATTTGGCGTTGAGGGCTTTGCCTCTAAACCGTCTTTGTCTCCATCCTGTAAATTAGTTACTTGAGTTGCTGCTCTATCACTCGAAGGGGCCGTATTCGACGGGGAACCGATATTGTTGCCCAGGGGGTCTTTGCTCTGCGGGGCATTTCCACGAATGCTGCTCCCAGAGCCACCAAGCAAAGCAATCAGTTGAGAAATACTTTTACGCAAACTGGTATCAGCGCTACCTGTATTTATATCTCCAGCGGCCGTTTTTAAGCTAGCAGTATTGTCATTTGTGGACGCATTACTCTCTAGGCTCGAATTAGGTGAGGTAGATGTAGTAGTGGCATTGGGTATTTGGGGGGTAATTAACGGCCTAGCACTGGGTAATGCGTTGCTATTTATTCCCGTAATTTGCTTAGCTATTTGACTTAATACAGCAGTGGTTTTATCGCTGCCTTCGACAGTCCCGTTAAGTATTGCCGTTAACTGTGTTAGCGCTTGTTGGGTAGAGCCTGTCTGACTAAGTAATGCACGAGATAAAGTAATGATAGCTTTGTGGACATCAGTCCCTTGTATCGAAGCACCTTTGCTATCTAACGCGGTGGTTAAATCCGGCGATGACTTAATTGATAGAGAACTAGACGCTTGATTAGCATTATCTGCTTTTGCTCGTTGAACTAAATCGTCACTACCATTTACCGAAATTTTCGCTGTGGCATCCGTCACAACGGAATTACTTCCAGCCCCTTTTCCAACCCCTCTTTCAACTATAGCTCCCACAGGAATAGCTGAAGCACTAAGTTTGGCGGCAAGTTGCTCTGAAGCCCTTGGAATGACAGCACCACCTTCAGGTGAAGGGAACTTCAATACTGCCTGACTGGCAGCGGAATACGATGTTAGTGTATTGCCCTTAAGGCTGAGCATAGATACTTGCTGCAAAGTATTTTGTGTTTGAATATTCGGAAGTTGCTTAGCAATTGTATCTGGCACATTAGCGTTGCCTAGGTTGCCATGTCCGAAAGCGATACCTTGGGAGCGCAATGTATTGGTGATGACAGACGAAACTTTGCTATCTGTTATCGATAATAGAGCGGCTTGTAAAGTGGAAGCTGCTGATTGTGCCGCCAAGTTTGTTTGTTTCGATGACGTTATTGCAACTGCCAATTTACCCGTATCACCAGGCACTTGATTAAGTGACAATGAAACCAGCTTGCCATTGTTTTTGATATCGCTACTTAATTGCGCTGCGGCGTCAGGCTTTAGTTGTAAATTTAACTGCTGACCATCTGCTAGCGATAGACTCAGTTGATTATTCGTTAATTGCGTAACAGTTGCCTGCACATTAATGCGCATGTTCTGTTGTGGTGTCGGCATAGATGCCAGCATGGTCGCTAACGAAAGTGAAAGAGTTTTAAGCTGCATCGCCGTAATTTGACTGGTACTCATCCCTGTTTCAGTGCTAATAAGGGCAGCTTGAGTTACTCCACCTTGGCTGAAAGAGGTTAATTGAGGGCGCTGTGGCGGCAGTAAATCTGCGCTTTTCAAAAGTGAAACTTGTGTTGCCGGTTGCCCTTGCGTTTGAATAGCAAGGATCTGTTCAGGCAATCGGGCCACGGTTACCTTCGCGGCGGTATCAAGCGCAGCAGCTTGGGATAAATTATTCAGCACAGATGCTGCCGACGATTTCGACCCTGAAGCATTCTGAGTAATATTTGAAAGCAATGCGCTTAACTGTGATGTCATAACGAGCTTATCGGCAAGGTGAGCGACGAGTTTAATCGGTTATAAGAAGTATAGGTAATAAGTAAGGCATATCACCGCGTTTGTGATTGAAGTAAATCATATTTAATCATAATTCGCGACTGCGAAAGAATCTTACTGTGATAAACTACGCCGGTTTTGAACAGTCAATAGTAAAGGAGCGTGCGTGTCCGGTTTATGTGCATCTGGACTAACTTGCATAAAACGCGATCGTGTTTTATTTGACGATTTTTCGTTAAATCTTAATGCAGGGGAATTAGTATATTTGCGTGGGCCTAACGGTGCAGGCAAAACCAGCCTTTTGCGTATCCTTACTGGCTTGAGTTCGCCCGAACACGGTGACGTGACTTTCGACGGCGTGAATATCAGTAGCAATCCTTCATTATATTATCAAAACCTTATTTATTTAGGCCACAAAAGCGCATTAAATGGTGCTTTGTCTGCCATTGATAACTTGCGCTTTTGGCTAGCGCAACACGGTATTCAAAATAAAAATCTCACCCAAGCATCTGATCTCGGTAGCCCTATTTATCAAGTGCTTGAACAATTAGGTTTAGTTGGCCTTGAAGATGTGCCGGTCAGGTTTTTATCTGCGGGACAACAACGTCGCGTTGCGCTGAGTCGGCTTTGGCTTAAGCCGGCAGCGGTGTGGATATTAGATGAACCTTTCACCGCCCTTGATACCGCTGGCGTAATATTACTTGAGCGCAAAATGAAACAACATGTGGCTGATGGGGGCATGATTATTACCACTTCCCACCAAGCACTATCTTCTGAAGCGGGCACACACCGCTGTGTTGATTTGGAGTACCGGTTTTGAACCCGTTGCTGCTAGGTATATTCAAACGTGATATGCAGATTGCGTTTCAGCAAAAAGCTGAGCTGGTTCAACCCCTCATGTTTTTATTAATGGTGGTTACTCTATTTCCCTTGGGTGTGAGCCCTTCTCCTGAAACATTGCAACGTATTGGCCCAGGCGTTATATGGATAGCAGCTATATTGTCATCCTTGTTGGGGATGGAGCGGCTTTTTCGTGATGATTTTATTGATGGTTCATTAGAGCAATACACGTTAAGTGGCATGTCATTGCCAGCCGTTGCTACGGTTAAAGTACTGGCACATTGGTTAGTGAGTTTCGTGCCCTTGTTAATATTGTCGCCGTTGCTCGCGATGTTTTTGAACCTAAGCATGGATATGTTTATAGCATTAATGTTTACTTTGTTAATTGGCACACCTTTGCTGTCGCTAATTGGTGCTATTGCAGTGGGATTAACAGTGGGGTTAGCACGGGGCGGACTGCTTTTAGCATTGCTTTTAATCCCAGTATTTATTCCGTTATTGATTTTTGCCACATCTGCTGTAGATTCTGCCGCACTGCAATTACCTTATCATCCTCAACTTGCTATTATTGGCGCCATGCTGTTATTGGCTGCTGCCGCTGCGCCGTTTGCCATAGCTTATTCTTTGAAAGTGAGTCAAAACTGATGTGGAAGTGGTTACATCCTTACGCTAAAACAGAAAACGCTTACCAATTGTGCGTAACCTTGCAACCTTGGTTGTGGGTTAGTGCGTTGGTCTGCTTGGCAGTAGGTACGGTGTGGGGGCTGGCATTTGCACCACAAGATTATCAACAAGGTGATTCGTTTCGCATAATCTACATTCATGTGCCAAGCGCGATATTGTCTATGGGTACTTATGTGGCAATGGCGATTGCAGCGTTGGTGGGAATGGTGTGGCAGTGGCGAACCGCCTATATGAGCATGATAGCCATGGCGCCAGTGGGGGCAGTCATGACCTTTATTGCGTTATTTACCGGTGCTGCCTGGGGTAAGCCTATGTGGGGCGCCTGGTGGGTGTGGGATGCACGCCTTACTTCAGAACTTATTTTGTTGTTTTTGTATATCGGCGTTATTGCGCTCTATGGTGCCTTTGAAGATAAACAACAAGCGGGTAAAGCCGCAGGCGTAATGGCGTTAGTCGGTGTGGTAAATATTCCCATTATTCATTATTCCGTAGAGTGGTGGAATACCTTGCATCAAGGTGCAACCATCAGCAAATTTGATCAGCCTTCTATTGCGCCTGAAATGTTGTGGCCATTACTAATTAGCCTATTAGGCTTCGCGTTTTTTATTGGGGCTGTGACTACGATAAGGCTACGCAGCGAAATTGTACGCCGTGAAATGCATCGTCCTTGGGTGCAAAAGTTAGCGCACGAAACAAGTGAGAATAGCTAATGCAGTTTGATTCTTTCTCAGCATTTTTAGAGATGGGAGGCTATGCCTTCTATGTTTGGTTATCTTTTGGTGTAACCTTTGGCGTAATGATACTGCTAGTGGTATTAAGTTTTCGCCAACATAAAGGGTTACTGAAATCGGTTCTAAAAGAACAACAGCGTCAGGTGCGAATTAAAGAAGCGAGAGAAAAATCACACGCTTCATCAGCACAGTAAGTTGTAGTCAGTAGTTTTTAAAGTGAGATAGTTGCATGAACCCTAGAAGAAAGCAGCGTTTGGCGGTAGTGGGTATTGTTGGGCTGTTAATTGCCAGCGCTATTGGCTTAATGCTTTATGCATTGAACGACAGTATCGATTTATTTTATACGCCAAGTGAAATTATTGAAGGTAAGCAAGGGCAAATGCCTCATGTTGGCCAACGTCTTCGTATTGGCGGTATGGTTGTGCCCGGTAGTGTGAGCCGCGACAGCAAAAGTTTAGCGGTTTCCTTTGATTTGATAGATACGGGCCCCATTGTTACTGTGACCTACACTGGCATACTGCCTGACTTGTTTCGTGAAGGCCAAGGGATTGTAGCTACCGGTGTGCTTACTTCGGCAACAGAAATTACCGCGCAAGAAGTACTCGCTAAGCATGATGAAGAATACATGCCACCTGAGTTGGCAGAAAAAATGAAGGGTATTAAGCATGAAAAGCCTGCCAATATGCCTATTACCGATGCGTCATCTTCTTATCAATATGACGCGACACCAAAATTAGAATCAAATTCTAAATCCAAGCCAGAATTAGAGCCAGAGTCAAAGTTTAAACCAGGAGCCCAGTAGTTATGGTACCTGAGATTGGAAATATCGCGTTAACTCTCGCCTTAGTATTATCTATTTTGCTAGCAGTCTACCCGCTTTGGGGGGCTCACCGAGGGCACGACACGCTAATGGCTACCGCTAAGCCTTTGGCTATTGGGTTGTTTGTGTTCACCCTAATTGCTTATCTGTGCTTAACCTACGCCTTTGTTACCGACGATTTCAGTGTTGAGTATGTGGCGCAGCATTCCAATAGCCAACTTCCGCTTATTTATAAAATTACTGCAGTCTGGGGCGGCCATGAAGGCTCGTTTTTGCTATGGGTATTGATGCTGTCTATTTGGACAGTAGCAGTTGCCATATTTAGTCGCGGTATACCGCTTAGCATGGTCGCAAGAGTCTTGTCAGTTTTAGGTATGGTAGGCATTGGTTTTTATTTGTTTATGCTGCTTACCTCAAATCCTTTCAATAGCATGCTGCCGTTTTTCCCTGTCGATGGCCGCGACTTAAATCCGTTGCTGCAAGATTTCGGCATGATCATTCACCCTCCAATGTTATACATGGGATATGTAGGCTTCTCAGTGGCTTTCGCTTTTGCTATTTCAGCACTAATTTCAGGCCAACTCGATTCTACATGGGCGCGTTGGTCTCGTCCGTGGGTTATAGCGGCGTGGGCGTTTCTTACTGTAGGTATTGCCCTTGGTAGCTGGTGGGCTTATTACGAACTTGGCTGGGGAGGCTGGTGGTTCTGGGATCCCGTAGAAAACGCTTCCTTTATGCCTTGGTTAGTGGGCACTGCACTGATGCATTCTTTGGCGGTCACGGAGAAACGAAAAGCCTTCAAGTCGTGGACAGTATTGCTGGCCATTGCGGCATTTTCGCTAAGTTTGTTGGGGACGTTTTTAGTTCGCTCAGGGGTGATAGTTTCCGTCCACTCCTTTGCCAGCGATCCAACTCGCGGGCTATTTATACTCGGTATTCTTATCGTGTTAAGTGGTTTTGGCTTATTACTTTACGCCATGCGTGCTTCTGTGTTAAAGAGCCCAGGTCGATACCAAGCCTTTTCCCGAGAAGTGTTATTAATGGGAAACAACGTATTTTTGTGTGCCGCGACCTTAGTGGTGCTGCTAGGTACATTGTTGCCACTGGTTCACAAAGAATTAGGCTTAGGCAGTATTTCAGTGGGGGCGCCATTCTTTAACCAAATGTTTACCCTGTTGATTGTTCCCTTTGTGTTGTTCCTAGGCCTAGGCCCGTTAACTCGCTGGAAACATCAAACCGCAGGTGCACTAAGAAATCAGTTGTTGGTTGCCGCTGGTATTGCCATCAGTGCGGCGCTTTTAGTGAACTTCAGTTACGACACGCCTCAATACATGGGAATGCTAGGCATGATCCTCGTATTCTGGATTTTGGTTACCACAGTGCTAGAAGTGCTTCAGCGGGTTAATGCTAACCCAAGTAATGCTGGTACTATCACAAAACTACGCAAGCTCACCCCAAGTCACTGGGGTATGGTGTTAGGTCATATCGGCTTTGCCATCAGTATTATTGGTATCACTTTAGTGTCTAATTATGAGTTAGAACGGGATGTGCGAATGGAAGTGGGCGAAACAGTAGAGCTTGGTGGTTATGCTTTTACTTTTACCGATGTTAAGCCATTTCAAGGGCCAAATTACACCGCCGATGTCGGTGTGTTTGATGTGAACAAGGCGGATGAATTTGTTGTACATTTAGAGCCGGAAAAGCGTATGTATACCGTTCAGCGTATGCCAATGACAGAAGCGGCTATCCACTCTACGGTATCGCGGGATTTATTTATTGCCATGGGCGAGCCTCTTGATGACGGAGCCTGGGCAGTACGTATTTATATTAAGCCTTTTGTTGTGTGGTTATGGGCAGGTGCTGTGGTCATGGCGATAGGCGGTATCTTCTCGATTAGTGATAAACGTTACCGCATGGCCAAGGTGAAAAAAGTCTCGAAAGCTATCAATCGAATGACTGGAAAAGAAGCTCTCTCTGAAGCAGAGTCGAAAAATGTGAGTGATACCAGCAGTCAGGAGGTCACACAATGAAAAAGGCACCTTTAGTTGTCATTCCATTGTTTCTGTTCTCAATGCTGGTGATTTTTCTGTTCCAAGGTTTGTTTTCAGACCCACGAGAGCTAGATTCACAGGTAAAAGGTAAACCGCTGCCTGAATTTACTTTACCCGATTTAATGCAACCAGATACAACCTACACACCAGCTTCACTGAAAGGTGAGGTAACGATTGTGAACGTGTGGGGTGTATGGTGTGTAACTTGCGCCGTAGAAATGCCGTATTTAACCCAGCTTAAAGATGAGCTAGGTGTGAAGTTTGTGGGCTTATATTTTGATCAAGATCTTGACCCTGACTTCGGTACAAAAACACTCACCCGAGTGCAACAAGAAGTGACCAGTATGCTCAGGCGTTATGGTAATCCTTATGCATTTAATATTTTTGATGTGTATCGCGATACGTCTTTAGATTTAGGGGTTACCGGTGCCCCAGAACATTTTGTATTGGATGCCAACGGTGTTATTCGCATGCATCATATTGGTGATATTAATGAGCGTGTTTGGCAAAACAAAGTGGGTCCGCTTTATCAACAGTTAGTGGCTGAGGCGAACGGTGAAACTGGCACTGATATTGATGATACTGACATTAAAGATACAGGGAGAGTAGGGGAATGAAGCATTTATTCGTCCTTTTGACCCTATTTATCACTTTTTCGGTTTTTAGCGCTGAAGATAATTTTGCTTTTGATACGCCCGCGCAACGTGCTCAATTTTTAAGTTTAACCGCCGAATTACGCTGCCCTATGTGTCAGAATCAGAACATTGCCGACAGCGACGCCATGATTGCCCACGATATGCGCCGTAAGGTTTACGCATTATTAAAAGAAGGTAAGTCTGAGACTGAAGTCATTGATTTCATGAAAGCCCGTTACGGCGACTTTGTGCACTACCAGCCACCGGTAACGATTGCCACTATGTGGCTATGGGCTGCACCTGTATTGTTTGTGATTTTCGCACTTTTATTTGTCGTGCGTCGGAAATCTTCAGCAGCCCCGCAGGATATCAAAGCCAAACTGGCTAAGGCAGATGCATTGCTTGAGCAGGAAAAAGAATGAGTTGGACCGAGTTTTATATTGTTGTTTCAGGGTTAATTACCTTAGTACTCATGCTATTGGCATTCCCCTGGCTTCGTCGAAAAAATCACGCTAAAGCTGATAGTTTAAGCAATACGCAAATTGTAAAGCAGCGACTGCAAGAGCTTGAAAGAGAAGTGAGAGAAGGCTTAATCACCGAGCACGATATGCGTGTGGCGGTAGATGAATTAAAAGTCGCGCTGGTTGATGAAAGTAGTTTTGAGTCCACGCGTACTGGCTCAGCAGGTATGCCTTTACTTGTTGGTGGTCTAGTCGCCGTCGTTGCCGGTGTAGTGGTATACGCTTCGGTAAATCAATTTAGCCAAGTACAGCGTGCATCTGACGCTATTGCGGCGTTACCGGAATTAAGCGCAAAATTAGCCAGTGGCAACGGAAGTGATTTAGAGGCGCAAGATGTAGCGAATTTAGCGTTAGCTATTCGCCAACGGTTACGGCAGACCCCTGAAGATGATACCGCCTGGCTATATCTGGGCCGGTTGATGTTAAGTTTGGGTCAAGAAGTACAGGCTATTGAAGCGATTGATAAAGCCGTTGCGTTAAAGCCTGGGAATACTTCCCACCAAATTACGCTAGCGCAAGCCTTGATGACCACAGGGGATGTGAATAACCTCAATCGCGCACAAGGTGTGTTATCAAGGTTATTACAGAATACACCAGAAAATGATAATTTAGCGCTAATGATGGCGGTAGTTTCTGCGCAGTTAGGCGATTTAGAAAACCTAACCCGTTATTATGGGCAAGTAAAAGATAAATTGCCCGCAGGCAACGATATTGGTCAGCGACTGGCCATGCGAGAGCAAGAACTTCAAGCATTAGAAGGCCAAGTGGTTGTGCAAGACAGCAGCACTATCAGTGATTTGTCTGGAGGGCAAAGCTCTGCGAAAGCTCCTAATAGCAACCCTAGTGCGAAAACCGGTTTTAATATTACCGTAAATATATCGGACGAAGCCCGTTCAGCTTTACCTCAATCCGGCTTTCTTATCGTATTTGCGCAAGATGCAAACTCAGAAAACAGAATGCCGGCAGCCGTGGTTAAAATCCCGTTACAAGATTTTCCTGTCACTATTGCATTAGATACGGATAATGCAATGTTGCCGCAATACACATTAGACTCACTGAGCAAAGTTACGCTTACTGCGCGCGTATCTGCCGATGGTGATGTAACTGTATCACCCGGTGAGTGGGAAGGTAGTCAGGTTATCGACGTGGCACCTCAGAATATGAAAGATATCAACGTAACGATAGAGAAGGAATTGTTGTGATTAAATTTTCAAAGTGGGCCTCGGTAAGTGCGCTTGTGTTAGCAAGTTTCTTAGGCGGGTGTGCAAGTCAGCAAGCTTCTCAACAAGTTGATCAAAGTAATAATCAAGTACAGGATGCGGGTGACCCAAGGGATCCCTTAGAGCCAGTAAACCGCGTGATGTGGGACTTTAACTGGGAAGTATTAGACGCATATGTACTGCGCCCCATTACGGTTGGTTATGTAACCGTAATGCCTCAGTTTGCTCGTACTGGTTTATTAAATGCTGCAGAAAACCTGCAAGAGCCTGCAAACTTCATGAATAATATGTTCCAAGGTAAAGTAGACGATGGGATGGATAGCTTAGCCCGCTTTGTGCTTAACTCGACTGTGGGGCTATTAGGCACTATTGATGTTGCTAACCATATAGGTATAACCAAAAAAGAAGAAGAGTTTGGTGAAACCATGGGCGTATGGGGTGTAAACACAGGGCCTTATTTAATGTTGCCTGCGTTAGGGCCTAGTGATCCTCGAAGCTTCTCAGGAGAGGTTGTCGACGGTATGGTTTATCCGATGGCGATTATTGATGGACAGTTTGCTATTGCTCGCTACCTTGTATCCATCTTAGAGGGGCGTGCCTCACTGATTGACCAAGAGCAACAGCTAGAGCAATCGGTAGATGATTATGCTTTTGTAAAAAATGCTTACTTCGAAAACCTTGCGTTTAAAGTTACCGACGGTAAAAGCGGTGATAAGGCGATAGAAGAAGAACAGCTAGATGACTTCGCCGAGTTCGAAGCTATGCTCGAGTATGAAGAAATGGACGTTGAAGATGACTCTTCAACTGATGCCCCTGAAGAAGACGGCCCTGAATAAGAAGGCCCTGAAGAGGACTGGTCTCAAGGTCATTAGTTCTTAGCTATTTAGCGCTTAGCTCTAGCTTGCAGCTAACCAAGCTAAATACCTAAGACGCTAAAAAAAGCCCCTCAACGAAAATTTCATTGAGGGGCTTTTTTAGATTCTGCTTAGCGTAATGTTGTAAGTTACCTCACTACATACACAATTGGCTAACTAACCTTTGGGGTAACCCTGAGGATTTTGTGATTGCCAGTTCCATGTATCTGCACACATAGCTTCTAAGCCTTTCTCAGCATGCCAGTTTAATTCAGTGGCTGCCTTAGTCGGGTCTGCGTAACATGCAGCTACGTCACCACCACGGCGCGGTGCTATAGCATAAGGGATTGTTTTACCCGATGCCTTTTCAAATGCTCTAATCATATCTAGCACTGAGTAACCTTGGCCGGTTCCCAAATTGTATTTATCAAGCCCCATATTTAAAGCAATTCTATCAATTGCTTTTAAGTGTCCATTAGCCAAGTCTTCTACGTGAATGTAATCACGTACGCCTGTGCCATCATGGGTGTCGTAATCGTCACCAAATACACTCAGCTTTGCTAATTTCCCGGTAGCGACTTGTGAAATATAAGGCATGAGATTGTTTGGAATACCGTTAGGATCTTCACCAATGCTGCCTGATGCGTGGGCGCCTACTGGGTTAAAGTAACGAAGTAGCACAATGTTCCATTCGCTGTCTGACACAAACAAATCAGCCAACACATGCTCTACCATTAATTTAGACATGCCATAAGGGTTGGTTGGGTGTCCAGTAGCCATATCTTCACGTAAAGGAAGGGCAACTGGATCGCCATATACTGTAGCAGAGGAGCTAAATACGATGTTTTTAACATTGTGCTTTTGCATCGATTTACATAAGGTAAGCGTGCCATAAACGTTATTTTCGTAGTAAGACAGGGGCTGTTGCACCGACTCACCTACAGCCTTAAGGCCCGCGAAATGGATAACAGCATAAATGCTGTGCTCACTGAAAATACCATCAAGCACGGCAGTGTCGCGAATATCACCTTGAACGAAAGTGACTGATGTTCCCGAGATAGCCTCAACCCGTCTTAGTGACTCTGCACTCGAATTCGCCAGATTGTCGAGAACGACAACACCGTAACCTTGTTCAAGTAACTGAAGTACAGTGTGACTTCCAATATAACCAGCGCCCCCGGTGACCAAAATGGTTTTCATGCATGCTCCTTTTCTGTGTTTTGTGCCAAATATTTAGCACAGATAGAATGTTGTATGGGTTTAACTAATAGCGGATAAAGTAAAAATACAACTCCCGCCCACAATAGTGACGTCCAGTTCGATGCGGTTTGTAATATAAGCACAAAAGCGGGTATGAAAACCAGTAGCTTGAGCACGTTCATGAGTGTTTTTTCTGGAACGGTCATCCGCGATGCTGCTCTGTCTAAACGCTTCACGCGTTCGGTGAGAGGGAAACCTTTCAGTTGAGGAATATTTCGGGTGGAAAAATAAAATTTCATAGCGTACTCAAATAAAAACCGCCGACACATATTGTGTAACGGCGGTTATTGTAGGTGATTGCAAGAAAGGTTAAAACCGTAATTGGTCTAATGAGTCCTTTTCAGCAGAATTTACTCACCTTTTTAATATTCTCATTAATTAAGTTAGGCCTTCGATTCAACGCCTGCTTTTTCCCAAAAACGTGATTTGAGGCTTAGCAGTGCAATTACAATACCGATAGCAATACTGAACAATGCTATTTGAAGGTAAAGGTTAGGCATTTCAGACACATTCTCAGGGTCAAAGTTGCCAGATAACAATCCGGCAATAATATTTCCGATAGAGTAGGTTAAAACGAAAACCCCCATCATTTGTCCCGCAAAACGCTTAGGAGATAGTTTACTTACGGCACTTAACGCAACAGGGCTTAAACATAGCTCACCGACAGTATGTAAGAAGTAGGTAGTTACCAACCACATAGGGGCTACTTTTAAACCTTGTGCAGCGTACTGAGAGGCCATAAACATAACCAAAAAGCCTGTCGCCATAATGACTAGGCCAATCGCACATTTTAGCGTATACGAAGGGTCAATCATGCGCTTGGCA
Organism: Alteromonas sp. 1_MG-2023; assembly: GCF_030547075.1. GTDB lineage: Bacteria > Pseudomonadota > Gammaproteobacteria > Enterobacterales > Alteromonadaceae > Alteromonas. The sequence continues at coordinate 71,069 of NZ_JAUOQH010000001.1, read as the reverse complement.
AGATTAATCCAAAGGGCGGCGAAGAAAGGCGAAAGAATAATAATAAACAAGGAATTTGAAAGCTGGAACCATACGGTTGGGATAGTAGAAAGTCCAAACCATGATGTAAACACAGACCCAGCGGACAAAGCTCTATCAGTATAGTTCTGAGCAAATAAGTTCAATGAAGAGCCGGCTTGTTCAAAGCCTGACCAAAAACACGCAGAGGCAATACAGACCAGAAACAGTGCCCACATACGTCTTTTTTCATTATCGCTAAGCGCACCTTTAAAGTAGATAAAGCCAAAGTATAAGAAAAATACCGCGGTGAAAAATACCGCCACTTGCTGAGCAAGCAACAGAGGGTCAATAATAATTGTTCCCATGTGAGCAAGAACGATAACTACGACAGCTAAGGCAACGGTAGCAATAACTGCTGTCCACGCGGTTTTCTTAGCACTGCCGGTGTAAGGATTAGTTGGATCAGTTGAATCTGCAGCTAGCGACGAGTTGGTGAAGTAGTATTGAATAAGGCCGATAGCCATACCAATAGCCGCGGCACCAAATGCATAGTCCCATCCCCAGTTTTCTTGCAAGTAACCTGTTACTAAATAAGCGATAAGAGAACCAATGTTAATACCCATATAATAAAGGGCATAACCACTATCTCTTCGAGCATCTTCATCGCTATACTGTTGTCCAACCATGGCAGAAATATTGGGTTTTAATAGACCAGTACCGGTTGCTACAAGAATTAGACCTACAAAGAATAGGTTCTGCAAGTCGATGGCAAGTACCACATGGCCTAAGAAGATAATAATACCGCCGTACCATACTGCCTTTTTACCACCAATTAGGCGGTCAGATAACCAGCCACCGGGTAATCCTAAAAAGTAAACTGCTCCTGTGTATAAGCCATATATCGCTCCAGCGGTTGCTACTGTAAAACCGAGCCCTTGTGTTTGTAGGCTAGCTGTCATAAATAAAACAAGAAGGGCACGCATACCGTAATAACTCATGCGCTCCCACATTTCGGTGAAAAACAGCGTTTGTAGGCCTCCTGGATGGCCGAAAAAGCTGGTGTCGTTAGATTTTTTTATAGTCACGTCATCATTCCATATTAATTATGGTTGTTATAATAGAGCTCTTAATTTGCGAGCTCTTTTGATATAGGTCCAATAAAGGATAAGCCGTTATACTAAAGCTAGGGTAAAGACACAAGATTTGGGCGACAAACTCCACTGATAAGGCTGTCAAAAGGGATGTTTGGTGGAAAAGTGAGCGTTGTTAGTTAGTTTGTCCTGTGGGATCTTAAAGGCGAGAAAGCTTAGAAAATGAAAGCGTAAATAGCGTATTTTCTGTCGTTTATTTAAAAATTTGTATCGCACTTTTACTACAACTAACTAAGTGCGATACAAATAAGTTTCTATGTATTGAGCCTTACAACTCTCTAATTGTAGCGAGTACAATACGAATGATGCCATAAAGCAATAGAAGCATCACGCCAAATAACACTAAGTTGTAAACGACCGTTGGGTATTTATTGTCATCAGGTAGGGTAGGCGACTCGATGGTAACTAAGTGTTGTAACTTTTGATAGGTTTCTACACGGGCATTTTCTAATGTAATAAGGGAAGAAGAAAATGCTTGTATTGCCAACTGCAACTGAACTTGGAGGTTGCTATACTGTGCCATTAGTTCACCAACAGAGAGATCACTGTCTGCGCTGTCAGGATCTGTGGTGCTTATTTGCTCTTTACGTTTATTTATTTCACGTTGTAACGCACCGATTTCTCGCTTGATGTTAATCACCTCTGGGGCAGCATCAGACATCATGGTTGATATAGTGCTCAGCTCAGCCTTCTTTTGGGCCAAGGTGGCTTCTAAAGAAAATGCGATTTGCTGAAAAGCAGCACCTTCCGCGGTAGGATCAAGTACATTATATTTAGACTGAAAACCCAATATTTCTGTTTTGGCCTGCTGAAGCTTCTGCTCGACAATTTCATGCTCACCTTTTGCAAACGTCAGCTTTGATTTGGCCAGATTGTTATTGATATTGTTTATAAACTCTTCTGCTTTTACCACAATAGCTTGGTTTATGACTTGGGCGAATTCGGGGTTGAATGCACGGGTGCGCAATGAAATTACCGAAGAGGCTGAGTCAACACTTACTTCAACATGCTCTAAGTAAAACTGGTAGAAGCTTTCTTGTTTATGGTTACTTGAAAGGCCACTAAACATATCGGCCTCATCAGACATATAGTGTTCACTTAAGCTAATGGTCTTATCCAAGTACTTAATCATGTCTGCAGATTTAATATAGGCTTCTACTAATTGACTTTCGTTGCTAAACCCACTGGAACCCATGCCTGCCGACATAAGTAATGAAGAAGGGTCGAAACTGCTTCCACCGTCACTGGATTTTACAATTAATTGGCTTTGACTCTCATATTGAGGTGCAGCCCAAACAATGAGATAGAAGGCATATAAAAACCAAGGCAACACTAACAAAAGCGTTTTATGACGCTTCATCAGGTCGTTCAGTTTAGTTAGATTTTTTTCCACGTTTAATAAACCTATTTTAACGATTTTTTATTATCTGCATCTTGCGTATACACATCGATGCCTTCTTCAAGATCAGCATAATAATACAACTTGCCATCATCTATAATAACGGCTGATGTACAGAATTCGCGTATTTGATCCAGTTCGTGACTTACCATGATAACCCCTGCCGTTTCACTCTTCTCTTTAAGCGAAGCTCTCGCTTTTTTTCTAAATAGAGGATCGCCTACGGAGGTCGCCTCATCGATAAGATAGATGTCGAAATCAATATTCATACAACAAGCAAAAACAAACTTAGCTCTCATACCTGAAGAGTAAGTACGCACGGGTAAGTCAAAACGCTCGCCTAGTTCAGCGAAAGCTTGGACTTTTTCTTCGTATTCAGGAAGCGACGCAACGTTATTTATCCGACCAATAAAGCGGGTGTTCTCCCGCCCAGTCATTTGGGGATGAACACCGGTTTGTAGTGCAACAGGCCAAGACATGGCTTTGTTGGTAAGTACACGGCCCTTATCGGGGTATTCGCTTTTTGCCAACATACGAAAAAGGGTTGATTTACCTGCGCCATTTTTGCCCAGTATGGCCACATTATTTTCAGTAGGGAAACTAAAATTGAGATTTTTAAAGATGTACTGAGGCCCCATTTTACTAGGATAACTTTTTGTCACGTCTTCTAATTTGATCATCGTGACAACACCTTCTTCCAGGTGATGTGGTAGAGAGATAAACTTAGGAAAAAGAGCACAATAGTGACTTTTATAGTGAAACTTAAAGACACTCCTTTATGGCCATATGATTCAAAGCACGCGTAACGAGCTAATTCGTTGAAGTGGGCAAGAGGATTCCAAGTGAAGTACGGCCAGAGATATTCCGGCATATCCTGGAGGCTGAAAAATACACAGGATATAAAGATTAACGGGCGTGTTAGCATTGATTTTATCTTATCTACTTCAGGCACAAATGCCGCAGCAATGGCAAAAATCAAGCCAAGTGAGACAGAAAATAACCAAAGTAAGAGATAAAGGGTTATCAAAAGCAAGGGGTCATTTATTTTAAATCCGTCACCTAGGAGATATAGAGCTAGAGCGAGCAGTGCGATGACCACAGTTTTTATTGACAACTCCACAAATCCCGCAGTGATAACAGCTGCAATAGGTAAAACCTGCCTGAAGGCATATAAAGGCTTATTTTTACGAATAGACATTGAAACTGATATGAGGTTACCAGTTAATGTCTGAAGACCTACGAGCCCGATCATCATGAAAATAAATAAAGGTATTGAGTGAACATCATTGCCACTGATCATACCCCTTATAAATGAAAGTACAGCAATAAAGATAAAGGGTTCTATAAAAGCCCAACTCAACCCGAATTTATCGTTGAACTTACTCTGAAACTCCCTCAGGAAAAGTGCGAAAATCACACTTCTCCATGCGTAGAGTTGGTTTTTAAACGTAACCATCGTTATTAAGTGGCCACATTTGCAGCAACGGCGATTTGATAGATAATTTGAGTAATATCTTTCACCGCTTGAAGCACTTTAGTATCAATGGCTGGCAGCACGATAATCTGGTCCCCAGGTAATAAATGAGCATCACCGCCGTTAGCAGTTAAAATACCGTTATCGATATTGGCGAAAGCAACGTTCCCATTTTTGCGTACTATCAAGATTCGCTCATCTTCAGCGCGCTCAGTAAACCCTCCGGCCCAAGCAATGTAATCTTCTGTAGTGGCGTCTGGGTTAAATACGACCGATTGAGGAAGTAAAACCTCACCACCAATATGAATAAGATCGGTGATTTCAGGAATAACAATAGTATCGTTTGGTTCTAAAAGAATATTGGCAGTGTCGCCATTTTCCGACACAACCACCCGCCCTTGGGGCTCAACCTGACGGGCTCTCGCGATAAAGTCAGCTACCAATTGGGCTTCTTGAGCTCGAATAGTACCTTCTCCCGTTGAACTAATAGGTGCCGTATACATGCTGCGCTCTAAACGCTCCAAACCTTGTTCGATAATTTCTTTTTGTTTTATCGCAACACTTTCTCGCAATAGATAAATATTCTGCGTATCAGATAAGGCCGTATCCGCTTCAATGTGATCCAGCACATCAAGCAAACGAGTGCCTTTATCTACCATTAGTTGTGATGCGCCTGAAAATGCGCCCGCTACATTAATACGATAAATTTGCGCTTCATTGTCAGCTACATATTCAACAGTATCGCCGGCCCTTAATGGCAGCGCTTCAAAATCAGTAAGACTTAAATACCGTGCAAATTGTTTGTTGTCTCTTACGCCTGCTACTGACGCGTGAGATGCAAACTCGCCAGGACGCGCAAAGTAGTTTACTACTTCACCGGTGAGTTCTTCGTCTGAAAACTCAAAAGTAAAACTATTTCGAGCTCCAGTTTCAACCACGATAGTATTGCCAATAGGGCGAACTAAAATGGTATCGCCATCTTTAAAAGAAATTTTTGGCAGTTTACCGTTTCTGAAAAATGCATATAAATCAGCGGTAGCTATAACTTCATTATTGCGAATAACGTCAATTTGTCTGAAGCTGCCGCGCTGAAAATCAATACCTCCAGCGCGTTTCAAATAATACAGCACGCTGTCGGATGCTAAACCTGCATATTGACCTGGGCGTAAAATAGGGCCTGAAACATAAACCGCTACTGGGGTGGAAGTGAGTAAGTTGACGTATACATTTACGTCGTTGGTATAAACCTGACGAATTTTACTACTAACGGTCTGGTTTACTGAACCCGCTGGCGTGTTAGCAACCCGAACTGGGCCAATATTAGGAATGAAGATATTACCTTGATTGTCAACAGTCGAAACATCAGAATAATTAATCGCACCCCATAGCCAAATAGAGATTTTATCCCCAGGGGCAACCAGGTAGTTATCGTTTAAGCCTGTAGTTCTTTCAGACTCAAAACCACCAATAAATAGGTTGGCAGCAAATGGCGGGTTTGCCATAGCCATTTGTTGAGGAAATACGCTTTCAATAGTCGGTTCGCCGGGTAATGAAAGGCCACTTCGAGGCTGAGTACTAAATTCTCCCATAGTACTTTGCGTGCTATTTGCGCCTGGCAAAGTGCGTTGGCTTTGCACACTGAGGGGAGAAACGCCAGTAGCTGTAGATGTAGTAGAGGACCCAGTTTGTTGAGCTCGTTGTCTCAGTTGTTCTATTTGTTCTGCACTTTGTGCCACAACAGTTTGAGATAGCATGCTGATTGAAAGAACAATTAATGCCGTGAGCGAAACAAAGGTTAATTTAAACGAATTCAAATTATTCTCCTGATTCTTGAACAGAGACGACCAACGGGCTCAAAACAGACCATGAACCCCCTCGTTTACACGCGGTAAGTTTATCATTGCTAGTTGCTTTGGGAGCTTTCGCGCGAGGTTCCACTGCTTGAAAACGGATGCAATCATTTCCTGTCGCAGAGGTATAGAACTTCGTGGTTCGGTAATCGACACCTTCGAACATGATTTGGATATTAAGCTTTTGAGAAAATGAAGCGTTCAACTTTGGAACGCTTATTGCTACATCTTTCTCGGCAGACAAAGAGTATGCTAGCGAAGAATGTACAAGCGGAATATCGGCGGATGTTGATTTAGGCACATTACTGCACGCTGCTAGTATACTTGAAAGCGTAACGAGTAAGAGAGCCCCTTTTTGCGTATTTAACATTGACTGTCATATCCATATAGCAATTTGGCGCTAGGATACCATAAGATTTAAGAAAAACATGTTTTCGTAAGTTGATAAATACGGGTTGAGCGACGATGGGGCGTTATTTAATCGAATTTTTCTGCATTTGTCAGTACTTTCAAAAGATTGTGTAATTTTTGCGCTACACTTTTCAAAAGTGGTGATAATATGACAGCAGATAAGAAACTTTTTACGGCTAAGGGTGGTTACCACTAAGAATGTTTATTATGATATGGGGGTTTATCCTATCCCGCTCTAATAAGAGAATGAAGCTCTCGGTAGGCCGTAACAAAGGATGTTTTTTTAATATGGATACCAACCTAGTTCAAATATCCCACTTTGGGAGAATACTTTTCAGCGAAAGACTGCTGTTGGGTAGCGCCAGCTATGGTGGTATGAGGTTTTACTTAGAATGCTAGCTTATTTGCAGTTTGTTCCGCTTTTCACTGCTTTTTTTGTTGCCCTGATTTTGTTAGTGGTTATGACGCCATTAGCACATCAGTTTGGGTTGGTTGACCAACCTAGTGCGAGAAAACGACATGCGGGAATTGTTCCTTTAACCGGTGGCGTCGCTATTTTTATGGCCGTACTCGTGGCTAGCGTAGCTACAGACGTTTGGATGAAAAACAACCCTCTTTTCTTTACTGCTTCAGCCTTCGTTGTATTGTTAGGTATGCTTGACGATCGTTTTGACTTAAGTGCGAAAGGGCGTTTGATGTGTCAATTCGGCGTGGCATCCATTATGGCGTGGAGCGCGCAAAATTATATTACTTCTTTAGGCAATATTTTTGGATTCGGCAACATAGCATTAGATATTGGTGGCTATTTCTTCACAGTTATATGTGTAGTAGGTGTAATTAACGCATTTAATATGATCGATGGTATAGATGGCTTAGCAGGAGGAATGAGTCTTGTTATTCTTCTTACGCTAGCAGGATTCTTAATCTCTACGGGCAACGGTGCCGCGATTATGGAACCGTTAATTATCGTAGCCGCCATCGTACCTTTTTTGGCCTTTAATTTAAGTTGGAAGGGCTTTAAAGGGAACAAAATATTTATGGGCGATGCGGGCAGTATGTTCGTAGGCCTAACCATTGTATGGCTATTGGTCGATCACACTCAAGGTGATAGCGCCGCCTTTAGACCTATTACTGCGGTATGGTTAGTTGGCTTGCCATTAATGGACATGGCCGCGATTATGTATCGTCGTGCTCGTAAAGGGCAATCTATGCTTCGACCTGACCGTCAACATTTGCATAATATATTTATGCGGGCCGGGCTAACCAGTAGACAATCTCTTATTGCTATTTTATTCATGGGGGCTTGTTATTGTTTAGTAGGAATCCTCGGCGAATTATATTTCGTACCTGAATACATTATGTTTTGGGGTTTTATTTGTTTACTTGTCTTGTATAGTATCGTTATTCAGAATATTTGGAGCGTTCTTCGCTTTATCAAAAAGCGTTAGAGCACATTGTTGATACTGTGCTCATTCGTACGATAACTGTATCCCTACTACTGGGTTCTCAACACAGAATTTCAGATATTGGATCCCTAATAAATAGTGTAATAAGACAAGAAAGCGCTTCTCTGTTACTTTTCTCCTAAATCAACGCTTTTAAAATTGGTAATTCTGTTTGGACACAAGCCTTTCAATTCTGCACAACAACAATAACAACAAAAGCGTTGAGACCTTAGTGGCAATGGCTGTCTATGGCGGAGACAAGGTTGATTGGGTAGAACAAGCAATAGACAGTATTTTAGAACAAACTTATCAAGACTTTGTTTTTATCATCGTTATAGACGGCGAAATAACCGTCAAAATGATGAACAAACTCAAAGATAAAGCATTCTCTGACGAGCGGGTCGTGTTGGCACAAAACTCGACTCAACCAGGCTTAGCAAGTTGTATGAATAAAGCCGCGGAATGGGGGTTAACACTTAGCCCATCTTATTTTGTAAGAATGGATGCTGATGATATCTCTATACCTACTCGCTTAGCACGTCAAATAAGCTATTTGCGCAAGCATGCGTATATCTCAGTATTGGGCTCTGCCCTCACTGAAATAAACGAACATGGCAACAAAGTGGGGGCTCGCGTAATGCCGTCCTCACATAAGCAAATTGTTAGTATTTTACCGCGAAGATGCTCGCTTAATCATCCTACTGTAGTTATTCGGTATACGGTGTTTCAGCAGGGTTATCGATACGATAGTAGTCTAATGAACACCCAAGACTACTTTCTTTGGGTAACGCTTGCGTCAAAGGGATTTGTGTTTAGAAACCTTAAGGATCGATTGCTTCACTTTCGTCGAGTCAATAACTTTTACAAGCGTAGGGGGCTCAGCAAATCAATCAATGAATTCAGAGCAAGATTCAATGCTATGCTTAAATTAAATAAATTGACCCCTTATAACGTAGCTTATGCTTGTGGCGTTTTATCATTGCGTTTAATGCCTGGAAAGATTGTAAAACTTGCTTATAAGCTTGATCGTCATTTATTAGATAGGTTCGGTAAACATTGAATTGCGGTCTCGTCATTGTTCTCTATCACCCTGATGTAGAGCATGTTCAATCATTGCTTGATGAACTCGCAAGTCATAAGTTACCCGTGGCGCTGGTTGATAATTCCGCCAATGAAACCCCGTTAACACTTTCTCCTAGTTGCCAGTATTTTCATTTTCCCAATAATGTAGGTATTGCCGAAGCGCAGAATGTTGGGCTCAATTATCTTTTTGAAAATGGTCTATCCCATGCGGTAATACTTGATCAAGACAGCTCTTTCACGGCTAGTATGGCCATGGCGTTACTCAATCAATATCATGATTTAGAAAAGACTTACAAGATAGCCGCGCTGGGGCCTTCGATTCATTGCCAATTCACGAATCAAGTTTCGATAGGACGAGTACAAAAAGGCAAGCAGATTAACAGCCAAGTAAGGAAAGTTAAGCAGATAATTGCTTCAGGAATGATGTTGTCCGCTTCTGCATTTGCTGAAATTGGAAATAAAGAAAGCGGCCTTTTCATTGATGGGGTTGATCATGAATGGTGCTGGCGGGCGAATAAACTTGGCTTTGCAGTTTTTCAGTCTCTGGCAGTATGTATGCCCCATCGCCAAGGTGATGACCGAGTTAAGGTATTGGGTTTAATGTTCAAGCAGGGGGCTTCAGTCAGGCTTTACTATCAAATGAGAAACATACTACTCTTATCGAGAAGAGGATATGTTCCTTTTTATTGGAAGTGCCGTCATCTTCCCGCAATACCATTGCGATATATTGTGAATAGGTTCTGTTTTCCTGAAGGGAAACTACGAGGCAAATTTATCGTAAAAGGGTTAATAGATGGTATTCGTTCGAAAAGTGGAAAAATTCAGGGCAGTTTACCTAAATAACGTCTAAGCGTTTTACGCAACGTTTTTAGCTAAAGATTAAAGTAGTTGCTTAAGATTCTTAATTGTTCACCAACTCTGTGCGTATGTTAGTTTTTGGTGCATTAGGATGAGTTAAAAAGGGGCTTAGTGTTTTAACGCTAATTCTTTCAAATATATTGGTTTTAGATAATATTAAGCCATTGGATATTGTGGTTTCGCTATGTAGTTGAATTATATGCTTCAAAATGATGCTTTCCCTATTTTTGAAGATATATGCTAGTGAAGTGAACTATTAATTTTAACGATACGTAAAGGTTTCGAGCCAAAATGAAGTTGTATAGTGTGGAATGTGGATTGCATACTTCATTTTAGGTTGAGGATTATCAGTACAAGGACATTAAATTATGAGTCAAGTAAAGAAAGCCGTTATTCCTGTTGCGGGATTAGGTACCCGAATGCTTCCTGCTACTAAAGCAATTCCAAAAGAAATGCTTCCTGTAGTAGACAAGCCGCTTATTCAATACGTAGTAAAAGAATGTGTGGCTGCTGGAATAAAAGAAATCATACTAGTAACCCATGCTAGTAAGAACAGTATTGAAAACCATTTTGATACTTCTTTTGAACTTGAAGCGACATTGGAAAAGCGTGTTAAGCGTCAAATACTTGAAGAAGTGCAGTCAATTTGCCCTAAAGACGTGACTATTATGCATATCCGCCAAGGTGTCGCGAATGGCCTAGGCCACGCGGTATTATGCGCCCGTCCAATTATCGGCGATGCACCTTTTGCGGTAGTTTTACCTGATGTTATCATTGATGATGCCGCGAGTGATCCGAAGAAAGATAACCTTGCAGACATGGTGGCTAAGTTTAATACAACCCGTGTTAGCCAAGTTATGGTTGAACAAGTTCCTCAAGAAGATGTCACTAAGTTTGGTATTGCCGACTTAGATGGAGCAGCAATCGAGCCAGGTGAATCAGCCAAGATTCATAAAATGGTAGAAAAGCCTGCGCTTGAAGATGCTCCTTCAGATTTAGCTGTAGTAGGTCGCTACGTGCTTTCTGAGAAGATATGGGATTTACTTGAATTCACGCCTCCGGGTGCTGGCGATGAAGTACAACTTACCGATGCTATCGATGCCTTAATGAAAGTTGAGCAGGTTGATGCTTACTACATGAAAGGTAAAAGCCATGATTGCGGAAGCAAATTGGGCTACATGAAAGCTAACGTAGAGTACGCGCTTAGACACCCTGCACTAGGAAAAGAATTTAAAGAATACCTATCTACAATTAGTCTTTAATATTCAGTAAAGAAATGAAGCGCGCATATAGCGCGCTTTTTTTATGTCTATGCAACCATCTAATATCATGGGCCGTCAATCAGTTGTTTACGACCACATAACCTTTCAATTTCGACAGCATTTTTTCACCAATGCCTTTTACTTCTGTGATTTGTGCTATTTCCATAAACGGACCAACGTCTTGTCGATAGGCAATAATCGCTTTTGCTTTTGAAACACCGACACCTGGTAAAGTTTGAAGCTCTTCCACACTAGCAATATTTAAGTCAATCTTTTTAGCAACACCAACACTCGTCATCGATGATGCGCCTTCGTTATTTGTAGGCGCTGCAGCTAAGCTTGGCGATTGAATAAATAGGGCTGATAAAACCAGTAGGCTAAATAATTGTTTTTTCATTGTCATTCCTTGTTTAGGTTGTACACCATTTGTACACAAAAGATTTTACCTCTCGCCGAAAATATGAAAAGACCAGTTTTAGGCCAGTTTTTACAAACTGAGCTCGTCGTAAAATCCGAAATAGCAGCTCAGAATAGAGCAATGGAATAGGAACCTATCTTAACAATACAAGGTATTAGGCGAAGACATACTGACAGGGGAAAATGCTTGCTGTAAAAAGCAGAAGGACAATAAATAGGAAGATACAAAAAAGCGGGCTTAAAGCCCGCTTAATCAATACGTTAGTTAAGCCTTACAGGCGATCGATTAACGCTTGAGTAAATTCGTTTGTGCCAGATTCACCGCCAAGGTCACGGGTAGTACGGTCACCAGATTCAATAACGTCTTTTAACGCGCTACGAATTTTTTCTGCTTTATCACTCATATTCAAGTATTCGAGCATTTGAGCTGCAGCAAGAATAACTGATGTTGGGTTAGCTAAATTTTTGCCAGCGATATCAGGTGCTGAACCATGTACTGCTTCGAAAATAGCACAATCTTCACCGATGTTAGCACCAGGAGCCATACCAAGGCCGCCAACAAGTCCTGCACATAAGTCAGAAAGGATATCACCGAATAAGTTAGTGGTAACAATAACGTCGAATTGGTGTGGATTCATCACCAATTGCATACAAGTGTTGTCTACAATCATTTCCGCAGATTCGATATCTGGGTAACGTTCACCTACTTCACGAGCCACTTTCAAAAACAAACCTGAAGTAGACTTCAAGATATTAGCTTTGTGCACTGCAGTCACTTTTTTACGACCTTCGCGACGGGCTAATTCGTAAGCGAAAGTAACAATTTTCTCAGCACCATCACGAGTGATCTTACTCATGGCTTCAGCTTCGTTACCGTCTTCAGACACTACTTGGCCAAGGCCAGAGTACATGCCCTGTGTGTTTTCACGCACGGTGATAATATCAATGTCTTCGTAACGGGCTTTAGTGCCTTTAAACGAGATAACTGGGCGTAGGTTAGCGTAAAGTTTAAATTGTTTACGTAAGCTAACGTTAATTGACGTAAAACCTTCACCAACTGGCGTAGTAAGCGGGCCTTTAAGTGCCACTTTATTTTTAGCAATTAGGTCAAGAGTTGCTTGTGGAAGAAGTTCACCATGCTCTTCAAGTGCAACTAAGCCTGCATCTGCGTAGTCATAGGCAAAATCACAGCCAACTTTGTCTAAAATTTTTGTGGTTGCATCAATAATGTCTGGGCCAATGCCGTCACCGCGAATGACAGTAATGTGTTGCTGAGTCATGTGGAAGGATCCTCTGATAATTCTATTGTCAAAATCGTTAGGTTTATTTCATTTTAGCTTGGCGGGCGAAATGCGCCAAAGATGACTGCCTCATCTATTTTGTTATTATGAAATCTAGGGATATCTTTGATTGAAGCAGTTGCTAAGCGGCGTATTTTATACGATAGCGGGGCTAAGTTATAGCCATTCGCAAAGATTAATTTTACTAGTGCAAATTAAGCGGACAAAAAAGGGATTCGTTTAACCCTTCAACAACGTGGCGCACCTCGTCACGTTTTAGATTTATGCTTTTCGCTAATATTTCAAAAGTATTATCCGTAGCGTTATCCCTCTTATCTAAAGGAAACAAATACTCTCTTGCTAGCCCAAAAGACAGTTGTAAGATTGCATGTTCTTTTTTTAAAGAAGTAGGTACATCTTTATGGCGGTTTCCCGACTGATGGATGACCGCTCGCCATGTAGCACTTTGATGCCAATTTCCCGCCAACTCGCCTGAAATAGCGTGCCATGCCACTGTGCCTTTAACCCTGAAAACTTTATCTATTTGAAAGTATTCTTTTTGATTGACCGGCAGCCTATTTGCCACTTTTAATCCGGGCAGGGTGAATAAGGGCGCGCACAAAAACGTGGTCACCAATGCTGCAGATTGGGGAGTAAACTTAGTATTAGTCATAGACGATAGCTGGGCCGAAATGCTACAGGCTAAGGTCGTGAACTGTCTACTGATTGCAAGCAAGGGATATTGATGTTGGGTCAGCCGTTCTATTAACGCATATTGAACCAGCATGTCGCCTACGCGCTCTAAACCGTAGGTTAATATTGCTTGTTTTAAATTCGTAACGGGCAGCCTAAGACGGTTATCTTGGCTCGCGGTAGAGAGTAAAAACTGCTGAAAACTGGTGACCTTCTCTACTTTGCTACATAAGGTTGGGATGTCTACGTCGGGTTTCTGCAACTCTTGAATAATTTCTATTAAAGCTGATGGCGGTCGTTGTATGGGGAAGGTTACAGGTAAAAAGGGTTGCTCCCCTTTAACTTTTCTTTCTTTTTCGCACTGATGATAGTGGGCGGAGAAGTCTTCAAACTTTATGTGCAGATCTTTAGGTGATAAAAGCGCGGTACGTTTAACCCACTGTTTAGTTTTCTCATGTTGCTCTTTGCTCTCGTTTTCCCTTCGACTTGGGCAATACACTAGCGCATGGTTTTTTTGAATATCAATAACTATTGAAGGATGGGCGTTAGCATACACTCTTGCACCGGGCAAAGGCGTTGAGATAAGCGAAGCAATGGGGTGTAAAAAGGTACGTTGAATAGCGGGTGTGCTCTGCACGATATAAGCTAACAGACGGGATTCCGAATAGCTTTCGGCACAATAAGTTAACGTACTAGTAATAAGGCTTATTCGTTGAAGGGATGTAAGCTTTATCTCTCCAAGGTGTTTTATCGATTGAGGGGTGAAAAGCACCTTTTGTAATCCGATAACTTTCCGCCACATCACGAGTTGATGTTCATTGATGAACTGAATAAGTGATTTTTTGTGGTCGTTAGTTACATCTTTTTTCTGTTTTGCTAAGTAATACGTAGCTAAGTGAGCAGCAATGAGGTGCTGTAAGAAGTGATCGTTATAGTTATTAAGCTTGCCAAATAGCGCTAGGTTTAACATGTGTCGAGTAAGATGGTCGACATCACTTGGGCATTTTCGAAGTGCAAGAGGAATGGCAGGGTGAGCTAGCGTGAACGAAAGGGTTAGTTTGGCTCGCTGAAGACAGATGTTAACAATATCTTGCGGTGAGGTGGAAAGCGTAGGTAGCGAGAGAGCATCCGAAAGCTCAGAAGCGTCGTTAAGCTCCATCGTACTAGCTTTGCTGGTAACTTGAATATGCCCCGTCGCCCCATGCAATCAATTTTTCGTTTTCAAATAATAGGGGGGTACATTCATCTTGGGTTGTTAACCCATCAGCGCGAACATGCTGCGTACGGTAAAACATCACTTGAATAGCGTTTTCATTCTGTCGTTTGGCTTCGGTAATATCAGGGGAGCCAAGCAGCGCTAGTACCTCTTCTCTGGTACTACCTAACTTTAATTTGGTAATTTGTACGCGATTATATTCTTCACGGTCTTTCCAGTCCATATTTTCAGGTTTATCGGGATAAACTGAAATGACTAAAAATACAAAAGCCGCATAGAGTGCTATACCAGCAAAAATGAGTCGAATGACCTTGGTGTTCATAACCCTAACTTTTCGTTTTTCTGCATTCAAATAAACAATTTACAACATTTTCATAGGTTACAAACTGTAAAATTGCAGATCCTTTGATTAAATAACTACTTAAGTTGACAGTGTACCGTAAAAAGTTCGTCCACGGTAAGTGTTAAACGTAAGGAAATGCGTCTCGCTATTTTTCTATGGTATAGCACGGGGTGTAAGCAGAGCCTGGAAGCTTCATTCTCTGTTGAGATACAAAGGACTCCAACAAAGCATCGACCCGCTCCATCAGTTTAGCATCACCGGTGAGCTTAAATGGTCCGTGCTCTTTGATATGTTTTATGCCCTCGGCTTTTACGTTACCCGCTACAATCCCAGAAAATGCTTGTCTTAGCGCGATAGCTAACGATGCATTGTCTTGGTCGTGATGTAAGGCCAAATTAGACATAGTTTGATGCGAAGGAATGAAAGGGCGTTGAAATGCTTCTTCAATAGTAAGTGACCAGTTAAAGCTATAGGCATCACCCATCGCCTCTCGATACCTCTTAACTCGCCCTAGTCCTGTACGCATAACGCGAGCAACTTCTTCAGGATCATCAACAATTATCTGGTATTTACTCTGTGCTTCTTTTCCTATCGTTGCTCCAACGAATTCGTCAATGGCTTCAAAATAGGCCTCAGAGCCTGCAGGACCACTAAGGATAACAGGAAAGGGTTGCTGAGCATTTTTATCGTTCAACAAAATACCCAATAAATAAAGCAACTCTTCGGCAGTGCCCACACCACCAGGGAAAATCACAATGCCATGGGCTAAGCGCACAAAGGCTTCAAGGCGCTTTTCAATGTCAGGCATAATAACTAGTTCGTTCACAATCGCGTTCGGAGGCTCTGCAGCGATAATACTTGGCTCTGAAATACCAATATAGCGACCTGTTTTATATCGCTGTTTGGCATGCCCAATAGTGGCTCCTTTCATTGGGCCTTTCATTGCACCCGGTCCGCAACCGGTGCAAATATTCATTTCCCTTAACCCTAACTGATAGCCGACTTCTTTGGTGTATTTATACTCAGTTTGGTTTATTGAGTGCCCACCCCAACACACGACGGTATTAACGCCATCATTGCCTTCTAACGCATTTGCATGACGTAGCATGTCAAAAACCATATCTGTTATGCTGTCACTATCGGCAGGAGCGCTTTTTTGGGTAAAAGCATGCTTATTACCCATATACAGTAAGTCTCGTAGCACAGCGAATAAATGCTCATGAACACCGGTTATCAAGTTTTGATCAACAAAGGCTACTTCTGGAGGATTTACTAACTCAATTTTGACGCCTCGCTCTCGTCGAACGAGTTTAATGTCGAAATCTTCATATGGGGCAAAAAGCGCTTCGTAATTATCTTCATCTACGCCACTATTTAGTACCGCTAAACTACAATTTCGAAACATTCCATACAGTGTGCTGTTTGTTGTGTTTTGTAGCTGAGCAACTTCAATTTGAGAGAGTTGACTCATCCAACCAACTGGGTTCAACTGCACTTTTTTCATGGTTACTTATCTCTGTCAGTGATAACGCGATTTCGACCTTCGTTTTTTGCTTGATAAAGTAAGCTATCAGCGCGTTCGAAGACGGCATCAGGAGTGTCCCCTTTTTTGAAAAATGATGCTCCAAATGATGCTGTAATGGTGACCTTTTCTTGTTTGAACTTAAAGGGTAACGAGGCTAGCGTGGTACGCATGGTCTCTAGTAAATCGGTCACACTCTGTTCATCCATACCGGGTACAAGCAGCACAAACTCTTCGCCTCCCCAGCGCGCCATGAATATGTTATCTGTGAGTTGCTGCTTTAAATTCTTACCTACCAACTGTAACGTTTTATCGCCAGCTGCATGGCCAAACCTGTCGTTGATAGTCTTAAAATGATCAATGTCCAATACCGCCACCGCCAATTCATCTTTGTTGTCTTGCCAATTCTGGAAGGCCTTTGATAATTTCTCGTTGTAGGCTTGACGGTTGGGTAAGCGAGTTAATGGGTCGGTCTGGCTAAGCATCATTTGCTCGGCTAGTTTCTTTTTATAGGTCTGGGTTTGTTTTTGTAATTGTTCAATTCTGCTTTGCATTGAGCCAAGTAGCCCCATTAGAGAATGTTGGCCCTGAGAGTCTAGCTGGGCTTGTTCATTCAATGTACTGGCAATATTCTTAACACAAAACTGGGTATGTTCTTTAAGTGATTCTAAAGAGTTGCTGTGTGATACGGCCTCTTCAATACTTTCGATATGTGATTGCAGCTGAGCATTACCAACTTGTCGTTGTTCAAACTGAGTACGGCTATTGTCCATACTCAATTGGATATCGTCCCCCATCTTGCCTAACGAGTTATGCAGGCTTTGAATAACTTTGCCTGTTAAGCTAGCTTCAGCCATAGCATCTTGCACTATCATACGCAGGATAACGACACAGCTTTTCAACAGCTGGTCTTCAGACATACCCGCCGTGAGCTTTTTCTGAATAGCGGCTAATTGGCTATCGTTGGGTTGGCGTTGCGCATAACTAGCAATGAGTTGATTCAACTCTTCAAGAATAGACTTGTAAAGCGGGTTTACGATGGTGTCGCTGTCGCTATCTAGCGCAGGTTTTGGCCGTTCCGCATGCGTAATATCTGTATCAGAGGTCACTTCACTTGCTAATGCAGTATGGTGTAATTCAATAGCCTGTTTAAACAGCTTGTAAATGCTGAATATGTCCCCGACAGGTTGGTTAAGGACGATCAGTTGCTGTGTGGCTTGTTTTTGAAGATCTGTATCTTCAAAAATAGCTTTTTGAAGACGTTTAGTTGCACTTTCTAGTAAAGCAACGGTTTCAATACTGTATTTTTTAAGCGTTAGTTCTTGGTGCTGTAGTGCGCTGTTAAGCTTGTTGATGCTGACAGTAGCCAAGGTGAAATTTGGAGTACCGGACAAATGCCCTCTCAATATTTGCAGTTCGCTATCAATCTGGTCGGAAAAACCTTCGTAGAAGGCAGACAAGCGAACGATAAATTGTGAAAGTAAAGCATTGTGTTGCTTATAAGTTTGAAGCTGTTTGGCATCCATAATTTGTTTTTACTCAACCTTAGGTGAAGTCATCCTACACATCTTATTAATTTTGCTAATGAGCCTGTGCGCCAGATTACTGGCGAGCTTGCCTTCTATTTAAATAAGGCTTTTCAAAATTTGAACGGAAAGGGTTGATATCAAGCCCTCCACGTCTTGTATAACGAGCGCACACTGTCAACTTATCCGGCTGACAGTGTTGCATAATATCGCAGTAAATGCGCTCTACACACTGTTCATGAAACTCGTTGTGTTGTCTAAAGCTTATTAAATATTTTAGTAGACCTTCGTGATTTATGCTGTTTCCTTCATAACGAATTTGTACGCTTGCCCAATCAGGCTGACTGGTAATTAAACAATTCGATTTAAGTAAATGTGACACCAAGGTCTCTGCTGTTTTATCGGTAGTGGCATTTAAGAGTGAAGTGTCAGGCTGGTAAGTTTCAACAACAATATCGAGGTCATCGAGCAATACACCATCAAACTCTTTAAATTTAAGTTTATTGAATTGGTTTGGAAGTGTTAAGGCTACCACTACCGGCTCCCCTGCACATGCTGATAAATCGGATTCTAACGTGGCTCGCACATTCTCCGCGCTATCAAAAGCCGTTTGGTTGAAGCTATTTAAATATAATTTAAACGACTTCGATTCGATAAGGTTTACAGAGGTAACGGGCACGTAGCATTCGAGTAAGGCGACATGAGGTTTGCCTTTAGGATTTAGCCAAGACAGCTCGTAACCTGTCCATATGTCGATACCTGAGAATGGAAGGGAGTCAGCATTCAACGATAACGTGTTTCGACTTAAGCTACGGGGTACCCCTTGGAGTAACTTAGGATTGTAATGAAATTCATATTCAACTTGCTTTCCCAATGAAAGGTCGCTAGGTGCAGAAATAGAAATTTTATCATTTGCCTTCGAAGTCATATTTACCTATATATTTGCCGTTGTAGATAAGCCTTGTTACTTGAATTTGGCCACTTATATCTATAGTGTACCTCAAAAATATTGGTGTAACCCTATAATGGCTCTATCAATTCGTAATGAATTAACTCAGCTTATCGACGCATTCACTTTACACAATGAGAGTAGCGATCGCGCGCTTTACATACCCTATGATAGTCAATGGCCTTCACCTTGCTACCTAAATAGCGCGAAAGAAGGTGAGCTCGTTCCTTGGCGACCACAGCGCCAAGATGAAAGTTTACATCAGGCCCTAAGCTTTAAAAATGTTGAAGATGCATTAGAAATTACCCTTAATGCAGATTTTTGCCAGCTCTTTACTGAATTCTTTAGTAATAATTTACCAGTAACAGCAGAGCACGGCGCCTGTGAATTATTACAAGTTTGGAATGAAGAAGACTTTGAGCGGCTTCAACAAAACTTAATAGGGCACCTGTTAATGAAAAAGAGGCTAAAACAAGAACCCACGCTTTTTTTTGCGTTAACCGATGAAGATGACTTCGTATTAAGCGTGTTAAATAGCACTGGAGAGGTAGTGTTAGAACAAGTTGGCCGGCCGCCCAAAAAGGTAATTTCACCAAGCTTACCTGAATTTATTGCTACACTTCGCCCGTAATCGGTCGATGGGTTACATTGAAGGCTACTTGAAGCGCTATAGCGCATTGGTTAAATTTCTTGAGTAGGAATTTAAGACCAGCCTTAGTTACTTAAAAGATGCGTCTAGCTGCTTTTGTAATAGGCGAATTTGCTCTTCTAATAACTTCACGCGTTTAGAAAGTGATACAACCGTTTCAGTATCCTTATCATCAGGAGAGTTTGTATCATGAGGGGCTCCTGTATCAAGGCTAGATACCGTTTTCGCTGCGCCACTAGTGGCATTGAAGTGTTTAATGGCTCCAATCGCTTCTGCTACCGATACTTTAAATGGTGCTTTAGCGCGTAGCAATGCAACAGACGGTGTTGTCCCGTTTTGATGCATCTGCTGGCAGACAATCATCAGTTGTTGCAGATTATTGTTTTGTAATGACATTAAGTTACACGTTGAAAGTGAGAAAGCATTCAGCTTATCTATTTCAACGTGGTTCCGCTATGCTTTTTAACCATTATTCTGCGTCAACCTGACCAATAATTAATAAAATAAACCATTAGTCTTAGTGTGAAACTTAACCTATATTTGAAAATTCATTGCAAATCAACAGGTTGAATAGTTGGTGTTATTCTTGATTACTGTTTAGTTTATAAGAAGAGTTAAATTATAAAAAAATCAGAGGAATTCACATGAAATCATTAATTTTACCACTCGCACTTGCATCATCTTTTTTACTTACTGGCTGTGTTGTGTCGGTAGGCGGGGGAAGTGATAGCCATTATGGTACTGACGTAGAAGACCGAGAGTACAATAACCGTAAACATATCTCGAACCTAGAAGTGGGAACCAGCTATGAGCGCGTGCTGTCAAAAATGGGTGTCGCAGATTTCAATGAACTATATGAAAAGCAAGATGGAACCTATCGTGTACTGTTTTATCGTACCCAAAAGACGATGGCTGATGGTATCACCACAAAAGATGAGTGTACGCCTATTGTATTTAAAAATAGCGACCTTGTAGGCTGGGGTGATAGCGCCTACCACTTAATAAATTAAAGTAACATTAATTTAACATTGTTGTTTTTTTACCGTAAAGTGACCATAACCTGGTCACTTTTTGCTTTCTGTGATCATAAAACCGCATTTATAGAGAGGGCAGTTCACATGACAAATGACACAACAGACGTATTAGCACCTACTCCTGAAACCATTAAAGCTATTTACTTAGGTGTAGATGATTTGAAAGTGGCTGCATCCATTTTGTTTAATGCGTACGTAGACGATCCGCTTTTTAGCGACATATTCCAAGCTGAAAAAGAAGGTTACGGAAGTCGATTGCGTTCAGCTATTAGGGAAGAACTGAACGCTTTTTGGGTGGCAGAGCAACCTATCGTGGGCCTGTTCGAGGCAGAACGGTTATTAGCGGTGGCTTGCCTTACAGCACCAGATGCCGCTTTCGGTGCAGGGCGGTATTGGCATTGGCGCCTACGCATGCTGCTTACCGCGGGTCTTTTCGGCACCAAGCAAATGCTAGAAAAAGAAGAGAAGGTTCGGGCACTAATCCCTGCTGCAAATTTTCATATGCTTAGTTTCATCGCAGTTCACCCTGATTGTCAGCATCACGGACTTGGCCACACGTTGCTTGGCGCTATCGATAGTGTGGTAGAAGAAGACGCTAAAAGTGAGGGAGTGGCTGTATTTGTTACCGTCCAAAAACATAAGCCTTTTTTTAGCGACGATAACTATGATGTGGTGGGGGATCTAAGCTTGTCTCATGTGACAGGTGACGTAATGTTCAGACGAAAGCCCGCATAAATTGTCATATGAAATAGTAATATCCTGGGCTAGGCTTATAACTTGTCTACTAAACTAGGAGAAGCGCTAATGCTAAGCGCAGAAGGACGTTGTCTTTGTGGTGACATTAAAGTTACCGCTGAGAATATTAACCCCAAGTTCACGGTGTGCCATTGTGATTCCTGTAGGCAGTGGGGAGGTTCGGCGCTATTCGCGCTGCAGTGTGGTACCCAGGTTAAATTTGAAAATGTAAATCCTACCAATAGCAGTAATAACATAAAAATTCACCCTTCATCAGAATGGGCTTCGCGCGGTTTCTGTGGAAATTGTGGCTCGCATCTTTTTTATATGCTCAATGAAACCGGTGAGTACAATATTCCAGTCGGTATTTTTCAAGGGCTAGATGGGTTGGAAATGGATATGCAGTATTTCAGCGATCAGCGGCCAAATTACTATTGTTTTTCTAACACAACGAAAGAAATGACCAAAGCTGACATCATGGCGTATTTTGCGCAAAAGTCGTAAGTTTTTGCTAAAATGTAAGGGATGTCGCTCGGCTTTCTGAAACGTCATTTTTTTACAAAGAATTTCCCTGTCGAAAGAATATAATAGATCTGGTGCTCACACGCTATCCTTTCCTTAGTATTAGATCTTATGAACGAGATCCTCATTTCGAATGACGATCGCCAAAAAATTAAGAGATTGTTCATTTTGACGATAGGCTTTGTACGACATTTCCTACAAAAGTGTAGGAAATGTGTATTTTTTTTCATACCCAAAATCTAGACTAAAGTATAAATTCTTTGATTTATAAGGGTTTTCTCCTTTGAGCTTACTTTTCCTCCATATTTTCTCCACATTTCGTTGTAATTCTAACTAGCGAGAAATCTTGTTAGGGATATTATTAAACACGTCACAGGGATACACGATGAGTCAGGATGATTTGTAAGGATAGCCTTGGACAACTTAAGGATGAGAATCCCTTAACAGGAGTGAGGGGATAAGGAAAAGCAGGATGCAACGCAGGGATGATAAGCGCATCGGACGTGCTGAAACGGAATTATCACTAGGATTGGCAAGGAAAGCGCAAGCGATAAGGAGTCGCGACAGGAAGTAAAAAGGATTTGGCGAGGGAACGTCATAAAAAGGACTGATACAGCAGATACAGGATGTGTCGTAAAGGAAAGCTTGGAAGGCTTATTCAAGGATGGTTTACGCAGGATGCGTAAGAGCAAGGTAGCTCAGGAACGAACGGACCGCTTAAGGATTGAGCAAGTTGCAGCAGGATGTGCGACGTAGAAAGGATGAAAGGATAAGGAACACCAACGGATGTTGGTACAAGGAACAACCTTAGGAAGAGGTCCCCACGTATAGGATTGGTGGGTTAGCAGGATAAACGGAAAGGGATTTACGCAAGGATGGGTAACTCGCACGGGAACACGCGAGAGAAGATGGAAAGGGGCGTATATGGATTTTAATCGGGAAGATTTTAGTCGCAAAGGAACGCAGAGAGGGAAACTCAAAATTCCAGGAAAAGGGGTAGCAGAGAGGCTACCCCTTTTTTTTGCGTAATTTTTAGTGTTGTCACTAAAACGCTCACGTTTCTAAACGCCTATTGCGCTCGGCATAGTCATCTCGTTCATACCTAATACTATAGCGGGCTAACGAATCCGAAGAACTTAATTAACTCTGTGAGGTGGTAAGGTAGTTCTAATAATATGTTTGCCCACTAACTCCACTTCTCCGCTGTATCTGTCTTCACCATTACCGGAAAATTCAAACACAAAGATATTATGCCAATCAGGCTTGCTGTAGTTGAAGGTAATGCGGGTTTTGGCTCTGGCAATGCTGAGCAGTTGCAGTTGATTGTTTTTACAGTACTGGCGCAAGTAACTATCAGTAAATTCAGAAATACTTCGTATGCGCCAAAACTGAAAGGCGACAAAGCCCAGCCCTAGCCATAACGTTAACTCAAGTAATGTCATTCATTACCCCTTAGTTTGTGAAAACAGCGTGCCAATTGCGCTGGCTAGTAAGTCACTGCGTTCTGGGGTTCTTAGTATGCCTAGTACTAATTCACGTAACTGGGGCACTTGAACAAGATCAGAGAAGAAGCCGCGAAATACGTCGCCATTATAGTTTTCTTGGTTATCGACCTCGGCAACGGCTTCAAAAAATAGCAGCAGTAATTTCTCGTCCATTTGCTGAAAATGGCGGGCAGCAATAACACTTAATATATCCAAGTGATTCAATTTCTTAGCTTCAAAGTGCGACACTAATTGCGTATATATAGTGTCGTTTTTGGTCTCACAAGACAAACCCCGTAGGGCGGCTAAACTTATTTCATCACCGTCTAACACTGAAAGCATGCATTGGTTAAGGGGGGCCGGTACGTTCGCAACTTCGGCCATTTCCATAAAAGCCCGTTGAAATGGTTCGGCAAAAAGTGAAAAGTTACGCAGCACACTGCCTTGCACTTCTTGAGCGTTTTCCATTGAGTCTAATCTGATGACCACATCCGCAATTGCCTGTAAGGGAATGGTTTGCCAGTCAGCCACCTGAGGCGCTTTCAAATAGGCGATAACATGCTGTGCGCTGGCGCTAATTGGCTGATTTAGCTTTGCACGAACCAGTGCATTAAATTGCGCAAGTAATGACTGCGCGGGCACAAATGAATAAGGATTATCTGGCAATGTGTTAGCCGCTTCAGAATCATCAGAAATTGATTGGCCGAGTGCTTCGACAATAATTTGCAGAAAATGGTTTCTTGAAGCCGCTACCACTAATCCCTGCTCGTCTAGAGGGAGTTTAATAAACCAAATATAGTGCTGATTTGAGCTGTTTTTATTCCAAAAAACTATGCCGAACCACGCATGCTGCTGGCGAGGGAAGGGCGCAACAGTTGAACCATTCTCAATATCCAAAAACGCCTGATTGTCTAAAGCGGTAAGTCTTCGACCCATATCAAAAACAATATATTCTGTACCTGCATGCAATAAAAATTCGCTGATAGAGTTAATACTGTTTGCGTTCATTTCAGGCGTTCTCACTTCATAAAACTGATTTTAGGGCGCAAAGTTTAGCATATTTTAGTTGCCGACAGGCAAAGGCATTGTTCTTTTAAAGGTGCGAGCGGAATGAGTGCTGCCTCTGGTATACTGCCGGCCAGATTTTTACGGCAAACCTTAAACCATGTAATGACTATGAAGTTAATAGAAGAATTCGAGTATCATTTAAATGCGCTAGAAACCGCGCTGCGCCAAACTAAAACGTGGCCGGAAAAAGCACCTAGCAAGGAACAACTAGCCAGTACTGCACCTTTTGCTATTGATACCCTGTCTTTTTTCGAATGGCTGGCGTATGTTTTTGTGCCTAAATGTCATCACCTAATAGCAATAGGTCAGTTACCTAGGAAGATGGCAATTTCCCCTGCGGCGCAGATGTATGTGCCAAACTGCCCCGAATCTATCTTAGTTTCGTTGCTTGCTCTTGATAAACTAACCGAACCTAATAAGAAGTAAATCATGCCTGAAGAATTATCGGTTAGCCCGAGTGAAAAGGCTGACATCAATAGTGTGCAGCCATACCCGCCGCTTAATATTTTATATCAAGATGAGCATATCGTGGCCATTGATAAGCCGCCGGGTTTATTAGTGCACAGAAGTCCTATCGACAGGCATGAAACTCGCTTCGCCGTGCAGACCTTGAGGGATCAGCTCAACAAGCATGTATTCCCAGCACACCGTTTAGATAGACCAACATCCGGTGTACTATTGTTTAGTTTTGACAGTAAAACAGCGGCGCTGCTTGGCCAGCAGTTGATGAATAAGCAGGTGCAAAAGCAGTATCACGCTATTGTTCGTGGTTATGTTAAACATTCAGGACTCATCGATTATGCGCTCAAATATCGTTACGATAAAATTGCCGATAAACATAAGCGCCCGCAGCAGGCACCGCAGCAAGCCACAACGGTATACGAAAGTTTAGCGAACTATGAATTACCTTTCGCCGTAGGTAAATATGAAACCGCCCGCTATTCATTGGTGAAACTTTTACCGTCCACAGGACGTAAACATCAGTTACGCCGACATATGGTGCATATCAGACATCCCATACTGGGTGATACCACTCATGGGGACGGAAAACAGAACAAATTTTTGCAAACACACTTTAGTTTTCATAATTTGGCCTTAAGTTGTACCCAGATGGGTTTTTATCACCCGATTACAGGAAAGTGGCTATCGGTGTCTGTTAGAATGCATTTAGAAATGCAACGAGTGTTAAATGCTTGGCAAGAATATTTGGTGTAACCGTTTAGGCACACGAAAGTACGCTGCGTAAACGGGAAGCCACACGATTTAAAGAGATGATGAGGAAGTAATGGCAACATTAAAAATTTTTGCGGGAACCGTGTACGGCAATGCGCAACATGTGGCAGAACAGGTTGAAGAGAGTCTTGCTGAGCAAGGCGTAGATTGCGAACTTGAAAGCGATCCTTCAGTAAGCGACTTTACCGATGCAGACGCTATCTTATTGATTACTTCGACTACAGGCCAAGGCGATGTTCCACCAAACTTAGAATTTGTCTTCTCTGATTTGAAAGATGAGTTTCCATTGCTAAACGACAAGCCTTTTGCGGTTGCTGCGTTAGGTGATAGTAGTTACGGGGAAAGTTTTTGTGGAGCCGGTCGTCAATTCAATGAATTGTTATTAGAGCTGCAAGGTAAAGCAGTAGCCGACATGCTAGAAGTTGATGCCCTTGAGACCCTTGAACCTGAAACCATGGTTATTGAGTGGGTTAACGGTATTAAAGCTCAGTTAGGCGTGTAACGGGGTTCGACAACAATCTCAAAAGATAAAAAAGGGCGCTAGGCGCCCTTTTTTAATGCAAAACGTTTAATACGTGAATACAGACTTATTCAACACCACGTAGTAGGGCATTAATACCTACTTTTGCACGGGTTTTAGCGTCTACTTTCTTCACGATAATGGCAGCATATAGGCTGTACTTACCATCTGGGCTTGGCATGTTACCTGAAACTACTACAGAGCCCGCAGGAACGCGGCCATAATGTACTTCGCCGGTTTCACGGTCGTAAATACGGGTGCTTTGGCTAATGTAAACGCCCATTGAAATAACTGCGCCTTCTTCAACAATAACGCCTTCAACAATTTCAGAACGTGCGCCAATAAAGCAGTTATCTTCAATGATAGTAGGGTTCGCTTGAAGTGGCTCTAAAACACCACCAATGCCTACGCCACCAGATAAGTGAACATTCTTACCAATTTGTGCACAAGAGCCTACGGTTGCCCATGTATCTACCATAGTACCTTCATCAACGAATGCACCAATGTTAACGTACGAAGGCATAACAACCGCATTTTTACCTACGAAGGTACCGGTACGCACTGCCGCTGGAGGCACGATACGAGCGCCATCGTTAGCAAACTGCTCTGCAGTATAGTTGCTGTATTTCAACGGTACTTTGTCGTAATAACGGCTTTCTGCGCCTTCAATAACGTCGTTGTTGTGTAGGCGGAAGAAAAGTAAAACAGCTTTCTTTAACCACTGATGAACAACCCATTCGCCCGCGATTTTTTCAGCTACACGTGCTTTACCGCTATTTAGCAATGCAATAGCGTCGGCAACGGCTTGTTTCACTTCTGCAGGGGCAGAAGAAGGGCTAATGTTGTCGCGGTTTTCGAAGGCGTCTTCAATAATGGCTTTCAATTCATTCATGGTATGGTGATATCTTCAAGTTGATCGAGTTTAAACAAAATTCGCTTTTTCAAGCTAACTTGTTGTTCTTGGGTTAATGATTTGCCAGCTTCATTGCTAACAATAAATATATCTTCGGCTCGCTCGCCGATGGTAGCAACTTTCGCTAACTTTAATGTGACATTAGTATCAACAAAGGCATGCCCAATTTTAGCTAATATACCCGGCGCGTCTAGTGCTTCTAACTCAATGAGTGTTGCTTCATCGTGAACATTGAAAAAACGTACCTTGGTAGGCACATCTAACTGTTTCATTTGGCGAGGTAGTTTACGCTTATTTTCGTGTGAGCGGCCTGGTTTTTCAAGTTGTGTGCTAATTGCTTTTTCTAACGACTGAATACGTGACTCTGACGTTAGCCTTGAGCCATCATTCTCAAGTACTAACATACTGTCAAACACATAACCATCGCGGGTTACGGTAACATGGGCATCGTGAATAGAGCAGTTTCGGCTATCGAGTACCGAGGCAACCTGTGCAAAAAGGGCTTTTCTGTCTTTTCCGAACAAAAAGATCTCTGTGCCGCCTTTCGCACTGTTGTCATTGGCTTTTACCAAAAGACTGTCGCTATCTGGGGTTAGCCAATCATCTTGCGCCTTAACAATTTCTTCTGTGTGCCATGCTATTTGGGTGGGCTTAAAGCGCACAAAGTAATCATCATCCAACCGTGCCCACAACCTATCAATCGAATCAAAATTAACGGCACGTTCGTGCAAAATTTGTTGCGCTTGATATTTGTGAGTAGTCACTCGCTCACTTAACGTCACTTGGCACTGTAACCCATTATCTAATGCCTTTTGGGTCATTAAATAGAGCTCTCTAAGCAGTGAAGCTTTCCAATCGTTCCACAAATTATCGTTAGTAGCACGAATGTCTGCAAGAGTAAGCGTATAGAGTAAGTTTAAGTGGTTATGGCTTCGTATAGCGCCAGCAAATTCACTGATAACATCAGGATCGTAAATGTCTCTGCGCTGCGCTACCACAGACATTAGCAGGTGGTTTTCTACTAACCAACTCACCATAGCAGCATCGTTTTCTGCCACACCGTGCTGTTCACAAAATTTGGCAACATCTATCGCACCTAGGGTGGAGTGGTCACCATTACGACCTTTGGCAATATCGTGAAATATAGCGGCTATATACAATACTTCGGGTTTATCTAAGTTACGACAAATACGGCCACAGCGAGGGAACTCTTTATTCTCTTTCGAGAAAAAGTAATTCACGTGCTTCACTAAGCGGTGAGTATGTTCATCCACCGTGTAGGCGTGGAATAAGTCGAATTGCATCATACCAACTATGGCATCCCACTCAGGTAAATATGCTTGCAAAATACCGTACTGGTGCATGATGTCCCAACCAAAATTAAAGAAGTCTGGTTGCTTAAGTAATATCATGAGCTTTTCGCGGCACGCGGGGCGCTCTACAAAATAAGTATCTTCAAAGGCCCGATGTGCGTTTCTAATTTGTCGAATACAGGTTGAGCTTAAACCTTGTACTTCTGGCGTGTTAGTAACCACATTTAAAAAGTCTAAAAGGGCTTCCGGCGAAGAAAAGGCATTTTCATGCCTTGGGGATATCATATTGTCGAGTAATTCAAAGTCATCATTGATATTGGTGCGTCGCTGAAGGCTCTGGTTAAGCATGTCATACTTAAAACGCTGTAACAGCATTTGATTTAATTCGGAAACCCGAGCGACAGTGCGGAAAAAGTCACGCATCATCTTTTCAACTGAGCTCTTTCCTTCTTCGCCGTATCCCATCATGGTGGCAACGTCAGGCTGGTAATCAAAAAGAAGGCGATTTTCACTTCGCCCTGCAATAAGATGTAAGGCACAGCGCATTTTCCACAAGTGCATTCGACAGGTGATCAACTCACTGTGTTCTTGCTCGGTGAAGTAGCCATGACCCACTAAGTTCCAGCCGTCGTATTCTTTAAAGTGTTTTTTTGCCACCCAGCCAATAGATTGAATATCTCGTAAGCAGCCTGGGTTTTCTTTAATGTTAGGTTCTAGGTTGTATGCTGTACCATTAAATTTGGCGTGGCGTCGCTTTTGCTCGTCATACTTTGCCGAGAAGAACGCCTTACTAGACCATGAGTTTCTGCCGTTAACTTCATCCCATAGTTTTTCAAAAATAGATTCGCTGCCACTAAGTAGTCGGCTTTCCACAAGATTAGTAGCAATGGAAATGTCGTCTTTGGCAAGGCTCACCGTTTCTTTGATGGTACGAACTGACTGCCCTACATCAAGCTTAATGTCCCAAAGCAAAGTAATAAAACGGCCAACTTTATCTTGGGTGGCAGATTTAAGAGTTCGTTTACTAACGATGAGCAAATCAATATCAGAATAGGGTTGAAGGTGCCCACGGCCATATCCACCTACGGCACAGAGCGCAAGTTCGCTGTCATTGTCTAACCCGTAAAGATGCCAAAGGTGACACAATAGCGCATCAACAAATTGGGCTCGGCCCGTCACTAGTTGATTGACAGGAATACTGTCGAATGACGCTTTTATCCATGCGTAGCTATCTTCTACACATGACTTGATACCCATTAAGTCGTCAACCGACGTTATTTGATCAATATTTTTTATTAGGGATTGCAGCGTCAAATTACACCTTCTATGCGTACAGCTTTTTGAACACAACGAACTCTAACATGAAATGAAACGAAATCGCAGTGCCGATTAGTTGCATACCCAAGGCTATATTATGAATAAATATATAAAAACGTTATAGCTGTGTAACAAGAAAGACTGTGTGATTGGAAATGAAAAAAGTAAGTGCAGTGGCATAGTTAGTTCAAATAGCCAGTCAATATCGAATGGGTAGAGATAAAAGGTAAGAGATAAGGAATACGCTTACGATAGCAAATCGGTTGAGAACTAAATGAGGGCGTTATTATAAGAGCGTTAGTACTAGTAAACAAAGAGGGAAAAAGATGCCAACCTAAATAGAGAACAAAGGATGGAAGTGCCATGTAGCAGTTTAACTAGGGGTAAACTGCTATATGGCTAGCGAGAATACACTCATCACACATTCAACTTTTCGTCGCAGTGCATGAGAGCCTAAAGATATATAACTGGTTAACTGTGTGAAATGACTCTTGCTAAATCTTCTTCATCACGCAATGTCAGTACTTCAACGCCATCTTCTGTCACTAAAAGTGTATGTTCCCACTGGGCACTTAAACTTCTATCTTTAGTCACAACAGTCCACTGATCAGGAAGAATTTTCGAATAACGCTTACCAGCATTCACCATGGGCTCGATAGTGAAGCACATACCTGCTTCAAGCACATCACCTGTGCCAGGTTTACCGTAATGCACAATTTGTGGCTCTTCGTGGAAGCTTGCACCAATACCATGGCCGCAGTATTCACGAACGATTGAATAGTTATGCGCTTCTGCATGGGTTTGGCAGATGTGACCAATGTCACCCAATGTCATGCCCGGTTTTACTTCTTTAATCGCTTTATATAAGCATTCTTGTGTAATTCGAGTTAAACGCTCAGCCATAATCGTTGGCTTTCCAACGGTAAACATCTTAGAAGTATCACCGTGGTAACCATCTTTAATAACGGTTACATCAATATTAATCACATCACCGTCTTTCAATTTTTTGTCAGATGGAATGCCATGGCAAATACAATGGTTTACCGAAGTACAAATTGACTTAGGAAATGGAGGGTGACCATAGTTCAATGGCGCAGGAATAGCTTGCTGCTCATTAACAATGTAATCATGACAAATTGTATTTAACTCATCTGTGGTGACGCCCTTTTTTACATAGGGGCCAATCATAGTAAGTACATCGGCTGCTAGTTTTCCAGCAACGCGCATTTTTTCAATTTCTTCAGAGGTCTTAATAATAGCTGACACAGCATCTCTCAATTTCAATTGGTTTAGGTCGTTGCGCTAGTTCAGGCAATAAAAGTATAGAACAGCAGTCAACGCGTAGAGGATATCTACATATATAGCTACATTTTAGCCATTAGGATTGAATGTGTATAGGGGCAGACTCCAAGAATACAAGGAATGGCTAAACTGGCAGGAAAACTTGAGTGAGTAGCCTTAATATGGTATAAAGCGCGCGCCCTGACGGAATGCCCTCAAAAGCGTTTGGTCAAAAGGGTAAATTAAATTTAATTAAAACACACATATACCAACACTGCGTATCGGGGTGTTCTACTTATTTATATAGGTGGGATCGATACAATGGGTATATGGAGGCCTAACCCCGAGAGGAAATTAAAATGGCAAATGTTTCAATGCGTGACATGCTGAAAGCCGGTGTGCATTTCGGTCACCAAACTCGTTACTGGAACCCTAAGATGAAACCATACATCTTTGGCGCACGTAACAAAGTTCATATCATCAACCTTGAAAAAACAGTTCCACTTTTCAACAACGCTCTTAACTACCTATCAAGCGTAGCATCTAAGAAAGGGAAAATCCTTTTCGTAGGTACTAAGCGCGCTGCTGGCGATGCGGTAAAAGATGCAGCTGTTAAATGTGACCAGTTTTACGTTAACAAGCGTTGGTTAGGTGGTATGTTGACTAACTGGAAAACAGTTCGTCAATCAATCAAGCGTTTGAAAGAACTAGAGCAAAAAAGCCAAGACGGTACTTTCGAAAAGCTGACCAAAAAAGAAGCCCTTATGCTTCAGCGTGAAATGGAAAAGCTTGAAAACAGCCTTGGCGGAATCAAAGACATGGGCGGCTTACCAGATGCTATCTTTGTTGTCGATGCAGACCACGAGCACATTGCTATCACAGAAGCACGTAACCTGGGTATTCCAGTAGTTGGTGTTGTGGATACTAACTCTAACCCAGATGGTGTTGATTACATCATTCCTGGTAACGACGATGCAATCCGCGCAGTTCAATTATACTTGGATGCCGCTGCTAACGCTGTAATCTCTGGTCGCGAAAGCAACCTAGAAGTACAAGCTGAGCAAGACGACTTCGTAGAAGCTGCAGAGTAATTCTGTTCGCTTTACTGTCATATTACAATTATATGATAGTGCTACAATACGAGACGTATTGAGAGGGGCGATCACGCCCCTTTTACCTAAACGAATTTATATTTATTGCTGAGGAATTGAAAAATGGCAGTGACTGCAGCACTAGTTAAAGAACTGCGCGAGCGTACAGGCGCAGGTATGCTGGATTGTAAAAAAGCTTTGGTTGAGACGGATGGTGACATTGAACTAGCCATTGAAAACATGCGTAAATCAGGCCAAGCGAAAGCAGCTAAAAAAGCTGGCCGTATCGCAGCTGAAGGTGTAATCCTTACTAAAGTTCAAGATGGTCGCGCGACTATGCTTGAAATTAACTGTGAAACAGATTTCGTAGCACGTGACGAAGGTTTCCTTAAGTTTGGTAACGAGTTGCTAGAAATAGCAGCAGCGAACAACATCAACGATATCGACACGTTGAATGCTTCTGAACTTAACGGTGCTAAAGTAAGCGACGTTCGTGACACATTAGTGGCGAAAATCGGTGAAAACATCTCTCCTCGTCGCGTTATCAACGTTGAAGGCGATACACTAGGTGCATACGTGCACGGCGGTCGTATCGGCGTAATCTCAATTCTTACTGGTGGCAGCGAAGAGTTGGCTAAAGACATTGCAATGCACGTTGCAGCGGCTAGCCCTCAGTTCGTTAAGCCTGAAAATGTTCCAGCTGAAGTTGTTGAGAAAGAGAAAGAAATCCAAATTGGTATTGCAATGCAGTCTGGTAAGCCAGCTGATATCGCAGAAAAGATGGTTGCAGGCCGCATGAAGAAGTTTACTGGTGAAGTAAGCTTGACTGGTCAGCCTTTCGTTAAAGATCCTTCAATCAGCGTTGCTGAGTTGCTTAAGAACAACTCTGCTGATGTTGTTAACTTCGTACGGTTCGAAGTTGGTGAAGGTATCGAGAAGAAAACTGAAGACTTTGCAGCAGAAGTTGCAGCACAAATGGAAGCGGCCAAGAAATAATTGGGCGTTTATCTTTTGCATTGTGCTAATGTCAGATAAACTACAAGGCACCTCTTCGGAGGTGCTTTTTTATAGCTAGTACCCGCGAGTTACAGTTTTGCTAAGATAATTTAATTCGCAAAGCGGTAAAATCTTTAAACGTTTAAGAAAGCATTTTGTCCTATTCTTTTTACCTGCAAAAGCAGTGTGTAAACAATAGAAAAGCATAAGACAAAATGGGTTTACGAGGACATATCGAATAATGAGTATCACACCGAAATCAGCATATCGACGCATTCTGTTAAAGCTAAGTGGCGAAGCCCTTATGGGTGAAGAAGGCTTTGGCATCGATCCTAAAGTACTTGACCGTATGGCCCAAGAAATCAAAGAACTTGTTGAACTAGGTGTTCAAGTAGGTTTGGTTATTGGTGGCGGTAACTTGTTCCGCGGCGAAGGGCTAGCAAAAGCTGGCATGAACCGTGTTGTAGGCGACCACATGGGGATGCTTGCTACCGTAATGAACGGCTTAGCCATGCGTGATGCACTGCATCGTGCCTTTGTTAATGCGCGTATGATGTCAGCGATTCCTTTAAATGGCGTGTGCGATGCTTACAACTGGGCAGAAGCGATTAGCT
Organism: Alteromonas sp. 1_MG-2023; assembly: GCF_030547075.1. Taxonomy (GTDB): domain Bacteria; phylum Pseudomonadota; class Gammaproteobacteria; order Enterobacterales; family Alteromonadaceae; genus Alteromonas. The sequence goes on along the minus strand of NZ_JAUOQH010000001.1, from coordinate 37,420 downwards.
TATTAAAATCTGGCCGCGTGGTTATCTTTTCAGCGGGCACAGGCAATCCTTTCTTCACTACAGATTCAGCCGCATGTCTTCGTGGCATTGAAATTGAAGCCGATGCCGTACTAAAAGCCACAAAAGTTGATGGCGTTTATAGCGATGATCCGGTTAAGAACCCAGATGCAACTCTTTACGACCAACTCTCGTATCAAGAAGTACTTGAGAAAGAACTTAAGGTGATGGACCTGTCAGCGTTCACGCTTGCTAGAGATCACAGCCTTCCTATTCGTGTATTTAACATGAACGAAGCAGGTTGTTTGAAACGTGTTGTTATGGGTGAGCAAGTTGGCACCCTTATTTGTCACGCTGACAATAGTTAATTAAGAAAATAGGAAATATAACGTGATTGATGAAATTGAATTAGATGCGCAAGAGCGTATGGATAAAAGCATCAGTGCACTTAAAGGCCAGTTCAGTAAAATTCGCACAGGCCGTGCTCATCCAAGCTTATTAGATGGCATTATGGTACCTTACTACGGTACAGATACACCGCTTAAGCAAGTGGCAAATGTCATTGCTGAAGACAGCCGCACATTAGCCCTTACTGTTTTTGATAAGAGTGCCATTCAAGCTGTTGAGAAGGCGATAATGCAGGCAGATCTGGGTTTGAACCCAATGAGCGCGGGTGGTTCTATTCGCATTCCTCTTCCTCCACTTACTGAAGAACGTCGTAAAGACCTTATTCGCGTAGTGCGTAATGAAGCAGAAAACGGACGTGTTTCAATTCGAAATGTTCGTCGTGATGCAAACAGCGATGTAAAAGAATTACTTAAAGAAAAAGAAATCAGTGAAGACGAAAGCCGCGCAGCGGAAGAAAATATTCAGTCTTTAACCAATGATTTCATTAAGAAAGTTGACGGCATGCTTGCTGTTAAAGAAAAAGAACTGATGGAAGTATAATAAGTATTATGATTGGGAAGCGGTCAAACGCAGCCAAAACGACTGATACAGTAGGGCCAGCAACTATTGCTGGCCCTAAACATGTCGCCATTATTATGGATGGCAATGGTCGTTGGGCGCAAAAGAAAGGGAAAATTCGTACCTTTGGACACAAGGCTGGCGTTGAATCTGTGCGGGCTGTTGTGCGCTTTGCTCGCCAAACGGGCATAGAGTCATTAACCTTATTTGCGTTTTCTAGTGAAAACTGGAAACGACCAGAAGAAGAAGTCAGTGTGTTGATGGAACTGTTTAATTTAGTATTAAACAGTGAAGCCAAGCGATTACATAAAAATGGTGTTCGTTTGAAGGTAGTAGGCGATTTAACTGCCTTTGATAGTAAGTTGGTTGGAAAAATCCGCAAAGCGGAAGAAATGACCTCAGGTAACAATGATCTTGTTCTTAATATTGCGGCTAATTATGGCGGCAGGTGGGACATTGTTAATGCCGCTAAAGAACTGGCTGCAAAAGTAAAAGATGGCGAAATGGCGCTTCAAGATATTGATGAAGCCGTTTTTAATCAGTATACCTCTACCGCAAGCCTTCCTGAGCTAGACCTTCTTATACGCACCGGTGGTGAACACAGAATCAGTAACTTTTTGTTATGGCAGTGTGCGTATGCCGAATTATATTTTACCGATGTGCTATGGCCAGACTTCAATGAAGATGTTTTTCAATTAGCCGTAGATGACTTTAATGTTCGCCAGCGCCGATTTGGCCTAACGGGTGAACAAATTGATCCTGCCAGCAGTTAACTTTATGCAGGTAGGTATCAGGGCAGGCCTGACCACAGGAGCCGAGAGCCAATTATGCTAAAACAAAGAATAATAACAGCGTTAATTCTCGCGCCGTTGGCGCTATTTTCCATACTGTTTCTGCCTATCTTCTGGTTTGAAATTGCTATCTCTGGTGTGGTTGCCATAGGGGCTTACGAATGGGCGAATATGTCCGGAATTTGTGAGCGACCTAAAAAAATACTTTTTATGGCAGCAGCTTTCGCTATCTGCATCAGCTTATCTCTTATTGTTGATACCAGTGTTATTTGGTATCAGGGCCAACTCCATGATTTATATCACGGGATATTAGGCATCGCGGTAGTGTGGTGGATAGTGTCACTCTTTATGGTATTGGCCTATCCAAAATATACTAAGTTTTGGCGTGAAAGCCGCAGTGTACGTACCGTGTTCGGATTGCTGACCTTAATCCCAACTTGGGTTGCCGTTATTGCCCTTCGTACTAGTTTGCATGATGTAGACCCCTTTTATGGCGCATCACTCATCTTTTACGTGTTAGGTATTGTATGGGCTGCTGATATTGGCGCTTTCTTCGTGGGGGTTAAATTTGGCCGTCATAAGCTGCGCCCTAATGTATCGCCTGGTAAAAGTTTAGAAGGTCTTTTGGGTGGCATTGCTGCCTCATTAGCTATTATTGCTTTTGCTGCATTGCACTACCAAGTAGAGCCTTCACGCATTTGGTTACATCTCATTATTGGTGGTATTACCGTGGCCGTTTCGGCGTTGGGTGACCTTAATGAAAGTATGCTAAAACGTTGCGCTGGCATAAAAGACAGTGGAAAAATCTTGCCTGGGCACGGTGGGGTTCTCGACAGAATAGACAGCTTAACCGCTGCATTCCCAGTCTTTGCATTCTGTTATGTAACGTGGATGGCGTGATGCAAACCGTTACTGTTTTAGGGGCAACCGGCTCTATCGGTTGCAATACCCTCGATGTTATTAATCGCCATCCTGAAAAATACCGCACCTTTGCCATTACCGGCAATGGTCAGCTTGAATTACTCATGCAGCAGGCGCAGAAGTGCTCTCCTCGATTTGTAGTAGTGGCCGATGAATCCCGTTATAAAGACGCTTGTACATTAGCGACAGAATATAACATTACCGCCGAAATACTCTGTGGCGCTAAAGCTTTAGAAGACGTGTCTTGTGCAGCCGAAGTCGATACTGTGATGGCGGCCATAGTGGGGGCGGCAGGATTGCTTCCTACGTTAGCGGCAGTTAAAGCGGGTAAAAAGGTATTGTTAGCTAACAAAGAAGCGCTAGTGATGTCTGGGGCTTTATTTATTGATGCTGCAACACAAAGCGGTGCTGAAATTTTACCTATCGATAGTGAGCATAACGCTATTTTTCAATGTCTCCCTCAAGGTTACGAGTATGGGGAATTGGAAAAAGCGGGTATTAGTAAAATACTGCTAACGGGCTCAGGTGGCCCTTTCAGAGAACGCGAATTAAGTTCCTTCAATGCTATTACGATTGATGAAGCGAGTAGCCATCCTAATTGGTCTATGGGGCGAAAAATCACCATAGATTCTGCCACTATGATGAACAAAGGGCTTGAGTTTATCGAGGCCTGTTGGTTATTTGGTGCATCACCAGACGACATTCAAGTGGTGGTCCACCCACAAAGTTTTATCCATTCAATGGTGCAGTATGTAGACGGCTCGGTTATTGCCCAATTGGGTAACCCAGATATGCGTACCCCCATTGCTTATGGTCTTGCCTACCCATCTCGTATTGATGCTGGGGTGAAGCCATTGGACTTTTCTGACATGGCCAATTTCAGCTTTGAAACCCCATGTTTCACGCGCTATCCAAATTTAAAACTCGCCATTGATGCATGTAGAGAAGGGCAGGCAGCTACCACCCGTTTAAATGCGGCTAATGAAATAGCGGTTGCCTCTTTTCTGGAGGGCAGAATAGGATTCACGGATATAGCGACCGTTAATGAAGAAACCTTAAACAAAATGGAACCAGTAACTGTTTCATCTATCCAACAAATCCTTGAACAGGATACTGCGGCTCGTGCGGTTGCAGACCAAGTCATTAGAGGTAAGTTCACGTGTTAGGATTTTTATGGAGCTTAGGTGCATTCATCGTAACGCTCGGGATATTAGTGGCTGTCCATGAGTGGGGCCATTTTTATATAGCCCGTCGCTGTGGTGTGCAAGTTGAGCGTTTTTCTATTGGATTTGGTAAGCCTCTTTGGCGCAAAACCAGTAAAGCTGGTACCGAATATGTCATTGCCATGATCCCCCTCGGTGGTTATGTGCGCATGCTGGATGGGCGTATAGATGATGTGCCGCCAGAATTAGAACATAAAGCCTTTAACCATAAGCCAGTGCTACAGCGAATGGCCATTATTTTTGCAGGCCCTGCGGTAAATTTTATTTTCGCCGTGTTTGCCTTGTGGCTAATGTACTTAGTTGGCCTTCAAACAGTGAAGCCGGTTATCGGAAGCATTGAACCTGAAAGTATTGCGGCTCAGGCTGGAATTAATCAGGGCGATGAAGTGATTAAAGTGGGAAGTCGCAGCACCCCAGATTGGGAAGCAGTGAACCTTGAAATGGTGTCTCATGTTGGACAAGAATCTGCGCTAATTACCGTTTTAACCCAAGACAAAAAAGAGAAAGAAGTAACATTTACAATTAAAGGTTGGAACTTTGACTCTGATAACGAGTCTCCTTTAAGCAGTCTTGGAATAACCCCTTTTCGACCAAATCCAACGCTAGAGGTTGGTTTTGTTGGGGAGGGCAGTGCAGCGCAAGAGGCTGGGTTGCAAACAGGTGATAAATTACTCGCATTAAATGGCGATGAATTAACCACTTGGGAGGCCTTAGTTGATGTGATTGTTGAAAGCCCTGGTGAATCGGTTGAATTGTCGATTGAAAGGGATGGACAACCCCAGCAACTGCGTGCAACGATAGCGCGCCGCGATACACCAGAGGGCCAAACTGGGTATTTAGGGGTAAGTCCAACGTTTGAACCTTGGCCTGAAGGGTATGTGTTTACTCATCAATATGGCATAGTAGAGGCCGTTGGAAGAGCGTTAGATAAAACGTGGCGCTTAATGACACTCAGTGTTGATATGATAGGCAAATTATTCACCGGTGATGTATCGGTGAAAAATTTAAGCGGGCCTATATCCATTGCTCAAGGAGCTGGAACCAGTGCCGGATACGGCTTGGCTTACTTTTTGAGCTTTCTTGCCTTAATTAGTGTGAGTTTAGGCATAATTAATTTACTACCCTTGCCAATGCTAGATGGTGGTCACCTAATGTTTTACATTGTGGAATGGCTTACCGGCAAGCCTGTGCCTGACGCGGTACAGGAGTGGGGTTACAGAATCGGTGGCGTGCTTCTGTTTATGATAATGGGTATCGCTATTATGAACGATATTGCTCGCATAGCCTGATGAAAGTCAGGAAACATAAAACAGCTAACATAAAACGCGGCCAGGAAAAGAAAAATAGATGAAGTTAAAACAGTTAGTAGCAGCCGGAGCCATTTTTTCCAGTGCTAGCTTTGCCAATGCTGCGGCGCAGAATAGTGAATTCGTTGTAGAAGACATTCGAGTAGAAGGTCTACAGCGAGTAGCACTAGGTGCAGCCTTAACCTATTTGCCAGTTCAGGTTGGTGATGAGCTAAATACCTTTCGGGTAACACAGCTTATTCGTTCTCTGTACTCTTCAACGCATTTCGAGAATGTCGAAATTTTGCGTGACGGCAACACATTGGTAGTACGCGTAGCCGAACGTCCCACAATAAGTAACATTATTTTTGAGGGCAACGATGATATTAAAGATGAGCAACTCCAAGAAAGCTTAGACGGCAATGGCGTACGATTAGGTGAGCCTTTGGATAAGACCGTTCTAACGTCAATTGAGAATGGCCTAAAAGATTTCTTTTACAGTATTGGTAAATATAACGCTGACGTTACCGCGATTATTACCCCGCTGCCTCGAAATCGTGTTGATTTAAAATTGCTTTTCGAAGAAGGCGATGCGGCGAAAATCCAACAAATCAACATTGTTGGAAACGAAATTTTTACTGATGCCGAGTTAATGGATCAGTTTGAGCTTCAGTTCGATACACCATGGTGGGATTTCTTATCAGAAACTCGCTACCAGCAACAAACGTTGCAAGGTGATATGGAATCTCTTCGCAACCATTACTTAGACCGCGGTTACCTTCGTTTTAACGTTGATTCAACGCAAGTATCAATGACCCCAGAAAAATCGGGCATTTACGTTGCTATGAACGTGAGTGAAGGCGAGCAATATACTATTTCTGAAGTGGAATTGGTGGGCGACGTACTTGGTCATGAAGAATACATTGAACGTGTATTACCCCTTACGCCTGGTGAGCTTTATAACCAAGCGGAAGTGACCTACACGGAAGAATTTATCAGCAAGTATCTTGGTCGGTTTGGTTATGCTTACCCATCGGTTACTACGGTGCCTAGCATCAACGACGAAGATAAAACAGTTAAGCTGACTTTATCAGTAGACCCAGGCAAACGTATTTATGTTAAGCGCATTAAATTTAACGGTAACGTAGTTACTGCTGATAACGTGTTGCGACAAAACGTGAGTCAAATGGAAGGCACGTGGTTATCTAATAACTTACTTGAGTCGTCTAAGAACCAGTTGTCACGTCTTACTTATATGGAAGAGGTTGAGTTTGAAACTATCCGAATTCCAGGCCAAGACGATCAGGTAGACGTTAACTTCAACGTTAAAGAGCAACCTTCAGGTTCATTTAACGCAGGCATCGGTTATGGTGACCAAACGAAGTTAAGCCTTCAAGCGGGTATTCAACAAGATAACTTCTTGGGTACTGGTAAGCGGGTGGGCTTAAACTTAAGCACGGTGTCTTACCAACGCTCGGCGCAAATTACCTATAATGATCCATATTTCACCATAGATGGTATCAGCTTAGGTGGCACGCTAGGTTACAGTGAGTTTGATGGTTCAGACTTTAACGTTATCCAGTACAACTCTAAACAGTGGTCTGTTGGCGCGAATATTGGTTATCCAATAAATGAATTTAACCGAATCAACTTCGGGTTAACCTATAGCAACGTTGAGCTTTATAACCGTGGTTATTATGAGCAAACGGAACAGTTTTATAACCAGTTCCTTGATGGCGACGATCCTGATGCACCTATTAAGTACCATAGCTACCTAGCCAGCGTAAGCTGGAGTCGCAGTACACTAAACCGTGGTTTATTCCCTACGGCCGGTTCATCGCAGCGTGCATCATTCAGTATTACTACACCTAATTCAGATGTGAATTACTTTAAAACCTTGTTTGACGGTAAGTGGTATTTCCCACTTACAAGAAACCAGCGTTGGTCAGTATTAGCTCGAATTAGAATGGGTTATGGTAACGGTTACAGTGATGTAGATGGTAACGAGCAAATATTGCCATTTACTGAAAACTTCACCGCAGGTGGTTCAGATTCACTACGTGGATTCGAAAACAACACGGTAGGCCCACGTGGTATTATTCGTTCTGCAAGCGGCTCATTAACTGGCCCTGATGGCGAAGTATACCCTACAGATCCTAGCGATGACTTTATTACATTATCTAGCCGAAGCTTAGGTGGTAACGCCATGGCGTTAGGTGGTATCGAGTTAATCGTACCTACACCATTTGTTGAAGCAGATATGGATAATTCGGTACGAACTAGTCTATTTGTGGATGTGGGTAACGTATGGGATACTGAGTTCGACTATGACCAGTATAAAGACTTTGATCAGTCTAGCACTCAGTATGGTACCCTAATGGACTATTCTGACTGGACACTGTATCGTAGTTCCGCTGGTATTTCGGTACAATGGATTTCACCAATGGGACCGATGGTATTTAGCTTCTCAAGAGCTATTCAAGAACGTGATGGTGATGATGCTAAATTCTTCACCTTTAATATCGGTCAGACATTCTAAAATATTAAACGGGGCCTTTGGCACCCAGATAAAAAGATGGATAAAAGGAGTTCCTTTTGAAACAGTTGGTTAAACATATTGTTGCAGGTGCAATGCTTGGTAGCGCACTAGTTAGTACTTCAGTAATGGCAGAGCAAAAAATTGCTGTTGTTGACGTTCAAGGCATTTTTCAAGCTATGCCTCAGGCTGCTGAAATCCAAAACGCCATTCAGATGGAGTTTAAAGACCGCATCGAAGAAGTTAATCAACTTCAACGTGATGGTCAGTTCTTCGCAGAACGTCTACAACGTGATGCAGCAACAATGAGTGCACAAGAAAAGAAAGATCTTGAGCAAAAAATGTTGGCTGTACGTGAAGAGTTGGCTGAAAAAGCGCAACCGCTTAAGCAAAATATTCAACGTCGTAGCAACGAAGAACAAAACAAATTATTTGGCCTTATCAAGCAAGCAATTGACTCAGTTGCGGCTAAACAAGGTTATGACATTGTACTTAACGCAACGGCTACGCCTTTCGTAAAAGAACAATACGACATGTCAGAGCAAGTATTAGAACAGGTTAGCAAAGTAAACTAAGGCATTAATGCTGGTTGTTTATCGCTAATTTTATCAGACCAACGCCCGAAAGGGGTTGGTCTGATTTGTTTTTTGCGCTTAACAGCGTATGGTTGCCGCCGTTTTAGTAATTTACGGCGAGCTTGTGACCATGAAACCGTTTTAAGGTCATGCTTGCACTATAGGAGATAGTTTTTGACCACTTCACTCAATACCATAGAAATCCAGGAAATTCTGTCGTTACTACCACACAGATACCCGTTCCTGTTGGTTGATCGAGTAACAGACTACGTTCTGGGTGAATCAATTAAAGCATATAAAAATATCACTTTTAACGAGCCTTGCTTTACCGGGCACTTCCCAGGCCGTCCTATTTTTCCAGGTGTACTTATTTTAGAGGCGATGGCACAGGCTGCTGGCGTTCTTGGTTTTAAGACCATGGGTAAAAGTGATAAATTGTATTTATATGCAGGAATTGACAACGCACGATTTAAACGTCCAGTCGTCCCTGGTGATAGATTAGAATTCGACATCGCTTTAGTAAAAGAAAGACGCGGCATCTGGAAGTTTAAAGGCGTTGCAACTGTTGATGGCGAAAATGTATGTGTTGCAGAGTTTATGTGTGCAATGAGAGAGATGACCTAACGTGATCCATCCTACTGCGGTAATTTCAGATAAAGCATCTATTGGCGAAAACGTCACTATTGGTCCATTTTGTGTGATTGATGATGATGTGACGATTGGCGATGGCTGTGTATTGAAGTCTCATGTGGTTGTTCGCGGCACCACCCGCATTGGCAAGAATAATACCTTCTATCAATTTTCATCAATTGGTGAAGATTGCCAAGATAAAAAATATGCTGGTGAACCCACAAATTTAATTATTGGTGATGACAACGAATTTCGTGAAGGCGTGACTGTGCATCGTGGCACCATTCAAGATAACAGTGAAACTATTATTGGTTCACGATGCTTATTTATGGTGAATTCACACATTGCCCATGATTGCGTGTTAGGCAATGACATTATTTTAGCTAATAATGTAGCCGTTGCTGGGCATGTTCACATCGATGATTTCGTTATTGTGGGCGGTGCGGTTGGCATTCACCAATTTTGTAAAGTAGGTGCACATGCGTTCTTAGGTGCTGGTGGTATTATTCTTCGCGATACGCCTCCTTTTGTGATGGTTAGCGGCACAAAAAATATTCCTCAGGGTATTAACTCCGAAGGTTTGCGTCGTCGTGGTTTCAGTAAAGATGAAATAATGGCCATTAAACGCGCCTATAAAGTCATTTACCGTGAAGGTAATACCGTGGCTGAAGCCGTAGAGATTCTTTCTTCGCAAGAAGCAAGTTTTGATGCTGTTGCCCTGATGACTGAGTTCTTAAAGAACGCAGAGCGCGGCATCATTAGATAACATGAGCCCGCGATAATGAGTAAACCTTTGCGTATTGCAATGGTGGCAGGCGAGCCATCAGGTGATGTACTCGCTGCCGGTATGGTTGGCGAATTAAAACGCCTATACCCTGATGCAATTATTGAAGGGATAGGCGGGCCTAACATGCAGGCTCAAGGTTTTCATAGCTTATTTGATATGGAAACCTTATCTGTAATGGGGTTAGTTGAAGTACTGTCCCATCTACCCGCTATTTTAAAAGTCAAAAAAGCGCTGCTCGCGCATTTTTCTGATAACCCGCCAGACATTTTTGTTGGTATAGACGCCCCTGATTTTAACCTGCGGGTAGAAAAAGAACTTAAAGCGAAGGGTGTTAAAACCATCCATTACGTCAGCCCTACTATTTGGGCGTGGCGTGAAAAGCGTGTTCATAAGATTGCCAAGGCCGCAGGCCGTGTACTCGGTTTGTTTCCCTTCGAGCAGCAAGTTTATGATAAGTACGATGTACCCTATACCTTTGTTGGTCATACTATGGCAGATAGCATTGCGCTTACACCAGATCAGCACGCCTCTCGCGAAGCTCTTAATTTGCCCATCGATAAGTCGGTTTTAGCTGTTTTGCCAGGCTCTCGCCGTGGTGAAGTAGAAACACTTCTCCCTATTTTTATCGAGACAATGGAAAAAATAGCCTCCCAGAGACCCGATATTGAGTTTGTTATTCCCGCTGCCAATACGCATCGGCTTGAGCAAATTAATGGTATGTTGAAAGAGGCTAATAATGCCAGTAAAAGGCTGCCTATTCACGTTACTGAGGGGACGTCTCGCGACGCTATGATTGCCAGCGATGTTATATTGCTCGCCTCAGGTACGGCTACATTAGAAGCTATGCTGTGTAAACGGCCCATGGTAGTGGCGTATAAGCTCTCGCCAATAACCTATAAAATAATGCAGCGTTTGTATAAGGCGCCTTTTTTCGCCTTACCCAATTTATTGGCTAATGAAGCGTTAGTACCAGAGCTGCTTCAAGAAGACGTAAATCCAGATACATTAAGCCAGCAATCCCTTGCCTATTTCGACAGTGACAACACTGACTTAATTTCCCGTTTCACCGACCTCCACCATACGCTAAAATGCAATGCTGATAAAACAGCAGCACAAGCTGTAGTGGAGGAATTGTTTGCATAAGTTAATAGCCGGCGTAGATGAAGTTGGTAGAGGCCCCCTTGTTGGGGATGTGGTAACCGCCGCCGTTATACTCGACCCTGCCAACCCCATAGTAGGGTTAACCGACTCTAAAAAGCTCAGTGAAAAAAAGCGCATTGCGTTAGCCGCTGAAATAAAAGCGAAAGCGCTTTATTGGCACATCGGGCGCGCCACACCAGAAGAAATCGACACCCTTAATATTCTCCATGCTACCATGTTAGCCATGAAGCGCGCTGTCGAAGGCTTAGCGGTAACGCCAGACTTTGTTCGTGTTGATGGCAACCGTTTGCCTGATTGGCCTCATGCTGCAGAAGCTGTGGTCAAAGGCGATAGCTTACACGCTGAAATTTCTGCCGCTTCCATCATCGCCAAAGTAGAACGTGATAACGATATGCTGGCACTTGATGAATTACATCCTGAGTATGGTTTTGCTGGCCATAAAGGCTACCCTACTAAAGCGCACTTTGAAGCACTCGCCACCCATGGCGTGATTGACGGTTATCGCAAAAGCTTTAAACCAGTTAAGGCACTACTACAAGAGATTCAATAATTATGTCCTCGCCTTTTATTCATTTACGCGTACACAGCGATTATTCCATGATGGATGGGCTTAATAAGGTTAAGCCCATACTTAGCAAAGTGTCTGAGTACAATATGCCGGCTGTGGCAATTACCGACCAAATGAATATGTGTGGTTTGGTGAAGTTTTATTCCAACGCTCATGGGCTTGGTATTAAGCCTATTATTGGTACCGATTTCTGGGTGACCAATGAAGCCTTCGGTGATGAGCCTTTCCGTCTTACCTTGCTCGCCATGAATAACGAAGGCTATAAGAACATTACGGTTCTTATTTCTAAGGCCTATTTGCGAGGTCACGTTGCGCATAGAGCGGTTATCGATCAAGAGTGGCTTATTGAACATGCAGAAGGCGTCATCATACTCTCCGGTGCTCAGCTAGGGGATGTAGGCGTAGCCCTGACTAAAAACAACACCGGTTTGCTAGCAGAATCGCTAGCTTTTTATCAAACCCATTTTCCAGACCGATTTTATCTTGAGCTAATTCGTACCGGTCGCCCTGGGGAAGAAGATTACTTACACCGTGCAGTAGAATGTGCCGAACGGGAAGGTTTGCCTGTAGTGGCAACCAATGAAGTGTGCTTCATTAATAAAGAAGGTTACGACGCGCACGAAATAAGGGTGTGTATTCATGATGGCTACACCCTAGATGATTCCCGTAGACCTAAACGATACAGCGACCAGCAGTACCTTCGTACCAGCGAAGAAATGGTTGAGCTATTCAGTGATATTCCTGAGGCCATTGAAAATACGGTTGAAATCGCTAAGCGATGTAACGTTACTGTTCGATTAGACGAGTACTTTTTGCCCCAGTTTCCTACTGGCGGCATGACCACAGAAGATTTCTTGGTAAAAGTGTCCGAAGAAGGGCTTGAACGCCGTTTAGCGTTTCTGTTTCCTGATGAACAAGTACGTGCAGAAAAACGCCCCGAATACGACGACAGACTCCGTATCGAGTTAGAAGTAATCAACCAAATGGGTTTCCCTGGTTACTTCCTTATCGTAATGGAGTTCATTCAGTGGAGTAAAGATAACAACATTCCAGTAGGACCAGGTCGTGGTTCTGGTGCGGGCTCGCTAGTGGCTTACGCATTAGATATTACCGACCTCGACCCGCTTGAGTTCGACCTGCTCTTCGAACGATTCCTTAACCCTGAACGGGTATCAATGCCGGATTTCGATGTCGATTTCTGTATGGATAGACGAGATGAAGTTATCGACCATGTGGCCGAGCTTTATGGTCGTCAGGCGGTATCGCAGATTATTACTTTTGGTACGATGGCGGCTAAAGCCGTGGTTCGGGATGTGGGGCGTGTATTAGGCCACCCCTACGGTTTTGTCGATCGTATCTCAAAGCTTATTCCACCAGACCCAGGCATGACCCTTGAAAAAGCGTTTGCCGCCGAGCCTCGTTTACCTGAAGTGTACGATCAAGACGAAGAGGTTAAAGACCTTATCGATATGGCGCGTATTTTAGAAGGGGTAACGCGAAATGCAGGTAAACATGCTGGTGGTGTAGTGATAGCCCCTACCACCATTACCGATTTTGCGCCCCTTTACTGCGACGATGAGGGAAAAAACCCCGTTACTCAGTTTGATAAAAACGATGTTGAAACCGCTGGGCTGGTTAAGTTCGATTTCCTTGGGCTCCGTACCCTTACCATTATTCAGTGGGCCATAGATATGGTGAAGGAAGGGAAGGGTATCGATATTGATATCACCTCTATTCCTTTAGTGGATTCAAAGAGCTTTAGAACCCTATTAAATGCAGAAACTACCGCGGTATTCCAGCTGGAATCCCGAGGCATGAAAGAGCTAATAAAACGCCTTAAACCGGATAGCTTTGAAGATATCATTGCATTGGTAGCTTTATTTAGACCGGGTCCTTTGCAGTCGGGCATGGTTGATAACTTTATCGACCGTAAGCACGGCCGAGAAGCTATTTCTTATCCCGATGCTGAATACCAGCACGAATGCTTGCAAGAAATTCTAGAGCCTACTTACGGCATTATCTTGTACCAAGAACAGGTAATGCAGATTGCACAGGAAATGGCGGGCTATTCCCTAGGTGGCGCCGATTTGTTACGTCGTGCTATGGGTAAGAAAAAGCCAGAAGAAATGGCTAAGCAGCGTGGTGCGTTCGCTGAAGGGTCGAAGAACAATAATATCGACCCAGATTTGGCGATGAAAATCTTTGACTTGGTAGAAAAATTCGCAGGCTACGGGTTTAACAAATCTCACTCTGCTGCTTACGCCCTGGTGTCTTATCAAACCTTATGGTTAAAAGCCCATTATCCTGCTGAATTCATGGCGGCGGTAATGTCGGCCGATATGGATAATACCGATAAAATCGTTACCTTGGTTGATGAATGTAGTCGAATGGGTCTTGAGTTATTACCCCCAGACTTAAATGCCGGTAAGCATAAGTTCACCGTCGATGAAAAAGGCAGAATTGTTTACGGCATTGGCGCTATTAAAGGGGTAGGTGAAGGCCCCATTGAAGCCATTATCGAAGCCAGAGAAAACCAAGGTGCGTTTAAAGATTTATTCGATTTTTGTGCAAAAATTGATATTAAGCGTGTTAATAAACGGGTGCTGGAAAAACTAGTACTTGCCGGCGCGTTAGATAATTTAGGGCCTCACAGGGCTGCACTCATGGCATCATTACCCGATGCTATCGCAGCGGCTGGGCAGCACGCTAAAGCCGAATCGTTTGGGCAGTCGGACATGTTCGGATTGCTGACGACTGAGCCTGATGAAGTAGAGCAAGCTTTTGCCGATGTTCCGCTATGGCCAGAGAAAGTATGGTTGGAAGGTGAAAAAGATACCTTAGGTTTATACCTAACAGGGCACCCTATAAATCAGTACGTAGAAGAAATTAGGCATTACACTGATGGAAGGTTGGTTGACTTAAAACCCACAGGCAAAGAACAAATGGCCAATGCTGTTGGCTTAGTGCTTGGGGTTAGGGTAATGACCAATAAGCGAGGAAGACGTTGGGCCATTGTCACACTGGATGATAAAAGTGCGCGAATAGACGCTCGTTTTTTCCCTGATACCTTCGAACAGTATGAATCTATGCTAGAAACTGACAGAATATTGCTCATAAAGGGACAGGTCAGCTTTGATGATTTCTCTGGGGGCAATACAATCACCGCCCGTGATGTAATGGACATTGTTCAGGCACGGGAGAAAAACGCGAGAGCATTGGCGTTAAATGTTGAAACCCAGTTGCTTGAACCGAAAAAGATTAATCAAATGCAATCTATCTTGCAGGCCTTTAAAGGCGGAAGTTGCCCGGTGCATTTATTAGTAACCCATCCTGATGCAGAAGCACTGATTACGTGTGGTGCACGGTGGTTTGTTACACCAGAAGATCAACTTTTGCACGATCTCAAACAATGTTTGGGAGAAAAAGCCGTTTCAATCCTCTACCATTAATGGGTAGAGTTCGATAGATTGACTATCTCGCGTTGGCATAGACAAGCGCAGTAAGAATAGGACATACAATGAGTATACAGTTTTTGGACTTTGAACAGCCGATAGCCGAATTAGAAGCAAAAATTGAAGAGCTTAGGTTAGTGAATCAAGGCGGTGAATTCGATGTTGGTATTGAAGAAGATATCAACAAGCTGCGTGGTAAAAGCGCAGAGCTAACAAAAAAGATTTTTTCTGACTTAGGCGCATGGCAAGTTTCGCAACTTGCTCGTCACCCTATGCGCCCTTATACGCTAGACTACATCCCGCGTATTTTTACTGACTTTGACGAGTTGGCAGGCGATAGAGCTTTTGCTGATGATAAAGCCATTCTTGGTGGCCCAGCTATGCTAGATGGCCAGCCTGTAATGGTAATCGGCCATCAAAAAGGGCGCGACACTAACGAAAAAATTAAGCGTAACTTTGGTATGCCTAAACCTGAAGGTTATCGCAAAGCACTACGTTTGATGAAAATGGCAGAGCGTTTTAATTTGCCAATTATTACCTTCATCGATACCCCAGGGGCTTACCCAGGTGTTGGCGCGGAAGAGCGCGGACAAAGTGAAGCCATTGCGAAAAATTTGTTTGAAATGGCTGAACTTACGGTGCCAATCATTTGTACCGTTATTGGTGAAGGTGGTTCAGGTGGCGCACTTGCGATTGGTGTCGGCGACCGGGTGAACATGCTGCAATACTCAACTTATTCGGTTATTTCCCCGGAAGGTTGTGCGTCTATTTTGTGGAAAAGTGCAGAAAAAGCACCATTAGCCGCAGAAGCAATGGGCGTAAGTGCAGGTCAGATTAAAGAGCTTGGGCTTATAAATAGTATTGTTGAAGAGCCACTAGGTGGCGCTCATCGTGACCACACTAGCATGGCTGCGAACTTAAAAGCGGTACTTAAACAGCAGCTAAGCCAACTTAAAACTTTAGACACGACTGACTTGATGGAAGAACGTTATCAACGTCTTATGTCTTTCGGCTACTGCTAGGTAAACGCAGAAAGCTAGCAGAAAGCTAGAAGAAACTAGTACAGTGAGTATATCGAATGGGCATAGCAAGTGAGTGAGATTGTAAATCACATCTGTGAGTTTATCACTACCGCACTTGCTAACACATCATTTGAAGCGCCACCTCTTCTCGTTGTTGCTTACAGCGGAGGGGTGGACTCCTCATTATTGCTACATGCTTTGCACAGCTTTCGCGAGCAAACTTCTACGGCTGTCCACGCCGTTCATGTACACCATGGATTGAGCGACAATGCCGATACGTGGCTACGCCATTGCCAATCTGAATGCGATAAATTAACCATTCCGCTTAACCATTATCACGTTGCCGTAAATGATGGCGCTCGTAAGAGCCTTGAAGCTGAAGCCAGAGATGCCCGCTATAAGGTGCTACATGAGTTTTGCCATGCAAACAATGGCGTGCTTCTTTTAGGTCAACATGCTGAAGATCAGCTGGAAACCGTACTGTTACAGTTAAAGCGCGGTGCGGGGCCACAAGGGCTGTCAGGCATGGGAGCGCAACATTGGCGAAATGGGGTACTTACCCTTCGTCCCATGTTAGCACTTCAAAAAAGCGATATTGTTGATGCCGCGAATCGCCTTGATTTACAGTGGGTCAACGATGAGTCAAATGCCGATGATCGCTACGATCGTAATTTTCTTCGCAATCAAATTATCCCTGCGTTATCTGAGCGATGGCCTCAACTGTCAAAAACTGCACTAAGAAGTGCCCAGCTATGTGCCGAGCAAACGGCCTTAGTAACAGAGCAAGCTGAAATATATCTTTGTCAGTGCTTAGTGACAGATACTCAGTTAAAAGGCGCTGAGCTGCTTACCTTGTCTAAAAACTGGCAACGAGCCGTATTGCGCCAATGGTTTACAAAACAATCGGTGTTGCTTCCCTCTCAAGCGCAATTAGCGCAAATAGAAAATATGCTATTGGCGAAACAAGATGCTACGCCTGAAGTGTCGTTTTCGTGGGGAAAGGTAGCAAGGTTTAATGGCTACCTTTATTGGTTGCCGAAGCGGACTATTTTCATTCCCAAAAACATCAATGTAAACAATAACGCTGATACTGAATTGTTTTGGTTAAATGAGCCGTTAACGCTAAGAGTAACTACCGAAGGTTTGCTGTCATTTACGATTAAAACCGGCGTGTCTGGGCTTCGTGTAAAACCACAAGGTGCGCAAATTTCTAAATTACTTAAAGATTGGTTTAAGCAATGGAAGATTCCAACATGGGAAAGAGCCGAAGTGCCAATACTGTTTTTAGATGACGTGGCTGTTGCCTTGATAGTAAATCAGAACATAGTGGCCTTAAATACTTTGCCTTCCAACGTGACTCTTGAGCTTGTAAGTACTGAATAGGCTTGAACGGCTAGACTAAAGTATAACTTATTGAGTAAGAATGGGGCAGAGTCGGCAAATATTTGCCAGTGGGCATAGGCACGGTAATAAGCCTGCAACCATGCCAAAAAGCATCTGTGACGTTAGATACAAAAATCGAAATTGAAAGGTCGAAATCAAAACGTCAAAATCAGAAGGCCTAGATCAGGCTGCTAAATAGCTATTCTTTCCTGACTGCTTAACTTTGTACAATGCCGCGTCAGCGCGGTCGAAAAGCTTGCCTATATCATCGCCTTCACGATAAATAGCGCCACCTAAACTGCACGATACATTCATACGTCTTAAGTAACTCGACTGATTAATACTTAATTGAATACGCGATGCAGCACATTCAAGTTGTTGCTGAGTTTGGCAGTCTAAAATACAGCAAAACTCATCGCCACCAAATCGAAACGCCTCGTCTTCGTCTCTTAATACTTGTTGTAGCTGTGTTGCTACATGTACAAGCACATTATCGCCCTCACGATGCCCGTGAGTATCATTAACGGACTTAAAGTTGTCCAAGTCGATGACCAATAGGGAAAAGCCTTCTTCGTGGCGCTGAGCCCATCCTAACTGGCGCACAAGAGCTTGATCGAAGCCAGAACGGTTGCCCAAGCCAGTTAGCACATCTTTTGTCGTCATTCGGTGTAAACGAGAGAAGGATTGGGCTTGAACAACTTGTTTAGCAAAAAGCATATGAAGTTGCTCAAGTGCATTTCGCTCTGATAACGCCAGAGGTACGGTAAAATAATAATGCGCAGTGACAGGTTTTCCATCCTGAGATTCAGCGCCCGACAAGGGTAAAGTCACGAGCGTTGATGTTAATGTGGCATTTCCATATACCCAGCGGGTGTCAATATCCGATAAGCTAAAACCTGATGTTGGGAAAAAACCGTTCAACTGACGAAAGTATATTTCACCCAATTTCTCCAATTCTAGCGTAGATAAAATCTCGCTAATAAAGCTGGTTATTTCGCTGGCAGATAATGCCTGACCCGTGCTAGCAGGAAGATAAAAATTTTCATGTTGTGTGCTATCGTAGATAGTAGTAGAGAAATCCACGGAAATGCCCCTTTAGCAATACGAGTTAAATACGCATAAGTAGAAAAGTGTCAAAAATTGCCGCTTATGCTAATTTGTAAGTAGGTGGTAGCAAGCTTGATGCCAAGTAAGGCAATCGAAGCGCAATACCCAAGCTATTTTGAATGCGGTAGAAATGGCGGTGAAGTAATGCTCTGATGTACTGGAAGTATTTTGAATTAGGTAAGCAATATTTATAATCAATTTAAGATATTGAAACCTCAAATTAACGGTAAGGAGACGTAGAGTGGGTGCCGGTTTTTTGAACGTAATTGCGTTGATGTTTATTGCTGTTTGTAGTGTTGCTGTGTTCAAGCGTATTCATCTACCGCCAATTTTGGCCTATTTGTTTGCAGGTGTATTAGCAGGCCCTCAACTTCTTGCGCTGTTTGCTCACCCTGAAGAAATGCACTTGCTTGCTGAAACCGGCATCGTTTTTTTGCTCTTTTCACTAGGGCTTGAATTTTCCCTACCAAAATTAGTCGCCATGCGCGCCCTGGTTTTTGGTGTGGGTATTGGCCAAATGTTACTTACTACTGCTGTATTTACCAGCATTCCTTATTTATTCGGGTTACCTATAAGTGCTTCCATTATTATTGGTGGAGCGCTGGCGCTTAGCTCTACGGCTATAGTCATCAAACAAGCAACTGAAATGGGTATTCTCAATAACAGAAGAACCCAGCTGGCTGTGAGTATTCTGCTATTTCAAGACCTTGCCGTTGTTCCATTCCTCATTGCTATTCCCTTGCTTGCTCAAAGCGGCGAGGTCAGCATTGCATTTGCCTTAGGCGAGGCTTTGCTAAAAGGTATATTTGTCATCGCGTTCTTAATGTCGGTAGGTAAGTGGGTGTTGCCTTGGGTTTTTAGGGAAGTTGCTAAAACTCGCACCGATGAGCTCTTCGTATTAACCACAATTTTAATTGCACTGTTGGCGGGTGGCCTTACCTATTACTTTGGACTGTCTATGGCGCTAGGGGCTTTTCTTGCCGGAATGATGCTAGGGGAAAGCCAGTATAAATATCAGCTAGAGGCAGATATTCGTCCCTTTCGCGATATTTTAATGGGATTGTTTTTTGTCACCGTCGGCATGCAGCTCGATATCAATGTGTTGTGGAGCAACCTACTCACAATTGTGTTGGGCGTAGTTGGGCTAATGGTTGTTAAAATTATCATGGTAAGAATTGCTGCTTCTTTTGTGAAGTCTCATCCCCTAGATGCGTGGTCTGCAGGCATTAAACTTTGTCAAATAGGCGAGTTTAGTTTTGTTATTGCTGCTTTGGCTACAACTTATGGCGTGTTAACTACCCAACAATCTTCTCTCATTGTCAGTATGGGCGTATTGAGTATGGCATTAACGCCCTGGTTAATGGATAACAGCCTTAAGTTTGCTAAACGAATTGTGGCCAGTAAAAGTGAAGATAATGCGCACAATACCTTAATAGTAGATAACGACTTGACCAATCACGTAGTGATTTGTGGCTTTGGCAGGGTAGGTCAGTCGGTGGCTCGCATGCTAAAAATGGAAGGTATTGCATTTATTGCCATTGATATGGACCCCGTTCGCGTGCACGAAAGTAGGAATGCTGGTGAGCCAGTACTGTTTGGCGATGCCAGTCAAAAAGATATTCTTAGTAGCGCCAATGTTGAAAAAGCCAAACTAATCTTGGTGACCTTCGATCAGCCAGGTAAAGCAAAACAGGTTATTAGTGGCACCCATCAAATAGACAACACCGCTGATGTTATGGTGCGAACTAAGCGAGACTATCAGTTAGATGGTTTATATTCTGCGGGGGCAAATCAGGTAGTGCCCGAATTACAAGAAGGCAGCTTGATGCTGATTTCTCAAGTACTGCATTACGCCGGTGTGCCCATGTCGCGAATTTTAAAGCGTGTACGAGCAGAACGAAAAGGGCGTTACGACCACTTGCACGGGTTCTACCCTGGGGAAACCACAGAAATTAGCTATGGCACAGAGGATAAATTGGAATTTATTCATGCCGTGGTACTTTCAGAGCACGCAGCTTGTATGGGTAAGAAAATTAAAGATATCGACTTTGCGCGAATGCGAGTGAGTGTGCGGGGCCTAAGAAGAAATGGCACCGAAGTGAAAGATCCAGACCATGAAGCTGTTTTACAACCCCACGATGTACTGGTTATTGCCGGCAAACCTCGGCGCGTAGAACGCGCAGAGAGAAAATTACTGGAAGGCAGCTAGCCGTTAATAAGCTGCTTTAGCCCGTTATTAATAACGGGCTAAAGCATGCACTTGCTTTCAAAAGCACCGGCAATAGCGTTTAAGAAATAAGTTTAACAAATATGTTCAACAAAGAAGCTTATGCAACTCTGTCTTTTTCCAAGTCAGCAAACTGCTTTTTCAGATCGTATTTTTCATCGGTTACAATTTTTTCAAGCACCGAAACACGTTCTTTGAGTTCAGCAATTTCTGATTGATAGGCTTCTGCTGCTTTGTCTGACGCTTTGTTTGATTTTTTAGCCTTAAATGAACCAGTGATGCTCACAATAGCCCAAGCGATAATAGCAACAATAAAAATAGCGGTCAGATTCATGGTACTTTCCCTTTAATTTATATTTAATTTACTTTGGACTCAGTGTAGGTGAAAAACGGAGTTCTTTCCTACAAACTAAGCTTACAAAGCGACTACGCTAAACACGCTTTTTTCGTTACTATAGCGTTTATAAATACGCTTATTCGAAATAAAGTGTAAACAAATACATAACTGTACTCCACATATAGGGTATGGGGTAAGCTAATCGACATTGCTTGTATTGACCATTAGCGGCGCTGAGTTAAAGCAGCTTTGTAACTATTTGTATAAGCGTTAATTAATTGCTCGTTCAAGCTCTTAAATAGGTGCCTATACAAATGCTTATAAAGATAGAGCAATATAGTTGCCAGTATTGTAATTTAAATAAAAATCATAAGCTTAGGTTTAATTTGAATTGTTGGGCGAACCTGGATAAAACCAAATTCACAAAAAAATAGTTAAATTAACGAATGAATGACGAAATTAACAACTCTAAACGCATGGCAAAGCATATAAAGTGGATGCAACACGCCCTCAGCCTAGCGGATAAAGCAGAAGCAATGGGAGAAGTTCCTGTCGGGGCCTGTGTAGTACTTAATGGTGAGTTAATCGGTGAAGGGTGGAATACGCCAATCACAGACAGTGATCCTTCAGCCCATGCGGAAATGAATGCAGTAAGAATGGCGGCAAAACACCTACATAATTATCGTACTACCGATGCCACGCTGTATGTCACCTTAGAGCCATGTTCTATGTGTGCTGGCATGTTAGTACATGCCAGAATTAAGCGTGTGGTTTTTGGTGCCAGCGATGCCAAGACAGGGGCGGCAGGATCAGTGATGAATATTTTGAACCATCCATCACTCAATCATCAGGTTGATGTAATACCAGGGGTGCTGGCCGACGACTGTGCTGATAAAATTTCAGCATTTTTTAAACGTCGTCGAGCACAGATAAAGCTAGATAAAAAAGCCAAACAAGCGGCGCTTAAGAATTGCGGGTCAACTGAGTAAACATCTCACTGGTGACAAACAGTTTGCGGCGTTGTAGTACTTTTTGATGCATTCTTTTTAGCATCACTCTACGTCTATTATTATTTTTCAATTTTATTCCTTTCCTAAATAATTTGTTTCTTTTCATTTTGCCCTCCTTGTTAATACAAATTGGGAAATTGAATAAGGCATTCATTCGCCTTTTTGGCTACTGCTTTCATACCTTCGATAGCCCTTTGCAAGGACTTAACTAGCTAAAAGCGACTTACATTCGATGCTACTTCTGTTAGATGACATCATCATGACAAAATTCAATATGATTTCGGTTAAATTCTTCCTTGCTCATCTAGCCAAAGTAAGCTGTCGTAATAACGACGAATATTATCAACATACTGCAAGGCTTCATCGCCTCGGGCATAACCATATCGCGTTGTTCTATAATACTTCTTTTGCCTTAATTGAGGTAAACGTTGTTTAACGTCTACCCAAAGGTCAGGGTTGCCACCTTGACGCTCTGTAAGAATTCGGGCGTCTTCTAAATGCCCTAGACCAAGGTTATACGCCGCCATTGCCATCCAAGTTCTATCCGGCTCACCAATTCGTGCTGGAATTCTTCCTAATAGGCTGGCGAAGTAGCGAGAACCTCCGCGAATACTTTGTTCTGCGTCAGTTCGGTCTTGTACATCCCAGTCATTAGCCGTATCCATCGTCAGCATCATTAAACCCCTAACGCCGGTATGTGATATTGCATCGGGATCCCAGTGGCTTTCTTGATAACTCATTGCGGCCAGAAGACGCCAATCTAAATCTCCAGCGTATTGCTGAAACATACTTTTGTAGTTTCTTAATAGTGATTCGGCAGATTGATTAAATGCACGACTATCTACGTAATCAAATTGCCTAATATGACCAAAATACTTTTCTTCTAGTACGGTAAACCACCCCGATTGATGCACAGTGCCAAAATATTCGATAATGGCAGCCTTAATTGAATCGTCTAATTCAGGATTAAGGGCCCATGCCATTGGCATTTCTTCTCGTAATGTTAGCCCCACAGCTAAGTTAGGGTGTCGTCTTCGTTGCAGTGCCAATCGATTACTATCAGCAAGGGTATAGGTAATATCGCCAGTGGCGACTTTTTGTAGCAATTCCTCGGCATCAGAGTCTTCGGTGGTGACTAAATGTGAGCCACTCGTACCATTTAATACCGCCAGCAATTGTGCTTGGCTACTGCCTGAAACTGTTACTACAGGGTCTTTAAGGTTATCGAGTTGGCGAGGTCTAGCCGTACCAGCACGGTATACCAAGTGCTGTGAGACGGTTTGATAAGCAGGGCCATAAGTAAAGCGAGCCAGCAAGGCGTCGGTAACCGCATCGCCGGTGGCGACAATATCAAGGTTGCCTTCAGCAAGCTGCTCTAACATAGCGTCGTAACTGTAGAAGGGATATAAGTCGAGGGTGACACCAAGGTAATCTGAAAAGCCCGCGAGCAATTCATATTCAAAACCTTGTGGGCCTTCGGCACCGTTATAATAAGTTGCAGCACCATAGAGGGTGCCTACCTTTATCGAACCGCGTTCAATCAATGACAACAGAGCGTTCGGCACAGTAGGAGAACCACAACTTGTAGCAAAAAAGCATAATACGATAAAAAAAGATGTTTTTAATCGTTTTTTATATTGTTGTAACGGCATAAACCTTTTCTTATTGTTGTAAATTGGGCTTGATGAAAAAAAACTGCAACATAGCGTTCGTTACAGGTTACCAATACGTCATAATTCCTCTATAATCCGCGCCGAAATATTCATCAATTAAAGAGACGACGCGTCGCATTGATTGTCGTTGTTTCCAAACAACTAGGTATAGCAATATGTTGGTCCTTCAAGGCGCTCCCGCACTGTCAGAGTTTCACCAAACTAAACTGATTGCAAAGCTGGGTCAATCCGGCATTAAAGTGAAAAACCTATATAGCGAATATATTCACCTTATTGATTCAGAAGGTGAACTATCACAGCAGCAATTAGAAATACTTAAAAAGCTGCTTACCTACGGCCCTGCCCGACAAACTCAAACACCTACTGGTAGCCTATTCGTAGTTACTCCACGGCCAGGCACTATCTCTCCTTGGTCTACCAAAGCAACTGATATAGCAAACAATTGTAGTCTGAACACGATTAATCGTATAGAGCGAGGTTGTGCTTTTTACATTGAAGCAGAACAGCAACTCAGCGATGCAGACTATAGTCTTGTGGCTGCGCATTTGCATGACCGAATGACCGAGACGGTTTTTCCTGATACTGAATCAGCAGAAGTGTTATTTGCTCAAGCATCTGCGAAAACCTTTACGTCGGTTGCTATTTTAGAAGATGGAAAGCAGGCGTTAGTTGATGCCAATATCCAGTTAGGGCTGGCACTGGCTGATGATGAAATAGAGTATTTATTTGAAAGCTTTACTCGCTTGGCGCGTAACCCTACCGACGTAGAGCTTTACATGTTTGCACAAGCAAACTCTGAACATTGCCGCCATAAGATTTTCAACGCCAGTTGGACAATCGACGGTCAAGAACAAGATAAATCCTTGTTCAAAATGATCAAGAACACATTTGAAGTGTTACCTGACCATGTTTACTCAGCGTATAAAGACAACGCTGCGGTAATGTCAGGCTGGGAAGCAGGGCGTTTCTTCCCCAATCCACAAACACACCAATATGAATACCATCATGAGAATATCGATATTCTGATGAAAGTGGAAACCCATAATCACCCAACCGCTATTTCACCTTTCCCAGGTGCGGCAACAGGCTCAGGTGGTGAAATTCGCGATGAAGGCGCTACCGGTCGCGGCTCTAAACCGAAAGCTGGTTTAGGTGGATTCAGTGTATCTAACTTACGTATTCCAGGGTTAGAACAGCCGTGGGAAAAAGACTACGGTAAACCACAACGTATCGTGAGTGCGCTAGATATTATGCTAGATGGCCCGCTAGGTGGCGCTGCATTTAACAACGAGTTTGGTCGTCCGAATTTGCTTGGTTATTTTCGTACCTACGAGCAAGAAGTGAATAGCTTCAACGGCGTAGAAGTACGTGGTTACCACAAACCTATTATGCTTGCGGGTGGTTTAGGGAATATTCGCCGTGAACATATCGAAAAAGGCGAAATTACCGTAGGTGCCAAACTTATCGTGCTTGGCGGCCCTGCAATGAATATTGGTCTTGGTGGGGGCGCAGCCTCTTCCATGGCATCAGGTCAATCAAATGAAGATTTAGATTTTGCTTCGGTACAGCGTGAAAACCCAGAAATGGAGCGTCGTTGCCAAGAAGTTATCGATGCGTGCTGGCAGTTAGGCGATAACAATCCCATTCAGTTTATTCACGATGTTGGCGCGGGTGGTTTATCAAACGCGCTGCCTGAATTAGTTAACGATGGCGGACGTGGTGGTAAGTTTGAACTGCGTAACGTGTTGTCTGACGAACCGGGTATGACACCGCTAGAGTTATGGTGTAACGAATCACAAGAACGTTACGTGATGTCGGTAGCGCCAGAAAACATGCCGGTATTTGAAGCGATTTGTGCCCGTGAACGCGCACCTTACGCAGTCGTAGGGGAAGCCACCGCTGAACAAGAATTGAATGTAAACGACAGCCAATTCGACAACCAGCCTATAGATATGCCCCTTGATGTATTACTTGGCAAGCCGCCTAAAATGCATCGCGACGTTACCAGCAAGCCATTAGAAACCACTGGTTTTAATGAAAGCGGCATTACACTAGCTGACGCAGCAACGCGCATATTGTCGCTACCTACTGTGGCGGAAAAAACTTTCCTTATTACCATTGGCGATCGCTCGGTAACAGGCTTGGTTAACCGCGACCAAATGGTTGGCCCTTGGCAAGTACCTGTGGCCGATGTAGCGGTTACTGCCACTGCTTTTGATACTTACCATGGTGAAGCCATGGCGATGGGTGAACGAACCCCAGTAGCCTTGTTATCTCATGGTGCGTCGGCCCGTTTAGCGGTGGGTGAAGCGTTAACTAACATTGCCGCGGCGAATATTGGTGATTTAACCCGTATTAAGCTTTCAGCAAACTGGATGGCTGCCGCAGGTCACCCTGGTGAAGACGCTGGCTTGTATGAGGCGGTAAAAGCCGTAGGTGAAGAGCTTTGTCCTGAATTGGGATTAACCATTCCGGTAGGCAAAGACTCCATGTCGATGAAAACTGCGTGGCAAGAAGAAGGCGAAGATAAAGCAGTAACGTCACCGTTATCGTTAGTGATTTCTGCTTTCGGTGCTGTAAAAGATATCCGTAAAACGGTAACACCAGAGCTTCGCACCGATAAAGGCGCAAGCCAACTATTGCTAATCGATTTAGGTGAAGGTCAAAACCGCCTTGGCGCGAGTTGTCTTTCACAAGTGTACGAGCAATTAGGTGATGCACCTGCCGATGTGGTTTCTGCGCAACGTTTGAAAGCCTTCTTCAATGCGGTACAGACACTAATTGAGAAACAACTGGTAATAGCTTACCACGACCGTTCTGATGGTGGACTATTCACCACGGTAGCTGAAATGGCCTTTGCCGGTAAAACCGGTGTAAGTGTTGCGCTAGATGGCATTTCAGGTTCGGAAGCAGGTTCAGACTTATCTGTGTTGTTTACCGAAGAGCTTGGTGGCGTACTTCAAGTATTAGACAAAGATATCGAGGAAGTTAACGCGGTACTCGCTTCTTTCGATTTAACTGATATAAGTCATTACATCGGTACGTTAAATACCACCGACACCATCGAGTTTACCCGTGATAACGTGGCAGTGTTAAATGATAGCCGCGTAGCTATGCGTACTACGTGGGCACAAACCACCTTGGCGATGCAAAAGCTTCGCGATAACCCAGTATGTGCTGAACAAGAACATGCGGCTAAGCAAGATGCTGCCGATCCAGGTTTACATGCTGCGCTAACCTATAACGTAAATGAAGATATTGCTGCACCTTATATCGTAAAAGGTGTGCAACCTAAAGTTGCCATCTTACGTGAACAGGGCGTGAACTCGCATCTTGAAATGGCTGCTGCATTTAACCGCGCTGGTTTTAATGCTGTTGATGTACACATGAGTGATATCTTGGCCGGTAAAGTGACTTTGGAAAGTTTCGCAGGCTTGGCCGCGTGTGGTGGTTTCTCTTACGGCGACGTATTAGGTGCCGGTGAAGGGTGGGCGAAATCAATTTTGTTTAACGAAGTTGCACGAGATCAATTCGCTGCCTTCTTTGACCGAAACAGTACCTTTAGTTTAGGGGTGTGTAACGGTTGCCAAATGCTATCTAACTTGAAGTCGCTTATTCCTGGTACCGAACATTGGCCGCACTTTGTTGCAAACCAATCGGCACGTTTCGAAGCCCGTGTTGCCATGGTGGAAGTGACTAAGTCTGCCTCTGTGTTGTTGCAAGACATGGCCGGTTCGCGCATGCCAATTGCAGTATCACACGGTGAAGGCCAAGCTGAATTTGCAAGCGACAGCGCATTAGCGTCTGTAGCATCGCAAGTGGCACTTCGTTATGTTGATAACTACGGCCAACCTACTATGCAATACCCTGCGAACCCGAACGGTTCGCCTGAAGGTATTACAGGTTTAACCTCAGCTGATGGACGCAGTACCATTATGATGCCGCACCCTGAACGTGTGTTTAGAGCAGTGGCAAACTCATGGCGTCCTGATGATTGGCAAGAAGATGGTGCATGGATGAGAATTTTCAGAAATGCTCGTCGATTTGTAGGATAAGCAAAACAATGGAAAAGTAGCGGGTAAGACGTTCTTATCACTACTTTTTCGTTTAAATGGGCACTAAGCGTGTCAATAGATTGGCAAAGTGTCAAAAATTTGTACTGAGGGCTTGTCTTCGATAAGTCGCTGATCTATTGTAGTGCAATGCAGGGATTGCAGACTGGTTACAGGAGTTTGTTAAGGGTTGTACCAACAAAATATATTGTTGGTGTTGATAACAAGAGACGACGAATGAATCGTTCATCTAAAGGGTTTGGCTTAACCGGAGTAGCCATAGCGGTTGTGCTGATGTTTGTTACTGCTGTTTTCAGCAGTTCAGCTAAATCTGCCGACGTTACTTCAACGCTAGTTGTGCAGTCTTCAGTTAAGTAGTCTGAAAGTGAAATTCTAACGCCAGTATCTATGCTTAGATACTGGCGTTAATCACTCAGCTTTACCAATTCATTTAGCATATCTTTGGCTATCAGCCTTTCCTATTTTTCTCTCTATTGATCAATTTCTGATCTGGATGCTTTTTCAATAAAACATACGTCGCAGCAAAACCGCCATGCATGGGTTGTGCAGTGTGATAAGCAATCACTTCTTCTAATTCAAGCAACCAGTGATTGACGAAGCTTTTCTTGTAGGCTGGAAAGGGTTTACTGTCTTCACCTTTTCCGTGCTTAATTAACAACGCTCGTACACCCCGCTTATGCGATGCAGTAATTGCGTTGTACAGCGCGTCTCTACTTTGCTCAATCGTCATGCCACTTAGAGAAAGGGTTTCTTCTAATGGGTATTTACCCATGCGTAATTTTTTGAACACACCATCTTGAATACCTGGTTGTTGGAATAAAATGAAATCGTCAGGCTTTACTGGTGTCACTCCTTCCAAACTTAGCGGACTTTTTAGCTTTTCCCGTTCGCTACGTTGACGTGCTGCTCGTCTCTTTTTTTCAGCGAGCGCGCTTTCTGTATCGTGTAATAAGGCCTTATTAGAAGATTTAATAGGTTTTACATCCTGCATTTCAGCAAAGAACGTATGTAAATCATCATTTGTTTCAATTTCAGTCATAGTCCTCTCCAACACTTAGCGAGACATTACTTCGAAAGTATTCGTTCTCATATACTACTTTACCGCTGACCTAAACGTGGGTTACCTGAAGCGTGTATTACTTAAAATAAGTGGGGCTCTTTGCTAAAAATTCTATCCTCAAACTCAATAGGTTAATCTTAAATGTATAAGTGTCGTACAAAACTATCAAGTGTGCGTGTATTTCATAGTACGAAGCTATTTTATAGACGGGTTACAAACAGAATAATTAGCGTAAGTTTATTTTAGATAAAAATAAAACATCAAGGACAAGTATGAAAAAAACGAGTCGGTTAATGAGCGTCATCGTGTGTTGCTTGAGTGTCATGATGCCAAGTGTCGCGCAAACAAATGAAGCTGAAGGGAAACAGGTTATTGCTACCAAGGTTGCGCCTCCCTTTGTAATAAAGAACGATGATGGCTCGTTTGAAGGAATTAGCATTTCCCTCTGGAAACAAATAGCTGAATTAACGGGTACCGACTACGAATTCACTGAAGCGTCATTAGTTGAATTGGTTGATGGCGTAAAAGAGGGGCGTTTTGATGCATCGGTTGCTGCCCTTACCGTAAATGCTCAAAGAGAAACGGTTATCGATTTTACTCACCCCTTCTATACCACCGGTTTAGCTATTGCCGTTCCTAGCGAAGGAAATCGGTGGATGTCAGCGGTGAAAGGCTTTTTCAGCTGGGAATTCCTACTCGCACTTTCCGCACTATGTGGTCTATTACTAGCAGTGGGTGCGTTACTCTGGGTATTTGAGAGAAAGCATAATGCTGATATGTTTGGCGGCTCAACGCAAAAAGGGCTGGGCGCGAGTTTCTGGTGGGCGGCAGTCACTATGACCACAGTAGGTTATGGCGATAAAGCACCAGTAACATTAGGGGGCAGGGTAATCGGCTTTATTTGGATGTTCGCAGCCATAATTATTATCAGTAGTTTTACCGCAGCGATAGCCACAAGCCTTACCGTAAGTCAGTTATCTTCAAGTGTAAAAGGCGTGGAAGATTTACCCGATGTTCGGGTCGCTACTTTGTCCGGCTCTGCAAGTAGTGCGTTTTTGCAACGAGAGAATATCGGATTTAAACGGCTTGAAAGTGTTGAGGAAGGTTTATCACAATTGGAATCGGGCAAAGTAGATGCATTTGTTTACGATAAGCCCATTCTACAGTATTTAACTAAAGGTAAATATGAAGACAGCATTCTTATTTTACCTGAAGTCATTGAGCGTCAGGATTATGCTATTGCATTGCCAGAGAACAGCGCCCAAAGAGAAAAAATTAATACAGCGTTACTTAAAGTAATCGAAACAGATGAATGGCAAGATATTTTGGATGATTATTTGGGGCAATAATATTGATTTAAGCTGGGACGTTGACACTAGAAGAGTTTGAAGTTGAGCCTTTTGTAGTGGCGTCCCCAGCTGGAATCGAACCAACATCTAAGCCTTAGGAGGGCCTTGTTTTATCCATTAAACTATGGGGACCTAACATAGTGAGAGTTTATTATACGTAGTTCCATCAAATACGAAACCCTTTGATTAATCAATGAGGTGCCGAAGGTTTCATAGTATAGGTTTTAAAATTTACCTGCTTGTTTGTCGTATAGAATAATTAGACATTGTAAGCAGTGAGTTTCGCAAGTTTGTAAATAAAAAAAGCCCTGATGCTTTATGCATCAGGGCTTTTTGCTCAAATCACGTTTATATTAAATATCCGTTGACGGGAATTTATCAATTGCTGTTTTAAGCACTTCCGACTCTGACGGAGTAGCAATACCAATATTACTGTCACTCTCTTTAGAAGTATCACCAGACACCGGCCCAGACTCAGCTACCGATGTGCTATCGCTGTCAGAATCTGAAGGAATAGCCTCTATCGACGGTAAAATCAAATCTTCCGGTGGAAGCTCAAGATCTACTGTATCAATCGTTACTTCGGTTTCCAGCCCGATGGTAATAATATCGTCTTCCTCTGGAAGGGTAATTATATCTTCCGGCAATGTGCTCTCAGATGTCACCACTTGAGAATCAGTGTTTAACTCGACGGTTTGTTCAGACTGCCCATTAAATTCAATAACGTTAGGCGCTTTGGGTTCATCAGTAGCTTCCGTTTCTGTGCTTTGTGATGCACTTACCGACTCTGATGAACTATTTTCCATGGCTTCAGGTGAGTTACTTGTTTCTACTACTGGTACACCTTCACCTGAGGCCGTGACAAATACATTAAAGTCAGCTTGTTCAACGGTGCCATCAGGATATTCGATACTATACATAAAGGTATCGGTTAATGTACCGCCAAACACACTCAAGGAACCGTCTGGTGTATAGGTGTAAGCACCTGTTTCGTCAATTTGCAACGTGCCGTAATCACCCAGTAACGTAATGCCACCCGTAGCGTCTTGGAAGTTTGTTCCGTCAGTAGATACAGTTACATCGTATGTTGGGTTAAAGAGCACATCGTTTTCGAACAGATTTCCGGTGGCGGTTTGTACGCCGCTGACTTCAAACTGGTCAAGGTAGTTGATGGTAGAGGATAGGTCTACACTAATACTACCGGCTACGCCAAGGCCTGTCGTACCGCTCATTGACAAACGGTACAAGCCTTCGTTTAATCCGTTAACGGTAAGCACGGTGTCGCCATCAATGCCTAATAAGCTAACAAGCTCGCCACTTGGGAAAACTCTATACTCTTCCCATACTCCGTTTTCAAACTTTTCTACAGTAACAGTAAGGCTTGAAACCAGTGACAGCAGGCTACCATTATCAACGTTTAACGTAATATCTTGAGTCGTGTCTGTAGCGACGGCAAACGTACTGCTGGTATCGCTAAAGCTGCCCCCCACCCCTAATAAATAACTATGAGAAAGCGCATCTAGTTCACTAGGGCCAGTGTCTGAAACAAAGTCGTAAGTTAATTCAGCACGGGCCGAGTCTGCCGATACCCCTTGCCCTGATAGGTTAAAGTTGAGGTTCGCAGTAGACGTATTAGTCCCATCTGAAATGGTGTAGCTAAAGCTATCAGTATCACCTAAACCATCCCGTACCCCGTTAGCGACATAGGTGTAACTGCCGTCTTCATAGATGGTTAAGTCACCAAAGTTACCTGAGATAGTAACCCCCGCAGCATCGCTACCTAACACGGTTACTTCCTCGCCGTTGGTATGGGTAACTTGTGTCACTACCCCGCCTTGAACAATGCTATCGCTAACATCACCGCTGTTGCTAGCATCTATAACATTTCCCGATGTTGTAGTGCTGCCGTCAAACGCGTATTCGGTAAGTGTTGACGTGACATCTGTTTGTTGCAGTAACGTGAGGGTGTTACTTAGTAGCGCTGCTGCAACTACATCAAGTACATCATCTATTAATAAAGCTAAACCAAATGCGTTTAAGCCAGTGGTGATAGTGCTTACCAAGTCACCAGCGCCGAGTGAATCCGCTGTGCCCAATGCAGGCTCTAGAATTAACGCTCGTACTACAGTACCTAAGCCAAGAGAACCTAATACGCTGGCATTACTGCCGTTAAGTGCATCTTCGACTGCTGTCAGCACAACGTCTTGGTTTTCTTCACCTAGCACTACGCCATCATCACCCAACTCTGTCAGGGTAATAGAACCATCACCATCTTGATCGAATAAAGATTCAAGCGCGCTTTCATCATTGCGTACCACTACTGTGTAGTCGCCAGCAGGAAGCCCTGAGAAAGTTGCAACTAAAGTGTTGTCACCGGTAACACCTATTAAGTTTATGCCTGCTACGTCGCCAACTAATGGGTTGTCTGGTGTCATCGCTGTGGCAACGACATTACCCTCTGCATCAATAATTTCAACACTATATGCATCGGCAACAGCAACCAGAGCGGTTTGGCTCACTTCTACCACCACTTCACCAAAGTAGCCTTCATCTACAGTCAGGGTTGTACTTGCCATTGGAGAGCCCGCCGCAGGTGAACCTTCGGCTAAGCCTAGTACTTGCGTATCGCTGTCTGTGACAGGAGCATTCACAATAGCGGTTTGAGCACCTAAATCCATATCGTTGCTGTCGTTCTGTGCAACAACAGGTGGGAAGTCGCTTCCCGAAATGGTAATAGTAAGAGTGGCAATGTCAGAGGTTTCCCCGTCAGATAGGGTGTAGTTAAACACCTCATCTTGGCCAATAGCACTACGGTCCCCATCTGCGGTATAGGTATAGGTGCCATCTGCAGCAATTTCTAATACACCATATTCGCCTTGAATTGTTGTGGTGCCTGTAGCAGGAACGCTAACACTTTCACCTTCTGCATTGATAACAAATGTGACTTGGGCACCATCAAGAATAGTGTCAGCGCCCACACCGCCAGAATCTCCATCAATTAAATTACCTTGTGCTACCGTTTCACCCGTGTAGGTGTATTCGGTAACTGTGGTGGTAATATCAGTGTCTTGCAGTAAGGTTAAGGTATTGCTGAGTAACACATCGGCAATCACACTTAAAATATCATCTAGGAAGCCTGTTAAACCGAGAGCGTCAAGGGGAGCAGTTAAAGCGCCAACAAGGTCACCGGCCCCAATGATGGTAGTCGTCTCCAGTATTGTCTCTAAAGCCCCCCTTACTAGGGTACCCACACTGCCAATAGGAATACCTAAAATACCGCCGTTTAAAGTTGCTTCAACAGTATCAAGGACAACTTCTTGGTTATCTGGCCCAAGCACCACGCCCGCGCTACCGAGTTCGACAAGGCTAATATCTCCATTTCCGTCACCATCTAGTAGCTCTTCAAGTATATTTTCGTCGTTGCGAACCACCACACTATAGTTACCTGCATCCAGACCACTTAGCGATATTGAGATGGTTTCATCACCAGAAACATTGAAGATATCTAATCCGCCCACATCGACTAATTGCGAGTCTGCGCTAACCCCTTGATAGACAAGTTCACCGTTTTCATCGTAAACCTCAACAATGTAAGCATCGGCAACGGCGACAAGTGAAATCTGGTCTACCTCAATAAGTACTTCGCCTACATTATCGGGCGAAACCGTAAAGGTGGCGCTGGCATCTACACCGCCAGTTGATTCCACCAATCCAATAACTTGTACGTCACTAGTTGTTTCTGGTGGGTTCACGGTTACAACTGGCTCACCCATATCAATAGCGTTGCCATCATTGATGGCATCAATGACTTGTATGACCACATCTTGGCTGGTGGTGCTGGCAGAATTACCTGCTTCATCGGTAACGGTGGCAATAACAGGGTATGTTCCTGCAGGTAAAGAGGTACCCGATAAATCGAGACTCCAATTACCACTGCCATCGATGGTGAGTTCAGGTGCAATGCCAAAGGTGTAATCAGTACCATCAACATTCACGGTTAACGTAGTGTTATCATCAATGTCCACCGTACCGCTAAAGATTAATGTGCTATCGCTAGTGATAAAGTCACCGTTCACCCCTGAATCGTTGGTGATACTATCGAAGGTAACGGTTTGTCCGTTGTTATTTCCATCAATACTGGTATCAATTACCACAGTGCCGTTATCAGAAGCGCTGTTATTTTCTAGGTCGGTAGCTGTTACCGTCGCGGTATAGCTATCTTCGGCTAATGTCGCTACCACATCGTCGGCCAGTGTCCAGGTACCGTTGCCATTGTTGGTGGCGATGTAGTTATTGCCGTTTATGGTCACTACAACGGTGGCATTTGGATCGTCAACTGTTCCCGATAATTCAGGGGTAGTGTCGTTAGTGGTGACATCATTGATGGTCACATCAGGTGCAGCAGCATCAACGGTATCTGAGGCTGGTGCACTAACATTGCCTGCTTCGTCAGTGGCAGTTGCCGTTACCTCTACGCCATCGGCTAACGGGGTATCAGGCGTGACACTCCAGTTACCCGCGCCATCGGCCGTCACGGTGTAATCAGGTGTGCCGTCACCGTCTACATCAATATTAACTAAGGCGCCAACTTCGGCAGTACCTGTGATCTCGGTGCCATTGCCAGCATTTACTACTGGGGCGTCAGGTGCAGCGGCATCAACAGTATCTGAAGCTGGCGCACTTTCATTGCCTGCTTCATCAGTAGCTGTCGCTGTTACT
Organism: Alteromonas sp. 1_MG-2023; assembly: GCF_030547075.1. Classification (GTDB taxonomy): domain Bacteria; phylum Pseudomonadota; class Gammaproteobacteria; order Enterobacterales; family Alteromonadaceae; genus Alteromonas. The sequence continues at coordinate 2,567 of NZ_JAUOQH010000001.1, read as the reverse complement.
TCAACACCATCGGCTAATGGGGTGTCAGGGGTGATACTCCAGTTACCATCGCCATCGGCGGTAACCGTGTAATCAGGTGTGCCGTCACCGTCTACATCAATGCTAACTAAGGCGCCAACTTCGGCAGTACCTGTGATCTCGGTGCCATTGCCAGCATTCACCACTGGTGCGTCAGGTGCAGCGGCATCAACAGTATCTGAAGCTGGCGCACTTTCATTACCTGCTTCATCGGTAGCTGTGGCTGTCACTTCAACACCATCAGCCAATGGGGTATCAGGCGTCACACTCCAGTTACCATCGCCATCGGCCGTCACGGTGTAATCAGGCGTACCGTCACCGTCTACATCGATGCTAACTAATGCACCGGCTTCGGCAGTACCTGTAATTTCTGTACCGTTGCCAGCATTCACGACTGGGGCGTCAGGTGCAGCGGCATCAACAGTATCTGCAGTTGGCGCACTTTCATTGCCTGCTTCATCGGTGGCAGTTGCCGTTATCACGACGCCATCGGCTAACGGGGTATCAGGCGTTACACTCCAGTTACCCGCGCCATCGGCCGTCACGGTGTAATCAGGTGTACCGTCACCGTCTACATCGATGCTAACTAATGCACCGGCTTCGGCAGTACCTGTGATCTCGGTGCCATTGCCAGCATTTACTACTGGTGCTGCAGGGGCTGCGGCATCAACAGTATCTGAAGCTGGCGCACTTTCATTGCCTGCTTCATCAGTAGCTGTGGCTGTCACTTCAACACCATCAGCCAATGGGGTGTCAGGGGTGATACTCCAGTTACCATCGCCATCGGCGGTAACGGTGTAATCTGGTGTGCCGTCACCGTCTACATCAATGCTAACTAAGGCGCCAACTTCGGCAGTACCTGTGATCTCGGTGCCATTGCCAGCATTCACCACTGGGGCGTTAGGGGCAGCGGCGTCGACGGTATCTGCGCCTGGTAGGCTTTCATTACCAGCTTCATCGGTGGCAGTTGCCGTTATCACTACGCCATCGGCTAACGGGGTATCAGGCGTCACACTCCAGTTACCATCGCCATCGGCGGTAACGGTGTAATCTGGTGTGCCGTCACCGTCTACATCAATGCTAACTAAGGCGCCAACTTCGGCAGTACCTGTGATCTCGGTGCCATTGCCAGCATTCACCACTGGTGCGTCAGGTGCAGCGGCATCAACGGTATCTGAAGCTGGTGCACTTTCATTGCCTGCTTCATCAGTAGCTGTGGCTGTTACTTCAACACCATCGGCTAACGGGGTATCAGGCGTTATACTCCAGTTACCATCGCCATCGGCGGTAACCGTGTAATCAGGCGTACCGTCACCGTCTACATCAATGCTAACCAACGCACCGGCTTCGGCAGTACCTGTGATCTCGGTGCCATTGCCTGCATTCACCACTGGGGCGTCAGGTGCAGCAGCATCAACGGTATCTGACGCTGGCGCACTTTCATTGCCTGCTTCATCGGTAGCAGTTGCCGTTACCTCTACGCCATCGCCTAACGGCGTATCAGGCGTCACACTCCAGTTGCCATCACCATCGGCAGTCACGGTGTAATCAGGTGTACCGTCACCGTTTACATCAATACTAACTAATGCACCGGCTTCGGCAGTACCTATAATTTCTGTACCGTTGCCAGCATTGACCACTGGGGCGTCAGGGGCAGCGGCATCAACAGTATCTGCAGTTGGCGCACTTTCATTGCCTGCTTCATCGGTAGCAGTTGCCGTTACCTCTACGCCATCAGCCAATGGGGTATCAGGCGTCACACTCCAGTTGCCAGCGCCATCGGCGGTAACGGTGTAATCAGGCGTACCGTCACCGTCTACATCAATGCTAACCAATGCACCGGCTTCGGCAGTACCAGTAATTTCTGTACCGTTGCCAGCATTCACTACTGGGGCGTCAGGGGCAGCGGCATCGACGGTATCTGTGCCTGGTAGGCTTTCATTACCAGCTTCATCAGTAGCTGTCGCTGTTACTTCAACACCATCGGCTAACGGCGTATCAGGTGTTACACTCCAGTTACCATCACCATCGGCAGTCACGGTGTAATCAGGTGTACCGTCACCGTTTACATCAATACTAACTAATGCACCGGCTTCGGCAGTACCTATAATTTCTGTACCGTTTCCGGCATTAACCACTGGAGCGGCTGGTGCGCTAGTATCAATCACTACGGAGCCGTTTGAACTCGCGGCATTATTATCAGTATCGGTTGCTATTACCGTAGCGGTATAACTATCTTCCGCCAATGTGGCTACCACATCGTCGGCCAGTGTCCAGGTACCGTTGCCATTGTTGGTGGCGGTGTAGTTATTGCCGTTTATGTTCACTACTACCGTGGCTGTTGGATCGGTTACCGTTCCCGTCAATTCAGGGGTAGTGTCATTCGTGGTGACATCATTGAAGGTGACCCCAGGTGCCGCAGCATTAACTGTCTCTGAAGTTGAAGCACTTTCATTGCCTGCTTCATCGGTAGCAGTTGCCGTTACCTCTACGCCATCGCCTAACGGCGTATTAGGCGTCACACTCCAGTTACCATCGCCATCGGCAGT